>JBLHLM010000007.1:0-62940 GCA_047618365.1 Candidatus Poriferisodalaceae bacterium | reverse complement strand
CATGGTCGGCACCGTGCCCCACCGGTTGGTCGATGGGTTGATGTCGACGGCGAGACCCCACGAGTGGCGCGACACCGCTCCGCCCGATGAACCACGAATACGTCGGGCCACCCAACATCCCCCGTAGCGGCGGCTATCACGCTGGTCGATCAGGTGCGCCATCCCAGCCGTCTCTACCTGGGTCAGAGCATTGGTGAGGTCCTCGAAGACCGCTCGGTTACAGCGAAGCCGCCCGATGATCGGGAATTCTCGAACGGCGATATTGGCGGCCACCCAAGCTGGTTCCATCTCGATCGAATCGCCAGCAGCGAGGCGATATTCGAACTCGCCGAGAATGTCCTTCAAGCGAACCGTGGACAGCACGCTGTCTGGATTGGCCGGATCTGAGCTGTGTGCCCAGCGAACGTATGCATTCGTGGCCGCGATCGCACCAAACTCACCTTCGAGTTGTGCCGGGTTATCGATGCTGGCCATCCAGACCGACGATGGGCGCGAGAAACCGAACGACGCCGCGTCGCGGATCGAGAAGAGAATCTCTGTCGAGGCGACCCTGCGGTCAGGCACGACGGCGCCAATGAGGCGATGTTGAACCGATCCGTCCCAACCCCAGAAGGTGATGACGTCACCCGGATGTGCACCACGAAGTTGGGCTGTCGTGGAGCTCAACACCACCTCGCCTCGTTCCAACGCACCCACAACATCCCCGCCGACGAAGGCCGCTGAGACCTTGGGATCGATAGCTCTGGCGGTGAAAGGAACCTGCCAGCCAGGTGTCGGTGCGTCGATGAGGAAGTTACGTCGATGGATCGCCGCCACCGACACCGTGCCAGTGTGATTGACGGAGGCGATGCCTCCAGCGGCGTCGATCGCTCGAACAGCCTGTTCAAGAACTGTTGTGCTCAATCCGCCCGATTGCCAGATGGTAGCGGTCGGGCGCGATGGGTCTCGTGTGAGCCAAAGACCTGTCCCGTGGGCAACGGCACCGACAACCGGACCATCAGCGACCGCAAGCGTCGCTGCGATGTTTGGCGCCGAACCGAAGGCCGACACTTCGCCATCCTCGGTCACGAGCCAATACCCACGACCGGCGGTCGGTACGACGATGTCGACGACCGGTTCCGCTGCAGGGTCAGCACCACTCGAACCATGGAACGGTGCGTCACCAAAGGTGAATACCCCGCCATCGTGCGCCACGAGCCAGTAGCCGGCTCCCGATTCGGTGGCGCTGATACCGACAACCGGCTGGTTGAGATGGACGTCACCCATCGAACCGAGATACAGGGCATCCCCAAAGGCAAAGACGCCTCCATCGTCGGCCACAAGCCAATAGCCGTGGCCCGTGACCGAGGTGGCGATGTCGACGATCGGGCGGGAAAGCTGCAGGTTCCCAGTGGAGCCGTGGAACTGAGCATCGCCGAACGAGAAGATGCCGCCATCAGATGCGACGAGCCAGTAGCCAGCGCCGCTAGGGGTGCCGGTCATGGCGACAATCGGCTGGTTCAGCTGCACGTGGCCCATATCGCCGAGCCACAACCCATCACCGTAGGCAACAACAGTTCCGTCAGAGGTGACAAACCAACCAGAGGCCTCGCCGCTTGGGGCGCCACCGACAACCGCGTCATCGCCGTCAAGATTGTTGGTCGCTGGCGGCTGGTCCGCAGCGAGGGCAACAACGACGGGAGCTACCTCGGTCGCCCGAATGCCGGGCTCGCCAAGCTGTGGACCCTCGGGGAGGGCCGAAGCGTCAGCCTCAGCGCCGGCATCGACAGCGTGAGTTTCCAATGCTTCGCCAGGAACTGTAGAGCTGAACAGCAACGCGGCGGAAAGAGAGGCACCAGAGAGAAGACGACTGAACCAGAAACGCGAAGAAGAACTCACCCTCCCCCTGTCGGTATCTCCCACCACATTCGTGAGCCCAACCCAACCCAATGGAGGCAGAGCGGGCATCCACATCCGCTCTGTGCCTCCAGGTATTGGGAACGCGGCTACGGGAGATCGCCCGCCAGGCCACGTTCGAGGTCCTCTTCGTCCCAGTAGCCGATCATGATTCCCCGCTGGGCAGTTCCACCTGGCTGCGAACAGCGATCGATGAACGAGTCGGGGTAGGTGGGATCGTGTTTGCGATGTCGGAACCAGTCGAATAGTTGCTCGTGCATGTCGGCGCGCACCGTTGCGAGTCCTGGATCATCGATCCGATCGACGAGCTCTCCAGGGTCTTCATCGAGGTCGTACAGGAGATCCGGCCCAATCTCGCTGAGGATGTACTTGTAACGATCGGATCGCAGCATCGTGGCTCGGCGTTCACGTTTGTCGCCCAGATCGAGACGATTCGCCATCTCGAGGAAGCCGAAGTCGGTCTCACAGACTACG
Source organism: Candidatus Poriferisodalaceae bacterium (assembly GCA_047618365.1). Classification (GTDB taxonomy): domain Bacteria; phylum Actinomycetota; class Acidimicrobiia; order Acidimicrobiales; family Poriferisodalaceae; genus JBLHLM01. Next base: position 60,570 of record JBLHLM010000007.1, on the reverse strand, counting down.
GCAGTACGTGCGACGTGGCCCATGCCATGAAGCGATGGCTGCAAGCTCTCACCCTCGAGCCACGGATGGGCAGCTTCAACGTCGCCGCCTAACGCCTCGAGGAACGTCGGCACCAAGTCGATGGCTTCGACCAGCTCCGAGGAGATGGTGCCCCGCTGGGCATCCGCCGCGGGCCGAGGGTCGACGATGATCATCGGAGTCCGAACCGCCTCCTCGTGCAGCCAGTCCTTGTCGCCCATCCAGTGATCGCCCATGTAGTCGCCATGGTCGGAGCAGAAGACGATCATGGTGTCGTCGAGGCGGCCCATCCGTTCCATCTCGGCGAACAAGCGACCCAAATGGTCGTCGATCTGTTTCACCAGGCCGAGGTAGGCCGGATACACCAACGAACGGACGTCGTCTCGAGAAAAGGTTTGACCAATGCGGCTCTTCTGGAATGCGTCGAGCACAGGATGGGGGTCGACAAGCTCGTGGTCGCTGCGATTGGCAGCTGGCAGCTCGACGTCGGCGAACATCTGGTGATATGGATCCGAGGCAACGTATGGCCAATGAGGTTTGATGAAACTCAGGTGGACGCACCACTGGTCGTCCCCCGCCTTGCTCATGAACTCGATGGCTCGGTTGGTCATGAAGGCCGTCTCGGACAGCTCATCGGGGACGATCGTCGGATAGCCAGACGAGCGCAGGAGCCAACCGGAGAGCAACTTTTCGTCATCGTCGAGGACGCTGTTCGCAGCGGTGTGCCACGGGTTGTCACCCTCAAAGCCGTTGTCGCGCAAGAACTGGTTGTACGGCAGGTCCTTGAAGCGGGGTATGTCGGGGTACAGCCCGTCATGGCGTTCCTCGGGCTCGAAGCCACATTCGCTGGCGAAAACCCACTCGGGTGAGTTGGGGTCGACACCCATACGTTTCATGGCAGAAACGTCGCCGCCCATGTGAGTCTTTCCAATCAGCACCGTCCGCACATCCAGCGGCGCCAGATGGTCTCCGAGCGTCATCTGGTTCAGCTGGGTCGGGACTCCGTTCCAACGAACCCCGTGCGACTGCACGTAGCGGCCCGTGTAGTAGCTGGCACGCGACGAGCCACACACTGCACCCTGCACGAAAGCCCGGTCGTACCTGAGCCCACGTTCGGCCAGCCGGTCGATGTTCGGGGTGTCGATCGGACTGTGGCCCGAGCAGGAAAGTGCATCCCATCTGAGCTGATCGCACATGATGAACAGGACATTGCGGACAGAATCGGTTGCTGTCTCGGCCAGGGCCTCAGTCAGTGCCATTTCGCCAAGCTAGTGCCGAGCTGAGCTAACGAAAGTCGTACAGACGCTCCGGGTTGTCGACGAGGATCTGGTTACGGGTCGCCTCATCCGGGGCGTACTTGGCGAGCTGATCGACCAGATCGCCGTCGTCTGGCATGTGGCGCACGTTGGGATGCGGCCAGTCCGTACCCCACAGAACACGTTCCGGAGCTGCTTCGATGAGCGCCTGTGCGTATGGCACGACGTCGTCATAGGGAGGTGGGCCCTCAGCGGTGAGCCGTTCGGCACCAGAGATCTTGACCCAAGCACGCTCGTCCTTCATGACGTGCAGGAGTGCTTGGAATGGCTCCTGGTCGAGCCCGGCCGCAGCGTCGACCCGAGCCATGTGGTCGATAACAAACGGGGTCGGCAGCCGATCGAGCAACTCGGCATGACCGGGCAAATCCTTGGCGTCGAAATGCAACACGATGTGCCATCCGAACGGAGCCACTCGCTCGACGAGTCGCCAGAACACATCGAGATCTGGGGCACCGCCAAGATGGGAAACGAAGTTGAAGCGCGTGCCGCGAACGCCGGCGTCATGTAACTCGCCGAGCTCACGCTCGCCGTAGCTCTCATCGATCATCGCCACACCCGCGTAACGCCCGTCACCACGGACGAGTGCATCAATCATCGCCGTGTTGTCGGTGCCATGGCAGCTGGCCTGCACAAAAACTGCCCGACTCAACCCCAGTTTCTCCTGCAACACTTCGAAGTCTTCGATACCTGAGTCAGGTGGGGCGTACGTAGCTTCCGGTGCGAACGGAAACCTGTGAGCCGGACCGAACACGTGGCAATGAGCATCGGTCGCGTTCGCTGGAGGAGCGAAGGCCCGAGGCGAGTGGGGTGACGGATGAGGTGCTTCGATCGTGCGTTTCATGTCGGCGTCATCTTGCCACCATCGGCTGGCCCACGAGACTGCTCAGTCCCAGAGCCGTCCCGCAGCTGCGGTGAGGGTGCGACGAGCCGCTGCAACGTCGAGGCCAGTCAGTTCCCCATCGGCCACAGTCTGACGGCCGCCCACGAACAGGTGTCGGACTCGTCGATCGGGCCCCATCACCAGGCCGGTGATCGGATCGCGAACGTCGCCGAGATCGTCGCCTGGCCAAACAGCGAGATCTGCAGCGGCGCCGACCTCGAGCCGTCCAATGTCACCGCGGCCAAGACAATCGGCGCCGCCCCGCGTGGCGAGATGGAGCACGTCGTCTGGCATCAGGGCGTCGGGCTGCAGCTCGCGCAGGCGAGCCGTGTACAACGCCTGACGCAGTTCAGGGAACAGTCCGCCGACTTCGTTCGAGGCGACGCCATCGACGCCAAGACCAACCGGAACACCGGCGGCGGTGAGGTCGGTGACTCGACACATGCCGGCAGCAAGCCGCGCGTTTGACGACGGGCAATGCGCCACGCCGGTTCCAGCAGCGCCGAGACGGGTCACCTCGTCGTCGTCGAGGTGGATCCCATGGGCAAGCCAGACATCGTCGCCCAGCCAGCCCCACTCGGCGAGCACGTCAACTGGTCGAGCGCCGAAACGTTCGAGGCAGTGTTCCTGCTCATCGATGGTTTCGCAGAGGTGCGTGTGCATCTGAAGGCCGTGGCGACGAGCAAGCTCTGCAGATTCGACCATGAGGTCGGGAGTCACCGAGAACGGACTACAAGGCGCAACAACCACATTGACCCACTCGCCGTCGTGGTGATCGGCGATGACTCGCTCCGTCGAGGTCAGGATGGAATCGCGATCTTCCACCACATGATCGGGCGGTAAGCCGCCCGAGGATTCGCCGAGGTCCATCGAACCCCGAGACAGGTGCAAACGAACACCAACCGTTCGGGCAGCATCGACGATGGCGTCGAACACTGTGTCGTCGCCCCGCGGCACGAGGTAGTGGTGGTCCGCAGCAGTGGTGCAACCAGTGAGCGCCAGCTCGGCGAGACCCACCGTGGCTGCGGCATGGACGTCTTCGACCGAGAGCTTTCCCCAGACCGGATACAGGGTCACCAACCAGTCGAACAGGTTGCAACCAATGGCCCTGCCGCGGGTGATCCATTGGTAGAGGTGATGATGGGTGTTGATCAAGCCGGCGGTAATGATGTCGCCGGACACGTCGATAACGGTGTCGCCCGGTTCGGCGACCACCTTGCCGATGGCCACGATTCGACCATCGTCGATGGCGATGTCCCCTGGATGTCGAGCGCCCCGCAAGACGACACGGGTCACGAGTTGACTACGCCGGACATCAGAAGGCCCAACGCCTCGACTTCACCATCTTCACGCTGCACCTCGCCCATGATGCGACCTTCGAGCAGCACCACAATCCAGGGCAATCTCCCAGCGACTGAACAATTCGTCAAGCTGTCTTCAATGACAAGAACATGAACAACATGTGTCGGAGACATGTGATGGCGTCTGTTCCTGCGTCCGTGGTTGGGGGTTAGCGCGGCGTGGCATCGGCGATGGGGTAGCCCTCGTCGGCGGTGAGGAGGGCAACGAGGTTAAAGGTGTCGGTTTGCTCGGCTTCGGCCGCGGTGACCGAGCGCCCATCGTCGCCCACGAGGAACCGCGGACCGGCTGCAGCGTCGAAGCGAGCCTGGTCGAGGTAGAGGCGGGGTTTCACCATGGCCGGGTCTCCGTCTTCTGGGCAGAACGTCATACAGTTGCCGCACTCGTTGCACAGCTCGCTAAACACCAAATACTGCTGACGGCCTTCCAGTTCGAGACCGGCGGTAGGCAGCTTGAAGAACGCATCGTTGGGGCACACCGTCACGCAGAAGTTGCACGCCACACAGCCCCACATTTCCAGCTCGTGGTCAACAGCTCGTGGCAGCTTCTCGTTGCCAGCGAAGGAGTACACGGCAACGTCGGCCCCAAGGACTCGGGCGACGTGCTCGGCGACGAGGTCTCGATGTCCAGCGCCGCGGGCAACTTCCAGGCGAGCGGCGCGCCACGACGAGAGAGTTCCCATCTGGGCTCCCTCTGTCATGGTCGCCCGTACCGCGGCTGTGAGATTTCTCATCGTCGGAGCGAGCCGCCCATAGCCACCGGGCTTCAGCAGATCCGAACAAATCGTGGCTGGCATGACCCCCATCGCGATGGCGTCAGCGACGTTGCCCTTGGTGATGCCTGCCGAGAAGCTGACCTGAATGTCACCGTCATGGCCGGGAACCATAAGCTGTCCGGGCAAATGTTCACACAGTTGATCGAGCAAGGCCGTCGCCAGCACGTGGAGCGGTGGCCCCGACAGGTACATGGTGTCTTCGGGCATCCACTGCTTGTTGTTCTGGACTACTAGCGTGTTGGTCAGTTTGATGCCGAAGCGGTGACCGGCAGCCTTGGCGTGTTCGTTGAGCTCCCCAATGAGGCTGATCGCCCGGTCGAATTGGAGGTCTTCGTCGAACGCGGTCGGAACAAGGGTGACCGTGTCATAGCCAAGCTGGCCGTTGACGATGTCGGTGACCCGATCGAGACCGAGCAGCGTTGGGTTGAGTTTCACGATGACATCGAGATCGTGGACGTCGATGAGGTGTTTCGTAATCGCCTCGATCTCATCTGGCGGGCAGCCGTGGAACGTCGACAACGTCACAGTGTCGGACACGCACGGATCGAAATCGATGTAGCGGAACTCGGCGAATGCCTCGGGGATCTGGGGTCGAAGTCGTTCGATGATCTCCGACGCATCACCCATGCCATTGATGAATCCGGCAACTTTCGGGGTTTTGATGCCGGCTAGGTCGTAGCCAACCGAGAGATCGAAGACGTGGGGACCTGTGTCCTCGCCGAGGTACTCGCGCAGCGGCTCCCAGCGACGCAGGATCTCGAGCATCATCCACGCCTTGACGTACTCCTCAAGGCTTTGAGCAACCTCGAGTTCTTGGCTCCACTCGATGTTGTACCCAATCGTCTCCATGTCGATGCAGGGCCGTGCTATGTCGAGATCGTCCATTACCTGCACGGTCTTCAACTCAAACAGGCGCGATCCGCCCAACCAGGCCAGAACGATGTTCTGCGCCATCTGGCTATGTGGACCAGCAGCAGGTCCAATGGGCGAAGCGGCCGGACGTCCAAGGAACTCAAAGGACAAGTCGACGTCGTCGGCTGGTTTCCAGAACCGCGCTGTTGGCAGATCAAAGATGCGCTGGCGACTCTCCCACTCGTGAGCCACACGGTTCAGCAGCAGCTCGAGTGACATCGGCGTGAGCGGCGGAGCAGTCTCCATCGGTCCTCCCCCTCTTTCCTACTCTAACCTTACAAATCGTTAAGCAAGAGGGCAACCGGACAGAGGAGCCGATCGAGTCTGCTGACTACGATGCGAGCCATGCGCATAGCACGTCTTGAGTTTCTCGTGGAACCGTTCGTCGTGAACGCTCCAGGTCAACATGTCACCGCAGTGATCGACACCGTCGAAGCCGCTGGACTCGCTCCTGACATGGGCCCGTTCGCGACTACCGCGAACGGCGACCTCGAAACAGTGATTGTCACGGTCGAGAAGCTGCTCCGCTCTGGCTTCTCCAACGGAGCAACCTCGATCCAGCTGCGGGTAGAAGTCAATGGCCCTGAGGTGAGCAATGACGGCTGACAGCGCAGAGGACTTTCTCCGGGCGCTCAAACCAATAGTCGAAGCGCTCGGCGCCACGATCGTGCCCGTTCGCTCCGCCCGACCGGGCGACGTACCAATCGAGTGGTCGGACCAGGAACTCGGATACGTGCGGGTGGCCGAGCTCCATGGCGCCCTTGACCGACTCGTCGCCAACATCGAGCGGGAGACCGGCACTCGCCTGCCAGACATGGGCCGCGATCAGAAGCAGCTCGCTGTGCGCCGCCTCGACGAGCAGGGTGCCTTCTTGCTGCGTGGATCAGTGGAATCGGTGGCCGCAATGATGTCGGTGAGCAAGGTGACGCTGTACGCCTACCTGAATGCCATCAGTGGTCGGCTGAGCACCCCGTAGGATCGCATTGTGAGCCTCTATTACGTGCAGAAGTTTCTCTACGAACTGAACAGAGACGAACGCGCCCAGGCGAGTTACATGGCCGATCGCCTTGGGGCCGTCGCTGATTTCGACCTGACGGCTGAAGAACAACGCGCCCTCGTCGAACCCGATGTGGGCCTCCTCTTTCACCTCGGGGTGAACGGCCAGATCCTTATGCATTTCGCTGCACTTCATCAGATCGAGTGGCAGGACTATCTTCAGCGCATGCGCGACGGCATTTCCCTTCACGGACCGGTCCGTGAAGGCGTATACGCCATGACCGGGTACCAGGGCGTCGACGAACACGCTGCAGAACTCGGGCAGGAAAGTCGTATCGGCGACAGCTTGCCCCAACAGAAAACGGGCACCTGATGCCACTCGTTTTTGCAGGCGTGTGCAGCCATGCCCCCGGAATCGTCGGCCGGGCTGATCAGGCCGACCCACGAGCCAAAGCCGACCTGTATGCAGCATTCGACGACATGCGCGAGCGGCTCGAGGCAAGCCGTCCGGACGCGCTCATTGTCATTGCTGCCGAACACTTCGCCAACTTTTTCATGAACAACATGCCGTCGTTCGCCTTGGGCATGGCCGACTACTACGACGGTCCCATCGAGGATCCAGGCTGGCTCGGGATCAACAAGGTGCGGGTGCCCGGCAACCGTGATCTTTCCGAACGCATCATCCGCCAAACAATGCACACCGCCGACGTCAGCTACGCCGAGGAGTGGAAGTTCGACCATGGGATTATGGTCCCCCTGCACTTCCTCACCCCGCGATATGACCTGCCCATCATCCCTGCCAACATCAACTGCCAGGGCCCACCCCTCACTCCGCTTCATCGTGCGTGGGCGTTCGGCAAGGCATTACGCGACGCAGCCGACTCGGTGCCCGAACGCATCGCTCTGATCGGCACAGGCGGCATCAGCCACTGGCCGGCAACTCCCGACAGTGGCAAAATCAACGAGGCATGGGATCGCCAGTTCCTCGACGAATGGTCCCGCTGCGACAAGGAGGCGATGCTCTCCTACGACGACGCACAGTGCTACGCCGACGCTGGTCAGGGTGCCTTCGAGATCCGAACGTTCATGGCTGTTTCGGCAGCCACTGAAGGTTCTCCCGGCGTGGTGCACCACTATGAACCGATCCCCATCTTCGCCGTTGGGTGCACTACCGCAACGATCGATCTGTCAAACACAGACCTGACAAACGGCGACCCATCGACTGGCGTTTCTCAGTATGCCTGAGCTCGTATTACGCCCAACGGTGCCAAGAGACGTCCGCGCGGTGATTGCCATCGAGCAACACCCCGAGGTCGGCAAGTGGGCCGGGCAGTGGGATAGCGCCGGGCACATGGCCGCCATCGCCGCTGACAACGCGAAACACCTCGTCATGGTGGACGAGATCGACGAAGTCATCGGGTACGGAATCCTCACCGACCTGTTCAATGTCGACGACAACGTTGAGTTCAAACGGATCGCGCTGGCCAGGTGGGGCGAAGGAATCGGCCAGGCGTTCGTCGAGGCCATGCTGGCCCAGGCCTTCTCGATCCCTTCGGTGCACAGGGTGTGGCTCGACGTGGTCTCGACCAACTTCGCCGCCGTAGCGGTGTACGTGCAGGCAGGATTCCAACGCGAAGGCACGATGCGACAGGCGTACTTCGACCGCAGCGCTAACGACGGCCGAATCGACATGTACCTGATGTCGATCCTGCGTCCGGAGTGGGAACGCTCCAAGGTTTCGGCGGCACCGGAGAACTGAGACACTAGACGAATGACTAGTACTCAGGAACTGCTCGATCGCTATCGGGCGGTGATGCCCTCATTCGTCGCTCCGCTCTACGCCGAACCCATCTCCGTAGAGCGAGGCGAAGGTGGCTATGTCTACGACTACGAAGGCAATCGTTACCTCGACTTCTTCGGCGGCATTCTCACGACAATGATCGGTCACTCGGTCCCCGAGGTGGTCGCGGCTGTCCAGAACCAAGCAGCCAAGGTGATGCACACCTCCACGCTCTATCTCAACGAGGAGATGATCGCCTTTGCAGAGGAAGTCGCTGCGATCTCCGGCATTCCTGATGCTCGCGTGCTGTTCACCACCTCGGGCACTGAAGCGAACGACACTGCGATCTTGCTGGCCACGAGCTACCGCAAGTCCAACCAGATCCTGGCGATGCGCAACAGCTACCACGGTCGTTCGATGACCGCTCAGGCCATCACGTCTCACAAGAGTTGGCGGACTTCCAGCCATTCCGGACTCGATGTCCATTTCGTGCAGGGGGGCTATCGATTGCGTAGCCCGTTCCGTGAACTCGACGATGAGGCCTTTACCCAGGCATGTGTGTCTGACCTGGTCCAGCTGCTGGACATGACCGATTCCGGTGGTTACGCGGCCCTCATCGCCGAGCCCATCCAGGGTGTCGGCGGTTTCGCCACTCCTCCAGACGGCTTCTTCGGCGCGATGCACAAGGTGCTGGAAGCGAACGAGGTGCTGTTCATCTCCGACGAGGTGCAGACCGGTTGGGGTCGCACCGGCGAACACTTCTGGGGCTACCAGGCCCACGGCATCGTTCCCGACATCCTCACGTTCGCCAAGGGTGTCGGCAACGGCATCACTCTCGCTGGCTGCGTCGCGCGGGCCGACGTGATGAACGTTCTCGACCGCACCTCGTTCACCACCTTCGGCGGCAATCCGCTGTCGGTCGCTGCTGGCCGGGCGACACTGAAGTACGTACTCGACAACGGCCTGCAGGCAAACGCCTTGGCTCGCGGTCGCCAGCTCGCAGCACGTCTTGGCCCAGTTTGCGACTCCACCGACTGGATCGCCGAGCTGCGCGGCAAGGGCCTCATGCAGGCCATCGAGATGGTGCACCCAGGTGGGGTCGAACCCAACGGGACTGCGGCTGCAGCGTTCCTCGAAGGCTGCAAGGACCGCGGCCTGCTCGTCGGCAAAGGCGGCCTTTACGGAAACGTGGCCCGCCTCACCCCAATGCTCAACGTGTCGGAATCCGAGCTGGATGAAGGCATCGACATCATGATCGACGTCATCAATTCGATCGAGGGATAGCTCCCCGCGTGTCACGATCGTCGGGATGACTCGCCAGATCCACAAACACGAGGCGGACAACTCTGAAGCGACGGTGAGAGTGTTGCTCGCCGAACAATGCCCACAATGGATTGGTGCGTCGCTTTCGTGGCTCGACACCTCCGGGACAGACAATGTGATGTGGCGGATTCACCAGGAATCCGGGCCCGATCTGGTGCTACGGCTCCCGCGTATCGCAAGCGGAGCCAGAGGGGTAGACACGGAACTCGGCCTCCTTCCACAGCTAGCTGGGCGCCTACCGGCGAGGGCGCCGTCCGTTCGTCGCGCAGGTGAGCCCACCCAAGTCTTTCCCCATCCGTGGGCGGTATAGGAATGGCTGGATGGCACCGACGCTTGGACCGCCCGCGAACGCATTGACCAAGGAAACGTTGCCTTAGCCGTTGAGTTGGCCAACACGGTCACGGCGATCGGATCTGTGTCTGACGCGTCGGCGCCGACGCGCCCGCCAGGCAGCCGAGGCGGCCCCATCCAGCCACTACTTGAGGGTTTGACCCGGTGGCTCGACGATCGCAGGTGGGCGGCGGCGGACCTGCTCGACGTCCATGGCGACCTGATTCCAGGCAACCTTTCGGGAGGCAGACGAGGCAGCCTGGCACGCTGACGGATCTTCGAGCTCGAACACGCCGTTGGAGGTGTCCTGTACTAGGTACCCCGTCGCCACCCACTCGGCGACGTCATGACCAGAACACGCCACCGAATCCTCACCAACGACTAACTCCTCCCCCTCACTCAACACCTGCAGTTGGAGTCACAGGCGACACCAGATGTCCCCGTGGACTCCATCTCAGTCGATCGAGGGCTGTGCGCCATTCTCATTGCCCCCTTGTTCGGGCGTAGCATCGCGCCTGTCGGGCGAGGGTAGTTGAACGGACACAAACGGCCGAGGAGCACGATGAGCGACGAACCAATCGAGTGGCGCACTCACCCCGGCGGAGGACACTACGGCCTTCTCAATCCGGTCGAGCACACATGGGCCCTGCAACTGATCGGTGAGACCGAGGGCCCGCGGGCGGTACAGATCTTCACCGACGGCCGAGCCTTCACTGCAATGACTGAGGAACAATCGAGACTTGGGGCGCCGCTCAGGGCGCCGGCCGTGATCGCCGAACTAGTCGCGTCAGGAGCGATGCCTCCGGTCGCCGTCGTCTACATCAACCCAGCTCACCTACTCGCCCGAGACGGCGGAACGGTCTACGGACACGAGCAGCGAAGCTATGAGTACGACTCGACGTCGGACCAGTACGTCAGCTTTCTTCTCGCCGAGATTCTGCCCCAAGTCGCAGCTGAGGCCACCCTCGCCGACGACCCCGATTTGTGGAGCATGGGAGGGCTGAGTTCGGGAGCCATCGCCTCGTTCACAGCGGCTTGGCACCGTTCGGATCGGATACGTCGGGTGCTCTCATACATCGGGTCATACACCAATATCCGCGGTGGCCATCACTACCCATCGACGATCCGAAAGAGCTCGAATCGACCGCTGCGGGTGTATCTGCAGTCGGGGTCGACTGACCTCAACAACGAACACGGCAGCTGGCCACTCGCCAACCAGCAGATGGCGGCCGCGCTGGAGCACCGCGGCTACGACTACCGCTTCGAGTTCGGCACAGGTGGACACCGGACCGACGATCCGGCACGCCTACTTCCTGAAGCGTTGACCTGGTTGTGGCAGGACTGGCCCGAAGCCACAGGATCGTGGGACCCGACGGCCGAACGGCGCTCCCCCTACCTGCGCTGACGATCAGGGGAAACTGACGGAAACCTTTAGCGCCCCGGCATCGTGCGGTTCGTGGGCCATGTTCATGGCGTCGCCGATCTGTTCGACTCCGTACACGTGTGACAGAAGCGGCGCCACGTCGATCTGGCCACTGGCGATGATGTCGAGTGCCTCACGGAACGAGACGGCATCGGTTTCATCTTGGGCTCCGAAGATGCTGGATGCCTTCAGGCGTTTGCGGAAGAACCGGTCGAACCGCATGTCGATGGCACCATCGACGCTGGGCAGACCGAACCACATCAGTTCGCCCTCGGGACGGACAAGATCGACGGAGGAGAGGAACGTCTCCGACCGACCGACAGCTTCGACGACATAGTCGGCGCCCATCCCGCCCGTAAGGTCGAGCACCACTTCACGCAGGTCGCCCGTCGATGCATTGACACATATGTCAGCGCCGTACTGCTTGCCGACCGCGAGACGGGTGTCGGACAGGTCGGCCACGATGACCCGAGCCGCCCCGGCTCGCTTCAGTAGATATGTCCAGAACAGGCCCGCCGAACCTTGGCCGACAACCACCACGGTCTCGCCGGTGACGTCACGTGGGCACTTGCGGCGAGCGAACACCACAGTGCCCAGCTGTTGGCCCATCAGCAGGTGCGAGTTCGGTAACTCCGAAGCGGGCAGAGGCGTGCAGTAGGTCGCTCCAACACGCTGGAACTCGTTGAAACACTCGCCAACAGGCGGGTTGGGGAAGGTCAGCACATTGATGCCCACATCGAGGCCCACAACATTGCTTTCAACGATCTGTCCGATGCCTTCATGTCCTGGATAGCCATGCGGGCAGGGCATTGGGTGGGCAAGTCCGGCGCCCATCATGACCATGTGCAGGTCGCTGCCACAGATCGATGCCATCTCGGATTTCACCATCACCTGGTTCTCGCCGAGCGGCGGGATCTCGATCTCTTCGCACACCATTCGGCCGACATCGACCATCCGTGAAGCCCGCATCATGTCCATGGCAAATCCCCCTGGCCAGTCCCTGTGGTTGCCGACTGTACTGCCGGCAGTTCACCTGGTCAGGCGGAGCGACGTCCGCTGGCTTGGGGCGCTTAGCCAACCAGGCTGAACCGGCTCAGGAATGCCCAACCAACGTCGGTGGCGTTGATGTCCATTGTTGGGTAGCCGAAGGAGTCAGCGAACAACGCGGCGCCGAGAGTGCCAGGCCATGTGTGGCCCCCGCCATCGACGGTGTAGAACACCATCTCGACGCCGTCGTCGCAGCCTGAGTAGGTGGTCAGCGTCGTCTCGACACCGATCGATTCGTCAGTAGAGGTTGCGCAGCCGTTATCGACGCTGAACTCAGCAAACTCGTCGGGCATGACCTGGTTGAAGAACTCGATTTGGGCATCGGATTCTTCGCCGGTCAATAGGGTCGAGCCGCCTCCCTCATACGGAACGACCTCGTCGCCAGTCCCGTGGATCGCACCCATGGGGATTGTTCGGGCCGGGTCACACGAATCGGGGTGAGTCGTACCTGCGACTGAGAACGTGGCCGCAATTCGGTCAGCCAACTCGCAGGCCAGCACCGCGCTGAAGAAACCACCATTGGACATGCCCGTCGCATAGACCCGATTGAGGTCGATGCAGGAGATCGTGGCGACGTGGTCGATCAGCTCCGACGCCGTCTGGACATCATCTCGGAGGTCAGTGTCGAGTTGTGGAAGCTCCCAGCTGGCTCGTCCACTGGCACCGTTGATCACCAGGCCGGTGGGATGCACCACGATGAAACCTTCACCCTGGGCCTTGGCCGTGTACTCGCTGAACGCCGCCTGCTCAGGACCACTCGACCCGAGACCATGGAAGTTGAGCACGAGAGGCATCGGTGAGCCATCGAACGACGTAGGGATGTACAGCTCGTAGTTGTAGGTGTTCCCCCCAGAGTCGAGGCTGCCGGATGAGGAAGCGAGAGGTACCGGGCCTCCGTCGCATGGCCCCGCTTCGACCGTTGTCGCAGGAGCAGCAGTCGTTGCTGGCGCTGAGGTCGTCGCGGGAACTTCCGACGTGACAGGCGCCACAGTGGTTTCGACGGACTCATCTGAGCCGTCCGCCTCGGCCACGGTCGCGGTGTCGCCGGAGGAACAGGCCGCAGCCAGCAGGACCAGGGCAAACACGGCAGTAAGAGATCGACGCATGGGCGATGACTGTATCCGCCGTTGTCTGGGACATCGCTTCACCAACGAACCCGCTCAGGCGCGTCACCGGCGCAGCCATCTACAGATGGTCGTACGATCACGCCATGGACTCGAAGCTCTCCCGATCGCCGAAGGAGTCCACGAAGAGTGCGCCCCGAATCTTCTATGGCTGGTGGACCCTGCTCGCAGTTTTCATCATCATGACCGCTGGGTCAGGCTTCGCCTTCTACGCGCAAGGTGTCTTCCTCAAGGCCCTCATCGACGAGCAGGGTTTCTCCACTGCTGCGGCCAGCGCCGGCACAGGCATCTTCTTTCTGGCCCAGGGAGTTGGCGGCTACTTCACCGGTGCGCTGATCAGCCGCTACGACGCCAGAGCCGTCATCACCTTCGGCGCCGTCATCTCGGCCGCCGGCATTGCGCTCCTCGGCGAGGTGCGCAACGAGTGGCAGATGGTCCTCGTCTTCATCCTGTTTGGTGCGGGTTACGCCCTCGCTGGCCTGGTGCCGGCGACCAGCATCGTGACGAGGTGGTTCCACAAGAAGCGTTCGGTGGCCCTGTCCATTGCCTCGAGTGGTTTGTCGCTCGGTGGAATCCTCATTACACCGAAGCTTGGTTCGGTCGTTGCCGTCGACACCCTTGAGGACTCTGCGGTCACTATCGCAATCCTTTACCTGCTCATGATGGTGCCCGTGGTCTGGTTGCTGCTGCGACCTTCCCCTGAAGCCATGGGTCTTCGGCCAGACGGTGAAGCAGCACTCGCCGCCGGCGTCGAAGCACCGCCGCTTGACGGCTGGGCATACGAAGAAGTGCTCCGGTCCCGCTACTTCTGGGTGTTGTCAGGAGCCTTCATTCTGGTCATGGCGGCCCAGGTGGGAGCAATCCAGCACCTGTACAAGTTGGTGAGCGACCGAACCGATACCGCCACTGCAGGACTGGCACTCGCCGTGCTTGCCGCGACGAGCGTCGTAGCCCGAATCACCGGCGGGGTAGTAGCGAAGAAGGTCTCGATCGCCAAGCTCATCTCGGTGCTGATCCTCGTACAGATCGCCGGCATCGGCGTCATAGCGGTCAGCGACTCCAAGATGTGGCTCGTCGCGGGCGTGGTGATCATGGGTGCAGCGATCGGCAACCTCCTGATGCTGCATCCGTTGCTCTTGGCTCAGACATTCGGGGTGCGCGATTACCCGAAGATTTACGGTGCCGGCTATCTGCTGATGGTGATCGGCGTGGCCTCGGGTCCGTTCATCGTCGGGTTCCTGCGCGACGTCACCAGTTATCGGACAGCGTTCCTGACGATGGCGGCTTTGGCAGCGGCCGGAGCTGTGGTCTTCCATACGGTAGGTGAACCACTGCCGGCTCCTATCCCCAAAGCCAGCGGCGCACCCACAACTTCGCTGACTGGCGAGTCGCCAGCGGTAGCCGTGCCGACGGGGAGTGTCACTGCGCCGATTGCTCCTCCCGCACCACGGCAGTCGCGACCGTTGGTCCCGCCGGTCGTGTTTGACGTCGTGGTCCTCGAACCCGACGACATGGACTGACTCCTCATTGTCGTTCGCCGTGCGCTCTGAACGGCAAACACCGTGACAGAAGGTGCAGATGGCTATCGACTTCAGCCTTTCGCCCGAACTCGAGGAAATCCGGCTCCGTATCCGGACGTTCATCAATGATGAAGTCAAACCGGTCGAGCACGACATCGAGAGCAACAAGCTCGCCGAGACCGATCGTAAGGCCCACGCCGAGGGAATCTGGCTGCCGCACATGCCGCAGGACTGGGGCGGCATGGGACTAGGTCACGTCGACTGGCGATGGTGCAGGCCTAGGCGGCCAAGTCTCACTATGGGCCTTGGGTCTTCAACTGCCAGGCACCCGACGAGGGCAACATGCGCACCCTCCTGCATTGGGGCACCGACGAGCAGAAGGAGAAGTATCTCAAGCCGTTGTGCGAGGGTCGGACGACTTCCTGCTTCGCCATGACCGAACCTGAGGTCACCGGTTCCGATCCGACCCTCATCCAAACGAACGGATTCGAAGACGGGGAGGAGTGGGTCATCAACGGCCACAAGTGGTTCATCTCCAACGCCAACCGAGCCAATTTCGCCATCCTCGTAGCCCGCACCGAGGAGAATCCCGACATCGCGCAGGCCGCCAACTCCTCGTTCATCGTCGACCTGCCCCAGCGAGATCCTCATCGAGGACTTACGGGTTCATAACGACCAGATGCTCGGCGGGCGGGGCCAAGGGCACCTGCTCGGCCAGTACCGTCTCGGCCCAGCCCGTCTCGCCCATTGCATGCGCTGGATCGCTCAAGCCGAAACAGCGCTGGACATGATGGTCGATCGATCGCTCAACCGGTTCTCGCACGGTTCACTCCTCGCCGAGAAGCAAGGTATTCAGTGGCTCATCGCCGACAGCTCGATGGAGCTCTACCCAGCGAAGCTCATGATCCTCCACGCGGCCTACAAGATCGACCGTAAGGAAGACTTCAAGGCTGAAGTGTCAATGGCTGAACACTTCGTGGCCAACATGTTGAACCGGGTGATCGACCGTTCGGTCCAGGTGCACGGTGCCCTCGGCTACTCGACCGACCCGCAGCGCCACAGGAAACCTGCCGATCTGAGGGCGACAGGCTGATTCAGCCACGAGTCAGGAAGCAGTCAGGTTCGTCGTGTCACTCTTGGAAGATGAAGCTGCTGCTGGTCGAAGACGACAAGAAGATTGCCACTGCACTGAAACGCGGTCTCGAGCACGAAGGTTTCACCGTCGAAGTGGCGTTCGATGGTGACGACGGGTGGTGGATGGCGACCGAACACAGCTACGACCTGATCGTGCTCGATCTCATGCTCCCGCTTCGAAGCGGCTTCAAGATCTGCTCGGACCTGCGAGAGAGTGGGGACTGGACGCCGATCCTTGTCCTCACCGCAAAAGACGGCGATCTCGACGAGACCGAGGCTCTCGACAGCGGCGCCGACGACTACCTCATGAAGCCGTTCTCCTTCCCGGTTCTTGTTTCCAGAATCAGGGCGACCTTACGTCGCGTTTCGGGTGCCAAACCGGCACCCGTCGCTGTCGGCGACTTGAACCTGGACTCCGGTGAGCGCCGGGTATTCAGGAGCGGCGACGAGATCAGCCTGACAAGTCGCCAGTTCGACGTTCTCGAGTTTCTCGTCCGCCGAGCAGGCCAGGTCCTAAGCAAGGAGGAAATCCTCGGCGGCGTCTGGCCCCACGACTTCGATGGCGACCCGAACATCGTTGAGGTCTACATCCGTCGTATCAGGCTGGCGATCGACCTCCCGTACGAGAGAGCGAGCATCGAGACCGTCCGCGGCTCGGGCTACCGAATCGTCGACGATCTGTCGGGCAGCTGATGCGAACAATGCGGGCCAGAATCACCGCAACCGCGCTGGTGATCGTGATTCTGATCCTCACCACAACCGGGATTGCATCCGTCCTGATTCATCGGACCCAGCTGAGAACGTCGGTCGATCGCGGCCTTGAACAGCGGGCTGACCGAATCGAAAGCGACCTCACCGACCAAGCACATTTTGTGGGTCTATTCGCCGACTCGAATGCGGAAGACAGGTTCGCTCAGCTGATCGATTCGTCGGGCCGGGTGATCGCGTTCTCAGACAACCTGGCCAGGAGCGGGCCGGTGGTCAACCTCGACATCGGCCGCCCCACGTACATCACTCTGGACCGGCTCAGCGGCGTCGAAGACGATTCGTTCCGGGTCATCGCCGTCCCGATAGAGAATGGCAGCAACAGCTACGTCCTCGCTGTCGGCGAGAACGTTGACGACCTTCGCGACGCAGAGCGTTGGCTCTGGCTCACGCTGCTCTTCAGCGTGCCGGTCACAGCGGCAGTGCTCGGCGCGGTGATCTGGTGGCTCGTCG
This sequence comes from Candidatus Poriferisodalaceae bacterium, assembly GCA_047618365.1. Lineage (GTDB taxonomy): Bacteria > Actinomycetota > Acidimicrobiia > Acidimicrobiales > Poriferisodalaceae > JBLHLM01. The sequence goes on along the minus strand of JBLHLM010000007.1, from coordinate 43,415 downwards.
GCCGGACCCTGAGGCCTGTTGAAGCGATCCGAGCCCAGGTCGCTGACATCGGCATGACCGAGCTGAATCGGCGAGTGCCCGAGCCCGAAACGAACGACGAGGTATCGAGACTCGCCCGGACCATGAACGAGATGTTGGACCGGCTCGAACGTTCTGCGGGTAGACAGCAGCGTTTCGTGGCTGATGCCTCCCACGAACTGAGATCACCATTGACTCGAATCCGCGCCGAACTCGAGGTCGAGCTGGCCCGACCGGACGGCCACCTGCGCGCCGCCGGTGAGAGCACCCTCGAAGAAATCAACGCCCTCCATCTCCTCATCGAGGACCTCCTCTTCTTGGCTCGTAGCGACAGCTCTGCACCCCCGCGACGAACACGATCAGTGGACTTGGACGAAGTGGTCGCCAGCGAGGTTCGTTACGCCCGAAACCAGACGTCGGTGGCCATCGACATGAGCCGGGTGTCAGGCGCGATGGTCACCGGTGACGAGTCACAGCTGTCTCGTTTGGTTCGGAACCTGCTCGACAACGCGGTGCGCCACGCGAACTCGACGGTCTCGATCGTTCTTCTCGAACGGGAGCAGCTGGTGGCGTTAAGCATCAGCGACGACGGACCTGGTATTGCCCCAAAGGATCGAAACCGGGTGTTCGAACGTTTCACCCGGCTCGATGAGTCCCGTGCCGGAGACACAGGCGGCTCGGGTCTCGGCCTTGCTATCTGCCACGAAATTGTCCGGGCCCACGGCGGCGAGACTCGTATCGAGGCCTCAGCGACTGGCGGGGCGTGTGTGATCGTCGAACTTCCGACAGGCAGCGAGCCGACCGGCTGACTCAGGTGCCAGCCCGAAGAGCCTCGACCGGCTCGAGGTTTGCGGCACGCAGCGAAGGGTACGCGCCGGCGAGAATTCCCGTTGCGGCTCCGAGGAGAGGTCCCAACAGCGGCAACGCGGGATCGAGAACTGGAGTCCACTGCTGCTGGGCCGAGACACCCACAACAACGAACACACCGACGCACGACCCAACTACTCCTCCGGCCCCACCCATAGCAGCGCTCTCGATCAGGAATTGTGTGGCGATGTGTGATCGGCGGGCGCCGACTGCACGCCGCAGACCGATCTCGCCAGTTCGTTCCATAACCGAAACGAGGGTGACGTTGGCAATACCAATCGCCCCGACCAGCAACGACACGCCACCAAGAATGAGAAATAGGGCGTCGAGGTCATTTTGCACCCCGTCACGCACCCGGCGTTGTTCGACGGGGGCGGCGACCTTGAGTACCTCGGACGCGTCTGGGCGCAACGCGATCGTTGCTTGGGCCGCAATGAGTTGGGCTGCGCCAATTCGGGTCTCGACCACCATCAATTCTGGTGCAGCCAGGCGCCAATCGGTTCGGGCCGTGCCTTCAGGAATCATCACCGAAGTCAGCAGCTCATGCTGCCGAGACACCCCGTCAACAATGCCGACGACGGTGTAGATCTCATCGCCGATCGCAATCGATGGCCGACGTTCGACTGACATGATTCCCAGCCGCTCAGCCGCGTTGACACCCAGCACAGCGACTGCTTCACCTCGATCGGAATGACCGGAGTCGAACACCCGACCAGACCCAATCTCAGCCCGGATGACGTCGAAGAGCTCAGGCGACACGGCATCGATGGACAGCCGAAAGTCAGTCTGACGCTGGGGGTCGCTGATCGGCGACGTCGACACGAGGCGATCGCCAACTTCGACCGGACTGCGATAGCCAGCGGCCACGACGCCATTGAGTCGACCGAGGCGCGCAGGTCCGTCCCATGGCATCGCAGTCGACACCGCGCCAAGAGAATCAGGGCGGGAAGTGACTTGTATCTCGGTGGCGGCAAGTTCGTCGAAGCGACCGACGATTCGGTTGCTCGCCGTTCGAGATAACCCGAGAGTGGCGACCAACGCTCCTATGCCGATCACGGTGCCCAAGACGGTCAGTAGCATGCGCCCCGGGCGCGCAAACAGCCCGGCGATCGACTCGCCCACCAGGTCCCGTGGGGTTGCTTTGGCTCGACGTTGGCTCACTGTCGCGCCCTCGCAGGTTCGTTAGCGGCGTCGCTGACGATGGAACCGTCGACGATTCGGATGGTGCGCTCGGCCGCGGCCGCGACCTCGTCGCTATGGGTGATCGACACGATGGTGAGCCCCTGCCGATGCAGGTCCCGCAACAAGTCGAGGATCGTTTCGGTTGTCCCAGTGTCGAGGTTGCCAGTTGGCTCGTCGCACAGGAGCAGATCCGGCTCCCCCGTGATCGCTCTTGCGATCGCAACCCGCTGGCGTTGACCACCCGAAAGGATCGAGGGAACGTCGTCACCGCGGCCCCTGAGACCGACACGATCAAGCGACGCCAACGCTCGATCGCGCCGCCCCCGACGCTCGAGCCCCCGGTACACCTCACCGAGCATGACGTTTTCGACGACCGTGCGGTGGGACAAGAGATGAAACGACTGGAAAACGAATCCGATATGCAGCGCCCTCAGTTCGGTTCGCTGCTTGTCGCGCAGGTCAGAGGTGTCGACGCCGACGAGCCGGTAGGTTCCGCTCGTTGCTTGATCCAGACAGCCAATGACGTTCAGCAGGGTCGACTTGCCCGATCCTGAAGGACCAACGACCCCCACCCATTCACCTTCACCAATACGCAAGTCGACTGAACGTAGGGCATCCAGCGGCACCACGGTCCCGTACCGGCGACCCACACCCAATAGCTCAACAATTGTGTTCATCGAGTTTCGAATCCGATCAGCACGAGTACACCTTCAACGAGCTCAGGCGGAGGATCTCGGAGCTCCACGAAACCCTGCGCCGACAAACCGGGCAGCACCTCCACGGCGACGAACCCGTCGATACCCTCGATCTCGACCTGAGACCGTCCTGTGGCGGCGAGCGTTACAGCCGCTGTCGGCACGGCCAGCACGCTGGTTCCTGTCGATTCGACGGCGATGGTGAGCCGGACAGAAGCGTTGACGAGGCTGGAGGGAGCCCCGTCGACGACCACGTCGAACAAGACGTGGAACCCATCCACGCCATCTGTCCCCGGGTTCGGAGCGACACGTCCAATCACCCCGGTGGTGTTGACCCCCAAGTCCGGCTCATCGATCGCCACCACCATCCCTGGCTGGAGCAACGCGGCCTCTTCGACCGGCACGCTGGAATCAATCGTCACGACTGAGTCGGTGACCGTCACCAGGGGCCCCTCAAGTACATGGCCACGTGGCTGGAGCACTTCGGCTACGAGGACTGGGGCGCTATCGATGAATTGCACCTCGTCTACGGGAACTATGACGCCCGCCGAGGGCCACGCTGCGGCGAGCGCGGCAGTGTCGATCGGCAACAGGTCCGTGAGCGTTTCCTCGGCGTAGACGAGTGGCTCGTGGCCCAACGAGCGATACCAAGCCGTGACCCCTCGAGCGGTAGCGTCATCGAACACCCCGTCGACTGTCCCAACATTTGCGCCCAATCGATCGAGCGCCGCCTCGAGCTGAGCAACGTCCTGACCGCTCATGCCGACTCCAAGATCCCGGTACATGGGCTCTTGGCCAACCAGCAGAAACACGGGACGAGCGTTGAGTAGGGCGACGGTGGCCCCCTCATTGAGCAACTGTCCGACCGCAGCGACTTCTGTTATCACCCGCTCACGCTCTTTCAGTGGCGACTGGGGCACGACGAGTTCTCTTGGCGATCCAAACCGGCCGGTTCCCCTCGTCACCACGTCGGTCGAAAGGTTTCGTACTTCGACCGGCGCAAGAATCGGGCTGGGTTCCGGTGCGGCGGTACGGGCGGCCTCCTCGGCCGGACTCTTCACCGAAGCGCCCGCCCACCAGCCAAGGCCAGCGGCGGCGACGAGTCCGACGAGAAAGAGGCCCAATTTCGTACTGCGTGTCATGGGGCTGGACTATGCGCCGCTCAACCTGACTGGTCGCTGACCCATTTCGCTCGTTGAGTCAGCCGGCGGTCAGGCGCGCCCCACTACTTCTGGACCGAGACCAAGGAGTTGTTATGCATTCCAATCGAATAAACGCTGCCATCGTCGGGCTCGGGCTACTCGCAGCCGCCTGCGGCAGCGCCACTTCGACCTCGTCTAGTGCCCCTGGGACCCAGGTCGCACAGGAAACAGCGGCGCCGCCAGACCAGACATTGCCCGGCACTGAGGCGTTCGGGCTAACAGAGGAGCAATTCGCCGATGTTGTTGAACGAACCGAAGCCTCAATCGCCTCCTGTATGGCCACCGCAGGTTTCGAGTACGTACCGATCGACGTTCCCACCGTTGCGGCGGTCGGCGAATGGCTGCGCACCGAACCCGGAGTTTCCCGCCTCGACTACAAAACTGAGTGGGGTTTCGCCGCTAGCACCCGCTTCGATGATCCCGCAGTCGACCGAAGCAGAGGCGAGCATAACCAACGCATATTCGCAGATCTCAGCGACGCCGATCAGACTGCATACGAGCGCACTCTGTACGGCGGTGATCCCGACGCAACCTTCGCCATCACCCTCGACGACGAGGACTTTGAAGGCACGGGTGGATGCACCCGCAGCGCAGTTGAAGAGGTGTTCCCGCCCGAAATGCTCGAAACGACTTTTGTGAATCCCAAGGACATCCTCATTTCTGATGACCCTCGGGTCATCGCCGCCGAGGAGGCTTGGGTCGGCTGCATGCTTGACGCTGGCTACGACTATGGCGACCAGGACGACATCATCGCCGAGTACGAAGAACGGCTGGATGACCTCCTCGACGGAGCCGATCCCGAGGGGCTGCCAGATTCACAAGCCGCGGCGCTCGCGGATCTTCAGGCAGAGGAGATCAGGGTGGCGCTGGTCGACTACGAGTGCCAAATCGCCCACGTCGACGATGTCATTCGTGAAGTCGAGATCGAAGTGTTCGGATTCGTTGTGAGTGTCCAATGAGCCTTCGACTTCGATTCACACCCTGGCTCGCGACGCTGGTGGTGCTGTCTGCCTGCGGCGGCACAACGGACGAGTCCGTCGGCGCCAACGGAGCGACAACACAAACTCGTTTCGGTGCCGAGGAATTCGGCCTTAACTTTGGTCAGCTCGCTGACCGAGCAGAACGTGTCGAACAGCTCATCGGCGACTGTATGGCGGCCGCTGGCTTTGAGTACGTGCCGCTGGACTTCTCGACCGTCCGGCGGGCCATGACCTCTGACAAGACTGCGCTCGGCCTGAACGCGGCCGAGTTCCTCAACCAGTACGGCTACGGCATTTCCACCCAGCCCGACAAGCCGATCGTCTCCTTGAGTCGAGGCGACCCCAACAATCGCATCTACGACGATCTGCCACCCGTTGACCAGATCGCCTATACCCGAGCGCTGTTGGGGAGCAACGAGGAGGCGACGCTGGCCTACGCGATCGAAGCAGAAGATTTCTCCCGCACTGGAGGATGCACTCGGTCCGCTGCCGAGCACGTCTTTAGCCCCAGTGAGCTTGCCAACGCTTACCTCAACCCAGCAGATGCTCTCTTCGAGAGGGATGCTCGAAGGACCCGACCTCGCGAACCTCGTGGCTCTTCAGCAGCACGAACTCACGGTCGCTCCAGTTAGCACTCGCTGCGACCGCGAGCAGCTGGAGCCAGTTCTGGATCGATTCGAATCGGAGTATCACGGATGAGAGCCATGTTGACCGGACACGTCACAGCTGTCGACGACGTCTCGTTCTCCGTTGAAGCGGGACAGATCTTCGGACTCCTCGGCCCAAACAGCTCAGGCAAGACGTCGATCATCCGAGCGCTCACGACCACCATCGAACCCACCACCGGCCCGTGTGCAGATGCACCCCGAAGACGCAGCCGCAGCGTCGATCGTGTTGGCGACGCCCCATAGGGCCGAACGACATTGGAGTGCCCGCCGTTGTCGAACTGCTGCTGCTGGTTCAGATTCAGCGCCGGCGTCGTCTCTTGTGAGCGGCCCGCCGACCGTGAACCAGACGTAGAAGTTATAGCCGGTAGATGCGCCGGGCGGTTTCGGCGAACAGATCGGCTCGTTCGGTCGCCGAATACCCAGATGAAACCTTCTTGAATGCGTTCCAAAGGACCGTGTAACTGCACGTTTCACCGTCGACCGGGTAGTTCGACTCGAACATGCACCGGTTGGGCCCGAAGGTATCGATGCACCAGAGAAGCTGATCGCTCCATCGCTCGAGCACCGTGTCCGATGTCGGAGGCGTGGCGTCGTTCTCCCAGCCCACGCCGTACCGGGTCATGCCGATACCCCCGACTTTCAGCGACACGTTTGGCAGCTCGGCAAGCGCCAACATTCCGGGTCGCCACTCATCGAGCACACGCTCGCGCTGGCCGGACCAGGAGCCAATTCCGACGGGGCCTCCGATGTGATTCAGGACGATCGACAACTCGGGTACTGCCCGGGCGAGCTCGGCAACCTCACCAAGTTGTGGGTGGTACTGCCACGCCTCGTAGCTAAGACCCATCGATGCGAGGGTTGCAGCTCCAGTCCGAAACGAATCCAACGCGTACAGCCCTGCTGGCGGCTGAACGCGCGACGTCGGCACCGCCGGATCTTCCAGACGGGCACCCGAATGGCGGATACCGCGGAATCGTCCTTGCGCTAGCTCAACGTGGGCCTCCAGCACGTCGCGAACGTCGGCCCCGAGTGTGAGGTCAGCGTGGCTGACGATGGCTGCGATCCGGGCCCGGCCAGACAGATCACTAGCCGCTGCCCTGTCAGCCACAAACTCGGTTTCGCCGAGGGGACGCATCGAGTCCGGTCCATTTGTTCGATAGCTCGCGCCGCAATCGATGAACACCGTCTCCACCACGTTGTGCCCGACGCCAGTGTCGGCGTGTAGATCATCCAGGTCGTACAGGCCGTAGTGCCCAGCAACCTGCCACAGGTGATGGTGGGGGTCGACGATCTCGAGCTCAGGTTCAAGAACGTCTTCCCGTGTCAGTGCCAGCCAGTCGCGATTCATCATCCCGGGTTCTCCTCGATCGTTGCGGAACCTACCCCTTCGCTACCGTCTGCGTCCGAGGGGAGTCGGGGATGAAGTTCGGGATAACGATTCGCCAGGTGAACGAGGTTGACCTCGCGATACAAGCTGAGGCTGCTGGCTACGACTTCGTGTGGGTGCTCGATAGCCCGATGATCAGCTCGAATCCGTGGGTCACGATGGGGCTCATCGCTACCCGGACTTCGACCATCAGAGTGGGAACCGGGGTAGCCGTACCGGGTCTGCGATTGGCGCCTGCGACGGCAAATGCAATTGCGACCGTCAACGCAGTTGCGCCAGGTCGAACATTTCTGGGCGTCGGCACCGGGATTCCACGCGGCGGCACTATCCCCGAAGCGTTAGCGAACGTTCAGACTGGCGCGGACCGTGCTGGCCGCTCACTCGACGACTTTGAGACGACGGCTCTGGTCAACATGTTGGTGCTGCGCAAGGGCGAGACGTTGGAGTCCGAGCCCCCGAGCTTCGTCGAACCGATCTGGGAGGAGTACGTCGCGTTCCGTGTCAGGCGCGACGCTGATCGGAGCCATCTCGAAGCGCACGGGAGCCACTGCGGGCATCTCGACCCCGACGAGGCACAGTTCGTGACGCCCGAGATGATCCGGGCGGTATGCATCGCTGGGCAGCCTGGTGACGTCGTTACCCGGTTTCGGTAGCTGTGGGCTCACACGACCAGGTAAGCCGGCAGTCGTGGCTGTCCCTCGCTCTGGTTTCGACCGCCACATTCATCATCATTCTTGACCTGATGGCGACCAATATTGCCTTTCCGTTCATCGAGCTGGAGTTCGCAGACACACCCCGCTCGACTCTGGCGTGGGTTTCATCAGGCAATGGGATAGCGGCCGCTGCGTTGCTGCTCGTTGCCGGCAGATTGGGCGACCGTTACGGCCGGCGCCACATCTTCCTGATTGGCCTCGGCATCTTCACCGTGATCTCAGCGGTCACCGCCGCTGCCCCCAATCCGACGATTCTCATAGCTGCACGAGTCGGGCAGGGCGCTGGCGCGGCGACTGGTCCGACCTTGGGAGCAGTGGCGATCGAAGCCGTCGACTAGCGGTGGGCGTTCCTGATCAATGTTCCAATCGGACTCAGCATTTTGGCGGTGGGTCGTCGTGTCCTGTCGGAAACCGAGCGCGCTCCCAATGCAGGGCCGATTGACTACTTGGGCACTGTTGTTGGCACTGCGGCTATCGGTCTATTGACGTTCGGGGTATTACAGGGCCCTCGGTGGGGTTGGGCGAGCGGAACCGTGTTGCTCGTTCTCGTCCTATCTATGGCGCTCGCCGCGGCGTTTCTTGTGCGATGCCAACGGGCGGAGTCACCCCTGGTCGATCTGGGCCTATTCCGCGATCAGCGGTTTGCCCTCGCCAACCTGTCCCAAGCAGGAACACAGCTGGCGATCAATGCCTGGTTCTTCACGACCCCTCTCTTCCTCATCAACGTCTGGGGGTTTTCGGCCCTGGCCGGAGGCACAGCGGTCGTAATCGGCATGGTCGTCAGCTTCGTATCGATCCCCGTCGGCCACTGGTCGGACCGACACGGATATCGCGACGTACTCGCCCTCGGTGGTCTGATCGCTGCGTCGGGCATGCTCGTATGGATATTCGGCGTCGATGAATCGCCCGATTTTTGGTCGCTCTATCTGGTAGGTCTGCTGCTGTTCGGCCTGGGCGCAGGTATGGTCGGCATCGTGGTGACGAACGCCGCGCTCACCGATTTACCTGAACACGATCTAGGTATCGGCAACGCAGTGTTCCAGACCATCCGCCGCCTTTCGGGCGCTATCGGCGTGGCCATCGCGGTCGCTCTGATTGGTGACCGCAGCAACGAATCAGTTCAAGCGTTTCGTAGTGTTTGGGTATTGATCGCGTGCGGCTATCTTTTCTCAGCGCTTGTCATCTTGCGATACCCGACCGCCAACAAGCCCGACTCAGCCGAAGCGATCCCCAGCCAAGGTTGAGGTCCGACTTGGCTGCAGATTGCGCTCTATGCCCAAACTCACGGACTCAGCCACCTTGAGGGCGGAAATAATCGCACTCGTAGCGTGCCAGCAGCCTCGCTCGAACCTACCTCACCGTCCAATCGTGTCCCGCTGCGGTATGGAACTGTTACCAGGGAGCCCGTGATTGACAACGCCCGTGCGCAGTCGGTCTGCAAGCCGTCCGAAAGTGCCTGTCGTCGGTTGCCCTATGTCGCGGACGGGGACGCTGCTATTCGGCCGCCACAAAGTGACCGGGTTCGATTTCGCTGAGAGACACGATCTCGGGTGCCAATACGTTCGAAAACAGCGAGGTCCGGAAAACTGGTGGGGGTGCGGCTCCATCTGTTCGGGGGACATAGCCGAGTTCGGCAAGCTCCGCGCGAGCGAATCCTCGCCCCGCTGACTCAGCTCAACGATTGGCTCAGATGCCGAGCCGCGGCCGCAACGCCAGACCCGCCCAATGGAGCGTCCATAGCGTGTAGCGCTGACTCGACAGTTCCGAGAGTGCCCAAGAGCATCGGCGGGTTGAGATGTCCCATGTGGCCGATTCGGAAGCCACGGCCATCAAAGGCGCCAATGCCGAGGCCAAGCGTCAGTCCGGCTCCGTCCTCGGTGATCTGGCGCAGACGATCCGGGTCGACTGAGCCCGTCAAGATTGTCGTAACGGCAGCCGAACGGGCGGCCGGGTCAGCGATGTTCAGCGACAGGCCGTCCGTTGTTGCCCACGCGTCGACAGCGGCGTGCACAGCCCCAGCAAACGCAGCGTGTCGGGACCACACATTCTCGAGACCTTCATCAAAGATCATGTCGAGCGCTACTCGAAGCCCAAGAATATGAGCGATAGGCGGGGTGCCCGTGTAGATGAAGTAGTGGGCGCCCTTTTCGAGGCGAGTCGTCCAGTCCCAATAGGCAGTGCGCATGTCTGCGGTCTGGTGGGCGGCGAGGGACTTGTCGTTGCACCAGACGAAACCGAGGCCGGGAGGAACCATCAGGCCCTTCTGGCAGGCGGCGACAGTGACATCGACGCCCCATTCGTCCATCTCGAACGGTTCGCAGCCCATCGACGCGATGCAGTCGACCATGAACAGAGCCGGGTGCCCAGCAGCGTCGATGGCTGCTCGGATCGCTGAAATGTCGTTCTTGACCGACGTCGAAGTGTCGGTCTGAACCACGAGCACCGCCTTGAACTCGTGGGCCGAATCGTCACGCAGACGCTGTTCGACAGCCGCTGGATCGACCGGACCATCGAGAGCTCCTGGTAGGAGTTCGAACTCGGCCCCTGCCATGCCAGCGAGTTCGCCCCAGCTGGTCGCGAACCGCCCCGATTCGAGGATGAGAATCTTGTCGCCTCGGGACAGGGTGTTGGTGATCGCCATTTCCCAGGCGCCATGGCCGTTGCTGATGGTGATGAATGCCGGACCGGTGGTACGGGCGATCTTCGGCAGATCGTCTAGAAGACTCAGCGATACATCTACGATGGGCCCCTCGTAGATGTTCGGCATCGATTGACGCATCGCGTTCAGGACAGCTTCGGGGACGATCGATGGGCCAGGGATGGCCACCATTGGGTTACCTGCGTTCAGCAGGCCTCTGTGTGACATGGAGATCAGTTCGTTGCGTCGGCGATGCGACGGTGGTGGTGGATGACCTCGTCGATGACGAAGCGGAGGAACTTCTCAGAGAATTCGGCGTCGAGGCCAGCGTCTGCGGCCAACGAGCGCAGCCTGGCTACCTGGTTCTCTTCTCGACTTGGGTCAGCTGGCGGCAGCTCGTGCTCGGCTTTGTAGCGGCCGACCGCCTGGGTGATCTTGAAGCGCTCAGCCAACATGTGGACTAGGGCGGCATCGATGTTGTCGATGCTCTGCCGGTACCCGGCAAGGATCTCGTCGCTCATCACCTCCCTTTCTAGCCCACGAACAGCCCAAAACACCGCTGGGATTCGGCTGCGCCGAGTGCTACGAACGGTCTGTGACTGAACCCACGATTCGTTTCGCCGGCGTTGACGACGCCCAGACCATCTTCGACTTCATCCACGCCCTGGCCGTGTACGAGCTGGAACCCGACGCTGTCGAGGCGACCCCAGAGTCTCTGAGGGAACAGCTCAGCGCTGACCACCCGCCGTTCGAGTGTCTCATCGCCGAGGCCGACGGCCAGCCAAGAGGTTTCGCTCTCTTCTTCCACAACTACTCGACGTGGCGCGGCCGACAGGGCGTTTACCTCGAAGACCTCTTCGTACCTGAGGAGTATCGGGGCACCGGTCTCGGCAAGGCGTTACTCGCAGCTCTCGCCGCGGTTGCCGTCGACCGAGGCTGCCCCCGGCTCGAGTGGCAGGTGCTCGATTGGAACAAGCCGTCAATCGACTTCTACGAATCGCTGGGCGCGGACGTGAAACGCGATTGGCTTCCCTGTCGCCTCGATGGCGAAGCTCTCACCACTCTCGCGAGCACGGCATCCAACTAGCCATCGACTTCGGCGAAGCGACCGGGCCGACTTCCGGCTACGGTCAACTCCACTTGGGGATGAGGCGCAGCTGCGCCGAGGGGGATCACGAATGCAGGATCTGACGCTCCGGGGCCGTGTTGCGGTTACCGGTGTCGGCGAAACGACGTACTACAAACGCAGTCAGTCGCCAGATGCCGAGTTCAAGCTGGTATTGAAAGCGATTCTCGCTGCATGCGACGACGCCGGCATCAGCCCAAGAGAAATCGACGGCTTCTGTTCTTACAGCAACGACCGGAACACGCCTGCCCGCCTCGCCAACGCACTCGGGCTCGACGAACTGCGCTACTCGAACATGCAGTGGGGTGGTGGTGGCGGCGGAGCGGCGGCTGCAGTACAGAACGCTGCAGGTGCCATTACAGCTGGTTCTGCGAAAATGATCGTCGCCTATCGGGGGCTCGCTCAGGGCCAGTTTGGCCGTTTCGGTCAGGGCGGACGACGCAAGTCAATCACCGGCGAGTACGCCTACACCATCCCCTACGGCGTGATGAGCCCGGCTCAGATCTACGCGATGCGAACCACTCGCCTGATGCACGAGCACGACATCGACCGCTCGACGATGCGGGCCGTTGCGCTCGCGTGCTATCACCACGCTCAGAACAATCCTCGGGCAGTGATGCACGGCCGTCCACTCGATGAGGAAACGTACGACAGCAGCCGATGGATCACCGAACCGTTCCGCCTCTATGACTGCTGCCTCGAGAACGACGGCGCGGCGGCAATGCTTGTCACCTCGGCGGACCGGGCCCGCGACGCCAACGACCATCCAGTTATGGTCTTGGCCGCGCAACAGAGCGGTGGGCATCGCTCCGGCTCGTGGGTGCACAATCCAACCGACTACGCCACGTCGAGCTTCAAGCCAGCAGCAAAATATCTGTACGAGCAGGCTGGCGTCACGCCAGACGACGTCGATGTGGTGCAGAGCTACGAGAACTTCACCGGTGCTGTGGTGATGAGCCTCATCGAACATGGTCTGTGCACCTACGAGAATGCCAACGAGATGCTCACGTTCGACAACTTGCGAGCCGACGGTGGTGCGCTTCCGCTCAACACCAGCGGCGGCAATCTCGCTGAGTGCTATATGCACGGGCTGGGCTTACAGATCGAAGCCGTACGCCAGGTTCGGGGCGAATCCACGAACCAGGTCGACAACGTCAACGTCTCGCTGGCCAACGCCGGCCCCATGGTCGAGATCGCATCCACCGCGATCTACGGCTCAGAAGCAGCGCTGGGTTAGAGGGAGAACGTCATGACCGAACAGACCGAATTTGTCCTCCCCGAAGGCCTTACTCAACCGGCACCAATGCCCGACGGCATGGATGCCCCCTACTGGGAAGGCACCCTCAACCACGAGCTGAAGGTGCAACGTTGCACATCGTGCGGAACCCACCAGTGGGGTCCGGAATGGATGTGTCACAACTGTCAGTCAATGGACCTCGACTGGGTCACCGTGGATCCGACCGGGGTCATCTACAGCTGGCAGCGTGCCCACCATCCGGTGCACCCAGCGCTGAACGATCACGGGCCATACATCGTGGTGCTGGTCGAGTTGGCTCATGCGGACAACCTCCGCATGATCGGCAACCTCGTCGGCGACCCGATGCAGGACGTCACGATCGGGTCGACTGTGGAGGCTGTCTTCGAGGATCATCCGAACGGTGACCCGCCCTACACACTGGTTCAGTGGCGGGTCTGAGGTACCCAGCTAGCTAGCCCAGTAGCTCGAACCCCACACTTGAGCCTCCGCCCTCGCGGGGCTCGAACCAGACTGACCCGTCGTGAGAATCCGCGACGTGGCGGACGATCGCCAACCCAATCCCGCTGCCGGGCAACAGTTGGGCGGATGGCGCTCGGTAGAAGCGCTCGAACGCTCGGGCTCGGCCATCGGCATCGAGCCCGACGCCACGATCTGAAACCTCAACCCTCCCGCCAGCCTGGTCGATCTGCACAGCAGTGTCGTCAGGGCTGTACTTCACAGCGTTGTCAATCAGATTCGACACAGCGCGTGCCGTCATCTTCGGCCGCAACTGAAGCCAAGTGCTGTCGAAGGTCACCTCGACTGTGCGCCCGGTACGCAAGCGGGCCTTCTCGGCTACGGCCGACACCAGCGCGCCGAGGTCGGTGTCGACAGGTTTCTCGTCGCTGTGTTCGACGTCGGTTGCTAACTCCACAAGCTCAGACACCAACTCGGTCAATGACTCCAGCTCCACTACCGCCGCCGATGTGAGCTGCCCACGACGCTCGGCATCGAGGTCAGGGTGAGCGGCCAGCGTCTCAACTCTTAGCCGCAAGCTCGTGAGCGGCGTCCGAAGCTCATGGCTCGCATCCGCGACGAGTTGATGTTGCTGACGACGCGACGTTTGGAGCGCGTCGACGAGGTCGTTGAAGCTGTCGGCCAGCTCGCCGACCTCATCCGATCGACTCGTCGAGATTCGCGACGGGAGATCCTGATTGGCCGCCAAGTTTCGCGCTGCATCGGACACCCTCACTATTGGCTCGGCAATTCTCCGTGCAACGAGCCACCCAACGCCGACAGCCAACGCCACGCCGACCAATCCAGTCAACACAAGCCGTCGCAACAGAGCAGACACCCCTTCCTCGAGAGGAGTGATGTCCTGGGCAAGGAAAATTGCGCCGTCGTCGGTCGACATGGCGGCGAATCTGAATGATTGTCCGTCGAGCTGACGGGTACTCAGTTCTAGCTCTGCAAGCGGAGCGTCGATGAGCTCCAGATCGCTGCCCGTCAGAAGGTCGAAAGGGAGTTCCTCGGGTGAGACCACAACTCCGCCAGAAAGAACAAGCCGCATGAGGACCGGGTCGCCGGGGCGGCGCGCTGTGTCGATGCCAGCGATGCCAGCTCCTCGTTGGGGACGACCAGCGACGCCCCCCACGAAACCGTCCGGCACATTGGCGGAGACTTCGGCAATAAATTCAGCCCGTGACCGCAGAACATCGTCAACCGGATCGAGCGCTTGAGCGCTAGCGGAAAAGGCCGCGACTCCGACCGTAAGAGTGATAGTTGCGGCCACAACAGCGGCGACGACGGCTGCGATCCTGCCCCGCAGTTTCACGATCCCGACCCGCGCAGCACATAGCCAACGCCACGTACCGTCTGCACGACCCGGGAATCGCCGTTTTCCTCCAGCTTCTTACGCAACGTGGAGATGAAGACTTCGAGTGAGTTTGATTCGTGTTCGGTCTGGGGACCCCAAACACGATCGAGCAGCTGACCTCGGGTGACGACGATGTCGGGCTGGGCCATGAGGGTGGCGAGCAGGTCGAATTCGTATCGAGTGAGGTCGACGAAGCGGCCGTCTCGGTGAACCCGACGGGATCCAACGTCCAGGACGATGTTGTCGTGGCGAAGCGACAAGTCGTTGCCTACATCATTCGTCCGGAAGAACCGCAACAACGCTCGCACCCTTGCCAGAAGCTCGTCGAGGGCAAACGGTTTCGCCAGATAGTCGTCCGCCCCTGCGTCGAGCCCATCCACCCGATTGTGCAGTTCGTGGCGAGCGGTGAGCATCAGCACCGGTGGGCTGTTTGGATCAGATTTCAGTCTGCGACACACTTCAATGCCGTCGATACCTGGAAGGTTCAGATCAAGAATCACCAGATCAGGCGAAGACTCGAGCACAAGACCGAGACCAGCCTCGCCCGTCTCGGCTGCTCTGACGTCGTGCCCTTGAAGCTCGAGCATCATCACTAGGGACTCGCGGACACCCTTATCGTCCTCGACCACGACCACGCTCGCCGAGCGCGCTGGTTCGTCAGACGAAATCGAGGAGGGGGTGCCGGCGCTCATGCAATCATGGTGCCAGCCAAACCTGAAGACTGTCTGAAGACAACCGTCTGAGGTCAGGCTCGTTCGGCTCGGGTCGTGAAGTACGCGCCGACGAGGACCAACAAAGTGCCCACGACTTCCCAGGGGCCGATGGACTCGCCTCGAACCGTGATCCCGAGGGTGATCGCCACGACTGGAATGATGTAGGTGACGACTGAGGCCCGAGCGGCGCCGGTACGTCCACTGAGAGTTGCGGACATTGATCGAGCCAGGCCGGTCCCGAAGACACCGAGGAAAAGAATGGCACCGAGTGCCGTCCAGTCGAACTCAGAATCGGGCAGGTCCTTCACGAAGAACGGCAGCATCATTAGCGCGCCCAGAAGTTGTGCCCGCATGACCACTGGTGGTCCCCCGTAGCGCTGCTGCATGCCAACGATGACGACGTTGGTGACGCCATACCCCAGCATCGTCAGAAGGATGAGCGAGATTCCGAACGGAGTTGCAGACGAACCAACCAGGTTCGGGTACGCCATACACAGCACGCCGACGAAACCAATCCCGAGTCCGAGAGCTTGGCGCGGCCTTGGGACGAGCCGAGTGACGAAGAGCCCAACGAGCACCACGAACAGGGGCGTGCTGCCGTTGAGCATGCCCGCTACGGCCGAGTCGACTTCTTGCTGCGCGGTCGCCAATAGGATCGCAGGCCCGGCGTTGCCACAGACCGCGATGATGGCGACTGTCCACCAGTCGCGCCCATCGATCTTGTTGCGTGCTCCTGGGAGAAAGAACAAGACCGCAGCGCCAAAAGCTAAGCGGGCGAGGGCGATCACCCCTGGCCCGAAATGGTCGAGCCCGATCGCGATCCATAGGAACGATGATCCCCAGATGCCGGCGATCGAGAGCAGGAGCACCCAGTCAAGCGGTGCAAACGCTCCGGTATTGGTGCCGCTCGAGGCGACTCGAGTTCGCTCGGCCATGAGCACGCCACGCTACCGGTCGTTTCTCCTCGCTGGCTCTCGTCGTCACTTACCGAGATTGCTCGCTAGCGCTCGCAACTCGCGCTTTGGGGCACCACACCGACCCAACCCTGACCCGCCAGTCGTTCCCCCGGACGCGACGACGCGGCCGACCATCTGTATGGCCGACCGCTTCGGTCAGTTCATTGACTTGTACTCAGTTGCCGGAGAGTCCGGCGAACCCGATCAACCAGTGATGGCGTCGAGGGTCTCCGTGGAAGGAGCGAAGTAGAACGAACCCGATGCGGGGTTCGAGAAGTCGGTGAGGGCATCGCGGACGTTGCCCTCGAGGCCGTACATGGAGCGCATGCGCTCACGCAACGGAGCCTGATCCTTGCAGAAGGCCATGAAGTACAGGCCAACGGTGCCGTCGTGGAATGCGTAAGGAGTTGAGCGACGAGCGATCTCGTTGCGCTTGGCCGAAGCTTCGCTGCCATGGTTGCCGTCCGCGCGAAGCTCGACATGGCTCAGGTGGCTGTATGGCTCCTGGGTGTCGGTCTTGTCGGTCTCCGGGAACTTCTTGCGACCGAAGTTGGCTTCCTGCTGAGAGTCGGGAAGAGCGTTCCAGCCGTCAAGGTCGTGGACCCAACGCTGAGCAATGATGAAGCTGCCACCTGCGCCAGCTTCGCCTTCGGGGACACAAGCTACTGCTGGCTGGTCTTCATCGGCTGGGTTGCCGGTGCCGTCTTTGAAGCCGGTCATGTCGAGCGACTCGCCATAGATGAACGTCGGCGTTTCACGGGCGACGGACATGTGTCCTTCGAGTGCCTTGCGGCAGTCGTACTGCGCCTTCCAGACACGGCCCTTGTCGTCGTGGTTGAGCCACAGAAGGAGTTCTTCCTGGGTGCCCTTGGCCTGGCGACCGGAGCCGTCAGTGGACTCGATGGTGACGTAGTCCTGGAAGTCGGCTGGCATATCGTCGCTGAGATCAGCGAGGAGGCTCGGGCCGAATCCGAGTGTGAGGTTGATGTCGCCGGCATCGCATGCTGCGCGCAGTTCGCCGAGGGCCGACTTGATCACGCCAAGGTCAGCGCCTTCGGTACGGCTAAGGTGCACGTACCACTGGTTCTGGCCCATCCCGTTAAAGATGGCTTTCTGAGGTGTCGCCATAGTGGACTCCGCTCTTTTCTATGTGAACATTTGGCACCGGTCGAACCGTGTACCGAGAGGGATCGTAGGGGAGATTTCGACTGGTCGTTGAACGACCTGCGAAGAATCGACGGCGAAGCGCTGGGACCTTCGCCTCTTGCCACCGACCCTGGCGAGATCCACGGTGATAGCGACCGGTTCCCCGGCGAAAGCTACGCACCATGACCACCCCTCGGATTGTTGTCGGCATCGACTTCTCCACCCATGGCGAAAGTGCCCTGAAGTGGGCCTCATCTCACGCCGATTGGCTCGGCGGCGAGCTCGAGGTTGCGTATATCTGGCAGTACCCTTGGTGGATGGCGACGCCGTTCCAAGAAGGGGACGGCGATGAAATTCTCGCCAGCGCCAGCCGCCACCTCCTGAAGTTCGTCAGCAATCATCTCGGCAAAGAGAACCTTCCGAGGATCATCTGCAAGCCGGGTAAAGCCACTGAGGTCCTGCTCGATCTGGTCTCCGACACTGACGCACCCGCCGAGGCGTTGGTCATCGGCTCGGGCGACCACGGCGTCATCGCCGAGCGACTCGGTGGCTCAACCGGCCGCAAACTGGCTGCGTCATCTCCCGTACCGGTCATCATCGTCCCCGACGGTGTCACCCACGCAGGCGGACCGATCGTCGTCGGAATCGACGGCTCAGCAAACTCGATCGAGGCCCTCCGCTGGGGCCTCCGGCACGCACGCCCCGGACAGGAAGTCGTCGCCATCCATACATGGATGATCTTGGCTTCGGCTGACATCGGTCTCGCCGCAGCCGCCTACGACGCGTTTGAAGATGGTGCTCAGGCTTCCCTCGAAGCGGCGGTCCAGACCGTTTCTAACGAGGGCCTGGTCGGTGAGACCAAGCTCACAACCAAAGTTGCCCAAGGCGACGCCCGAATCACCCTGAGACGGCAGTCCGCCGACGTACTCGTAGTTGGCTCAATGGGTCATTCCGGCTTCGCCGAACTCCTCCTGGGCTCGGTCGCCTCATCCCTTGCCCACCGCCCCAAGTCCGTTCTAGTGATCGTCCCTAGCCACGAGCGCTGACCCAGTTCGGCCGGCCACTTGCTTCGGCGTTACTCGATGCAGCCGGCGGCGACGATATCGGCCACCTTGTCTCCGTCGTAGCCCAGGAACTCGGTCAGCACCTCGAAGGTGTGTTGGCCGAGAGTGGGTCCGGCCCACAAAGGCCCGTAGTCCGATCGCGAGAGAGTGAACGCCGGTCCCTCAACAAAACTGTCTCCATACGTCTGGTGAGGGACCGTTCTGAACTGTTCACGGTGAATGAGCTGGGGGTCGGCCACACACTCAGTCGAGTTCTGGACCTGGTGAGCTGGCACCCCATGTGATTGCAGGATTTCCTGCAACGTCAGAGGTTCTTGGCTAGCAGTCCATGCGCCAAGGATCTGTTCGAGTTCCACTCGTCGGTCGAGGCGTTCGTCCAACCGCAGCGAGGACAGGTCGTCTCGTCCCATGAGGGCAGCGAGCGTGGCCCACTGCTCATCGTTCTCACACGCGATAGCGATCCAGCGATCGCCGCCTTCGGGTGCTGTGGGAACGACAACGTGTGGCGCCATCGCCGGGTCGGCATTGCCGTTGCGGGTCGCGGTCCTACCGTGGAGCTCATCGTCGAGAAACAGTGGGGCGGTCATGTGAAGGGCTGCCTCCATCTGGGAGAAGTCGATGTGCTGGCCTTCACCCGTGTGCTCGAGGTGTTCGACCGCGGCCAGGATTGCGGCGACGGTGAAGCGGGGACTGGTGTAATCGGTGTAAGCGACGTATGGCCCGGCCGGCAGGCGGTCCGGCCAGCCGGTGATGGGATAGAACCCTGCCATCGAAGCACCGGCTGTTCCGAAGCCCGGGTAGTCGCTCAGCGGACCCGAGTGACCCATCAGGCATGACGACACCATGATCAACTTCGGGTTGACGACGCGGAGCGCCTCGTACGTCAGCCCCATCTTCCGGGTCGCCCGCGGTGTAAAGGACTCTGTTACCACGTCGGCCCACCGAACCATGTCCAGCAGCACCTCCCAGGACTCCGGAACCGCCAGGTTCAGCTGGAGTTGCATTTTGCCAGCGTTCGGAGAGTGGTATTGCAGGGAACCTTCGGTGTCGCCGGCCTCACCCCGAAACGGGTTCGCGGCCCGTAGGAGCTCGGGGCGGGTCTCGGACTCGACCCGAACCACGGTGGCACCGAAATCGGCGAGGGTCCGCGTAGCCCCCGGCCCAGCGAGGGCCCAAAACAGGTCGAGCACCTTCAGTCCCGCCAGCGGTCGGGTGCTCGCTTCGTCATCCGGCAGCCGGAGCCCTGCGGAGAGGCCGGAAACGGCAGGGCTCCGTCGTGGCTCGGCGATCAGCTCCGCCGTGTGTTCACCGATACTCGGCGGACGTTGCAGCTCGCGCAGCGGACTTGCGCTCAGCTTGGCGAACGGTCCAGGGACATCGACCGGAGTCGATCGACCCGGTACTTGAATCGACGACCAGTAGTCGCGAACCCGGAGATGCTCGAGGTCGAGGAGGTCGCGGGTCGTGGTGATCGGTGCGATCAAGGCGCCGCGCTCGATGGACTGTTGGAAGAGTTCGGCTTTGCTGCGTTTGGCGATGAAAGCCTCGATGACCTCGGTCGCCCGTTCCATGACGTCCATGCCGACCCGCCCTTCGAACACGTCCATCGCGTAGGGGATCCAGTCGCGTTCGGCGAGATCGTCTGGACATTCACCCTCGTCATGCATCCATTTAAAGAGGCGATTGGAGTAGGGGCCGATGACAGGACCGAACAGATAGGTCACGTTGACGTGCCCGTCGGAGCATTCGAACACGAATCGCAACTTGAACGGACCGAGTTCGAGTCCGCCAGCGATGCGCAGAGCCTCAGGGGCTCCGACCAGAGAATTCATCATGCTGAACTGGGTCATCGAGATCGCTGCTTGCTGAGCGGACACATCGACGTGCTGTCCCAGACCAGACCGTGCCCGTTCCCGCAACGCGACGAGGACACCGACTGCGGCATCAGATGATGCTGCGAGCCAACTCTGAGGATGACTGACTCGAATCGGCGGGCGGTCACGGTCGCCAGTCACCGACATGACCCCTCCCGCGGCAAAGTTCGTCAGGTCGGTTCCGAGCCAATGCGCCTTCGGGCCATCGGACCCAAACGGGCTGATCGTGGCAGTGACCAGCGCCGAGTTCTCCAAACGCATGGCTTCGAGGTCGACGTCGTAGGCGCCACACGTGATAACAGCATCCGCCCCGCGTACAAGGTCCAATAGCTGCTCGGCATCGACGACGACGGAACGTTTTCCGCGGTTGTACGCCCAGTGAAACAGCGATCGATCGTTGTCGGGCTCATCATCGATGAAAGGCGCCATCCGCCGCGAGCGATGACCGTCAGGCGGTTCGACACAAATCACGTCGGCGCCGAGCTGCGCCAACAGGCAGCCGGCAAACTGCCCGCGATCGTCAGTGAGGTCAAGGACTCGATAGTGCGAAAGCGGCATAAGCCGACACTAATCAGCCTTTCAGCGACGGGTACGTCCAACGATCAGCATGGGGGCACGGCGGGTCACCCAACGCTCCTCCGCCACGTACTTCACTATGGTCCGACCGTCTTAGCGGTGCCGTTCATCCATGTCGCGGAGACGATGGGCGAGCTCCTTGGCGATGCCAAGCATCATCGCCGGGTTCTCGTCGACAACAACCTGGAGGTGGTTGTAGGAAATCACCAACACCTCAAGTTCGGTGGCCGCTCGAACAGTCGCAGAACTCGGCCCGGGAGCCAGGAACGACACCTCACCGAGCGCCTCACCCTCGGGGATCTCGGCGACGATCTCCCCGTCTACGGTCACCTCCGCTGTGCCCTTTTCGATGATGAACATCTCGTGGTGAAAGTGGTCCTGCTCAATCAGGACGTGGCCCGGTTTGAGTGTCACTTCGTCGGCGACGGAAGCGATGTGCTCCAGCGCCTTTGCGTTAGCTCCACCGAACAGGGAGAGATCCTTTATGCGGTCGATTTTGGCGTCGCTCTTCACGGTCATGAGTTCAGTGTGAAGAACCTGCCTGCCGGCGAACAGAGGCGGAAGTCCTGTTGTCTAGAAGGAGAAACGGCGGGTGAGCCAGTCGGCCAGCATCGGATCGACGACGTACAAGTCGCCGTCTCGGCGGACAAGGAAGCCGTTGCCGATGAGGGCGTCGACTGCGGCTCGTGCGGTTCCAGGAGCGAGGTCGATCACTGAGGCGGCTGTTCCGTAGATGCTGCCGCCCGACGCCAAGGCCCGGAGGGTCTTCTGCTGACCGGTCGACAACAGTGAGAAGAGACGTTCAGAGGCCAGATCGACGGTTTGACGTACGGCCTGGAGTCCCTGTTCCCATTCGATGTCGCTGGCCGTTGCGCCCTCCTCGGTCGCTCGCCATACCGCGTCGGAGAGTTGCATCGCCCGCTGCGGATGACCAGAGGCGAGAACCACGACACGGCGTGCAACGTTGCCGGCCGAACGACCGGTGAACTCGAAACCGTCGTTGACTATGGCCACCACCGCGTCGTCTGTAAGAGGTCCGATCTCGATCAGGTCGGCCTGGGCAAAGAAGGGCTGGTTCTGGTCGGAGAACAAGGTGCGCATCGTCGATGGTTGGGAGCCGGCGAACACGATGCCGAGATCGCGATAGTGGTGCTGGAGCTCGGTGCGCAACAGCCCGGCCGCGCCTGACACATTGTCGATGCCTGCGAACTCGTCGAAGACCACAAACAACGGTTGGCGCTTCGCGGTGTTCACCAGCACCTCAAGCAGCTGACGAACCAGCAGCACAGGGTCAGGACGTTGGCGCTTCTCCTTGCGAAGTTCGACACCAATGACGCCAAGACGGATAGATAGGCCGCCCGCGACTGTGTCGAGCACGCCTCGGAGTGGCCCGCTCGCCGCAGCGAGCCCACGATCGATGGCGCCAGCCAGATCGGCCATGCTGTGCAGCTCGTAAAGATCGATCCACACGACGTGCTGACCGACGCCTTCGAGGTCGGCTGCGACCTTCTTCAGCACACTCGTCTTGCCGTATCGGCGCGGCCCCAGAAGGGCGGTCAGCCGACGGTCGGCGACGCGTTGAGACAGGTCGGCCACGAGTGCTTCGCGCCCAGTGACCAGCTCAGCCTCGAGTGGCCCTTGGTATGGGAAGGGACTACGAGGTGGGAAAGGGGTCCGTGTCACGGAGCCTATAATACTCGTCTTTTCGATGTATCACGAGGTCCGAACTTCGGGAGTAGGGTCGTGCCATGCACATCCTCGTCACCGGCGCCGCCGGCATGATCGGTCGCAAACTCACCGCTCGCCTCCTCGCCGGCGGAGAACTCGCCGGGCAGCCAATCAAAGGACTCCACCTTGTTGATGTAATCCCAGTTGACGTTGTGGCCGGCGCACTCGACGGCTCGGGCGTCACTTCCGAGGTCGTCGACCTCACCGAAGCTGGTGCTGCCCAGACGTTGGTTGAACGTTCGGCCGCCGACCCGTACGACGTGGTGTTTCACCTGGCGGGCGTGGTGTCCGGCGAGGCCGAGGTCAACCTCGCCAAAGGGCTCGCTGTCAACCTCGACGGCACCCGGGCACTCCTCGATGCGTTCGCTGCAGCCGACGGATGCCCCCGCATCGTGTTCACCAGCTCGATCGCCGTGTTTGGCGCACCGTTCCCTGACGTGATCCCTGACGAGTTCCACCTCACGCCACTCACGTCATACGGGGCACAGAAAGCAATGTGTGAATTCCTGCTCGCCGACTACAGCAGGCGGGGCCTCATCAACGGCATCGGAATCCGTCTGCCGACCATCTCGGTGCGGCCCGGCAAACCAAACGCCGCGGCGTCGGGGTTCTTCTCCGGCATCATCCGAGAACCACTCGCCGGTGCCGAGGCCGTACTGCCGGTCTCGCGCGACGTGGTGCATACCCATGCCAGCCCGCGCTCCGCGATCAACTACCTCATACATGCCGCCGCAGTGAGCGCAGACGACCTCGGCCCACGACGAAACCTCACGATGCCCGGAGTCGCTGTCACCGTCGGCGAACAGATCGAGGCCCTCGGACGGATCGCCGGACCCGACGCTGTCGCCCTGATACGGGAGGAAGGCGACGAGCTGGTGCAGACCATCGTCGCTGGCTGGCCGACCCGGTTCTCCACCGACAGGGCGGACGCCCTGGGTTTCGTCGGCGAAGCCATTTATGACGAGATCATCCACGCCTATATCGAAGACGAAACGGCCAGCTGACCGATGCAGTCTCGGCCTTTCGGCTGATCTCCAACCTCGCTCCAAATCTCTTGCTGTGGGAGTTCAATAGCCTCGCCCCCTTCAAGGAGCTCCTACATGCCCACCCCATCGCCTTCAGATCGTCGGTTTCGCCGGGCGCCGATACGGCTTGCGGTAGGCCTCGAAGCGATCAGCGTGTTCGCGGCGAGCTGTTCGGACAGCACGGACGAGCAGTGCCGATCTTGCCGCCTGGTATGACGCCGCTGGCAACCCAGACGCAGATGTGGTCGTCGTCAATACGCAAGGCGGGTCGACTAACGAACTGTTCCCCGCTGAAGAAATTCTGAACGAGTTGGGCCGTGGCGACGACGTCTATGTACTCACCGTGCACCAGGTACAGACACTCAACCCGGCCGACTTCACAGATGCCGACTTGTCCTTTGACAACGCAATCGCGGGTGACGAAAAGAGCGTGCAAACACCTGCCGACGTCGTCCGGGAGCAAGTCGATCGAGGCAACGAGGTCTACGTACTCGGCGTCTCGTTCGGGGAGTTCATGATCGCCGACCTACTCGCCGAACACGGCGACATCGCCGATGGTTACATCGTGGCCAACGGCCGCCTCGACATGCCCGATGCGGTGTGGAACGAATTCGCTGAAGGACGAGCCGCCGGCTTCATCGAGGTCGTCGAGGTCGCGATCGAAGATGCCGGGATGGCGCTGGCACACCTGCCGGTGATCGCAACATGGCCCGCCTCGCTGCGGGTCTCGGCCATAAGCGTTACCCGGAGCTGCTCGACGGAACCGATCTGTCGAAGGTCGTCTACGTGCATGGCTCACTCGACGAACAAGTCGGCAGTTTGACCGACCACGAAATCCAGTTCCTCGAGACCCGTGGGGCCCAGGTCATCGGGTACGAAGACAGGCATGACACTCCCGAAGATGTGCTCGCCAAAGCGATCGACTCGGTTCTTGGACCAAACGTCTCCGCCACCGCCGCTGCACCGTTCGAGCTTCCCCCGCTCCAGGCAGGTCCAGTCGACCCTGATGACGTGACCACCTTCGACGAACTCGTCACGGCCGGCACTGAGGCCTACGGATTCAACAGCGTCGAAGCCTTCCTCGCTTACATCGATGAGCTGACCGAACCTCAGTCCGACGCTCTGCTCGACCAGATGTTCGGGTTCACGAGCGACGAGGAACGCAACGAGTTCTTCACCTCTCTCGATGCTGGTGGAGCAGGCGAAGATCAAGCAGCCACCTTCAGCATGGCTGGCAAGGGTCATCGACAGCTCAACTCCCGACGCAGTGCGTGCGTTGTTGGAGGACCACCCTCAGGTCACCACCATCGTTCTCGGCTTCGTGCCAGGTTCAGCCGATGACGAAGCCAACCTCGAAGCAGCGCTGCTCATTCGTGACGCAGGCCTCGCCACCCATGTGCCCGCCGACGGCCAGGTCGCCTCGGGTGGCGCCGACTTCTACTGGTTCACTTTGGAGGCAGCGCCGGCCGAGTCGATCCACTGGATGACGTCGATCGAACTCGACCGATACGGAATCGCTACCGAGTAAGGCTCACAGCCCGGGGTGCCACAACGCGGACGCGACAATCCCACTGCGCCCTTCAGCATCGGCCGGTCATCAGTGATCTAGGTCGGGACAGTCGGTGCTGGGAAAGTTCGTCGCAGAAAAGATTCAGTGAGTGCCAGTTTTGCGTCGAACGGGATGCCATCGTCGGCCACATGGTATTCGGGACGGCCGATCGGCCCGACACGATGCAACGTGTACTCGTTGTCCGCCAGCACTGCCGTGTTGTTGTACGGCGGCCGATCGATCATCGACGGACCGTGCAAACCGTCGGGCGGATCGAACGCAACCTGCAGCTTCGTCAGCGGGGCGAGATCCGTCTCGGCCCGATCAACTCGTTCTAGTGCCATGTATCCAGTCCAGGTCAGCCGCCTGGGCAACGATGCGCCCTGGTCTGGTAGACGGAGGGGTGGCACAGGGGGTGCACTCATGACGAGCGCGACGGTGACGATTACGGGTGGCGAGGCAATGGCTCGGCAGCTGGCGGCAGAAGGGGTGACCCATATTTTCGGCATTCCTGGGGTCCAGCTTGATTACGCCACCAACGGGCTGTCGAAGGTCCGCGACGAGATCACGTTTATCGCGACCCGACACGAACAGACCGCGACGTATGCGGCGGATGGCTACTACCGAAGCACCGGCCGAATCGGCGTCGGGCTCGTCGTCCCTGGGCCAGGTGTGCTGAACGCCGGTGCCGGTCTCGTCACTGCGCTCGCGTGTTCGTCAAAGATCCTGTTGATCAGCGGGCAGATTCCGTCGCGGGGCATCGGACAAGGGCTGGGCATGGTCCACGAGATTCCCGACCAGTCAGGCATCCTCGCCACGCTCTGCCGCGACTCCACACTGGTGTCCAACGCTGGCGAGATCGCCGGCGCGATTCATGGGGCAATGGTCCGACTGGGAGCCGGTCCAGGTCCCGTGGCGGTCGAGTTGCCGCCGAACGTTCTGTCAGGCGCAGCGCCGGCAGCGAGCATCGGATTCGAATCTCCGGCGACGGCCCCTGCGGGCGCTGAGTCCGAGCTCGAGGCTGCAGCCGAGTTGTTGAGCAACTCCAAACGGCCACTCATCTATGTCGGCGGCGGCGCTGCGGTTGCGGGTGCGTGGGACGACTTGGCTCGGTTGGCCGAAACCCTTGGCGCTCCGCTCGCGGCGAGCACCAATGGTCGGGGCGCATTCGACGACCGCCACGAACTCGCTGTGCTCCCAATCGCTGGCAAAGAACTGTTGCGCCGCGCTGACTGCGTTCTCGTAGTGGGGTCACGCGGTCTCGATCTGCGCAGCGCTCCGCTGACGTTGGCCGAGGGGGCAACGTCCATCTCGCTCAACATCGACCCAGCTGCGTTCGGCCCGCCCCGAGCGTTTGACGCCACCATCACCGGCGATGCTGCAACTGGGGTGCGGGCTCTTGCAGCGCGTTTGGCTGAGCGGCTGGGCTGGGTCGATGACCTCGACGACGTCCGCGCTAGAGCCGCTGACTCGCTCGCCGTGCTGCAGCCCCAGATGGCCTACGTCGAAGCGCTGCGTGAAGCCATGCCTGATGACGCTGTCCTCGTCAACGAGCTCACCCAGGTGGGCTACGCATCGATGGTTTCGTTCCCGGTCCATGCGCCGCGCAGCTACATCTACCCCGGCTACCAGGGGACACTGGGCTATGGATACCCCACCGCAATCGGGGCCGCAGTCGGAAACCCGGACCGACCCGTGGTGAGCATCAACGGCGACGGCGGATTCGGCTACGGCATGGCCGAGATGGCGACGGTCGCCAACTACGACATCCCGCTCGTCGGGGTGGTCTTCTACGACAACGCCTACGGGAACGTGCAAAGGATGCACAAGAACCAGTTCGACGGCGACCACTACGGCACCGACTTGAAGAACGCCGACATGGTGAAGCTGGCCGATGCGTTCGGCATCACCGGCTATCGCGCAGAGTCGCCGGACGAACTCCGCACCACGCTGAGCACAGCAATCGATCGGCGCGAACCTGCCCTCATCGGTGTGCCAATCGGAATCACCCCAGACCCATGGGGCATCATCACCGCACGCTGAGGCTGGGAGAGACGTAACAAATCGAACATCGGCGTCGACCTCACCAACGCTGAACGTCTGCCTCAAAACGCCGGGCATGAGGCGTGGCGGTCTGTGTCGACCCGAAGCACGTGCAACCGGGCCACCGATCATGAACAGATCGCTCGCATCCATAGCTTTCTCTGACCCTGCCAATACCCCGGCCGGCCGACCTCACCTAGTGTCTTCGCGTGTGAAGTCCACTGCTTTGGTTACCCATTGGGGTCCGTACATCGTTGATGCCGACGAGGACGAGAACATCACTGTTCACCCTCATCCCGACGATCCGGATCCGTCGCCGATCGGCGACTCGCTGCGGCATGTAAAGCAGCACCGGATCACCAAGCCGGCGGTGCGGCAGTCGTGGCTTGAAGGCGGTCCCGGTACTCGGAACGACTTGCGGGGAAGCGACCCGTTCGTCGAGGTCGACTGGGACACCGCCAATGCGCTCGTTGCAGCTGAGCTGGTTCGGGTGCGCGACGAACACGGGCACAAGGCGATCTTCGGCGGCTCGTACGGGTGGGCTTCGGCGGGCCGGTTCCACGGTGCCTCGACCCAGCTGTATCGATTCCTTCGCCATTTCGGCGGCTACACCGACTCCTGGGGCACCTACTCAGCTTCAGCGGGCATCGGAATCGCGCCCTACATCTTCGGACACGACTTTTATCGCTGCATCTCCATGCAGACGTCGTGGTCGGTGATCAACGACAACACCGAACTGTTCATCAGTTTCGGCGGCCTGCGGCTCACCAACACCGAAGTGACGTACGGCGGGCAAGGGCCGCATCACACCCGTGGCTGGATGACGAAGGCCACCGAAAACGGGATGCAGTTCCTCAACATTTCCCCATTACGCGATGACATCGGGGCCGAGTTCGGAGCCCGGTGGGTCCATCCGAGACCAGGAACAGACGTTGCGCTCATGGCTGGCTTGATCCACACCCTCGTCGTCGAGGGTCTCCACGACGAGGCGTTCCTCAACACTAGATGCCACGGATGGGATCGACTCGAGGCCTACATTCTGGGCACCTCAGATGGCACCCCGAAGTCAGCCGATTGGGCGGCCGAGATCACAGGTCTCAGCGCCGACGACATCGTTGCGATGGCCCGCGAGATGGCGTCGAAACGGACCCTCATCAACCTGAGCCTGTCGGTGCAACGTCAGCATCACGGTGAGCAGAGTTACTGGATGGGCACCGCCCTCGCATGTGCGCTCGGCCAGATCGGCCAGCCGGGCGGAGGCATTGCCTTCCCGTTCGGTACTCAAGGCAACGTCGGAAGCGGCCTGCAGCGGACTCGGGTTCCTGGCCCACCGGTGCCACCTCGACCAGCCGACACCACGGTGATCTCGGTCTCGCGCATCTCCGAACTGCTCGAATCCAACGGCGAGGACCTCTTCCATTTCAATGGCCGAGCCGACGTCTATCCCGACACTCGCCTCGTCTACTGGGCCGGGGGAAATCCCTTCCACCATCACCAGGACCTCAATCGGTTCGTCAAGGCGTGGCAGCGGCCAGACACCATCATCGTGCATGAACCGTTCTGGAATCCGATCTCTAAACGAGCCGACATCGTGCTTCCTGCTACGACGCCTCTCGAACGTAGCGACCTCGGCGGCGGCGACACACTGCTCCTCGGCACACGGGCGATCATCGAACCGGTCGGCGATTCGAAGGACGACTACGCAATCTTCTGCGGTCTCGCCGAAGCGCTTGGCTTCGGCGACGATTTCTCCCACGGCCGAACCGGCGACGAATGGGTCGAAGCGCTGTACGAGGAGTTCCGCAAGGACAACCCGCAGGCTGCAGCGACCGACGAGTTCTTCGAAAAGGGCACCCACCACCACGACGTGCCGCCCATGGGCAGCTCGCATCGGGTGTTCCTCGACACGTTCGTCGCCGACCCTGAGGCCAACCCGCTCCCCTCCCCGTCGGGTCGAATCGAACTGTTCTCCGAAACCATCGAGGGCTACGAGTACGACGACTGTCCTCCACATCCGGCATGGATGGAACCGTTCGAACGAGTCGGCGGGGCAGGCTCGGATCGTTTCGGCCTTCACCTCGTTTCGAGCCAACCGAGCGGCCGCCTGCACAGCCAGTTCGACTTCGGCGACGTCAGCCAGGCCACAAAGATCGATGGCCGCGAACCGTGCACGATGAACCCTGCCGACGCTGCCGAACGCGGCATCGATAATGGAGATGTGGTGCGTCTCTACAACGACCGCGGGGCCTGTCTCGCCGTTGCAGTGCTGTCTGATCGGGTGATGTCCGGAGCGGTGCAACTCAGCACCGGCGCTTGGTATGACCCCGACGAACACGGCATGTGCAAACACGGCAACCCCAACGTGCTCACCCGCGATCACGGCACCTCGAAACTGGCTCAAGGGCCCAGCGCCCACACGTGCATCATCGAGGTCGAACGATTCGAAGGAGTGGTCCCGGCGATCACTGCCTACGACACACCAACGTTCGTTGAGCGCGGCAGCGACCAGTAGCGCGACACTGGGGCATGGCGCTTTACGACACCGACCTTCCGGTTCGCAGTGACATCACCGCGGCCCACGAAACCATGCTCGACCGTTGGGCCAACCCGGGCACCTGGTGGACCGGCGCCGAGCGCTTGGCGATCGTTGCAGAAGTTCGACGGGCACGAGATGCCGCGGAGACCCCTCCGCCTTGGGTCCGGGCCTCGACCGTCGATGGCCTGATCCCCGACGGGGGTATCCTCCCTGCGGCCGCGGTCGACGCTGTATGGCGGCTCACGAACCACCCAGGCACCCTCACCGCCGAGTGGTACGAATCGATCGTGGGCGACGAGGTCAGCGCAGCCCAGTACACCGAGTTGGTCGGCGTCGTGGCCCAGGCAAACTGCATCGATCGCTTCGTCGATGCCCTCGACATTGGCCGGGCGACACTCCCCGACGCCGTCGCAGGCAAGCCGACCGGCGAAGTGCCCGACGACATCGACGTCCGCAAACACTGGGTCCCCACTGCACAGATCCAGGGACCGAACGTCCTCAAAGCGTTGAGCGCAGTGCCGGAAGAAAACGTGTCGCGGGGCATCCTCTCCCAAGCGCACTACCTACCCGAGGGGGCGCTCATGGGCGACCTGGTCTCGGATCACAACTCGCTCACTCGACTACAGATCGAGCTGCTTGCAGCGAGAACATCAAAACTCAACGAGTGCTTCTACTGAGCGACCAGCCACGCGTTCCTGCTCGGTCTGAGCGGGCTCAACCAAGACACTGAAGTCTCGTTCGAAGCCATCGACGGCTCCGGTCAAGGCGATGGCGGCGTCAACCACGGCGAGCTGCTAGCCCGTCTGGCCGAGGCCATGTTCGACGAAGACGCCGACATGCTCGCTGCTGTACGAGATGAGGTCACCGCGACGATGGGCGGCGACGCACTCGTCGACGCAGTCGCGGTCTCCGCGAACTTCCACATGATGACTCGCATCGCCGATGGCACCGGCACCCCAATCGACGACGGCACAGTCGGCGTCAGCGAAGACATCAGGGCCCAAATCGGGGTCAACAATTTCGTGAGCCGACGCCACGCGCCGGCCGCTTCCTAGGAGAACACCTACATGAAACTGGCAGTTGAATTTCCGTCGGTCGCGTACCGCGAAGGCAAGGACAAGGTCCTCCAACTAGCGAAAGCCATCGAGGACATCGGCTACGACGAGCTCGCCGTGTTCGACCACGTCGTCATGGGTTTCCCTGGTGAGGGTCGCACCACGATGTATCCAGCTCGCATGCCGATTCTCGAAGCCTTCATGACCCTGGCCCTCGTCACGGCAGTCACTGACCGGGTGAGTCTCTCCACCGAAGTGCTGGTACTGCCTCAGCGCCAACCCGTGCTGGTCGCCAAACAGGTCAGCACTCTCGACACATTGTCGAACGGCCGGGTCAGGCTCGGCGTCGGTGTCGGCTGGCAAGACTCCGAATACGACGCCCTCGAAGAAGACTTCTCCACCCGTGGCAAACGTATGGACGAGGCAATCGACCTGCTTCGCTGCTACTGGGGTGATGAAGAGATCGAGTTCATCAGCGAGCACTACTCCTCCACCGCCATGGGCATGGAGCCCAAACCGCCACAGGGCGCCAACATCCCGATCTGGATCGGCGGCGGCTCCAAGGCCGCGCTGCGTCGAACTGCACTGAAGGGCGACGGCTGGATGGGCTCAGGCGCCAACGACGAAACGTTGATTGCCGGACGGGCCACGATCCGTCGTCTCGCCGAAGAAGCGGGACGAGACCCAGACTCGATCGGGATGCAGGTGATGCTCGCTCCTCCACCTGTCACCGATGAAGACAAACGGTTCTACATGGACCTCGACACCATCACTGCCCGGGCCGCCCGGGTAAAGGAGATGGGCTTCGACTGGACCGCTGTGAACGCCACTGCAGTCTTCCAGGCCGGCGCCCGCAGCGTCGACGCCATCATCGATCGCCTCGGCGAAATCCACGAAGCAATCCGCGCCGAAACCGCCTGATGTACGCAGTGGTATCATTTTGGTATGGCCATGACCTTGAGGCTCGAACCAGAACTTGATACCGAACTCACCGCGGCGGCGGGAGCCGCCGGGCTGTCGAAGCAGGCCTACGTACGAACCGCCATTCGCGCACAGGTCGAGAGCGATGCCCTCCGCCGTCGCGCCCTCGATGCAGCGGACAAGGCTCTCGCCGTGCACGGGGATGCGCTTCGTCGGCTAGGCGAGTGACGACCTACCTCACAGTTGAAATCGTGATCGAGATCACCGAAAAAGCGATCGGCGAGAAACCCCTAGTTCGGGACCTCGGCCTCCTGGGCTCAGCCGTGGCTCGGCCGCAGGCCACGGCCTATGGATCCGATGCATACCCGACGATCCTCACGAAGGCAGCTGCACTGCTGCAATCGCTTGCTTCCAACCATCGCCTCGTTGATGGCAACAAGAGGATGGCCTGGATATCGACGTTCGCGTTCTTGGAGCTCAACGGATTCGATGCGGGCCTCATCGACAACGAGGCAGCATTCGAAATCACGATGTCCGTGGCAACTGGCGAAGCCGTGGGCGTCGATGACATCGCGGCCCTCTTGCGAGACGCTCTGTCCTAACCCCGAACCGGAATCCCTGCCTACAAGAAGTTGGCCCAGCTGACCATCTGCTGAAAACCGCCATCGACCGCTATGGTCTGGCCGGTGATGTAGCGGGCATCGTCGCTGGCGAGGAAAGCCACGACGGCGCCAATCTCTTCGGGTGCACCCCAGCGACCGAGGGCGATGTGTTTGCTGAGCCCGTCGGCCAGACCTGGCGTCTCGCGCCCTTGGGCCCACATCTCAGTGATGATCAGGCCAGGAGCCACAGCGTTCACCCTGATGCCACGACGCCCGAGCGACATGGCCTGGCTGCGAGTCAACGAATCGATCGCTGCCTTCGAAGCGCCGTAGGTCGGGAGTTCGCCGACGCCCGTTGTGCCGGCGATCGACGACATATGGATCACCGAGCCGTGGCCTCGTTTGGCCATCTGGCGCGACAACGCCTTCGTGGTTTCTAGCGGTGCGATGTAGTTCACTTGCATCACCGAGGCCTCGTCGCCTGGCGCCTCACTGATTCCGGCGTTGTTGACGAGAATGTCTATGCCGCCCAGCGCCTCAACAGCACGCGCCGCGAGGTCCGCACCAGCGCCGAGCTGCGACAAGTCAGCCTCGAGTACGACAGCGCCCTCGAGGTCCCCGGCGATAGCTTCGAGGTCCGCCACGGTGCGAGCAGCCAACGCCACTCGGGCTCCCTCCGCAGCCAGGGCACGAGCGCTGTGTTCGCCAATGCCGCGACTCGCGCCAGTGACCAGCGCAGTCCGTCCGTCAAGCTTTCCCATCATGCCCCCAAAGGTCGGAGTTGATTCTCGCGCACACGACTAGCGATGGGCCGATCAAACCAGGTTGGTACGAGGCGCAGTCACAATTCCGTCTGCAGCCAACTCGGCAATCGCAGGCACGGGGTTGGGGTCCTTGAAATGGCGACCGGCGTAGTCGGCCGACCCTTCGGTCGGGTCCGCCGCCCAGTAGCTCGCCTCGAGGGCAATGCCGTTGTTGTCTGTGAAGTAGACGGACTGGATCAAGTCATGATCAACCACAACCGTGACCTCGCTACCAGCAGCTTCAAGCCGAGCTCGTAGGGCTAAGAGTTCGCTCTCGTCGGCGACGTTGAACGAGATGTGATCCATCTGGACCGGGTACGGCGCAGCCGAGCCGGAGCCCTTCTCGAACGTTTCGGCGTCGGCGATCTCGAAGAAGGCCACGGTGTTGCCGGGCCCGATCTCAAAGAAGTAGTGACGCATCGGGCCGGCCATCAGCGTGGCGACCAGCGGCATGCCGAGCACACCGGCGTAGAAGCGGGTTGTGGCGTCCATGTCTGGTGTGATGAGGGCGAGATGGTTGACTCCGCGCCACTCGGGAGAAGGCGGGAGCTCGACAAGTGTGTGTTCTGCAGGCTGAGTTTCCATGCTCATGTCAACGACTCCAGCTCCACAGCCATTCCATCTTGACGCCTGTGGCGAAGTCCACAAGCTCCTAGTGTGAGATAGGTGCATCTGAACGAGTTCGCCGCGACTGGTGATCCACACGACATGACGTCGTCCGACGAGTTCGCCAGCCTGCTGGCAAGCGCTGCCGATCTCGGCATCAGTCACTCGCCCGACATTGGCTACCGCTCGGCCAACGTCGTCGTCCGACACCACCGGTTCCACTACCTCGAATGGGGATCCCCGGATCTGCCCGACGTCCTGCTGCTCCACGGCAGCAACCAGTCAGCCCATTCGTGGGACTTGGTAAGCCTGCACTTGGCCGACCGTTTCCACGTCATCGCCCTCGACCAGCGAGGGCATGGCGACAGCGAGTGGGCCCGCGATGTCGACTACTCATCCACCGCCCTGGCGGCCGACGCTGCGGCCGTCGCCCACGAACTCGGTCTCGTCGATCCCATCGTGATCGGCCATTCGATGGGTGGCATGAACACCATGCGGATGTTGCTCGATCATCCCGACCGAGCAAGCAAGGTTGTGCTGGTCGACATCGGCCCAGAGCTGAGCGAGCAAGGCGCCAACACCATCCGCAGCTTCATCGTTGAGAACCGCGAGTTCGACGACCTCGACACCTTCATCAACGCGGTCCAGAAGTACGACAAGTACCGGCCACGAGAACACATCGAACGGACCGTGAAGTACAACCTGCTCCAGAGAGCCGACGGCAAGTACATCTCGAAACGTGATCATGGGCCGAGGCTCGAAACCACCCGCTTGCAGCGAGATCGCAGCGACCGCTTCACCCTCGACGATGCCGCAACCTTCGACTTGCCGGTGCTGCTGGTGCGTGGTGCCGATTCGCAGATCTTCACCGCTGAAGCCGCCGACCGCTTTGTCGGCGTCCTGCCCCGGGGCAAGCTCATCACGGTCCCCAACAGCGGACACAATGTGCAAGGCCAGAACACTCCAGGTTTCATCGAGGCCATCACTGCGTTCATTTCGCCCGGGGAGCTATGACCACCAGCTACCTCAACCTGGACCTATCGATCACGGGTTCGCGTGACGATGGCTTCTTCGCCAAGGCCAGCACCGAGGAACTGGACTCGCCCAAGGTTCCTTTCGAACTGCCCTTTGGCGGTCTTGAGTTGGAGAGCTTGGTCTACGGGTACAGCGAGCTCGCCGCCGGAACCATCAGCGATGCCGACCGGGCTGCACTGATGGACCCGAAGGAATTCGGATCCAAGCTCTTCGAAGCGGTGATCGACGGTCGGGTCCAAGATGTCTTGCGGAAGTCCGAGGGCGTCAACATCAGGGTCCGACTCAACGTTGACAGCCCAGATTTGGCCAGCGTTCCGTGGGAGTTCTTGTACGACGAGGCGCACCTTCGGTTCCTCGCTATCAGCAATGAGACCCCGCTCGTCCGCAGTTTCAACCTAACAAGCGACGCGTCGACACCAGAACAAACGGACAAGATTCGGGTGTTGGTGATGACGTCCAACCCGGGCGCCTCAAAGGCAAGTGCGGACGAGATAGCTGTACTCGACGCCGCATCCGAGCTTTCAGCCTTGGAAGACGAGCTACCTGACGTCGAGATTGTTCATGTCGCCCCGACGTTGAAAGCGCTGCAAGACGAGCTGAAACGAGTCAAGCCCCACATCTTCCACTTCATTGGACACGGCGGCTTCCAAGCCGAAGCAGCTGAAGGCCAGCTTGTGCTCGAGAAGGACTCCGGTGAGGCACATCCGGTCACGGCTGAGGTCATAGCGGCGCAGCTGTTAGATCACCCTTCGCTTCGCCTCGTGGTCCTCAATGCATGCGAGGGCGCCCGTTCGACCGCGGCCCCAACGTCGGGGGTCGCACAGACTCTGTTCGCCGGTGGCATCGACGCCGTTGTCGCTATGCAGTTTGAAGTCTCGGACCGCGCAGCTCTGGCGTTCTCACGCAGTTTCTATGCTTCGATCGGAGCCAGCGACCCAATCGAACGGGCTGTAACCGAGGGCCGCAAAGCTGCGTTCGAACTCGAAAATGAATGGGCGACACCGGTCCTGTTCCTGCGATCCAAGACCGGCACCCTCTTCAACGTCGGCCCGGCCGAGGTCGCCGATCCAATCCACGATGCGGAACCGAACGAGCCAACGAAGCCCGCCAGCGGCTGGACGACGAACAGGCGCAATCTCCTCATCGGAGCTGGCGGCCTCGCAGCCCTCATCCTGCTCGTAGTGGTGCTGGCCAATCGATCGTCACGGACCGACACGGCAGACACCAGCGCAGACACGCCTTCGGGCGCAGATCTTCCGATTCTGATGCCTGAGCTCATTGGCAAGGCATCGATCGACGAAGCGCAGGCCGAACTCGTGCGCGCGTGCGGTGACGGAAGCTTGTTCCTCCCTGAGCCTGCATGGGATCCCAGCAGCAACGCGCCCATCGACTCGATCATTCACCAGACGCCAGCAGCGGGAGTAGTTCTCGTCTTCGAGGAGGGCCTGTGCCACGCCGAGGGCAATACAACCACGATCACTGTGTATTACTCGAACCCCGAGTACTGCATTGGCCCCGACGACATCGTCGGTTTGGGATGGTGTCCGAGACAAGCGGAGACGTCGTTCATGCCGGACCTCGCTGGACTCACATCACCTGTACAGGTCATCGAAGCGCTGACCGAAGCATGCGGCGGCGCCGGACATATCCGCGAAACAGGGTGGGACCCGGCCCGGCCAATCGATGACGGCAGCGTTCTTCACCAGACACCTGCGGCGGGGACCCTGATGCGCAACAACGACTCATGCACTGCCTACAAGGGCGGCGCTGGCGTCGTCGTGTACTACGCAAACCAAGAGTTCTGCACCGAACCAGGCAACGACAGCCCTCGCGACGAGAAATGGTGTCCTTTTAGGCGAGACTCGTGACGTCGACATATCTCAATCTCGATCTCACGCTCACCGGATCTCGCAAGGCCGGATTCTTTGCCCAGGCGAGGACTGAGCTGCTCCAGTCACCCAGCGAGAGGTTCGAGTTTCCTTACGAGGCGCTCGCACTTGAATCTCTGATCTGCGGATACAGCGAAGTTGCCGCCGGCACCATCAGCGATGCCGACCGGACTGCACTGATGGACCCGAAGGAATTCGGATCCAAGCTCTTCGAAGCAGTGTTCGACGGGGAAGTTCGGGACGTTCTGCGAAAGTCGGAAGGGACAGAGGGAGTCGACGGCAT
Source organism: Candidatus Poriferisodalaceae bacterium (assembly GCA_047618365.1). GTDB lineage: Bacteria > Actinomycetota > Acidimicrobiia > Acidimicrobiales > Poriferisodalaceae > JBLHLM01. Next base: position 6,422 of record JBLHLM010000007.1, on the reverse strand, counting down.
TCGGGTTCGGGTCAGAGTCGAAAGCCCGGAGCTAACGAATGTGCCCTGGGAGTTCCTCCACGACAACGCCCGGAGCGGGTTTCTCGCGACCACCAACAAGACACCACTCGTTCGCACTCTCAACCTGAGCAGCAGCGCCCAGACGCCGCAAGTGACGGACAAGATCCGGGTGCTGGTCATGACCTCCAACCCCTCGACTACTGCTACTGGCGGTACGGCGGGTGTGGGGCCGCGAGGCGAATCTGGGCTTGACACCAAAGCTGAAGTCGCCGGGCTCGAAGCCGAATTCGCCGAACACGACAACGTGGAAATCGTGCGGGTCGACCCGTCGGTTTCCGCGCTCCAGGACGCTCTGACGGGTGACGGCGATTTCCACATTTTCCACTTCATTGGCCATGGCCGCTTCGAGTCTGACCTCGAACAGGGCCACCTTGTGCTGGAGACAACTGCAGGTGCGCCCGATCCCGTCAAGGCCGACGAGCTCGCAGCGCATCTAGGCGACCATGGGACGCTGCGGCTTATTGTCCTCAACGCCTGCGAGGGTGCACGATCGTCCACCGATCCGACATCAGGAATGGCCCAAAGACTGTTCGCCAACGGAATCGAGGCGGTCGTTGCAATGCAGTTCGAGATCTCTGACTCGGCTGCTCTGACGTTCTCGCGAGAGTTCTATTCGTCGATCGCGGCCAACGACCCCGTCGAGGAGGCCACCACCGAGGCACGCAAGGCCGTACTCGGCCTGGAAAACGAATGGGCGACACCGGTCCTGTTTCTCAGGTCGCCCAATGGAGAGCTCTTCACTGATCGCCAGCCGCCTTCTGGGGCATCTCGGCCGGCCTGGCTCAGCCAGCGTGCCCTGTTTGTCGCAGCCGGAGTTCTGGCTGTCGCGATCCTGTTGGGACTTGTGTTGTCGAATCGTGGGCCGGGAACCAGCAGCGCAGATACGACTCCTGCCCAGTCGGCCCTGCAGGTCTCCAGGACTGGAGTCCAGATCCCGCCGTCCGATCGAATCGTCGATGCAAACCTCGATATTTGGACAATAGATTCAGACGGCTCAGACCAGATCTTGAAGAATGGTCTTCCAACTGGGGGTCAGGGCGCCACGGTCGTGTGGGTTGGAGAAACAGTCTTCGCCCAGTCACCCGGTCAAGACGCTCAATGGTGGCGGTGGACAGATCCAGGTTGGGAGAACATCGGCCAAGGCAGAAGCGCAACGATCGACGGCGTGGAATGGACCATCGACGAAACGGGCGGAATCTCTAAAGACGGCTTCTTCACCGATGGCTACGGCTCCGTGATCCTGAACATCGGGAACACAATCTACTCAGGGTGGCCAGAGAACCCCGAAGGTTGGTCTCGATGGGATGGGTCGGATTGGGTGTTCGAGGAGTAGACGCCGTCACGAGGCCTGGGACTAGCCAGTCAGCCACTCGCGCAGCAACTCATCAGTGCGAGGCGCAGCGAAGTAGCCGCTGTGGTGCACTGCGTCCACGGCTTCGAAACGGTGCAGCTTCATGACCAGATCAGGGCTGGGGTCTACGCCTTCAGTCGGCACCACCAGATCGTTGGCAGCGTCGCTGAATATTTTGTCGATGGCACCATTCTTCAAGAAGTCCATCAGGCCAGCGTCGACAGGTTCGAAGTTCGCCGCGAGTCCGTAGTACTCCGCAGTCGCTCGAGTTGGATCAAGCAGCTGCAAGAACGAGGCTGCGGGGTCCATCGCCCCAAGACCCTCTAGTCCGTCGAGCACCCCGTGGCCGATCATCTTCACGACGGTGACGATGGCGTCGAGCACCTCTCCGACCGGGCCGAGCGGCAAGAGGTTGAGAAGCGTTGTGTAGCGATCGATGAGGTCCGGGATGTGCTCGGGAACCACCAGGACAGTTCCGCGGTTCGGCGCTCCAGCGAAGACCACCTTGCCAACCTTGAGCTTGTTGGCCCATGCAGGACCCTCGGGGTGTTCCCCCGCCAAGGTTCGAGCGACCAGGCCACCGCGACTATGCGACACAATGTCTACGTCGAGCTCCACCCCATCGGGGATGCGATCGAAAAATTCAGCGGCATTCGTCAACGGATCACACGACAATGTCGGATGGTCGTAGGCGAACACACGGTCGCCGTAGACATCGTGAAGGTGTTGGAGCAGCGCGTCGGACACCCCTTGGAACCCGGTGTGTGCCTGACTAAACGTTCCATGCACAAACAGCAGCGACCGGCCGTGACCGAGCCGCTCTAGGTCGTCGCCAGTGAGGTCTTCGGTAGCGCTGGCACGGTGAGCGCCCGGAGCAAACGAGCGAAGTCGGGCAGAGCGATTGTTCGCTTCCCAACGCCCAGCGAACCCCTGCGCTACCGCTCCAATCACCGGATCGGCCAGCTTGTATACGAACGTCTTGAGTACGCGCGTGCCGAGACCGAGCAGGCCACGGTGTGTCGGCGAGTTCGGATCGACGCGCCGAGGCTCCGGCGCCCGGATCAGGAAACGCACTTTTTCTGCGTCCGAATCCGGCCCTGCAAAGTGCCAGGTAGCAACGCCCGATTCATCGACGCTGAGCACCACCTGCGCGAACTCGGCCGACCTGGCTGGCATCTCCAGCACCATGGCGCCTTCGCCGGTAGCACCACGCATCGGAGCCGAGCCAGTCGAGGCGAAACCGGGCGTGAGCTGTAGTTCGATGGTGTCGATCTCGATCAGCTGCTCACGAGCAAAGGCGTCGCCGAACACTGTCGGAAAGAGATCACGGCGAGCTGCACGCGTGTCTCCATTCTGGGCATCGTGAAGCTCAGCCGAGCCTTCGAAACCGGGTGCATACAGGGTGTAACGACCGTCGATCTGAGTGCCGTGTGGTGAACCGTCCAACGCCACCATCAGCTTGGCTTCTTGTGGATGCCGGTGATCAATGCCGCTGGGTGGCCGTAGTACACGTAGGCAAGCAGGGTCGACGGAGGATCAGGTCTGCCGTCGACATCGACGTAGCCGGCGCGGATCGACCGCAGGATTTCTGCTGGTGTGACACCGGCAGCCACTTCCGAATAGAAGGTGGTCGCCACCTCGAGGGCGATCTTGTCGTTGACGTCCCACAAGGGTCCAATGAAGCCTCGGCACCCCGCCCTGAGCAACGTCGCAGCAAAGCCGCCATAGCGGGCCAACTGTGTTTGGGCAGCTCCGCCCCTACAAGCGTTGAGGAACACGAAGGGACGGTATTCGCTGCCTGCCTTGCAGCGTTCGAATACGTACTCGGGAAGCAACGCACCGTCGTTGATGACCAGTGCGTTGGCCCCATCTGCTGAGGTCCCGTGGCACGCGAAATGCATGAGCTGGGGTGGTGGACGAAGGCGCGCCCGTAGCAGAGCCTCGATCTCAGTGCCCTCGGCGGTGACACTCTGCGCGCCGAAGTTGGCGGAAAGGTACTCGCCCTCGGCTTCGGCTTCTGGCAAGCGCGTCCACCGCTGTCCCTCGCCGTAGTGGCCGACGACCGTCAGCATCCGCGATACCTCAATAGTCGTCTCGAGCGCTCCCGCCATTGGGTTCCCGCCATCCAGGACCCACCGGCCCACTCGGGCCTGAGCCGCTAGGAACGGTGGAGCCGAAGCATCAATCAGCGACCCCCCAAGATGAGCCAGCTCCCACGGGAGGAATGGATCACTGGTCAAAAGCAGAACAGTGGGGATCTCGCCGGTTGATTCGTGGGCCGTTGTGAGAAGCCCACTCACAATGGCCCAGAATGTCCGCCCCTCATCATCGGTCCCGGTGATGGAGTCAGCGATGCGATGGCTGATCCCTTCGACGTTTTCGAATGAGGTGGCGTTTCCGTCCATCCTCGGAATGCTGTTGAGGGTTTGGGCCGCGAACGTTGCGCCGTCGATCCCCAGATCGATCTTGAACGGCTGCGATGGGGTCTCTCCGTGAGGCGAGTACAGAAATGCGCCGTACCTGCCGGTGGCGCCTTCTTCTGACCCGCTGATCAGGATCGTGATGTCGGGTTCCGGGATATCGGCGACGATCGGGGCCAAAGCCATGGGCGGCTGAGACCCGAGCCACTTCGACCCATCGGCGCTCGCCTCGGGCGTTGCTGGCGTCGAACGCGAGCTGACATCGCCACGTCCGAGTTCCACGAGCAGCCGATGCATGCTGGTGCCGACGGGCGTGCCCTTGTACATGAAGATGACGGCGATGGATCCGTGCCAGGTGCCGTGGCCTGACTCGTCGGCAAGGCTCGTTGCGTCCTCTGGTGGCGTCACCGCGGACAGTTCGACAGTGATGGTCGAGGCATCAAGGTTGGTGACATCGACCGGCAGTTTCGCCCGGGGTTCGGCAATCTCGAACCCATCGGCGACAATCAAGACGTCCAGCTCGAATTCGGTCACTCCGGCTTCAAGCTGAAGCGACACCGCATCGCCCTGGGAGATCGCCGACGGACCGCGCAATGTAACCGTCAGCGAGAACATCTCTTGCAGGGCGACGCGTTCAGGCCCTTCCACCGAAGCTTCAGCGTTGAACGTGACCATCTCTGGTGCCTCTTCGTCCAGCGAACGGCGCGGACTGAACGCACCTGGGGCACCGATCACCTCGAGTTCGGGCACCAGCCACGACGGAACCTCTTCATCCGGATCGAGCACCCCAATGACACGGTCCCCGCTGACCAGCACCGCGCCGCCTTCGTACGCTGTCTGACCGATCCGATCGATATCGATGACCGGATGCTCCTCGGTCGCCCTCAGCCCAAAGACGTCAACGAGTGCCGTGCCATCGCTGGCGCCCTCGAGTGCGCCGTCGGCGTGCTCGGGGGAGAACACATAGTTCTGAGTTCCGTCGAGGGTTTTCCAGCGAACCAGTACAACGGATGTCTCCGATCCGGCACGACGTTGGCGCGCTTGTTGAGCCGTGTGACCGGCGCTGAGTGACACAAGAGCCTGAATCATTGAATCCCCCTCGGATTCCGTGAACCCGCCTGCACCGTACCCCCACGTCGGGCGAGGAGTCTGCCGACAATTCCGCAGTCGGCGATGTTGTTTAGCGGCCGCCGGTCACGTCGGTGAAGGTGCCGGTGATGTAGCTCGAGGCATCGCTCGCCAGCCACATGACCGCTTCGGCAACCTCGTCGGCCGTGCCGCCACGCTTCATCGGGACGCCGTGCTGCAGTTCGCCAACGCGATCCGTGGCTCCTGAATCGAGGTGGATGTCGGTGTGGATAAGACCGGGCCGAACAGCGTTGACTCGGATTCCCTTGGTCGCCACCTCGTTCGCGAGTCCAATCGTCAGACTGTCTGTCGCTCCCTTCGAAGCCGCGTAGTCAACGAACTCGTTCGCCGAACCGAGCCGAGACGCAGCAGACGACAAAATAACGATTGATCCACCAGCGCCGCCGTGGTCCGTGCTCATGCGACGAACCGCTTCACGGCAGGTCACAAACGCGCCCACAACATTGACGGCGAGAACCCGGTTGATTCGTTCGACCGTCATGTCCTCGACTCTGGCGCGCTCGAACAAGATGCCCGCGTTCACAATGACCGAGTCGAGGCGCTCAAATTCGGCGTCGGCGCGTTCGAACAGAGCGGCCACCTCCGCCTCAACGCCAGCGTCGGCTTGCATGGTGACGCAACGCCTGCCATGAGCTTCGACTGCCGCCTGGACCGTAGCCGCCGCTTCGGTATTCGACGAGTAGGAGAAGACGATGTCGTAACCACGGCTGGCCGCCATGGCGGCGGTCGCGGCGCCAATGCCCCGACTGCCTCCGGTGATCAGCATGACTGGGGTGTCGCTCATGAAGCCAACTTAGATGTTCGATCTGCTGGGCGGTTTAGTCAGGTACGGCGATCGCCCAGCCATGGTTCGTCGATCTCCCATGGCTGAATGTCCTCGGGGCGTTCGACTCGGGGCTGCTTCGGCTCGCGCATGGCGAACGAAGCCGCCATGCCCGAAAACATTCCGAAGAGGTGGCCCTCCCATGAGATGAACTCCTGAGGGACAACACCGGCCAGCATGCCGCTGTAGAACCCGAGCACGACCAGGGCCGGAGCGAGGCTACGCGGACGGCGTTCGAACATCGCCGCGCCAAGAATCGCTCCGAGGTAACCGAAGACCACGCCGCTGGCGCCGACATGATTACCGCCTCCCGCAAACGCCCACGTCAGAGCACCCCCGAGGAACAGCGACACCAACGTGACCCAGATCCAGTAGCGGCGACCCCGTGCCGCCACCAGGCCGCCCAGCGCCAGCAATGGAACAGAGTTCGAGGCCACATGACCGAAGTCGGAGTGCAGAAACGGTGCCCAGACAATGCCGTCGAGGCCCGAGGTGCGACGGGGCCAGATGCCGTTGCGCTGCAGACGATCGTCGAGCACCACCGTGTCCAGGACTTCGATCGTCCAGATGGCGACAAGCACAACAAGCAGCAGTCCTACCGGCGTCAATAGAAGTGGTA
>JBLHLM010000006.1:0-63864 GCA_047618365.1 Candidatus Poriferisodalaceae bacterium | reverse complement strand
AAGCCGTCTTTGAGTGCGGTCACGGCGAGAGCATCTGGAACGTGAGCATGGAGCACGACCTTCCACTCGGGAAAGTCGTTGTGGATTGCCGAGTGGATGACGAAGCCGGCGGTGTTCACGTTGGCTGGGCCCTCGAGCACGGTGCCTTCATTGTTGATTTTGATGATGTTCGACGCGGTCACCTCGTCGTACAACAGACCGAACTTGTTCAGAAAGAAGTCATGGTCGCTGCCTGGCACTCGCATCGTGAGGTGGTTCCACACGGTGTCGTCGTAGCCGAAGTGGGCTGCCAGTCGGTACATCGCCGCAAGTTCGACGCGAGCATCCCATTCGCCGCCCGTGTAACCGGTCGCGTTTGTTGCGGTGAAGTCGCCAGCAACGACCTCTGGTGGTTGATCTTCAGTCATGGTGAGGCCTGTCGGTGGAGGATCAGGTTGTTGCGCTGTTCGATCAGGCGGACAGCGATGAGGTGGTTGGCGTCGGCCCTCAATCTCATCTCGACCTCGGCATAGAGGTCGGTGATGTCGGCGCAGGTCGGCGCCGACCGAGTCAAAACGATGGGTCGTCGTCACCAGCAATGATGGCCGGTCCATAGTGGTCAGCAACGTAGCTGGCGCCTGTGCTGTTCCGGATGATGTCGAGCATGTTGGCAGGGTCGACTCCGCCTTTGGCGCCGAGCAACAGGGCTTCGGTGAGGCATACCGAGTTCAAGTAGCAGAGGGTCACCTGGGAGATTTTGGCGGTGTAACCGGCACCGTTAGTGCCGAGGAGTTCACTGGTGCCGATGGCGTTAAGTACCGGTCGAACTTGATCGAGGACGGAGCTGTCTCCTCCGACCATCAGCAGGAGGGTTCCGGCCTCAGCGCCCTCGGTGCCGCCGGTTACCGGGCAGTCGAGGAGACCGATGCCGTGGCTACGAGCAGCCTCGAGAAGTTTTCTTCCACATTCGAGGTCGTTGGTGCTGAGATCGGCCCACACCGCACCAGGTCGCATTGAGGCGATGACACCGTCGCTGCTCAGCCCGAGGGCCGCCAACTGATCGGGCCCGGGGAGGGAGGTCAGGACCACGTCGGTGCCTGCAACCGTGGCCGCGATCGGTGCGCCGGCGGTCGCTCCGAGGGCGACCTGGACTGCGACCTTGGCCGGATCATGTGGCGCTCGGCTTGGCTGGGGAGCGAGCGGCCGTAGTGCTTCTTGGCGTGGTGATTCCCCTCTTGGTCGCGACCGGAACGGCAGAAGCGAACTGGACGAATGTCCAGCTGTGGACGAGGGTGCAATGGAGGCTGAGCTGCTAGTCATGACGGGTGACCTTCAGCGAGACTCAAGTCCAGATCCTTGACGCGGCATTGGCCATCATTACCGAGGACGGAGTGCGCGGGGCGAGTATGCGCAAGGTCGCCGAACGCGCCGAAGTGTCGTTGGGTCTTCTCAGTTACCACTTCGAGGACAAGCAGGAGCTGATCACTTCCGCGCTCAGTTTGTCGTGCACCCGTTTGCTCGAAGTGTCCGAGGCTGCCCTTGAGCCGGTCGGCGGCGACCCACACACCCGGCTCTTCAGTTATGTACGCGGGCCATTCTTCGAGGACTTTCTCGCAGACGACTATCTGGCTCTTCGTATCACGGTATGGGCGGTGGCGCGCACCGATGAAGCGATCGCAGCAGTCGAGGAGCAATTCTTCTCTCAGTACGTGGATCGTCTTGCGGAACTGATCCAGGTCGCGAGGCCCGAGGTTTCAGACGTCGATGCCCGAAACACAGCGATCGATGTCTCTGCGCTGCAAAACGGTTTGTGGCTCGATTTCTCTCGACATCAGGACCATGGAGCGCTCGACCGTGGTTTGGTTCGGTGTGAAGCCCTCGCTGCTGGCCAGTTCTGAGCTCAGTCGGCGATCCAGGAACCGTGGAAACCGAATGGCACGCGCTTCGGAAGTTTGATGGTCGCCACGGGAGCTGAGTTGGTGTCTGAGGCGTTGAGGATGACCAGGTCGCTTCGGTCCTCGGCCTGGTCATAGACGTAGCCCATCAGCCAACCGTCGTCTTCAGAGGTGGCGCCATCGCGGTCGACGAACACAAACTCGCCTGGCTGCCTGTGAACCCCACCCAGGTCGAACGGATCGGAGGAGTTGGACTTGAGGTCGTACTTGACGACAGTCCGAGCCTCGGGGCTGCCAGCGACACGGCTGTCGCCGACTGCATAGCCGTAGCGGTAGTCGTTTGCGACGAGTGAGTCCGGGACCCGTCCAAACTCAAGGTTGCGGTCATCGAGCTGGGTTTCGGTGACCGTGCCGGTGGTGGTGTCGATGGTCCAACGCCAGAGCGTCGCTGCTGTGTCGAAGGAGCCCCCCTGGCGGAACATCTCCGGGTATCTGGCCACGTCGAGAACGATGTTGTTGCCGTCGTCGTAGGAGTTGACGGGATGGAACACGTAGCAAGGATCGACATCAAACCAGCGCACCGTGGCGTTGTCGCCATCGCGAGGCATGACGCCGAGTCGAGCGCCGTTCGACGGCTGGAAGGTGAACGGCATGGTGCCCTTCATAGCCAGATCCATGTCGAAGACGACCGGCAGATCCATGAAGACGATGTGGCGATCTGTCACGTTGAAGTCGTGCATCATCACTGGCGCCGGAATATCGATCTCTGACATCTGTGTCATCGCGCCATCGGCGCTGACCCGCAGATAGGTCAGATACGGCGGCATGACGTTGTAACCGAATGCGAACATCTCACCGGTCCGCGGGCAGACCTTGGGGTGAGCGGTAAAAGAGCCGCTGAGTTTTCCACCCCAATCGACCGGGCCGATGGTGTCGAGTTCAGGTGAGATTTCCCATGGCACGTGACCTTCTTCGAGGCACAGGATGCGACCGCCGTGGCCAACAACGTGAGTGTTGGCCTTGGAGTTGGTGATGTCGAACATGGAATCTGGATCGGTTGCCGAGGCAGTCGGGTCGTCGTAGAAAGGGGTGCGCACGTATCGGTTGCGATACCACTCGGCGTTGCCGCCGGTAAGGCGTACGCCGTGGATCATGCCGTCGCCCAGGAACCAATGGCCTGATTCGCCGGTGATGGGATTGGCGCCGTTGCGGAGATACCGGCCTTCGAGCTCGGCCGGGATCTGGCCGCTGACCTCGAGGTCTGATGCGGTGATCTCTTCTGTAACCGGGGCGTAGTTGCCCTTCAAATGGAACGGAAGCTCGTCGGTGACTGCCATGTTGATCTCCTCTGCATTATCTCCATCGTTCCACGTCGGCCCGCACCTGTTCTGTCGGTGCTGTGCGGGTTGTGCCAGCATCGTGAACCATGCCTCTCTCCGATCTCCGTGTGATCGACCTGTCCACCGTCTTCGCTGGTCCTCACTGCGCCCGCTACCTCGCCGACTTCGGTGCCGATGTCATCAAGATCGAAAGGCCGGCCGGTGACACGGTGCGCAACATCGGCTGGCGCGACACCGATGGCGAGACCCTCTGGTGGAAGCTCGTCAATCGCAACAAACGCTGCGCCACGCTGGATCTGAAGGATCCCGAAGATCATGCTGTCTTGCGTCGGCTCCTCCTCGACGCCGACGTTCTGGTCGAGAACTTTCGACCGGGCAAGCTGGAAGCGCTCGGATTCGACCCGGATGAATTGATCGCTGCGAACCCAAAGCTCGTCGTCACGCGAGTGACTGGGTTCGGCCAAACGGGGCCGTATCGAGACCGTGCGGGATTCGCGACGCTGGCTGAAGCAATGAGTGGTTTCGCCGCGATCAATGGCGAACCTGATGGCGGGCCGCTCCTCCCACCGATCGCCATGACCGACGAGTTGACTGGACTAGCCGCTGCGTTCGCCACGATGGTGGCGGTGCACGGGGGCGGTGGGCAGGTCGCTGATCTCAACCTGCTTGAGTCGATGATGCAGATCATGGGCCCGTTGATGAGCGCTTGGAAGGTGAGTGGGTACCTCCAGCCCCGCCTCGGGTCTGGGATTCCCTATACCGTGCCTCGGTCCACCTATCAGGCCTCCGATGGTGGCTGGCTGGCAGTCAGCACCTCAAGCGATTCGGTCGCTCAGCGGGTGCTTGAACTGGTGGGCGCCGGCGACGATGAGCGATTCAGCTCGTTCGAGGGGCGTATGGCTCACCGAGCCGAACTCGATGAACTCGTCGGGGCCTGGGTCGCCAAGCGAACCCTTGCCGATGCGACCGCCGCGTTTGAGAAAGCTCAGGCAGCTGCGGCGCCTGTGCTGAACATGGCTCAGCTGGCAGAAGATCCGCATGTCATCGCCCGCGGCAGCATTGTCGAAGTTGATGGCGTACCCATGCAGGGCCTTATCGCCCGTCTGTCACGTACACCTGGAGCGGTGAAGTGGGTCGGTCGACCGCTCGGCGCAGACAACGACGACGTGCGCACTGGTTGGTGAGTACTGGTTGGTGAGCCCTACTCGGCGTGGGCCACTTCGATGCGGTGCTGGGGCCATTCCTCGGCACGTGCCAGGGCTGCTTCAGCTTGCTGCATCACTTCGTCGGCTTCCATGGCATGAGCTGGGTAGCAGGCGATTCCTGCCCAGACGTTCACGTCTGGATGGCTTTCAGCCAGGCTGCGACGGAGCCGTTCGACGGCCCAGATAGCGCCGTTTTCAGGCGTGTCTTCCATCACGATCCCAATTGCATTGCCGCTGAGGACACACGCTGTATCGCAGTCGCGTAGTTCTTTTGCGACGGCTTCAGCGATGTGGAGATTGCTGGTGGGTCGGTCGCCCTCTGGCCCTTGGACCTTGAGGTTCACGACGGCCAACGGCTTCAGGAACCGGCGTGCTGCCGTGACGCGTGTTTGGACTGCGAGCCGGAAATATTCGGCTGTGAGGAGGCCTGATTCTTCGTGGAAGGGGGAGGCTTTTGAGTCGGCGGCTGATTCGAAGTCGATGTCAGCGATAGGGAATACGGGGTCCGTCATGGTCGAGGCATCCGCGATTTCGTTCGACGACTTCGGGCTGCCTGCGACGGCAATCATCGGAGCGATGAGGGCCAGAACGCCTGCGCCGAGGCCCAGCGCTGCTGCGTCGACGGCAAGGCCAATGACACCGACCCCGAATCCGGAGAGGCCACAAAGCACTGCTGCCTTGTTTCTGGGAGTGGTGGTGTTGGGGGTCGTGTCGGACATCCCCCACCCATCGGCACTGCCTGACGTAAAGTGGAGGCTTCTATAGAGCTAGTTGTTCAGGCCCTCACGGTAGTTGCGCGCGATGTCGGCAATATCGCTCATGATGGCGGTCATCTCGAAGTCTTTGGGCGTGTACACCCGTGTGATGCCTGCCGCGAGCAGCACCTCGCGGTCCTCTTCGGGGATGATGCCTCCCACGACTATCGGTGCGTGCAACCCGACATCGTCTAGGGCCTTACGAACCGCTGGCACGAGTTCGAGGTGCGAGCCGGAGAGGATCGACAGGCCAATGACGTCGACGTCTTCGTCTCGGGCGGTCGCAGCGATGTGTTCGGGGGTGACCCGGATGCCGTCGTAGACAACTTCCATGCCCGCGTCTCGGGCGGCGACTGAGATCTGTTCGGCCCCGTTCGAGTGGCCGTCGAGCCCTGGTTTCGCGACCAACAGGCGAGGAGGACCATCGGCCCAGCCGGAGATGCGGTCTGCGATGTCGCGTAGCCCGATCGATCCACCGCGGGCTTGGGAAACGCCGGTTGGTGCCCGGTACTCGCCGAATGTCTCTCGCAGAGTTGTCGACCATTCGCCGGTGGTGACTCCTGCCCTGGCTGCAGCAAGGGTCGGGCCCATGATGTTGATTGCGTCGTCTGCTGCGGCGGCGCGAAGGTCGGCCAGTGCCGCCTCCACTGCGCCTTGATCTCGTTCAGCCACCCAGGTGGCCCGGTCATTGACCATCTGCTGCTCGACAGCCGGGTCGACTCGCATGATCGAGCCGTCGCCGGTGAGCGGCGACTCGCTGGTTTCGGTGAAGTCATTGACGCCAACGACGGTGAGCTCGCCGGTTTCGATGGCTCGAACCCGTGAAGTGTGGCTAGCAACGAGGCGGCGCTTCAGCTCTTCAATGGCGCCGAATGCGCCGCCGAGGTCGAGGACCTCGTCGAGTTCTGCCTGGGCATCGTCGATGAGTTCGGCGGTGCGGCTCTCGATGACATAGGAACCGTCGAAGATGTCGGCGTACTCGAGGAGGTCGGTTTCATGGGCCAGGACCTGCTGAATGCGAAGGGACCATTGCTGGTCCCATGGCGTGGGAAGTCCAAGTGCTTCGTTCCACGCTGGCAGCTGCAGCGAACGGGCTCGAGCCTTCTTCGACAACGTGACGCCAAGAGCTTCGAGAACGATGCGTTGGATGTTGTTCTCCGGCTGGGATTCGGTGAGGCCAAGCGAGTTGACCTGCACCCCGTATCGGAATCGGCGCATCTTGGGGTCGGTGACTCCGTAGCGCTCTTCGCAGATTTGGTCCCACATTTCTGTGAAGGCACGCATCTTGCAGGTCTCTTCGATGAAGCGAATGCCGGCGTTCACGAAGAACGAGATCGATCCAACGACCCGTTCAAAACGCTCTGGTGGCACCTGACCGGAGTCGCGTACGGCGTCGAGAATCCCGATGGCGTTGGCGAGGGAGTAGGCGATCTCTTGGACTGGTGTCGCTCCCGCTTCTTGCAGGTGGTAGCTGCAGATATTGATCGGGTTCCACTTCGGAACGTGTTCCGAGCAGTAGGCGATCATGTCCACGATGAGTCGGCGGCTGGCCTCTGGCGGAAAGATGTAGGTGCCGCGGCTCAGGTATTCCTTGACGATGTCGTTCTGGGTGGTGCCGCGTAGGGCTGTGCTGTCGACACCCTGTTCTTCTGCGTTGACGACGTACAGCGCCAGCAGCCATGCGGCAGTGGCGTTGATCGTCATCGACGTGTTCATCTCGTCGGTCGGGATCTGGTCGAGCAGAGCCCGCATGTGCCCCAGGTGAACAACTGGGACACCTACTTTGCCGACTTCGCCTCTGGCCAACTCGTGGTCGGGGTCGTATCCGGTTTGGGTCGGGAGATCGAACGCGATGGAGAGCCCGGTCTGACCTTTGGAAAGGTTGGTCCGGTATAGCTCGTTGGAGGCCTCGGCCGTTGAGTGGCCTGAGTAGGTCCTCATCATCCAGGGGCGATCCCGCTGGGGTCGTTGGGTTTCGGACGCGACTTGTTCAGACGCAGCTTCTATGGACAAAGTGCCTCCAGGTGCGGATGTCGTGATTCCATCGAACGCTATTGGCTAGCCAACAGGGAAGCGAAAGAGTTGCTGAACTGGCGAGCCAGTATCAGCGGTCGAGCATCTTGAACGACATTGGTTTGTACCAAACCTCGGCGATGGGTCGCTGAACCGCTTCGTGGAGCAGTTCGAGGTAGCTGACCCGGTCGATGTCGATGGCGCCCATCGATTCGAGGTGTGGAGTCGTCCATTGGATGTCGAGAAGGGCGCCGCCGGTGACCTTCATGGCGTCGACCAAGGCCACAAGCGCCACCTTCGAGGCGTCGGGCGCCTTGTGGAACATCGATTCGCCGGCGAAGAACGAGCCAATCGCCACGCCGTACAGGCCACCGACAAGTTCGTCGTCCTGCCAAACCTCGACGCTGTGGGCCCAGCCAAGCTGATGCAGCTTGAGGTAGGCGGTGCGGATGTCGCGGTTGATCCAGCCATGAGGCCGCTCAGGGTTGGCGCAAGCGTCCATGACCTGCTCGAACGAATGGTCGACCCTGATTTCGAAGTTGTTGCAGGACTTGCGCAGCGATCGTGAGACCTTGATGAAACTCAGGGGCAGGATTCCCCTGGGGTTCGGTGACCACCAGCCGATGGTGTCGCCCAATGGCATGGGAAACAGGCCGGAGCGGTAGGCGGCGAGCAGGGTGCCTGGTTCGAGGTCGGCGCCAGCCCCGACGAGGCCGTTTTCGTCCGCGGTGGTTGCAGATGGGAACGACCAACGAGTTGGTGGCGGTTCGACGGGGCCTGCCGCAGGGTGACGACGCATCAGTAGTAGATGTTAGGACCCCGACCCCTGTCCATGTCCACCTAAACTTCGAGAACTTTCCTAGAAGTTCAGGTGCCCCAGTAGGTGCGGGGCGATCGGGCCCGTAGATCAGCCTTCTATCGCCTCGAGGGCGTCAGCATCGGCGTCGGTCGCGAGCCGGATGAAGACCGAGTCGATCGATACATCGCCTTCAGGGCGTGCCGCGATTGTTGCTGGAACGTCGAGGCCAGCGATGACCCGACCGAGCGGTGAATACACATTGTCGAGTCCTGATTCGCCTTCGGCGGGCTCAGCGGTCACCACAAAGAACGTCGAACCGTTGACGGGGCCGCGGACCTGATTGTCGAAGAACACCTGGCCGGCTTCGAACGCGGCGTCACTCTGAACGGTGCCACGGACCTGGTAGCCCGGTGATCCTGCACCTGACAGTCCTTCGACGTCGCCGCCAACAACTCGCAGCTCTTCGCTCAGGTGGAAGGCCGTGCCGTTGTACGACTGGTGGCGGGCGAGGAAGATGAAGTTGTTGACGCTGTCGACGTCGTCAGATGTCTCGAGCAGGACGCTGAAGTCGCCGGCCGAGGTCGAAATCTCGGCCACGTAGTCCTCGTCGGTGTCAATGCAGGTCGGTGGCACGTCGCTGAACCTCGCTGTTCGTGGTGAGGTGCCATCGGCTGCCGGGCAGCCCTCGGGGAGGTCAGCAACCGATTCGAAACGCGGATCGCCGGACTCTGGGGCGGCGTTGGTGCTAATGCTGCTGGCCTCGCCAAAGATCTGGTTGTAGAGGAAGGCGGACACCAGGATGCCGACGACGATGCCGCCCCACTTCATGATCAGCCTGTTGCGCTTCGTGGTCGCGGCGGCCTTCTTCTCGGCCTCCAGCTTGGCGGACCGTAGGGCCTTCTGTCGTTCACGTTTGTCGTTCGCCATATTGAGGAAAGGTATCAACGGTTGGGCCGATACCCTTTGCCGGCGTGGCGCTAGTAGTTCAAAAATTTGGAGGCACGTCGGTCGCTGACGCCGATCGGATGCGAGAGGTGGCTGATCACGTCCGCCGTTGTCGCAGCCGGGGCGATCAGATCGTTCTCGTTGTCAGTGCCATGGGCAAAGAAACCGATGAGTTGCTGCGTTTGGCAGCGCTCGTTTCGGCAGATCCGCCAGGTCGCGAGATGGACATGCTCATCACCGCTGGCGAACGAAAAGCCATCGCCCTCATGTGCATGGCGTTGAACGATATGGGCATCCCCGCCGACTCCTTTACTGGCAGCCAGGCCGGCTTTGTGACCGACACCAACCATCGCAACGCAAAGATCGAGTCCGTGAATCCATACCGGGTGCGCGAGTCCGTTGATGCTGGGAGAGTCGCTGTCGTTGCTGGAGCCCAAGGAGTCAGCACCGACAACAACGTCACTTTCCTAGGTCGCGGTGGCTCCGACACCACTGCTGTTGCGCTCGCTCACGGCCTCGGTGCCGATGCATGTGAGCTCTACACCGACGTCACGGGCGTCTTCACCACTGATCCCCGCGTCTGCTCGGTGGCGACTCGCATTCCCCGCATCTCGTTCGACGATTTACTCGAGATGTGTGCAGTTGGTTGCCCGAAACCAGTCATGCGTTCCGTCGAGGTCGCTCGGGCCTACGGAGTGCCACTACACGTTCGATCCGCCTTCACCTGGGAACCAGGTACGTGGGTCGTCGAGGAGGAACCCGACATGGAGAAAGCTGTCATTACCGCGGTCGTTCCGGACACATCGCAGGCCAAGGTGACCATCACCGGCGTGCGTGACGAACCGGGCATCGCCGCCAAGGTGTTCCGCACCCTCGCCGACTCCGAGATCAACGTCGACATGATCGTGCAGAATGTCAGCGACAATGGCCGTGCCGACATCTCATTCACGGTGCCGCGTAAGGACCTCGAATCGAGTCGAGCCATCTGCGACAAGCTCGCTGAAGAAATGGGCTTCGACAAGGTCATCACCGATGGAAACATCGGGCGCGTTTCGGTAGTCGGGTCCGGCATGGCGTCGAATCCCGGCGTCGCCGCCACGATGTTCGAGACACTCGCTGAGAACTCGGTCAACATCGGCATGATCTCGACCTCGCCCATACGCACGAGCTGCATCATGGATGAGGCGGACGTCGAACGGGCCACCCTCGCCCTCCACACTGCCTTCGGATTAGACGGCTGAGCCCTGACGGTTCATCGGTTATGGGTTGATCGGGGCCCCTCGATAGCCTTAATGGCATGCGTGTTGGAATCATTGGAGCCACCGGCCAGGTCGGCGGCGTTATGCGATCGATCCTTGCTGAGCGGGGTTTCCCCATCGAGGAGCTGCGCCTGTTCGCCTCGTCACGTTCGGCTGGAAACAAACTTGCTTGGCACGGCCAGGAGATCGAGATCGAGGACGCCGACACAGCTGATTACCGCGGTCTCGATATCGCCCTGTTCTCGGCAGGCAAGACAGCGTCTCTCGCTCTTGCCCCGAGGGTTGCCGCAGCTGGGGCTGTGGTGATCGACAACTCGTCCGCGTACCGAATGGATCCCGACGTTCCGTTGGTGGTTCCCGAGGTCAACGCTGACGAGGTGCTCAACCGACCCAAAGGCATCATCGCCAACCCGAACTGCACCACGATGGCTGCCATGCCGGTGCTTGCACCCCTGCACCTTGAGGCCGGGCTGGTCTCGATGGTCGTCAGCACCTACCAAGCCGTTTCGGGCGGTGGACTCGCTGGAGTTGCCGAACTTGGCGCCCAGCTTCGAGCCACGGTCGACGGGGCCGAAGATCTGACACACGACGGTGGCGCTGTAGACCATGGCGTGGTCGACAAGTTCCCGGGTCCCATTGCCCACAACGTTCTCGCTCAGGCCGGCTCGTTCGTCGACGATGGCTCTGGCGAAACCGACGAAGAGCAGAAACTGCGCAACGAGAGCCGCAAGATTCTGGGCATTCCTGGTCTGCTCGTGTCCGGCACCTGCGTGCGGGTGCCTGTATTCACCGGCCATTCACTCCAGATCAACGCTCGATTCGCAGCTGATCTAAGCCCGGAGCGAGCCATGGAGCTGCTGTCGCACGCTGCTGGTGTCGTCATTGCTGAGGTCCCGACGCCCTTGATGGCCGCTGGCGCCGATGCGAGCTTTGTGGGCCGGGTACGACGCGACTCGACAACCCCGAACAGTCTTTCGATGTTCGTCGTTGGCGACAATCTCCGCAAGGGTGCAGCCCTCAACGCGGTGCAGATCGCCGAAGCGGTCGCGGCGCGGAGCTGAGCTGACTTGCCCGACCTCCACCACCTGGGACGCTGCGCCCGGTATCGGTGGTAGGTCGTGGCTGTCCATCTGAATCGCAACCGGCGCCTTCGCTGGCTCGCAGCATGCTGCTCGTTCGCGCTCGTCGCAGCGTCGTGCGGGTCCAGCGGAGGCGCCGACGACAACGATGCGGAACGCGAGGTCCAGCTCGAGACCCGGACCAGTCGCAGGCCGAACGTTCCGACCACGATGTCGCAAAATGCCGATTCCGGTGCGGTGGCTGTCACATCGACGGCGCCGCCGACTTCAGAGGATGAGTCGGAAGCTACAACGACCGCCCCAACGACGCTTGCGCCTGCTCCAACGACTGTGCCTCCGACGACGGTCCCGGCCACCACCGTCCCACCGACGTGTAGTCAAGTGCGGGGAATTCCAGTTGGCGCCATCGATCTCGCCACCATCGCTGGCGATGTGGATGGAGACGGCATGGTGGACGAAATCTCTACCTACGGCGAGCCGGATCGAAGCGTCTGGTGGATCAGGACCGAACTCGGGCGCGGGGAAGTTATCGAATCAGCTATTGCTGATGCCCTCCTGTTCGATCTTGGGTTTCCTCTCGTCCGCCCAGTCGGCGCGGTCGACCTGGACGGTGACGGGACCGCTGAGGTCTTCGTGGTGCTCAGCGCCGGTGCCGCCACCGAGGACGTCGGCCTGATCGACGTGGTTGGTTGCACCGCCGTCAGGATGGAGAACGCCGCCACCGGCGAGCCGGCCGTGTTCCAGATTGGCTCGAGCGCGGGTCACAGCAGTGGGCTGCGCTGCGAGCCTGGCGGTTTTGCAGCCTTGTTTGCTCGCACATTCGATGGCGAAACGTATTCGGGCGACATCACCCCATACGTCGTGCTCGGGCCGCTCGTTGAACCCGGTATCCCGATCGACGTCGACTGGGTAGGCGCCGATGTTGTCCGTGCCGAGGTTGGCGGCCTGCTGTGTCCCGGCGCGACGTTTGTCGTTAGCCCGGACCTCGACCCTGCAGCTGCCGGCTAGTTAGGGCGGCCGATCGACATGTCTGGGCACTCACAGGGCTCAGCGCCGCATCTTGGGCAGCCATCGGCGTAGCGCTGCACCGCTTCGGACATCGAGAGATTGAGTTGGGCAGCCAACGAGGCCAGCCACGCCAAAACGTCGCCGAGTTCGTGTAGTTGTTGGTCGCGTGTGCCTTTGCGTACCGCTTGGGCCAGCTCGCCCAATTCTTCGGTCAACCACGCGATGGTTGGGGCTACTCCTCGTTCGCCGTCGCGGAAACCGTACGTACGGACCATGAGGTCCTGAAGTTCGTCAAGATGCACGGACCGGACCCTACCCAGAGTCGTCCGATGTCGAGCTCTTGGATCTATGGGATGAAGTCGAAGACGGTGATTGAGTCACTGTTGCCGCCGTAGTCGTAGATGATGAGTTCGGCGTACAAGCCGGTTCCGGAGTCGAGCGGCTTGAGGTTGTACTGGAGGTCGGGCAGGTTGGCCCAGAGGCCTTGTTCGCTCAGGGTCAACCATTCCGACGTGCCGTCTGGGTACTGGTTGAGCACGATGGGGTAGATGATCCCTTTTGGGTCGGCGTTGAGTTCGCCATAGGTGCCATCGACGCCGATTGAGTAGTAGATCTCGCTGAGGACGTTGCCATCAAGGTCGGTGATGAGGCTGAGAACAACGTCGTGTGGCGCAGCGTCGGTGTCGAACTCCTCCGGTGGCACGTACCAGAGGGGTACGTCGATGAGCAGGAATCCGTTTTCGGCATCGATCTCCAGGTCGAGGTACGCGAAATCGGTGTCTTCTCCGTCGGAGATCGTCAGCACCGTGAGGTCATATGTGGCGGCGACAATCCCGGAGCCGTCGGTGCTGAACTCGCCTGGTTCCTCTCCGATGAAGATGATCGAGTCGTCGTTTTCGTCGTGCACGCCGTAGAAGATTTCGGCGGCGACGATTCTGCTTTCGAGCGCTGGGTCGAAGCTGGCGAAGATGTTCAGGCCGTCTTCATCGAAGAAGTACTGGCTGGTGCCATCAGCATCGCTGAGCGAGGCTTGGTCGGCCTCGTTGATGCCCTGACCTGCTGTGTAGTACGAGGTCAGGAGGTCAGGCCACACTGGGATGTCGTTCAGGAATAAGTAGCCCTGTCGGAAGTTCTCGGCGAAGATCGGGAAGTAGATGCTGAGTCCGGTGGCGCCGCTGGTGGCGGGACCGGTCGTGTTGCTGACGACAAGGCGATCGATCGCTGCGTTGACTGCCGCTGCGGGTTGGGTCAGCGCGGCGTTGGCTTGTCCGAGGTTCGTTGCGAGGTTGCCCAAGTCGACCAGGTTTGATTCGAGCGAGGGGTCCGGGTTAGCGCCGAACTTCAACGATGCCTGCTGGGCCTGGGCCATCAGTGGCGCTGCGGCTGCCGGCTCGGCCATCAGTGGTTGGGCGAGTTCCCCGAGAGCGGCTTCAAGTTCGTCCATGACGCGAAGGTCGAGCAACGAAAGGGTGATCTCTGTTCCCGTTCCGTTGTCGGTAGCTTGCCCTGCGAAGCCGTCGATGATCGCTTGGCCGAGTGTTGCCGAGTCGACCGTTGGGTTGTCGACGATGGTCTGGAGCGCTTCGTAATTCCAGCCGTGTCCAGGTTCGAGCTCTTCAGAGGCCAGCATGAAATCGCCATGGTCAGCGATGGTCGTCGCCACCTCGTAGGTGGCCATCAGGCAGGCATCGAATCCAATGATGTCGAGGCCGTCGATCCCGGCTCGGGCGATGCCGTCGGCGAAACCCTGATCGATTTCGGCCAGGTCAAGGATGTCGTTGCCGTTGGACTCGTCGGGGCCCATCCCGGTCCAACCAGATCCGTGATTCCAGAGAATCGCCGCGTAGCGCTCGGCTGGGAATTGGGTCACGGTTGCTTCGATGAATGAGGCGAGCGTTTCGGGGTCACCCAGGTTCAGCTCGCCGGCGCTTCCCGAAGACTGGAATGAACCCGGCGTAACGAGTAGGGCCCTGGTGTCTTCGAAGTCGTCGAGCGAACCGATGCCCTCGTTGGTGTAATCCGGATGGCGGTCGACGAGGGTGACGATATTGACGTCGTTGCTCGCACCGACAGCGCTCATTTCCAACAGATCTTGGATAGCGAAGGGCTCGAGATCGTTGTCGCCCATGATGTACACCATCACGGTCCATGCAGCGACGTCGCCGCTGGTGGCTGGCGTCCCGTCAGCGGTTTGAACCCTGTCGTCCGCCCCGTCTGTCGTCGACCCGTCCTCGTCTGTCGCCGGAGTATCGGCGATGATGTCGGAGAGCCGCTGGCTGTCACCGTCGGAGCCACCCGATGAGCAGGCCCCCAGCAGGACCACGCTCGCTATGACAGCGGCGAGGGCCCGAATCCACTTCTGGTTCCGGATGAATGACCTGTGAGTCTGCATTCTTGCTCCCGCCCGTGAGCGAGTCTCACGCCCCGCCAAACCTAGTCCCGCCCAGCTTGTGGGTCACTTGCGGTTCTCCCCTAGCCACATTCAGCCACCCAGTGCCGCTCACCCAATGCCGCTCACCCAATGCCGCTCCACAGTGTTGGTTCAGCCAGTGTCAGATTCGAAGAGTTGTGGTTCGTCCCAGGTGACGCCTGGGTCGGTGTCGCGGGTGCCCTGTCGGTCTCGTTGGTGTCTTCGCTGACTCAGGTCGGTCGGCGAGGACTGGTTCTGCTTTTCGAGGTGACGGTTTTGGGTGGCGGCACAGGGGTTGCCTGCTGAGTCGTGGATCGCGAAGCCTGGCTGGTCTGTGTGTTTCCAGAGTTCGTAGCCGCCTTCGTGGATGAGGCGGTGGTGTGTCCAACAAAACAGGCTCAGGTTGTCGAGGTCGCTGTTACCGCCGTGGACCCAATGTTTGATGTGATGAGCGTCACAGTCAGACGGCGGAGTGTTACATCCAGGCCATAAACAGCCGCCATCACGTAACTCCAGGGCCCTCCGTTGGGCTTTTGTAGCGGTTCGGACGTCCCGGCCCTGATCCAATATCTGGCCAGCGGAGCCAAGGATGATTGGAATGATGTTGGCGTCGCACGCCAGCCGCCGGATCGCTGATGCTGTGAGTGCGATGCCGGTGTTGGTGAGTGAGATCTTCTGGTCGTTCGTTTTGTCGATGAGCCAGTCGATTGGGATTGCCACTGTGATGTCGGGCGGTGCCGGTCGCGGGGCCGGGGTCTTCGAATCTCCAGAGGTGGCCTGGCTGGCGCGTTGTTCGAGGATTGCTTGGGCTGCGGCATCTGCCATGCGTTGTTGCGGTGTCCGGTCAGCGTCCGGGCCACCGGTTTTGTCTTGGCGCCACAGTTCTTTGTTGATCGCTTTGATTCTGGCTTCAGTTCGGGCGCCTGTTTCGGCGTCGAGTTTGAGGTGCAGGTTCCACATCTCGTCGGCATCGATGAACGTTTTCGCAGTTCGTTTCCCGCGCTGTCGTGCCGTCGGGTCCTCGCCGCGCCTCTGAGAAGCCTCGTGTTCAGCTGCTTTGGTTTTCTCTCGGGTCGTGTCCGCTGGTTCACGGGTGGCTTCGTCAGTGAGCCGATCGCGTTCAGTTTCGTCGATGTCAGCAGACGCTAAGTCGTTGGCCTGGTCGGCGTTGAGATCGCCGCCTTCCATGCCTTTGCGAATCTTCTCGTTCTTTGCTGCCCTGGCGGTACGGCGGCGTTTGTTGGCCTCAGCCCGGGAAATGCCGAGGCGTTTCTTCAATGCGTCGACGAGTTTGCGTTCACCTTCGGTAGCTGCTGCGCCGGCTTGCTCGGCGTGGGAGAAGAGCCAGGCGCCATAGACGTCCATCTGGTTCAGGTGCCGCTGCAAACGTTCGAGTTCGTCCAACCATTTGGCTGGTGTCATCGTCTCGATTTGGTGTTGTTCGAGCATCTTGAACACGCAGCCATCTTACTCGAACATACGTTCGATGCAATCGTCAGTTCGAAGAAAATCCTCATAGATGTTGGGGAACGTGCCCCAGCCGGAGGGTGGGACGCTCAAGTCCCGTCGATCATTGGAGTGCCAAGCGACCAAATGGTGTCGTCCAACACTCCATTAAGGGATCCGCCCCGACTTGGAGTGTTGCGGGACATCTGAGTGTCTTCCCGCACTCCAGAAAGGAGGAGTTAGAGCGACCGTTCGAGGCGATCGATGGTGATCATGGTGTCGAGGCATTGCCGCACCGAAGCGTTGGGCTCGCGGCCCTCATCGATGGCGGCGAAGAACTCGCGGTCCTGCAGCTCGATTCCATCCATCGATACGTCGACACCGGAAACATCGATGACGTTGTCGTTACCGTCGACGAGGTCGTCGTAGCGGGCGATGTACGTGCCGCTGTCGCAGATGTAGCGGAAGAACGTGCCGAACGGACCTTCGTTGTTGAACGACAGGGCCAGGGAACAGACGGCTCCCGTGGGCGACGTCATACCGATCGAGATGTCCATGGCGATACCGAGTTCGGGATGGGTCGGTCCCTGGAACGCCGAGACCCGATCGGCGACTGCGCCCGTCTGGTACTGGAACAGGTCGACGGTGTGGGCCGAGTGGTGCCAGAGCAGATGGTCGGTCCAGCTGCGGGGTTTGCCGAGGGCGTTCTTGTTCTCTCGACGGAAGAAGAAAGTCTCCGCTACGAGGTGTTGGAGTTTTAGTTCGCCGGCCTGGATCTTGTTGTGGATCCACTGGTGAGACGGGTTGAAGCGACGGGTGTGACACACCATCGCGGTGAGGTTCGATTGCTCAGCCACGGCGACGAGCCGTTCGCTGTCAGCGAGGCTGTCGGCCATTGGAATCTCGACCAGGACGTGTTTGCCGGCTTCGAGAACCTGGATGGCCTGGGCGGCGTGGATCTGGGTAGGGGTCGTCAGAATCGCTGCGTCAACGCCAGGTTGAGCCAAACATTCGGCGAGGTCGAGCGACCAATGGCCGATGCCCTGTTCAGTAGCCAGCTCTTCGGTGTCAGCGGCGACGCCGCCAGCGAGTGAGACGACTTCAACACCGTTGATTCGTCCGAGACCTGCCAGGTGTTTGCGGGCGATTGCGCCCTCGCCTGCCATGACGACCTTCATCGACTACCTCCATCAACAAACTCGATTGACCACCGCTGCTCAGTCGTTGCCGGAGTCGAGAGTCTCGACCCACTGAACGCCCATGGCTTTGAGTTTGTCACGCATGCCGTACAAGTCGAGCCCGATCTCGCCGGCTTCGAGATGGGCTCGGGTGGCGGTCTCGTTGTCGAGCCGGGCAAGGGACTTTTCGATGGCCCAGCTGGCTTCGGCACGTGCCACGACGACGACGCCGTCGTCGTCGGCGCAGATGACATCGCCGGGAAATACAACCTGCTCACCGAATCGAATCGGCACGTTCACTGAACCAGGCGAACTCTTCACTGTCCCCTCGCACGACACGTGTTGGGTCCAGACCGGGAACCCCATCTCACGCAAGTCGGCGGTGTCTCTGACGCCGGCGTCGATGACGAGACCTCGTACGCCCCGCTGCATCAGCGATGTAGCGAGCAGATCGCCAAACATCCCGTGGGTCGAAGGTGCGGTGTTGGCGACCACCAAAATGTCGCCAGGTTGGCACTGCTCGATGGCGGCATGGACCATCGCGTTGTCGCCCGGGTGGCTGAGGACCGTGACTGCGGTGCCAGCAACCTTGACGCCTTGCTGGATGGGTTTGATGTGAGGCCCTACGTAGCCTCGACGTCCGATCGCTTCGTGCACTGTCGCGGTGCCAACGGGAGCGAGCTGGTCGACCAGGTCCATTGGTGTGCGCTCAATGGAGGTGACGACGACGTGACGTGGCCCGTGCATGTTGGTCATGATGATGCTCCGAGGCGGGGATAGACCCGACTCACGTTGCGTTCGAAGATCTGGGCCCGATCGTCGGCGGAAATTGCTGCACCATCGACATAGATCTTGGTGTTGTCGTAGTGGTTGCCGGTATCGGGATCGATGCCTTGGACAGCGCCCACCATCTCAGAGGCGAAAAGGATGTTGTCGATTGGCACGACATTGACGAGCAGGTCGATGCCCGGCTGGTGGTAGACGCATGTATCGAACCAGATGTGATCCATCAGGCCAGCGAAGTCCCAGCCCTGGTCTTCGGCCATGCCTTTGAAACGGCCCCAGTGATATGGGATAGCCCCGCCGCCATGGGGAATCACCCAGCGCAGACCAGGGAAGTCCTTCATGAAACCCGACGTCAGAGCTTGAACGAACGCTGTCGTGTCTGCGCCGAGATAGTGCGAGCCAGTGCTGTAGAAGTTGTCGTTGCACGACGCCGACACATGGATCATTCCGGGAACGTCAAGCTCGGACATCTTCTCCCACAGCGGCCACCAGTAGCGGTCCCACAGAGGAGGCCCAGTCCAGAAACCGCCCGACGGATCGGGGTTCACGTTGCACCCAATGAACCCCATCTCCTCGACGCAGCGCTCGAGCTCGCGAACCGACGAGTCGATAGAAACGCCCGGCGATTGGGGAAGCTGACAGACCGGAGCGAAATTGTCTGGGTACAGGTCGCAGACCCGTTTCACCAGCTCGTTCTGGTGTTCGGACCAGAACTGTGAGGTGTGTTCGTTCCCGACGTGATGACCCATCCAACTCGCGCGAGGCGAGAAGATCGTCAGGTCTGTGCCACGTTCGCGCTGAAATTTGAGCTGGGCGCCTTCGAGGCTCTCCCGAATCTCGTCGTTGCTGACAGCGATCGCGCCCTTGGTACCGACATGGCTGGGGTCGGCCCCAACGGCGGTTGTCTGAGCGTCTCTCCAACCACCGACCGCAGGCGGCGTTGTTGTGTAGTGGCCATGACAGTCAATGATTCGAGTCACGAGCTGGAAATTACCACTACTCGGCCTGGGGCCCCCGACCTAGGGCCCTGCGTCGTCTAGTCCTGGGAGAGGTAGGTGGTGAACGTCGGTGCAGCCGCCATAAACGGGCCAAGAATGTCGATGAACCCAGTCTCGCCACGCCACGCCATATACGCCTGCTGGCTTTCGGGCTTGTCCCACTTCTCCCACACCAGCACGGTGTTTGGGTTGGCTTCGTCGACGTAGCACTCGACGAGTTCGCAACCTTCGCGCGCTCGAGTGTCGTCGAGGGCCGGGAGGAACATGGACATGAACGCGTCCATCTTGGCGGGCTGAACCTGCATTTGAAGGGCAACGACGTGCGACATGACCGGCTCCTTAGGGGCAAAGTACTTGGTGCCCGGGACTGTAGGACACTGCCCCGGAGTAGTCGAGCGTGCACGCCGTGGTGCGGTTGATGTTGGACATGGCGTCCAGCGACAGATGGTCGGGGCCCCGACGAGAGGGGGCCTCCGGCCTGGCGCGTCGACCTCGCGGGACAGCTAGCGAACCAATGCGTGAGCCTTGATGGATGGGTGAGCCCAAACCGGCACCGATCCGCCCCGCCCAGTGGAATGTTGAGTGTTATCTGAGTTTGTACTTCTGCTCCAGGCGCCCTCTGAATTTGTCGAAGAATTCGGAGAGAAATGATGAAGCCCTGGAATCTGAGGGAGCTGGTTCGTTGATGAAACCCGGAGTGTCCAGACTCGAAGGGATCCGACACCGAGTCTCTATGGCGATTCCGCGGACTAGGCAACGGTGGCCTCTCGTCCCGTCGGGAGACGGTTCGCCTTCGAGCAATCGCCAGAGCGGCGTTGGAAGTCCCAGCTGCGGAAAAGCAGAACGGTCCAATCGGCAGATGTCTCACTGGGCGTTGTGGAGGCTCCGCATCACCATTCAGGGCAGCGACCGAAATGCGCGCCGGAAGCCAGATGCTGGGCAATGGCATTGCCTGATCTGATAGTCACTGCGCCAGTTCCGCGCACGCGACCGCTCACCGTAGTCTTCTTCATCATCGGTGCAGTGAGCTTCACCGATGCATGGAATCAGCGGGGACCGCACGGCATCGAAGGCTTGCCGGCTGTCTTGATGGGCGGATCGTCGGCGGCGTTCTGTGTAGTCCTTTTATTGGGAATAGCTCGGGCGAAACGATCTAGGTCGTTCGTTTTGGCCCTCAGTCGGGTTGACCTGCTGATAAATCGCCCTTTGATAGGTGTTAGGCGCGTCCCGTTGTCGGAGATCGAGTCGGTGCGAGTGAGGAGAGTCCCGGCGGTTCGCAGCGGACCAGCGACGATCTACAAGGCGGGTGGGCTGTTTAATCCGATCGTTCCCGCGCTTTTCATCCGTCGTCACGGTGAGGAGGAGATCCTCAATATGGGTGGAAACGAATGGGACGATGTGGTGACGTTTGGGCCCGCTCTCCACGAAACGATCGTTGCTAGAACAAGCCTCCACCAGTGGGGGCCTCCGGCGACAGACGTCGGGGCCCCAACGTGAGCGGCCTCCGGCGACAGACGTCGGGGCCCCAACGTGAGCGGCCTCCGGCGACAGACGTCGGGTAGGCGGGATTTGAACCCACGACCTCCTCGTCCCGAACGAGGCGCGCTACCAACCTGCGCCACTACCCGAATTCCTCGGAGGTAAAGCTCCGAAGCAATAGACACTATCGCGAGATGCGCCCGTTTCCAGCTTGAGATTGTGAACCCTCAAGCATCGAATTGCCAGCTCAGCCGCCCTGCCCGGCGGACGCTGCTTCGGCGAGCAACGAATCGACGCTGCGGCGCAGACCGAACGAGTCAATCGGCTTTACCAACCAGGCATCGGCGTTGGAGCGTTTGGCGAGGAACACGTCTGCTTCGCGGTCGAGCAGCATCAGCACCGGCACGTGTTCGAGTCGACCGGCCAGCGACTCATGGCGTAGGTCGATGGCTGTGGCCATGCCGCCCATGTTGCCGATCTGAAGATCGAGAATGACGAGGTCAGGCGTCTGGACCGCAACGGCGCCACGCACATCGGCTCCAGCGCGCACGAGACGAACGGTGATGTCGTCACCGAGCAGGGCCGCAGCCACTTCCTCGATAACCCAATCCGCATCAGCGGCCAACAAGACGTCTTTCACGAAGGTTGAGGCTAGCGCCGCGGGTGATCTGTGACCCAACACGCCAGCGATTCGACCGAGCGGATCATATCTTGGTGAGGGCGTCGCCGATGAACCTGAGGCCGCCACGGTCGTGAATCTCGTTGATCAGGCGAGGGACCCGAGCGGCCGTGACCCCAATGGTCTCCTCGAGCGGTTTGGTCCGAGCGACCTCGTCTACAGCGATTTCGTGCAGCCGTTTAGCGGCGTTGAGTCGCAGCCGAAGCTCTGGTCCCAAGGCCGCGAGCGCGCCTTCTTGAGCCGCGAGTCGCGGCCACGGGTCGGGCGTCGTCAGGTTGATGACCAGGCCTGCAGTGGTGATGTCGCGTGTGGCGAGTTCGTCGTGCAGGAGGTTACTGGTGGCGATCGCTTCAGGGTCTGGTGTGGCGACGATCACGAAACTGCACGCGTCGCTGCACAGGAGTTCGGTCACGGCCGTGGCCCGATTGGCGAAACCATCTTCCAGGCCGGAGAAGGCTTCGAAGAATCCGAGGGCGTCGTCGAGAACCTGTCCGCCAACAACGCTGGCTACCCGTTTGGTCAGGGTCCTCGCCGCACCGACAGCCAGGCGGGAGAGTCCGCCGGTTGGTCGGATAAGCGTCCGGTAGAGCCGGTTCGTCAGGAACATGCTCAGCCGCTGGGGGGCGTCCAACAGAACCAGCGCGTGGTGGGCTGGGGGAGTGTCGACGACGACCAGGTCGAAGCGGTCGTCGTGGTGAAGCAGGTGCAGGGCTTCGACGGCCATGTACTCCTGCGTTGCTCCAAGTGAACGTGAGAGCCGTTGATAGAAGCCGTTGGCTCGGATCTCGTCGGCCTGCTTGGTCGACTTGGCGTGGGTGGCAATCAGGGCGTCGAACGTATGGCCACGGTCGAGCATGGTGGCCCACAGCTCGCCGCCGGTGCCGTCGTCGAGATCGTCGTCGATGAGGACTGGTTCCGGGCCGAGTTCAGCCGAGAGGGCATCTGCGAGACGTCGGGCCGGATCAACAGTGATGACGACGGCACGCCTCCCCGAAGCCGCAGCAGCCGTGCCGATCGCAGCCGCTGTAGTGGTTTTGCCGACGCCGCCTGGCCCGGTGCAGACAATGACCTGGGCGTCGCTGATGAGCTGAGCGAACGTCATGGTTTCAGCCGTTCGATGCTGGCGGTGAGTCGCTCGGCCAGATGGTCGACCAGTCGGTTGCTGCGGTCGGAGCCAGGGTCGATGTGAGTTCGCTCGTCGAACCTGATCTGCGGAATAGGGAGTCCCTCGGCGAGACGGTCTGCTTCGATCGCCTGCCAACGACCACGGAAATGGAGGTGGGCGACGGCTTCGTCGAGCGCTGCAGCCGCGTTACTCAGGACCGTAGGAGCGCCCTTGCCCACGATGGAGACGGCAGTAGGGACTGGTGGGGGAGTTGGCGCCACCATCCGGTTAACGATCACTGGTGCGAGTGCCACGCCAATCTCGTCTTCCAGGGCGAAGGCCGTTTCGATGGTCTCGTTGACCGGGGTGGTTTCAGGGAGGGCGACGAGCATGACCCGACAGCGGGCATCGTCGCCAAGAAACTCGAGCGCCTGATCGGCTTGATCTTTCAACCGGCCGTTGGTGGTCATCTTGGCCATGGTCGCCGGCGCTCGCAGCATCGAGATCGCGTGGCCGGCTGCGGGTGCGTCGATGAACACGACGTCGGCCGACGAGTCGGCGAGCTGGCGGAAACGTCCTAACGCGAGAAGTTCCGACACGCCTGGGGTCGCGGTCGCGACGAGGTCGAGCATGCCGGTTCGCGCCATCCGGTTGCCGAGACGTTTCAACGCATGGTCGTGTAGGTAGGCCTCGAGCGTCTCGTCTGGCGCGAATTCGTGCAGCACGATTTCGCCAGGAGAGAAGGTCTCCTCGCCGGTGAGACGCGGGTCGTCGTGAGGAACTGCTTGCAGATTCAGGGCTCGGGCGAGGGCTCCGGTGTCATCGGTCGCTACGGTAAGCACTCGTAATCCGAGCCGGGCAGCGCTCGTGGCACAGGCGGCAGTAACTGTCGTCTTGCCCACGCCGCCCTTCCCGGCCACGATGACTACACGAGACGCGGTGAAGAACTGCGTTGGATCCACTCGACCTCCGGAGGCCCGCCGTGACCAGGCTGGCTGCGGCTGCTGCCGCAATGTTCATTGCCCTGCTTTCGCTCAGCGTGCCAGCTGGTGCGCAAGAAAGCGACGCGATCACCACGATTGCCGTGATCGAAGTCAGCGGCCTGCTCGATCCGGTCGAGGTGGCCTACATCGAAACCCAGCTAGCGACGGCCGAAGAGGTCGGTGCAACAGTTCTTGTACTGCAGGTGAACAGTTCAGGCCACGCTGTGCCTGACGCTCGCATGATCGAATTGCTCGACCGCCTCGAAGGGTCCCCAGTGCCCATTGCAGTGTGGGTGGGGCAAGCCGGTGGCCGTGCATACGGCGGTGCAGCGCACTTCGTGAGCATCGCCGCGTTGTCGGCAATCTCGCCTGGGTCTCAGATTGGCGACTTCGGCACGCTCGATCGCCCCCTGGACTCGCGTTACGCCGCTGGTGAGAACACTCGCTTCGACGACACGACAGCAGTCACAGAAGGCATGGTCGATCTCTTGTCGCCCACAATCGGCGATTTCCTTCTCGCTCTCGAAGACCAGGGTGTGATTCCCGTTATCTCCGAGCAGGTCACCAACGCTGATGGGGTCACCATCCAGCGCCAGCTCGCCCCAGACGTGCAGGTCCAATTCGGCAAGCTTTCGATCGTCGATCAGCTGTTTCACACCGCCGCCAGCCCAGCGGTCGCCTACCTGATGCTTGTCATCGGCCTGGCTCTTATCCTGCTCGACTTCTTCACAGGCGGTGTGGGCGTGGCTGGAGTGGTCGGAGCCTTCTGCGTGCTGATGGCCGCTTATGGGCTCTACGTGCTCGATACCCGCACCTGGGCGATCGTGCTGCTGGTGATCTCGCCCATTGCGTTCGGTGTGGACCTGCAGACCGGTGTGCCCAGGTTCTGGACAGGCGTCGGACTTGTCACCCTCGTCGTTGGCTCGTTCGCCTTGTACGACGGACACGACCTCAGCTGGCTCGCGTTACTTGTCGGCGTTGGTCTCACAGCGTCGTTCATGTTCTCTGGCATGCCGGCGTTGATCCGTACTCGCTACGGAACTTCGACCCTCGGACGCGAGTGGATGATCGGCGAGATGGGCGAAGCTGTTTCCGACATCGATCCCGACGGGATGGTCCTGGTTCGGGGCGCTCAGTGGCGGGCCCGAGTGAACCGACTTACCCCACTCTCCGCAGGCGATTCAGCACGTGTAGTGGCGCTTGACGGGCTTGTTCTCGAGGTTGAGCCCGAAGAGGGCGGGGCTATCGACTACCGAGAGATGCGCAAGAGCAACGACTGAGTTGAAGTCGTTTTCCTTGATCAGAATTACCTATCCCGTTTTCGAAAGTGGCTCTCGCTAGCCTCTTTGTTACCGAACGGTCGTCAAGTTTCAATTTTTTCGAAAATTGAATCGATTTTTGATTCCTGCCTTGTAACGGCCGATTGGAGTGGCATAGATTCTTATGCAAGGGAACAAGGGGGACTTGAGTGTCGGCGATGCTGGACGAGAGTTGGCAGCTCAAAGCGGCCTGTCGGGGGCCGCAGGCGGCGGTGTTCTTTCCGCCCCCGCGATTTGAGCGTAAGGACGAGAAGCTCGAGCGTGAACGGCGGGCACGGGCTATCTGCGCCCAGTGTTCTGTAGCTGTCGATTGTCTCGAGTACGCAATTGCGATTCGCGAGCCACATGGCATTTGGGGCGGAGCCAATGAGGCAGAGCGTCGCCAGATGCTCGCCGAGCGTGAAACCGCTCAGGTCATCGCTTCCTAGCGATTCTTTCGAATCAATCTTGAGAGCAGGCCCCGCTTCGGCGAGGCCTGCTTGACGTTTTGGCTGGTCTGGCTGGGCTCAGATGATGTAGTGGTCGCCAGCCGCTCTGACGGTGATGTCGCTGATACAGACGCCCCATGGCTGGTTGATGGCGTAGATCACCTGATCGGCGAGCTGGTCGGGGGCCAATGATGCGTACGTCACAGCGTCGGCGTCGGTCAGTTCGACTGGTGGTGCAGGGCTGTCCATTGCGGCTAGGTCCGCAGCGAACCGTGGCGCGTTGAGCCCGACGATGCCAACAATCGCCTCTGGGTTCACGATTCCTGCGGCCAGCCCAGTGCCTGGCACACCTGTGGGGCGGACGTTAGTGACCTTGATCTTGCCTAAGGACTCTTGGCGCAACGACTCCGACAACACGTTGACCGCCGCCTTGGTCGCCCCGTAGACCGCGGCACCGACGACGGGTTGGTTGCCATAGATCGACGACAGGTTGACGACGTGGCCGCGACCCTGCTCGATCATCTGGTCGCGCACAGCCATGATTCCGTGCAGTACGCCCTTGAAGTTGATATCGATGCATCGATCCCAGGGCTCCGCCGCAGCCTCATGGTCGGCGTAGAACGCTAGTGGCATCACGCCCGCGTTGTTGACCAGCACGTCGACCCGACCGAATAGGTCGACGACCTTCGTCGCGAACCAACGCATCCGGTCGAGGTCTCGCACGTCGACGATGCCCGTGAGCACGTCGCCGCCGTCGTCCAGGATCTGGGTGGCGGTCACTTGCAGTTCGTGCTCGTTGGTGTAGCAGACTGCCACCTTGGCACCCTGAGCCGCAGTTTTCTGAGCCAATAGTCGGCCAAACCCACTCGCTGCGCCGGTGATGAGTGATGACCCGCTGCTGGAGATGGTTTATGGCCGCGACGCTACTCTCGCTGGCTGCACCGATGACAGGGCAGTGTCAGTCCAGAGCGGTGTCAGTCCAGGGCGGGGAGACGTGGCCCGCCGATGCGCAGATCGCCGCGACGGCGGGTGACGCCGGTTGCATCGAGGTGGCCAATGAGCGGCAGGGCGAACTTTCGAGTCGTGCCCAACTGGTCGCGAATCTCGGCCATGGTGACTCCGTCAGGCTGGTTCGAGAGCAGCACGGCAACCTGGTGCGCCGCCAGGTCGATGGCGCTCGCAGCGAAGTAGATGCCGTCGGATTGCACGATCGTGCCTCGCTGGGCCAGAGCCCTCAAGACGTCCCTCGAGACGGCCTCCGGGGCAGGTGGAGAGAACGGTTCGGCAGCGAGCAGGGCGATCAGTGGATGATCGGCCAAAACGTCGACCTTGTCGGCTGGCCTGGCTCGCCCCTCTTCCACGTGCACGTCATCGAGCAGGTCAAGCGCCAGGCGCTGCCGTTCGCTGAGCTGGGCTGTGTCGAGGCCCAAGTCGTCGGCACCGTCGACGAGCCCTGCGACCTCGTCGAGCAGTTCGTGAATGGTGGCCTCCGTGGCAATCCACGGGCCGAGTTGAGGCTCGCGACGCTCGCCGGTGAGACGTTCGAGATGATCGGCGGTGACCCAACCTCTTTCAGCGATGACCCGGTCGACGGATCGATCAGGCGTTGCCAACGCAGCCTTCACCAACGGGTCGACGTCGAGGATCTGCCCGCCGCCGACTGTTTCGTCCCGTCCGAACTCACGGAGGATGAATCGGTCGCCTGGGAGCAGTGGTAACTGGGTGCCAAAGAACAGGCGCACTGCACCTGTTTCGCCCGGCAGCAGTGCGGAGGGGCCGAGCACTCGTAACCGTGCCGGGAACTCGCCGGCGCCGAGATACATGGCGTAGGCGCCGCGGCGGGAAATTTCGTGGTCGAGGCTCGGCAGAACGTTGAGTTCGGCATCGACATGGTCAGTCAGGTGCCACTGAGCACCAAACACGACAGCCTGGCCACGGCGAAGGTCGTCGGCCCCGTCCCCGGTCAGGTTCAGGGCAACACGATGACCCGGGCCGATCTTCTTGCGGGGCTGACCCTGGCTTTGGATGCCGCGCACGCGTACCCGTTCGCCGCCTGGTTCGATGGCGAGCTCGTCGTCGCGGGATATCTCGCCGCCGGTGAGGGTGCCAGTGACGACGGCGCCAGCACCGGTCGCGCCGAAGGCCCGGTCGATCCACAGGCGGGGACGTTGACGGTTCTCAGCGGTCGGGGCGTTGGCGGTGAGTTCGTCGAGCGCGGCCTTGAGATCGTCGAGGCCCTCGCCGGTGATGCTGTCGATCGGCACGATTGGAGCGTCTTCGAGGAACGACCCGTGGGTGCGCTCCTCGACGTCCATGATCGCCAACTCGCGAAGCTCGTCGTCGACCAGCCCGACTTGGGTCAGGGCAACAATGCCGTGGGTGATCCCGAGCAGGTCGAGGATCCGTAAGTGTTCTTCGGACTGTGGCTTCCAGCCCTCAGTGGCGGCGACGACGAACATGCACGCGTCGACAGCACCGACACCAGCCAGCATGTTCTTGAGGAACCGGACGTGGCCTGGCACATCGATGAACGATACGTCCCGGCCAGACGGCAGCTTGCTGAACGCGAAGCCCAGGTCGATGGTGAGGCCCCGTTCCTTCTCCTCGGCGAGCCGATCAGGGTCGGTGCCTGTGAGTACCCGGACGAGGGTGGACTTGCCGTGGTCGACGTGGCCAGCAGTGGCGATGACGTGCATTGGTTACAGGGGCATCTGACTAGTCGAGGGTCTTGAGCGCGGCGGCGACCAGATGGTCGTCATCGGGATGCACGGTTCGCAGATCGAGGCTCGTCACGTTGTCGCGCACCCGGGCGATGAGCGGCGGATCGTAGGAGCGAAGCGCATCGACGTGATCGCCAGCGACCTCGATACCGGCAGAGGCGATTTCTTCGCCCGGAAGTGAGCCGCCACCTGCCATAGCAATCGTGTGAGCTGGGGTTCCGACACCGATCGATTCTGCTCGCTGCAACAGTTCCTCGGGCGTGGCCTGTGCCATTCGCCAGAACGGAATCGAGTCGCCATCGCGCCGCATATAGGCCAGCGCCGTCTGCTGTAGAGCGCCCAGAACCAGGCCTCCGGGGCGGAACGCCCGCATCAGCGGATGTTTGGCGCATATCGCCACGAGCTCAGCCGAGCCGGCGATGATGCCCGCCTGTGGGCCGCCGAGAAGTTTGTCGCCCGAGAACGTGACCAGCGCCGCTCCATCGCGCAAGGTCTGCTTGGCGCCTGGCTCCTCGCGCAGCCAATACGGGCGCCCGTTGTTCAGCCATTGGCAAGCCTCATCGAGCAGACCCGAGCCAAGGTCCACCACGACCGGCGGGCCGATCTGGGTCAGGGACTGGACGGTTGGCTGCTCGGTGAACCCGGTGATGCGGTAGTTCGAAGGGTGCACCTTCATCAGCAGCGCACAGTCGTGTTCTTCGTGTGCGGTTTGGAAGTCAGCCGCCCGTGTGCGGTTGGTGGTGCCAACTTCGCGGAGTTGAGCGCCGGACTGGGCCATGACATCAGGCACACGGAATCCGCCGCCAATCTCGACCAACTCGCCGCGGGACACCGCAACTGAGCGGTCGCGGGCCAATGCCGCGAGGACGAGTGTCACCGCGGCTGCGCAGTTGTTGACCACGAGTGCTGCTTCAGCCCCGATGAGCCGGGCGATCAGATCGGCCGCGTGGCGGTGTCTGGAGCCCCGCTTGCCCGTCTCGAGATCGAACTCCAGATTCGTGGCACTGGCTGGCTGAGTCATGTGCAGCGGGGCTCGGCCGAGGTTGGTGTGCAGCAACACACCGGTTGCGTTGATGACTGGGCCTAACAGACGCCGACGCAGCTTTTCGGCCTCGGCGCGTGCTGTGTCCGGATCGCCAGTGGCAATGGCGGCGCGCGCCGCCTCGACCAACATTGGTTGAGGCAGGTCGATGTCGTCGATCGATCGGGCCAGCGCATCTACAGACGGTGGTCGCACGGCGTTCAGGATAGAGGGATGCCCGCGACGAAAGCTTGCCTGATCCAGCCAGTTATGGTGACGGGCGTGTGGCTACTCGTATTTCTCTTCATTGTCGTGCCGCTTGCTGAGCTCGCCGTGATCATCCAGGTCGGGCAATCGCTCGGAGTGTGGCCGACCATTGGCCTGTTGCTGCTCGTCAGCGTCGTGGGCGCCCGGATGGTGAAGTTCCAGGGCCTCAGCACCCTCTTCAAAGCCCAGACTCGTATGGCCAAGGGCGAGATCCCGGGCGAGGAGATGATCTCGGGCGTGGCGATTTTGTTCGCCGGCGCCCTGATGCTCACCCCCGGTTTCATCACCGATGCCGTGGGTGTGGTCCTTTTGCTGCCGCCGTTGCGCGCCCCAGTCGTGAAGTGGGCAATGAAACGTTGGGGCAGCAACTTCCGCATGGGTGGAGGACTCGGCGGCGGGTTGGGCGGAAGTACAGGTAGCGGCGGTCGCTTCTTCGACACCAACACAACAGACGAAGACCCACTCAACTGACGGCGGCTCACTTTGTGGGCCAGACTCGCTGGTCCCACGTCTTCGAGGAGTGATGCCAAACATGGCCCCGACGCCTTCTGTTCGCGATGCCGCCACAGTGATGCTCGTACGCGACGGGACCGACGGTCTCGAAGTGTTCATGCTGAAGCGCAGCGCCAGGTCCGAGTTTGTGCCAAGCACCTTTGTATTTCCCGGCGGAGCGGTCGACGACGTCGACCGCTCCGATCCAGGCCTCCCTGCGGTGTGCATGGGTCTCGACGACGAGGCTGCCTCTCAGATGCTGAACGTCGACCGCGGCGGTCTGGCCTACTGGGTCGCTGCAATCCGGGAGTGTTTTGAAGAGGCCGGCGTTCTGTTGGCGAACGATGACTCAGGTTCCGTGTCGATGTCCGACGACGAGATTCATGAACGATTCGAGGGCTATCGCAGCCGGGTCTACTCGGGTGAGCAGCGTTTGGCCGACGTGGTCGCCACCGAAGGACTACGGCTCGATCTTGACGATCTCCGTTACGTGAGCCACTGGATCACCCCGATTGGACCGCCGAAGCGATTCGACACCCGGTTCTTCCTGGCGATCATGCCCGAGAACCAGCGACCCGTTCACGACGGTGGCGAGACTGTAGAGAGTGTGTGGATCCGCCCATCTGAAGCGCTGCGGCTCGCCGAGGTAGGCGAGTTCTCCATGATCTTGCCGACCATCGCCAATCTTGAACCGCTTGCCGATCTGAAATCGGTGGCGGAAGCGGTGGTATGGGCCGATGGTCTGGGCGACATTCCAGAAATTCTGCCGGTGATGAAGCCTGATGGCGGTGACCCACCCAGGGTGCTGATGCCAGGCGACGACGGCTACGAAGCTGCTATCGCGGCCAACCAGTAGGCGGCACTGAGTTCCGCTCTGAGTAATCACTCAGAGCCAGATGCGCCGCCTGTTTGGGCGGCGCCAGCTCTAACTGCGAATCCCGATGGTGACATCGGTGACCGATGGGCCGATGTTGTCGAGCGCTTCCATGATGTGCGCTGTGCAGCCGGCAATGTCGATCGGTGGAGCGATTTCAGTGATGAGATCGGTGACGATCTTGTCGAAGGCCGCTGCTGCTGGACCCTTGTTGGTCAGAACGACTGGGTCGCCACTATCACCGCCAGCCGAGACGGCCGGTTCGAGTGGGATGGAGCCGAGGAGCGGAACATCGATTTCCTCAGCGAGGCGTCGACCGCCGCCTTCTCCGAAGAGGGCCCAGCTTTGGCCATCGGGAGTAACGAACGCCGACATGTTCTCGATGACGCCGATGATCGGCATGTGGCTGCGGCGGGCCATGTCAGCGACGCGTACGGCGACTTTCTGTGCGCTCAGCGCTGGCGTGGTGACGACG
The DNA here is from genome assembly GCA_047618365.1 of Candidatus Poriferisodalaceae bacterium. Classification (GTDB taxonomy): domain Bacteria; phylum Actinomycetota; class Acidimicrobiia; order Acidimicrobiales; family Poriferisodalaceae; genus JBLHLM01. The sequence goes on along the minus strand of JBLHLM010000006.1, from coordinate 32,927 downwards.
AGCATTTCGGCTTGCGGAAGTAGCCGGGCTAGTGCCATCTGGACGTCGCCGGTGCCGGGCGGCATGTCGATGAGGAGGTAGTCGAGCTCGCCCCAGTCGACGTCTTTAAGGAACTGTTCGACGGCTTTGGCGAGCATGAGACCTCGCCACATGAGGGCGGTCTCTTCGGTGTCGACCATCAGTCCGGTGGAGACCACCTTGAGGATGCCTGGACCAGCATCGGTGTCGCCGGGAACGGTACGAGTCTCGGGAATGATCTTGCCCCGCTCTTCGCCGGCGCCGGCGGCACGAGCTTCGAGCCGACCATTGACGCCCAACATGCGCGGCACTGAGAAGCCCCAGATGTCGGCGTCGAGAACACCGACGGTGAACCCGCGGCTCGCGATTTCACTGGCGAGGTTGACGGTGACGGAGGACTTGCCGACGCCGCCCTTGCCTGAAGCCACCGAGATAACGCGCGTGTTCGGAGGCACTTCGGTGGGCGCAGCCGTGTCGCGGGCGTGCATGCGCGCCCGTTCCATGACCCGCGCCTTCTCATCAGCGTTGAGCTCGTCCCAGTGGAGCTTTACCTTGTCGACGCCCGGCAACGTGCGCACCCTCGAGTCGACATCGCGTTTGATGGTCGCACGCAGTGGGCAGCCAGCGGTAGTGAGAGCGATCGTGACGTGGGCAATGGCATGGTCGTCGCGGTAGGCGCTGCGGACCATTCCGAGGTCGACGATGTTGTCGTTGAGCTCAGGATCCATCACCCCGCGTAAGATGCCGATGATGTCGTCATCGCTCGTTCTTGGCGTCTTTGCGTCGTTGTCGCCCACGAGCAGTAATTGTACTGAGCTGACCTCGGCATTGGCCGACTGGCTCAGTGCGGATATAATGGCCAGCAGTTTCCTTTGGAGGTTTCCACCATGATCGCAGTCACCGACCACGCAGCCGACAAGGTCAAGGAACTCGTTGCAGCAGAAGGCGAACCAGGTCTTGCTCTGCGCGTTGCAGTCCGTCCTGGTGGCTGCTCGGGTTATTCCTACGAGATGTTCTTCGACAGCGAAATTGCCGCCGACGACATCGTCAAGGACTTTGGTGATGTCAAAGTTATCTCCGATCCCATGAGCGCACAGCTGCTCGACGGCGCATCTCTGGACTTCAAAGATGGCCTGATGGGTTCGGGTTTCGCCATTGACAACCCCAACGCCCAGCGCACTTGCGGCTGCGGTTCCAGCTTCAGCTAGATCTCATCAGACAGTCCCTTCCGGCCCGCCGGACTGAGAAACAAGATCTGAAACAACGGCGGCCTTCGGGTCGCCGTTGTCGCGACTGCCCGAGCAGGGGTGCGAAGGCCCTTAGCTCGTGAAGGACGCAAAGTCGTCGACCGATGCTCGCGTCATTCGCACCGTGTTGATGTGTGCGGCTGGGTCTTCGTACCCGAAGGAGAGACCGAACATGATCTCGTTCTCATCGGGCATATCGGCGATCTCGCGCACAGGAGAGGGATAGCCGGCAAGTGAGCCCTGGGCGATGCAACCGAGCCCCTTCTCGACCATGACCAGCATCACAGCCTGTAGGAAGATGCCCATGTCAACGGCCTGGGGAAAGGTGAACGTCCGGGGCATGGAGAAGAAGGCCACGTGGGGTGCCCCGAAGAACTCGAAGTTCTTTCGAGCAATCCGCATCCGACCTTCCCTGTCTTTGCGTTCGACGCCCATCGTCTCGTAGTAGCCAAAGCCGCACGCTCGTCGACGGTCGAGGTAGACCCCATCCATGTCTGCATCGCCAGGGAAACCGCGCTGTTGTGCAACCCCGGCGTCGAACAGGTCGCAAAGCTGGTTCTGAAGTCGGTAGCGAGCTTCGCCCGAAACCACGGCGACATGCCACGGCTGTGTGTTGGTGCCAGACGCAGCGAGACGGGCGATATCGAACACCTCCCGAATCAGCTCCTCTGGCACGGGGTCGGCCCGGTACCCCCGAACCGAATAACGGGCTTGCAAGGCTTCTGCGACGTTCACCCGACCATTGTGATGGATCGATGCCGGGTACACGTAAACCTCCGCCTCGAAGGGAGGGGTATTCGTCAGGCGAGCAGGGCCAGCGCCTCGTTGAGTTCGGCCCGGTCCCACAGGTGGTCGAGGCGTCTCAACACTGTGCCGTCGCCGTCGATCACGAACATGTATGGCTCGTACACCGCTCCGGTGATGTCGATGATCGGTGCCGTCGCGCCGAGCAGTTCTGGTGTCGGGGCGGCGTAGACCTCCGTGTGAATGAAGTTCGCCGACCCGACGAATGGTGCCGAGGCGTCGATCAGGTTTTCAAGCACAGGTCCACACATCCAGACTGTTCCGCAGAACGCCGGTGTGCTGACGATGACCACCAGAGGGGTTCCGTTGCCGAGCACTGAGTCGAGTGAGTGGTCGTGGAACGGGCACACAGGATTGCGGGTGCAGATCGGATCGACCTCGGCGGCTGCGTCGAGCGTCGGGGTGACAACCGATGGCATCTTTTGGCCTGGCTGGATCAGCCGGTTTGCTGCGACAGCGGTTGGGGTGACAAACCCAACAAAGGCCCCTGCGCTTGAATTGATCTTGAACTCATGCACTCCTGTACCGGTGAACGGCACCATGAGCGGGTAGTAGGGGAGCGCAACACCGTCGCGATGTGCGCTTGCGGTCCCGGCATGGATCTCGTTTCCGTCGGGTCCGAGCACCGAAACGTCGATTGTTTCGGGAGCGATGTCGCCGAGGTTGCCCTCATCGTCGCTGAGACTCCAGATGGTGCGCTGGGGGGTGCCATCGGCCAGAACCGTTTGGTCAGAGAAGAACTTGCTGGCCGCTCGTTCCGTTGGCGTGTCTTTGCTACCGCTACACGCAGCGAGCACGGTGCCGCTGGCAATCGCTCCCGCGCCGAGCCCGAAGAACCGGCGGCGACTCAGCGTGCTTGAAGAATGCCTGTCGATGTCCACACGCCGGAACGTACCCTGAGCCAGCCCCCTACTGACACCAGACGAGGCGATCGTTGATGCAATTTCACGTGGATGGCGAGCAGGTCGAGGTCGAAGACACAGGCGACACGTTGCTCGCGGTCTTGCGGGCCTTGGGTCGGGCGAGCGTGAAGGATGGCTGCTCCCCGCAAGGGCAGTGTGGTTGCTGCACGGTTCTCGTCGACGGCGCGCCACGGGTGTCGTGCGTGACCCCGGCAAGACGGGTGGCTGGACGATCCATCGAAACGATCGACGGGCTCGAGGTCAGCGAGCGTGATCGCTGGGTCGACGCCTTCGTAGCCACTGGTGCCAGCCAATGCGGATTCTGTACCCCCGGCATTGTTTGCCGTTTGGTCGGCCAGGAGCGCAAGGGTGCCGATCTGACCGATCGAGACATCGTTGATCGGGCTCTGTCTGCCCACTTGTGCCGTTGCACGGGTTGGCAAACAATCGTGGAGGCGGCGGAGATCGCAGTGAACAATCCCGGGATACGGGCCTCTAGGGATATGGCTGCCGCTGCAGCGCAGGCGACTCTGGAAGGGCGCAATGTGCAGTCGGCTGGGCCTGATGTTGTCGTCGGCCGGGGCGGATTCGCCGACGACGGAGCGCCCGCCGATGCACCTGTCGCAGTCCGAAACGCCGACGGGGACTGGATTGTTGGGGCGACCCTCGCCGAGGCTCGAGCGGCTTCGGGGAAGGTGCAAGGGCGGCGCACGACGCTTGATGCCAGCCCACCCATCGGAGTTCCTCCTGGAGACTGGGATGTCACCCTTGCGACGTCATGGGTCGAACCCGGTTATCTCGAGCCGGATGCGACCTGGTCAGACGGTGCAGGCAACCTCGCCGATCCGCTTGCCAATGGCGGCGCGTTCGGCGGCAAACAACAGACCCGAGGCCTTCTCGGTCCGATCGCCGACCAGCTGGCATTCGACCACGGTCGTCCAGTTCGGGTCCTTTGGTCTCGCGAGGATGTTGTCAGGTTCGGCCCCAAGCGCCCCCCGATTGCTGCCGGCATGAAGTCTGACGGCACCGGCGTTGTCCGCGTGGCCCGAACCGAAGGCGCAGCCCAGGCCATCACGGCGGTGCTGCCTGACGTGACTGTTGAAGAAGTCGACGTCCCTGGCCCGCCCACCTCGATGGCGCTTCGGGCCGCTGGCTGGGCCGAAGCCGTGATGCTGGCTGCAGCGATCAAGGGGGAAAACCGACTGGTTCGCAGCCCAGAAGGTGGCGCCGCGCTGGCCGGGTACGAGGCCACCGTGGGCGGGCGTGGCCGCATCACGGTCGAAGTCGATCCAGGCACGGTGCTCGATGAGATCGTGCTTCGTTCCTATGTGATCGGTGCAGCGCACATGGCCTACAGCTGGGTGACCAGTGAACAACTCACTGTCGATGCAGTGGGTGAGGTACACGACCTGACGATCCGTTCGTTCGGCATCGTGCGATCGGCCGAGACCCCGAAGATCGATGTGGTGATTTCGCCCTCTGGCGGCGAGCCCGTGGCATGTTCAGATGCGGTGTTCGCCGCCGTTGCCGCTGCTGTTTGGCTGCAACGTGGCGGCAGTGTCTTGCCGACCGGTTGAAGCGGGTACGGTCACATCCATGTCGAAACCAGTCGCTCACTACTCCGCTTCACATCGCGCCGGCGATCTTCTCTTCATTTCGGGCCAGCTCGGCCTGAAGGATGGGGTGCTCAAGGAAGGCGTCGAGGCGCAGGCGCGTCAAGCCCTCGTGAACCTCAAGGGTGTGCTGGCAGATAACGGTGCCACGATCAACAACATCGCCAAGTGCACCGTGTTCATGGTCGACATCAACGACTTCGCTGTGATCAACGGCATCTATGCCGAGGCGTTCGGCGATCACCGTCCAGCCCGCTCGGCCATCGCCGTTGCGGCCCTTCCATTGGGCGGCCTCGTCGAGATCGAAGGCTTCGCCCAGCTCTGAGATTGAGACCGCGTCCTAGGACCGGTCTGGAAACCCAGTTCCGTTTCTTGAGCTGATCCCCGCTACGCTCTCAGCCATGGCTGGCGGAATCATCATGGCAATCATTCTGTTGTTGAGCCCCTTCATGATCACCATCAGCCTGTCGGCTGTGGCGGCAGCGTTGGGACATCTACTCAAGACCGATGCGGAGACTCGCCACGAGGGCAGTTCTCTCATCGAAACCAACTATTGATCCTCCCGGTGTATCTCGCGGGAGCAAGCTTTTAGCCCTTCCAGCGCGACTGGCCGAAGCGGTAGCCAACGCTGCGGACGGTTTGAATGAGGCTCGCGTGTTGCTCGCCGAGTTTGGCGCGTAGACGCCGTATATGAACGTCGACGGTTCGCGCTCCACCGAAGTATTCGTAGCCCCAAACCCGGCTGAGCAGCACCTCGCGGGTGAACACTCGGCCAGGATGCTGGGCGAGGAACTTCAGGAGTTCGTACTCCATGTAGGTGAGGTCGATCGGGGCGTTGTCGACCACCGCCTCGTACGTCTCAATATTCAGCATCAACGGGCCGTAATCGATGATGTTGACAGAAGACTCTTCTGACGAACTGACGAAGCGGTGGCGGAGCCGGGCTTCGAGCTCGCGGGGATGGAACGGGTCGAGGCAGAAGTCATCGAACAGTTCGTCGCGGAGTTCGAGTTCGGTGAGTTGGTTGCCGCGCAGCAGAAGCAGGATGGGCTCGACCGCGGGGCTCTGGCGTCGAAGCGCTCGGCACACGGCCCACGCGGTCTCCGATTCGTCGGAGATGGACACGATTGCCCCGCCCCAGCCGTCGTCGGGCTCCTGAGCGGCGACGTCAGCCTCGGTGTTCACTGGCTTCCAGATGTAGCCCGCGAGGTCGATCAGGCGCGCCAAGTCCGGATCCGGTGTGGCTGGATAGATCGCGATCGGGTCCATGGTGAGCCCTTAGAGGCGGGAGAAGTAGCTGTCGAGTTCGAACTGGGTGACTTGCGCCTTGTAGTCCGCCCACTCTCGACGTTTGTTGCGGAGGAACCACTCGAAGAGATGATCGCCCAACGTGTCGGCGACAAGCTCGCTCTTCTCCATCTCATCGAGTGCTTCGGCGAGCGACTGTGGAAGCTGGTCGTGGTCGCTGGCGAACTGGCCAGTCGGGATCGAATCGACGGAGCTGCGTGGAGCCTCAGCGGGAAGTTCGTAGCCCTGCTCGATGCCATCCAAGCCGGCTGCGAGAATCACCGCGAATGCTAGGTATGGGTTGCAGGCAGGGTCAGGTGCCCGGTACTCGATGCGGGTTGACTCCTCGTTCTGAAGCCGGGTCGTCGGGACCCGGATCAGGGCGTTGCGATTGCTATGGGCCCAGGAGATGTTCACGGGAGCTTCGTAGCCCGAGATCAGCCGCTTATAGCTGTTGACCAGTTGGTTCGTGACAGCGGTTATCTCGCGGGCGTGGTGCAGAAGGCCAGCGACGAAGCCCTTGGCGGTCGGCGACAGGCCCGTCGAGTCCTCACCGTCGTAGAAGGCGTTGACACCATCTTTGAACAACGAGAAGTGAGTGTGCATGCCCGATCCCTGTACCCCGGCGAGCGGTTTCGGCATGAACGTGGCATGTACGCCGTGCTCGAGCGCGATCTCCTTCACGACGAGTCGAAAGGCCATGACGTTGTCGGCCATTGTAAGGGCGTCGGTGTAGCGAAGGTCGATCTCGTGCTGGCTGGGGGCGTCCTCGTGGAACGAATACTCGACTGGAATGCCCATGTTCTCGAGCGTCGTCAAGGTGCGGCGGCGGATGTTGCTGGCAACATCACCTGTTGTGAGGTCGAAGTAGCCGCCTTGATCGAGTGGGCGAGGAGGTTGAGACGGGTCGGCGTTCTCGAAAAGGAAGTACTCCATTTCTGGAGCTGCGAAGAACGTGAAGCCGGCCGTGCGCGCCCGCTCCATGACTCGGCGAAGTACTTGGCGAGAGTCGCCTGGGAACGGAGTGCCGTCGGCCCGCTCGATGTCGCAGAACATGCTGGCGGCGTGATCTTCGGTGGAGGACCAGTTGAGTAACTGGAACGTGTTCGCGTCAGGCCGAGCAACCATGTCTTCTTCGGCGACCCGGCTGAACCCGTCGATGGACGAGCCGTCGAACACCATGCCCTGCTCGAATGCCGTCTCGAGTTCGGCGGGCGAGATCGCAAATGACTTCAACTGGCCGTGTACGTCGGTGAACCACAGACGGATAAGACGCACACCGCGTTCTTCGACTCGCCGAATCACGTAGTCCTGTGGTTGTTCCATCGGAATGCCCCTTCGATCCATCACTGTTGTGATCAGGACCAGTGTCCACGCAGATCGCCCGCCTGAAAAGGGCACAGGCGTTCGTTCACATTCCGTTCACATCGGTGCAACAGGACAGAAATCGAGGCCCGGCAGTGTGTCTGTTGCGCTGATAGGTCCAGCAGGGACGTGTGGCGGCCGGTATGACACACTTGACCGGTTCGCAGGCGCAGGTTGGGGCGGCGACGCCCCGCTAGGTCGAGTTTCATAACGGCATCTACGCCGACCCGAAGGAGTACACCGTGGCCTACAGGGCTGAATACATTTGGATCGATGGCACTGAGCCAACAGTCGAGGTTCGGTCGAAGACCAAGATCCTCCCCGACGGCGCTGAGCCCGGAATCTGGGGCTACGACGGCTCGAGCACCAATCAGGCCACGGGCGACAACTCCGACGTCGTGTTGCAGCCAGTGTTCCAGTGCCCCGACCCCATTCGTGGCGGCGACAATATCCTCGTGATGTGTGAAACGGCCATCACCGCCGACCAGTCTCCACACCCGACGAACACTCGGGCTAAGGCTCGCGAAGCACTCGACAAGTACGGAGACCAGGAGCCATGGTTCGGTCTCGAACAGGAATATACCCTGATCGACCCGAGCACTGGGTGGCCGGCCGGCTTCCCGCCAAACGGCTTTCCTGCGCCACAGGGCCCGTACTACTGCGGTGTGGGTGCACTCAAGATCCACGGTCGTGAGCTCGTTGAGCAGCACACCACGTGGTGCATCGAAGCTGGTCTCGCCATCTCAGGCACCAACGCCGAGGTCATGCCTGGCCAGTGGGAATTCCAGATCGGCCCAGTCGACACCGTCACTGTTGGCGATCATCTTTGGGTCGCCCGCTACCTGCTCTATCGCGCAGGCGAGATGTTCAACGTCGAAGTCAGCATCGAGGCCAAGCCCATGAAGGGCGACTGGAATGGCGCTGGCATGCACACCAACTTCTCTACCAAGGCCATGCGTGAGGGTTACGAGGCGTGCGAAAAGGCTGCCCAGGCTCTTGGCGCCCCCGGCAAACCCGAGCTGCACCTCACCGGTTATGGCGTCGGCATCGAAGAGCGCCTCACCGGTGCCCACGAGACCCAGCGCTTCGACCAGTTCAGCTATGGCGTTTCCGATCGCGGCGCGTCGGTGCGTATCCCGTGGCAGGTCGCCCAAGACGGCAAGGGCTATATCGAAGACCGTCGTCCCAACGCCAACGCCGACCCCTACGTGGTCGCAACTCTCGTGACGAACACGTGTTGTGAGGCCTTGGCAGAATAGATATCCCCTTTTGGCGGACGCATCAAAGCAGGCCCGAAGAGTCAGCATCTGAACTGACTCGCAAGAATCCCATCTTTTGGTGAGCGTTGAGCGTCTCAGCGCGGTTGAGCTAGGGGCGGGTAACTGAGTCCTTGAAATAGGGTGCATGAATACGGCTGGGGAGGTCCTACGGGGCCTCCCCAGTGCGCGTCGGAGCACGAGTCGTCGTACTCTCGTGAGGGTGCGTCGACTACGTGTAGCCATGGCCCAACTCAACGTTCGCGTCGGCGACATCGACGGCAACGTGGCCAAAATTATTGCCGCCTACGACGAAGCGTCCGCCGGCGGCGCCGACGTGGTGGTCTTCGGTGAGCTCACCGTCACCGGGTACCCGCCGGAGGACCTGCTTCACAAACCAGCATTCGTGATGGAGGCGGAGGCCGCACTGAGGCGAGTCGCGGCCCATACCAACGCCGCGACCGCTGCGGTGGTGGGCTTCCCCCATGCCGAACACGACCTCCACAACGCTGCCGCGGTGTGTGTCGATGGCGAAGTGTGCGGCATCTTCCACAAGCAGCTGCTGCCGAACTTTGCCGTGTTCGACGAACATCGCTACTTCGTGCCTGGCGCGTCGCCCGGGCCCTTGTTCGAAATCGGAGGCGTTCGAGTCGGCGTGTCGATTTGTGAGGACATCTGGAGTCCCGACGGTCCCGTTCGCGATCAGGTCGCTGGCGGCGCCGAGTTGGTGCTGAACCTCAACGGTTCTCCCTACCGGCGCAACAAACAGCAGATTCGCGAAGACATGGTCAGTGTTCGGGCGACCGACGCATCCGTTCCAGTGGTTTACGTAAACCAGGTCGGCGGCCAGGACGAGCTTGTCTTCGACGGTGGTTCAGTCATCTTCGACGAGTCCGGCCAACTGGTGGCGCGCAGCCCGCAGTTCGCCGAAGCCCTCGACATCGTCGACATCGAGGTACCCCTGCCGTATCGAATGCGGTCCCTCGACCCTCGGGGCGGACCCATCAGCGACCCGCTTCCGATTGTTCCGGTCACGTCCGAGCCAATCGCCAACACGGATAGCCAGCCAGGTCACATCGCTCCTTTGCTCGACTCACTCGGTGAGGTGTGGCAGGCGTTGGTATTGGCCACGCGTGACTACGTCCGAAAGAACGGCTTCAGCGAGGTCGTCATCGCCTTGTCTGGCGGGGTGGACTCGAGCATCGTCGCGGCGATCGCCGTCGATGCCCTCGGGCCGGAGAACGTGCATGGCGTATCAATGCCATCCCGGTATTCGAGCGATGGATCCCGCGACGACGCTGCTGAACTGGCCGCCAACATGGGCATCGACTATCGAACTATTGCCATCGAACCTGGACACGAAGCCCTGCTCGACATGTTGGCTCCCTCGTTTGGTGAACGCGAACCCGACACGACTGAGGAGAACCTCCAGTCCCGCATCCGCGGCGTGATCAACATGGCACTGTCCAACAAGCTCGGCTGGATGGTGCTGACAACTGGCAATAAATCTGAGAGCGCGGTCGGGTACTCCACGCTGTACGGCGACACCGCTGGCGGTTACGCAGTCATCAAGGATTGTCCAAAGCTCCTCGTCTATGAGCTGTGCTGGTGGCGCAACGCCCAGGCCGATGGTCCATGGATTCCAGAGGACTCCATCACCAAACCTCCGTCCGCCGAGCTCCGGCTTGACCAACGCGACGACCAGTCCCTGCCTCCATACGAGGTTCTCGATCCTCTGTTGGAGGCGTACGTGGAGCAAGACCGAACGGCAGACGAACTCATCGCTATGGGTTTCGACGTCGACATCGTCCGAAGGATCACCCGCCTGGTTGACCTGGCCGAGTACAAACGGCGCCAATCACCACCCGGTCCCCGGGTCTCGAGCAAGGCATTTGGCAAGGATCGGCGGCTGCCGATCACCAACGCCTACCGATAGCAGCGATCCTGCCGACATGGAGCTTGTTGGGCAATCTCGTCTAACGTTCGACTGTATTCATTCCAGGTAGGGGATCAATGCATGGCTGACGTGACAGCAGAGCCAAAACGTCCACGCGAGCCGTTTGCTCCGTGGGATCGCCGTGAACTGCCCGGTTTGTTCGATGTCGAAGAGACCGCACGCCGCGTCGGCCACTACAAATGGATGGAAACGAAGCTGTTCGAAGCCCTTGGCGGCTGGGTGGCTACGGTTCCAGAACTTGACGTGAAACTGCGCCTCGGTACTCACTGCTATCACCATGCGTTCCACGCTGAGCTGTTCCACAAGCGCCTACCTGAGCTGCGCGAAATGAAACCCGAGCGTCTCACGGTTCCGCCCAACGAGGAGCTGGTTGCGTTCGTCGCTGCTCTTACCGAGCCCGAAGCCTCGCACCAGACCATCGAGAAGCTGGTCGGCGTGTACCGCGTGCTCATCCCCGCCACCATCGCGGCTTACACCTACCACCGCAACGGCACGAGCCGTATCACGGACATGCCAACGGTGCGAATTCTCGATATGGCGCTGAGGGACGAATATGAAGATTGGATTGATGGCGAGATGCTCATCCAGTCCATGGTCGAAACACCCGAAGAGATCGACCGAGCTGCCGCTCACCAGGCCAAGCTCCAAAAGTTGTTGTTAGCCGCCGGCGGAATCGCTGGCCCAGGTTCAATCGGCGATCCATACGTCGACGTCGTGGAGGACTGAAAATGCGCAAGCTCTTTCCCGCAGAAGAACTGGCCCGGGATCCCAGGTTCATCCGCCAGTCGAACGAAGCCCGTTTCTCTGATCCCCGTGGCGCACGCGTGGCTGGCGGTTCGGTCGCAGCGAGCAAGCTGACGCCCGATCTCCCCAATGGCCCCGATCGTGCACGGGCTCTGATGCATGGCATCTTTGTCGGTGAGATTCAGGCTCTCGAAGGTGCCGGTCGCACCTGTTTCGATTTCGAAGTTGGCGAAGATGTGCCGTTCGAGCTGAAGCTCGATATGGCTCGCCAGTGCTGGGACGAAGCTCGCCATTGCGAAATCTCTGTCGCGCTCGCTGATCACATGGGCACCGAGCTTGGGGAGTTCGCCGAAAACACCACCTTGTACGAGGCAGCGTGCAACCCTGACCCAGTGCTGCGTCTCACCGGCGTGAACCGTGCGCTCGAAGGCCTCGCGATCGATGTGTTCAGCACCATGAAGGAATTCGGCAATCTGGCCGGCGACCCGATTCTGGAGTTCTGCGAAGACTGGATGCTCGCCGACGAGGTCACCCACGTGAAGATGGGCTCTGACTGGCTTCGCGATCTCACCGCAAAGGACCCGGAGCGTCGCGCCAAGGCTCTCGAGTTTCAGCGCGTTGTAGACAAGCTCTTTTCTTTCAGCGGCTTCCGTGGTGACGACAATGACAGCCCAATCCAGCTGACCCGTCAGTTCCGCGCCCTCGCCGGTTTCACCGACGAAGAGGTCGACGACATCGCTGAAATGGCTCGCGAAGCCAAGGCTGAAGCGACTGTCGCCTGATGCTCGAAATCGACATCACGCCGAACGAGTTCACGATGGTGTTCTACGACGCGGCCGTGATTGCCGAGGTTGCGGCTGAAGTTGCCGGCAAGGTTGGCTTTCCGGAAGGCACCCCAATATCGCTCGTTGTCGATGAGGAGATGCCGCTTGGTCGTAGCAAGGTCACCAGTTACGACCCTGTCGAGTTCACCGTCGACGGTGGAGCGTTCGAAGACAGCCGCCGCCCTCGCAATATGAGCAAGTCGCGTACGTCCGACGTCCTGGGACGCCTCATGTTGCGCGTCATGGATCGAACGAGCGGCAAGTTCGACGATGCCCCCGCCGACGACGAAATCGACCTGGCATTACACGCAGCATGGGACGCCCACAGCGTCGGTCGTCTCGAGCGACTCGGCTTCGCTTCTCAGCGCAAACGACGGATCTATCAGTTCCGCAACCGCCACGGGTTCACCGACCGAGCTGACCAGGCATTCGATGAACTCTGGGGTTCCAACGAGCTGGCGTGGGCCGACATCGAACGCATCTCGACAGACTGTCGGGCCGCCTTCTCCGGCTGAGCCCTACTGCTGGGCTTGGACCTGAGCAAGAATCCACGGGTAGGTCTCGGCCAACCCGTCACGCAACGTGTACTTCGGGCTGTACCCGAGCGATTCGATGCGTTCGTTGCTGAAGTTCCGACTTTGCACTCCTACGGGTCCAGGGACCCACTGGGGAGCGATTTTTTTGCCGGCCACTTCGGCGACGATGCCAACCAATTCTTTGACCGAGACGTATTCGCGAGTACCGATGTTGGTGGGTTCGGTCATGTCGGAATCCATGAGGGTCCGTATGCCCTCTACAAGGTCGGCGACGTAGACGAACGTGCGCACCGCGGTGCCATCGCCCCACACCTCGATAGCGCCGTTCGTCGACTCGGCAACCTTACGCGACAAGGCTGCAGGTGCCTTCTCGCGTCCGCCTTCCCAGGTGCCTTCCGGTCCGTAACAGTTCTGGAACCGGGCAAGACGCACCGGGAAGTCGTGCTGGCGCCCGTAGGCGGCGACGAGGCGTTCTGAGTAGAGCTTCTCCCAGCCGTATTCGTTGTCAGGAAGTGCCGGGTAGGCGTCGTCTTCGTGGAGTTCGTCTTCGCCCACCTGCATGTCGCGGTAGATGCATACCGACGATGCGAGGAAGTATCGGCCGACACCCGCTTCGACTGCGGCATCGATGGTCTGCAAGTTGACCAACATGCTGTTGCGCATGATGTCGGTCTCGGCGCTGTGGATGAATCCCATGCCGCCCATGTCGGCAGCGAGTTGATATACCTCGTCGAGTCCGCCCATGTCGGCAGGCAGGGTGAGGGCAGAGAACGCAGCGTCACGGTCGCGGAGATCGGCGATCACGAAGTCGTCGGCGTCGCTAGGGCCCCATTCGGGTGCCTTTATGTCGACGCCACGTACCCAATAGCCGTCTGCCTTGAGGCGGCGGACGAGATGGGTGCCGATGAAACCACCGGCTCCACACACCACGGCGGTGCGAGTCATGCTGATTCTCCTGTGACGGTCAGGCCAGGTCGTGAGCGCTGACGCCCTCGAGCAGGTCAATGTCTGGTGCTGCGGAGAGTATGCCGTTGCAGCCCTCTGCCATCTCCACCATCAACGAAGAATTGAGATGGGCGCGGGCGTGTGTCTCTGAGTTCCACTTCTCGATGAGGAGAAAACGGGTCGGGTCAGCGTATGACGCACACAGGTCGATGTTCCGGCAGCCATCGGTGTTGCGACTCAGCACGACGTACTTGGACAGTACGGACAAGAGGGCGTCCGGATCGCTCGCCTGGAACGTGATGGACAGGATCGCGATCTCGAGATCGTCGTCGGGGACGGGCACCCGGGGCGGTCCTTGATTGGCCGAATCGGTCATCTACACACCTTCTGTGGAGCCCAACTGGGGCCGTTCTGGACCCGTTTCACTGCTGTGGCCATAAGCCGTTCAGCAATGATGCGTGTGTCAGAAATCTCATACTCGGTCGGTTCCAGGGACCATACCGGGTACTCTGGCGAGTCGAAGATCGCAGTCCTCTCGGACGAGTTGTTCGCATCCTGGCCGACGACTGCGTAGGCGTTCCATACATCGTGCTTGCGTCGGTTGAGCCGGCGCCACCTGGCAGGGAGACATCACGAGTGGCGAAGGATCGGGTCGAACGGGACGAAGAGGACCTGGTTCGTCTGTATCTGACCGACATTGGTCAGTACCCCCTGCTCACCAAGGAGGACGAGGTTCGCCTCGCCCAGGCCATCGAGGGGGGCACAGAAGCCCGCGAACGCCTTGATGCCGGTGCGCTCGAAGACGGAACAGCTCTCACGGCGGCGAAGAAGCGAGAATTCCGAAAAGCGAATCGCGAAGGCGAGAAGGCTGAACGCACATTTGTGCAGTCCAACCTTCGTCTCGTGGTGTCGATCGCCAAGAAGTACCAAGCGTCGGGCTTGCCGCTTCTCGACCTCATCCAGGAAGGCAACCTGGGCCTCATGCACGCCGTCGAGAAGTTCGACTGGCGCAAGGGTTTCAAGTTCTCCACCTACGCCACCTGGTGGATCCGTCAGGCCATCACCCGCGGCATCGCCAACACCGGCCGCACCATTCGCCTTCCGGTACATGCTGGCGACACTCTGGCCCGGCTGCAGAAGGCTCGCTCCCGTTTGGAGCTCAAGTACGGCCGTCCGGCAACCCTGTCCGAACTCGCTGTCGAAGTCGACATGCCCGAGGACAAGGTCACCGAGGCCCTGCGCTTCGCGGCTGAGCCCCTGTCGCTGTCAGAGCCGCTTCGTGAGGACGGTGATGCCGAACTCGGCGACGTGGTCCAGGATCGTGGTGCCGAATCTCCGTTCGAGGCTGCCGCAACCTCGCTGCTGCCCGACGAAATCAACCGCCTCCTTGCTCCGCTCGACGAGCGTGAGCGCGAGATCCTGAAGCTGCGCTTTGGTCTCGACCGCGGCGAGCCTCGCACCCTCGAAGAGGTCGGCGAACACTTCAATCTCACGCGCGAGCGCATCCGCCAGATCGAAGCTAGGGCCATGTCGAAACTTCGACATCCCTCCTCCGACACTGGAGCTCGCGATCTTCTCAGTGTGTAACCAACACTGGTAAAGCTGTCCCTCCGGACAGCAAGCGGTCACGGAGGTGTCTGAGCGCCTGGTGGGCTCCCCCGCCTTCAAAGCGGGTGGGACGAGCGATCCTCGTCCGGCGGGTTCGATTCCCGTCCACCTCCGCCACCTCATCGGTCCGGGCTCCGTCTACCTCCGCAGTTGAGCCAATGTTGGCCAGCTTGTTGTACGTGGTGCGCCAGGGCTAATCGGTTGCGACCGCGCCGACTGTTGTGCTGCCAGAGCCACCGATCCAGTTGCTGTCGCGGTCGCGTACGTACACCGCGTACGAGGCTTGCTCACTGCTGGCGCTTGTGCCCACGAATGAGGTGGAGTTCTGGTCGATGGATTCGAGAATCGGCGTACCGTCTCGTTTGAGGATGTAGGAACCGAACTCGTGGCTACTGCTGGCCGAGAAGTTGCATTGGACCGAACCTGCGACGATTCGGGCGCACGAAATCTGCATTGACTTCCACTGGGGCTCGTCCTCGGTCTCGTTGGGTTCGGTGGTCGGAGGGGACGTAGCTGGGGTCGCTACGGCCGGGATCGATACTTTCGATGATCCGCCTGCCCAGGCGCCAGACGAGTCGACGACGTAGGCCGAGTACGTTGTCGAGCCGGCGGGGGCCGCCGGGTCGACGAAACGTATGTCCGAACGTCCTGGCATGGAGCGCGACTCATGGGTCCAGATGATCTGGCCGTCCCGCTTCACCACGTAGTGGCCGAAGCCATCTAACTCGCTGAGGCTGAACTCGCAGACGACCCCGGACTCGTTGCTCGATCGGCCACACGACAACGAGAGGTACTCCCACTTCTGGGCGTCCTCGTCCTTGTGCTCGCTGACATGTTCGGGCTTGTCCGCTGGCGCCTGCTCCGCTGGTTCCTTCGACACCTCGGCCGTGGTTGTGGGGCCTGCGGTAGTCGTGGGAGGCGTTTCCGTGGTGGCGGTCGCATCCGTCGAACGAGGCGCGGCTTCAGTCGTCTCTGTTGGCTGCGGTTGAGCAGTCGACGTTGTTTGCTCGACGTTCGTCGTCGACACAGGAATCAACACGGGGTCGCCCGCTGAAGCGGGTGGCGATTCAGACTCAGATACAGCCTCTGTTGCGCCGGCGTCGGAGATTGAAGCAACAACGGGCGCTCCCACTGTCACCACCCCCGCTGTCGCAACAGCGGCGACGGCAACTTTCGCCGGAAGCGTTGCCGCCCCGAACGCGTGGATGAGTGATGTCATTCCCCCAAAGATCATGGGCCGGTCATCGCCGCGGGTGGGGACAGGCTTGAGCAACTTGCGTTCTGGTTCTGGAAGCCAGCCGTAGACTTCCAACCATGAAGAAACTTCTTGTACTGCTCGGTGTTATCGGTCTGCTCGGTCTGGCCTCGCGCAAGCTGTTCTGACGTCACGCCGAAATTGACCCTTGTCGGCAGTCGCCGAGCAGGGCTAGGTTCCTTAACAACTCCCCGGTTGCGTTTGTCGCTGTAGGGAGTTTGTGCATATGTGGGCCTGTTTCGGGGCCAAGGGTGGCGTTGGCACCACCACTATCGCTATCGGATACGCATTGGCGGCCCGCCATCTGAGCCGACCGGCGTTGCTGGTGGATCTGGTGGGCGACGTGCCTGCTGTGTTGGGTGTTGCCGAGCCGGCGTTGGGAGTGGCTGACTGGTTGTCAGCTGGTGACGAGGTCACCATCGATGCTCTACGACGGCTCGAGGTTCCGGTCGGGCACGGGCTGCGCCTGCTTTCTCGAGGCGCGGGACCGTTCGAGGCCAAACGTGTGGCCTCGCTGTTGGCGCTGCTCGCCGCTGACCCGGGCCCTGTTGTGATCGACGCGCAATGGGGCACACCGTCCGCCGCGGCGATTGTTGCCCACCCTTCGTGCACCGTCGTCCTAGTGTTGCGGCCCTGCTATGTCGCAGTGTCGCGGGCGCAACGAATCCTGAGCGAAATTGGTTCGGTCTCCGCACAGGTGGTGTTGGTCGAAGAGCCCGGACGAGCGCTTGTTCGGCACGACGTCGAGAAAGTGCTGGGGCGACCAGTCCATCGGGTCGCTCACGAGCTTGCAGTAGCCAGAGCCATCGACGCTGGTGTGCTCGCTAGCCGAGCTCCGAAGAGGTTCCTCCGAGCCGCAAACGCGGCCATGCGCTCAGAACATTCGGGAATGGGTGTGGTGTCGTCATGAAACGATCGGCTGGTGTCGCAGATCTCGTGACGGAGCGCCTGCTCGCTCGAGGCTCAGGCACTCGTCAAGTGACCGAGGCTGTGGCGGGCGCGGCTCCATTGCTCTCTGCCGATGGGCGTCGCGCGGTGAGCGAAGCGGTCGGATCTCGCCTTGCCGGCGGCTCGCTCATCGATAGCTTGCTGCACGACGATCTCGTGACCGAGGTAATGATCAATGGACCAGGGCCGGTGCGTATCGAACGGCTGGGCCGTATCGAGACCTTGCCGCTGGTGATGAACGTCGATGACATCCATCGGACCATTGAAAGGCTGCTGGCGGCTACGGGACGTCGGGTTGATCGATCCCAGCCGATTCTCGACGTCAGAATCGATGACCGCACTCGATGCCATGTCGTTGTACCGCCAGTCGCCGTTGGCGGGCCTGTGCTGTCGTTACGGCGGTTTCCGGCATTGCCAAGGCCATTGGACGATGTCGCCGGATTGGAGCACGCAGGACGCCTGAGAGCGCTCCTGGCGGGCCGCGCCTCGATGCTGGTTCATGGTGCGACATCGTCAGGTAAGACGACGCTTCTGAGCGCTCTGCTGGCCGAGGTGGCTGATAGTGAGCGGGTCGTGGTTGTGGAAGAGGCAGCGGAGATTCCGTTGATCGGGGGACAGCATCTGCGTCTCGAAGCCCAACCAGCCAACATTGATGGGCAGGGACAGATCACCATGGAGCAGCTGGTGGCATCGGCGTTGCGGCTGCGGCCCGATCGGATTGTGATCGGCGAGGTTCGCGGGTCCGAGGCCTTCGACCTATTGCAGGCCCTGGCTACTGGGCACACCGGATCCCTGGCGACGGTTCACGCCGCGCACGCCGATCAAGCACTGTGGCGAGTAGCGAGCCTTGCGGCCCGCCGGTCTGGGGCTGGAGATGTCGATCGGCTCTTGGTTGAAGCGAGGGCTTCATTCGACGTTGTGGTGGGCATGGACCGCGGCGCAGCGGGGGAGCGGCGGGTTGTCCACATCGAGGAACTGTCGTGACCGATCCGCTCGTGATCACCACGGCCGCCAAGGTCGCGGCGTTTCTCGGCCTGATTGTCTGCGGGCCAACCATGGCGAAGACGGTTCTGTGGCGGCTCAGGTCCTCTGCTGATCGCCGCCGATTGACTTCGACGGCTGGCGACGACCTCGCCTTGGCGAGCGAAGCCATTGCTCGGACTCTCGCCAGCGGGCTCACGCTCCTCCAGGCAGTTCGTTCAGCGACAGAGGCAATTGTCGGAACCCCTGTTGCTGCCCGACTGGACCGAACGTTGGCCGAAGTCGACGGAGGCCTGTCACTCGTGAGGGCCGTTGAGCGCATGACCGAGCGCGATCCGCTGCCTGAACTGCGTCTTTTCTCGTCTGCCGTTGCCGTAACTGGCGGTGATCTTGGAGCCAGGGCGGCGGTGTTCGACCGAGCTGCTGTCACCCTTCGATCCCGAACCGCAGCTCGTGCCGAAGCAACAGCTCAGGCTGCCCAGGCCCGAGCCTCAGCGTTCGTTGTTGGTGCATTGCCCTGGTTGGCGGTCGCAGCGTTGGCCGTACAAGGGGGCGAGGTTGCCCAGGTGTTGTTCGCCACGAGCTTGGGGCGGTGCTGTCTGGGCGCTGCGCTGACTGCAGAGTTGCTGGGCGTTCGGTGGATGCTCTCGCTCGCCCGCTCGGCGACCCGATGAGCAGCTTGGCTTTATTGGTGGGTGCATTGGTGCTGATCGCGGGTTCCTCTGCGGTTTCGTCACCGGCTGTTCGTCGTCTCGAGCCCGAACGCTGTCAGCTGCGCCTGGTATCCACTGGGCGACGCGCAGGTCGACAGGTCGCCAGTGATCTTCCCGATCTGATCGATCTCGTGGCGCTTGGGGTCGATGTAGGCCTCTCCGCCACCGCAGCAATCGATCTCGCGGTCGATGACGACCTGAACGCGGCCGCACGCCTGCTGCGTTCGGTCCGTGAGCAGGACCCCGAGGCGAGACTTCATGAGTCGCTGCAGCTCTTCGCTTCGAAGTGTCCCGATTCCCGCATTTTCGTGGCAGCAGTGACGTCGGCTCTTGAGCTCGGCACCCCTATTGCCGAGGCCTTGCGGCGGGTGGATGCAGACCTGCGTGCCCTGCGGCGACGCCAGCTCGAGACGCGAGCTCGCCAACTGCCTGTCCGCCTCCTTTTTCCCCTGGTGCTGCTGATTTTGCCTGCGTTCGCGCTGGTGACAGTGGTCCCGGTGATCGTCGCCGCATTCAGCGGTGGCCTCTGACTCCCCCGTTTACGTGCTGCCCCCACTTCCCACGAGAGCGAATCCATCAGCATTTTGTGAGGAGATCACATGTCACAAGAACTCACCCATCACTCGTCGCTCCAGCGCGACGAGACTGGCCAGACCACAGCGGAATACGCATTACTCACGGGCGCCATTGCCTTGGTCATTGCCGCGGTGACGGCATGGGCTGCAGGAACTGGCAAGATAGGAGCCTTGCTGAACGCCGTCTTCGACAAGTTGGCGTCGGCGGTATGAGTCGACGGCCGGCATCGGCCGATGGACAGGCGACTGTTGAGTTCGCTCTTGTCCTGCCCCTGGTTTTGCTCGTGCTTCTCAGCATCGTGCAGGTGGGCCTGGTGGGCCGCGATCGGGTCCTGAATGTGCACGCTGCACGTGCTGGGGCCAGGGCCGCGGCGGTCGATGCCGGCCCGGCGGCCGTTCGCGAAGCAGTTATTGTTGCCTCAGGGCTTGATCCGGGGCGAGTCACCGTGCAGCAGTCCTCGAGTGGAAGCACGGTGACGGTCACCGTGAGCTACCGCAGTGCCACCGATGTACCGCTCGTGGGGGCGATGGTTGGCGATGTTTTGATGGATGCCAGCGTCACAATGAGGAGGGAGCGCTAGGCCCCATTTCGCTCGACCTCGAGGCATCAGGCGGCGGCGGGAACGGCCAGCACGTGGCGCAGGAGCTGTAACGCACCGCTTTTGCTGAGTGGGTCGTTGCCGTTGCCGCACTTGGGCGACTGGACACACGAAGGGCAGCCGTCGGTGCACCTGCAGCCAGCAATGAGGTCCGCGGTGGCGGCCAGCAGTTCGCCACCGCGCTGGTAGCCGAGCTCGGCAACGCCTGCGCCGCCCTCGTAGCCGTCATAGATAAAAATTGAGGCAGCCTGGGTGTCTTGGTGCATCGCAATACTGACCCCGCCGACGTCCCACCGGTCGCAGATCGCGAACAGCGGGAGGAGCCCAATCGCGGCGTGCTCGATGGCATGCAAAGTTCCCGGTAGATCCTTGGCTGAGATTCCAGCGGTACCAATGACTGACTCATTGCATGTCCACCACACCGAGGTTGTGCGCAGCATGTCGCCGGGCAGTTCCAGGGGTTCTTGTCCGAGCTGTTGTCCCGTACGGGCGCTGATTCTGCGGTAGCCAACCACATCGCGCGCGACTTCCACGAAGCCGAGGTGCTGGGTGAAACCTGGAAGTTCAACAGATTCGTAGGTCTCGATCACGGTGAGCTCTGTAGTCGTGCGGGGAGCAGTGCGTTCTGCGCCGTCGTCTGGTTCGACGATGGCTCGACTCTGGTCGAGCTGCAGCTCGCGTACTCGCCAGGGAACGCCCTGGTGGGTATAGACCGCTCCGGGATGCACCTGGGCTGTCGCCCGGTCGCCACTCACCGAGCCGATTCGCGTCCCCCGTTGGTCGACGATCGCAACTTCTCTGGCGGTTCCCGAACGGAGACTGATTTCAGCTGCCGGGCTCGATGCTCCATTCCAGACCGCCCTGCGATTGCGGACTGTGACGAGATCAGCCCGCACCAGGTCTCGGACGGCGTCGTCCAGGTGATCTGGCCAGTACTGCTCGTCGGCAGGGTGCAGCGGCAACTCGTGAGCAGCGCACGCGAGGTGGGGTCGCAGCACGAACGGGTTGGAGGCGTTGATGACGGCCGGCTCCGGCGGGCGTGACCACAATTCGTCGGGATTGGCCAAGAACCACTGGTCGAGCTGGTCGTTGCCCGCGACCAGGATTGATGTGGATGCTCCACCGCTGCGCCCGACCCGGCCGATCTGCTGACGGAAGGACGAGATGGTGCCAGGGAAGCCGTTGAGAATCGCTACATCCAAGCCGCCGATGTCGACGCCGAGTTCGAGGGCCGACGTGGCGACGACTCCGACAAGTTCGCCATCTGCAAGCTGCTGTTCGACCAGACGGCGCTCGTCGGAGAGGTAGCCCGCCCGATACGCCCGAATCGGACGATCGGTGCCTGCCCTGGCATGAATCGCGACCTGTTCGGTCCCGCTCCTGCTGCCACAGAACGCAATCGTTCGTTGCCCCCGGTCGACGAAAGCGCGCAGTAGCTCGCCGACATCCTGCGATGGCGAACCCTCCGGATCCCAGAGGGCGACAGTTCGTGGAGATGTGGGCGCGGCGTCATTGGTGATAGCCGTGACTGGCACCCCGGCGAGGGCTGACGCCAACTGCTCGGGCTCGCCGATGGTGGCGGACGTGAAAATGAACGTCGGTTCTGAGCCGTGAAGGGCGCAGAGGCGGCGCAGACGACGCAAAACGTGAGCGAGGTGGGATCCAAAGACCCCTCGGTAGGTGTGGAGTTCGTCGATGACGATGAACTGCAAGCTGCGCAAGAACCGGTGCCAGCGCTGATGGTTTGGCAGCATCGAGTAGTGCAGCATTTCTGGGTTGGTCATCACGACGTTGGCGTCTCGGCGGGCCCACCGACGCTGATCGAGGCCGCTATCGCCGTCGAATGTGCATGCCTTGAGACGCGGGAGGCCGCTTCGAGCAACGGCACGGAGCTGATCGTGGGCCAAGGCCTTGGTTGGATACAGGAGTAGGGCCGTGTGGTCCTTGTATTCGTGGATCGTGTGGGCCACGGGCAGCTGATAACAGAGCGATTTCCCTGAGCCGGTGCCAGTGGCTATCGCGACATGGTGTCCGTTGTGAATTGCTTCGATGGCCTCTGTTTGGTGTCGCCACAAAGCAGGCGCCCCGAACGCAGCGAGCAGAGCCGGATCGATGTGATCGGGTGTCGGTGCAATCACACCTGGCCGAGCCGGGCGGCGATGTGTGTGGCGCCATCGGCTGTCGGCGGACAACTCGGCGAGCAACTCGCTGAGTGCTAAATCACTATCTGAACTGTCAAGTTGACGTTGAGTGTTTGAACGCGATGAATGAACGTTCATTGCGGCCTCGTGCAGTGAGGCTGGGGGTGAAGTGGCCACTAAATGTCCACAGTAGGCCGTGCCTGTGACAGTGCTGGGAGCCAACGCGGCAAAACTCCGCTTGCGCACAGGACCATCCCTGCTGTTCAATGACAACCATGTAATTACGGCGGCGTGACACCGGCGGGTCATACGCTGAACACACACGACCCGCTCTCTTATCACGTCTCACCGACAACATCCCCTCGCAGTCCAGTAAGTGGAAACGGAAACCATGGCGTTTGTTGATGACAGCAGTGAGGACGCGGTAGAGAAAAGCTGGTGGGACTATGCCAACTGCCTCGGCGTCGACCCCGATCTGTTCTTCCCCGAGCGTGGAGCAAGCACCAAGGAGGCCAAAGAGGTCTGCCGCGGTTGCATCGTGCGTGAAGATTGTCTCGAGTATGCCCTGAGCCATGGCGAGAAATTCGGAATCTGGGGTGCCATGAGTGAGCGTGAACGTCGCCGTCTCCGCCGCCAGCGCGCGCTTGCTCGTCGGGCTGCCACTGGCCAGGTGGGTTAACAGCAATTCTTGTTTCGTAGGTGGAACACCCTGCTGGTGGAACACCCTGCTGGTGGAACACCCTGTGGGTTTGAGCCGAGAACGGCTAGCTGGCGTCGACTGGTACCCTCAAGGCCATGTATGCCGTCGCCGTGGGTCCGCCCGAGCTCCTCATCATCCTCATCATCGTGCTGGTGCTGTTCGGTGGAGCGAAGTTGCCCAAGCTGGCACGTTCGCTTGGCCAGGCTCAGAAGGAATTTCGCGATGGCATCAAGGACGGCACCGACGCCGACGATGACGACCACTGAGACCAGCCAGTCGTCCGATTTCCGGGCTGTGTCTCCTGTCATCAAGAAATTTCTGACTGCTTCGGAACCGATCCACCTGTCGCTGCGTTCAACCTCGCAAGCCGCACCCGTCACTTTGACCGGTTCGTGCTCCTGACATGACCGAAGCTTCGCGCCGGCGTCGTCGATCGCGTCGCCCTGAGGCGACCGCGGAGGGCGTCCCGACGTGGGACGAGGTCGCCCAGGAACACGGAGCGTTCATCTACACCGTGGCGTATCGGCTCACGGGAAACAGGGACGACGCGCAGGATCTGGTGCAGGAGGTGTTACTTCGAGTGCGACGAGGATTGAAGACCTACCAGCCTGGCTCCCTGCACGGCTGGTTGAGTCGAATCGCCACCAATGCCTTCCTGGACGACGTTCGCCGCAAGCAGCGCCGCCCGACAGACCCTCTCCCCGACGACCCGGAGCGTGTGCTGCCCAAGAGCGACGCTGCCGACGATGCCCTAGCCGCGGCGACGTTCCCTGAGGAGATCCAGGCGGCAATGACCGCCCTGCCAGCTGACTATCGGGCAGCCGTTGTGCTCAGTGACGTGGTCGGGATGAGCTATCAGGAGATTTCAGAAGCCCTCGAGGTGCCGATTGGAACAGTGCGCAGCCGTATCCATCGAGGTCGATCACAGCTGCGGGAGGCGCTCGCATGAACGAACAACTCGATGAACGCCTTTCGGCCTATCTCGACGGCGAGCTCGATAGTGCCGAGACTGCAGAGATTGAGGCCCTGCTCGCTTCTTCGGAGCAGGCGCGCAACGAACTCCAGGTGGTCACCGAAGCTCGCGACATGGTTCGTGGCCTTCCTCTCTTGACGCCTCCACCTGATATCGAGCGAATGTTCCGAAGCGGTTCGCCATTGGCTCCCGTTCGATCTGTTCGGCCGGTACACACCAGGGCTCGGGCGATGGCTATTAGCGCGGTGGCAACGGCGGCCTTTTGGGGGGTCGTGCTCGGCACCAACGGATTCTCCGCCTCGGTGTCACCATCGATCGACTCTGTGGTGGCAGCACACACGTCGGCGCTTCCGAACCCGGCTGGTCTGATCCTGTCGAATGGTGACGCCGACGACATGCCGATGCCGGCCGAGCCTGCCGGTATGACGTTGGTACACGTAGATCACCAAGGAAACGTGACCCACGCCAAGTACACCGATGGCGCTCACGAGGTCTCTGTGTTTGCCGAACCTGGCCGTGTCGACTGGGATGCCATGCCTCCAGGCGACCGCTTTGAGCTGAACGGTCGCCCTGCTTGGCACGGTTCTGCCGATGGTTATGACGTCGTCGTCCTGCAGCGCGGCCGCAACGTGTTTACGATCGTGGCGGAAGCCTCCGAAGAGATGATGGACATGGGCGAATCGATGACGACCGACGAGGCCACCTCGGTCATCGATCGGGTCAGCGATGCCGCTGACAGCTTGGTGCAGGTCTTCGGCCTGCGGGGCTGACGTAAGAACGGCGACCCCCGAAAGGGCCGCCGTTCTGTATTGGTGAGGACTGTTTGAATCAGTTAGCTGGCGATTGCCACCGGAACTGACTCTGCAGCGGTGAGGCGACGCTGCTTCAGCATCCTGCGTCGTTGTCGTTCTGAGGTCCCTCCCCAGACGCCATGATCGATTCGATTCCGCAACGCGTACTCCAGACAGTGCGCCTGCATGCCGCATTCGTTGCAGATCTTGCGTGCTTTCTCGACGCCGACTCCATCACTAGGAAAGAAGGTCGACGGATGTTCATCTGCACAAAGGCCTTCGGCCATCCAGTTGGTGCTCATGGCATCCCTCCGTCTCACTCGTATATGACGACCGAGAGGTCGATCCGGTTCCATGATTCGACAATAAATTTGTGAAGAAGTCGTGAGAACCTCGTTCAGCGGTGTTCGAATCACCTGTAGAACTCACGAAACCGGGCTCGATGACGCGTGCAGGCCGCCGCAAACATGCCGGTACACTGGCGGACCACGCAGCATCTGCGCGGCGAAGTGATCTTTGAGGAGTCCTGGTGAGCAACGTCGAGACCACTGAGGAAATGTCGCCCCCAAGCACGGGCGTGCGGGTGGTGTACATGGGACCCGTCGCTCCTCACTGGGAAGTCGAAGGCATTTTCGGCGAGCAGGCAGTGGTCGATGACTTCCGCCGCCGCACCCATGCCCGGTTGCAGCTGCTTCCGCCGCATGATCCCCAGTTCCGCCGCAACCGTGAGCGCGTCATACGCGACGCTGAACGCGAGAACCTCCAGCTTGAATGGGATCTCGGAACACCCGACGCTTAGCCGCACCAGAACCGCCCTTTGGTGAGCGCCTCTGCTAGATCTGCGGCATGCGGATTCTGATCACCAACGACGACGGCGTGGCTTCTGAAGGTTTGTGGGCGCTCGCCCGTCGAGTCGTGTCGACGGGACACGAGGCCGTGGTTGTAGCTCCCGTCGAGGACATGACCGGAATGGGTGCTGCCCTTGGCAGCGACTTCAACAGCGGCGATATCGAATTTCGGCGCGTCGAACGCGACGATCTCGGTGACACGCCATGTTTTGCGGTTGAGGGTCCGCCAGCTTTGTGCGTAATCCTCACCCAGCTTGGAGCGTTCGGTGATCCGGTGAACATTGTGGCGTCAGGCGTGAATCCTGGCGCGAACTGCGGCCGCAGCACCCTGCACAGTGGAACCGTTGGCGCCGCGCTGACAGCAGCGAACAATGGTGCCCATGGCATTGCTGTCAGCCAGGACCATGATGGTGCCGACTATCACTGGGACACGGCGACCTATCTCGTTCCCGAGCTCATCGAGCGGCTGGCAGGAGTTGAACACGGACGGCGTGCAGTCAATGTGAACGCACCCAACGTGGCGTTGGCCGATATCGCTGGCGTTTCCGAAGCCAAACTGGCCAAGTGGGGCGACTCCTCCGGACAGATTGAGGCCGTAAGCGAAGGCAAACTCCGGTTCGTTCGCCAGCAGGGTGTACGCGATCCCATTCCAGGCTCGGACCACGCCGCTGTGCGCGATGGGTACATCGCGGTGACGGAGCTGGTCGGTGTACGCACAACCGAACCCAGCCACCTGTTTGGTGGCTTGGAGTCGTTTCTTGGCTGAAGCATGGAACCTGGGTCGTTTACCTGAAGTTCACCGAATGTCTCGGGATTGTTCAGTGGACCGACCCGCCTCGGAAATGCGGACTCTCTAACTTCACTCAGGTGAACATCCTTAACCTCAACATTCGACGTCCATCGCGAGCCCTAGCCCTTCTGGCAGCGCTCGCCCTCGGTGCCTCTGCATGCGGCGGCTCTTCTCCCGGTTCTTCCGAATCGAACTCTGCAACCGGTTCTTCCGAATCGAACTCTGCAACCGGTTCTTCCGAATCGAACTCTGCAACCGGTTCTTCCGAATCGAACTCTGCAACCGGTTCTAGTTCCGGTGGTTCGATCACGGTCACTGGCTCCTCGACGGTCGAGCCGATCACCAATCTTCTTGCCGAGGCATTTGCCGAGTCCAATCCCGATGTTGCCATGTCGGTTACCGGGCCTGGCTCCGGCGACGGTCACAAGGCAGCGTGCGCCGGCGAGGTTCCAATCTGGAACAGCTCCCGTCAGATGAAGGACTCCGAGGCGGAGTGCTTCGCCGATGCTGGGATCGAGTTCATCGAGTTTCGGGTCGCGATCGACGGCATCTCGGTGATCACAGCAGCGGGCAACACCAACGTTGATTGCCTGAACTTCGCTGATCTATACAGCCTCATCAGTGTTGAATCGACCGGGTTTGACGACTGGTCCGATGCAAACGAACTGAACTCTGCGGTCGGTGGAACCGGACCCTTCGGCGATAGCCTCTCGCTGGAAATCTTCGCTCCAGGTGAGGAGTCCGGGACCTTCGACAGCTTCATCGAGATTGCGTTAGAGGATGTCTGGGAGGCCAGAGTCGAAAGCGGCGATGCCGACGAGGCCTTCGCTGTTCGCCCCGACTACAACGCCTCGGCAAATGACAACGTCATCATTGACGGTGTTGCCGGCAACGCAGCCAGCCTCGGTTGGGTCGGTTTCGCCTTCGCCGACGGGAGCCGCGACCAGGTCAAACTGCTCGAGATTGATGGCGGCGACGGATGTGTCGCTCCCACGCCTGAGACTATTGCTTCGGCCGACTTCCCGATCGCACGCTTCCTCTACACTTACGTCGATGTCGCCAGTGCTGAAGATCCTGCGATCGAAGCCTTCGTCGATTTCATGCTGAGTGACGAAGGGCAGGCTTTCGTCATCGAGGCTGGGTACGTGAACCTGGCCGAGGTCGACCTCGAGCAGGGCCGGACGAGCTGGGCAGAGCGCACCACCGGCCGCACCTTCTAACATGGCGCCGTCCACCCTGTCGCTCGACGATCTCCAGACAGCACCTCGCCGCCGTCGTCGCGCTGCGGCTGCCCAGTGGCTTTTCTTCGCCGCTGCTGCGGCGACTGTCGCGATCAGTCTTCTGATCATCTGGACCATCGCGAGCCAGGCGTGGACGTTCGCTAGTGAAGTGGCGCGCGATCAGCTGTGGAGCATCGGCTGGTTCCCTCGTCGAGGGCTGTTCGACATCAAAACTCTCCTGCTGAACAGTGTCGAAGTATCAGCGATCGCAATGGTGGTTGCCATACCGTCGGGTCTTGGATCCGCGATCTATCTTTCCGAATACGCCGACCCGAGAGTACGCCGTGTCATGAAGCCGACGCTGGAGTTGTTGGCGAGCGTCCCGAGCGTGGTGCTCGGGGTGTTCGCCATCAGCTTTATTACACCGAACATCCTCAGCTTCTTCTTCGGTGACATCAACTTCTTCAACAAACTGGCTGCCGGCATCGGTGTCGGACTGTTGGTGATCCCGCTGATTGCATCGATCTCCGAAGATGCGCTTCGGGCTGTGCCATTGGCGTTACGAGAGGCTTCAATTGGTCTTGGCGCTCGACGAATCACGACGTCGATTCGGGTCGTGCTGCCTGCAGCAGCTTCGGGGTTGATGGCAGCGATCATTGTCGGATTCAGCCGGGCGATAGGCGAAACAATGGTCGTGACCATTGCGTCAGGAGGTGGAGACACCTCGTTGTTCGAAAAGAGCATCTTCGAGTCGGGTGGCACCATCACCTCGGCGATGGCCGCGCTCGGTCTGGGTACGGACCAGGTGGCGGGCAACGACCTGGCCTTCCAGAGTTTGTACTTCCTCGGGGCGCTCTTGTTCATCATCACCCTCGGGCTGAACATGATCGGCTCGCGAATCGTGCGGCGGATGCGGGAGAAGTACTGATGCCGCTCACGACCCCAGCCTCTTTGGCCCGCGTGCAGGCGAGCGATCTTGCTCGTCGTCGAGGCGCGGATACGTCGGGTTCGATCTTCAAATGGATGCTCATAGGTTCGACGGGTTTCGCCGTTGCATTCCTCGGCGTGTTGCTGGTGGTGATGGTCGTCGACGGGTGGAGTGTGTTGTCCGGCAGTCTCGGTCACTTCCTGACGAACGGCTTTTCCCAGCGTTCTGCCGCTGATGCAGGGGTATCGCAGGGCATTCTTGGGTCACTTCAGATAGCGCTGGTCACGGCGGTGTTCGCAGTGCCGATCGGTATTGGAACCGCTGTGTATCTCGTCGAATATGCGGAGGACAACCGGTTCGCCCGCATCGTAGAACTCAACGTCCGCAACCTCGCTGGTGTGCCGTCAATTGTCTACGGCTTGCTTGGCCTCTCGGTGTTCGTAAAAACTCTCGAAGGTTTCACTCAGGGCAAGACGGTCATCGCGGGCGGAATGACCCTCGCAGCCATGGTCCTCCCAATTGTTGTCATCACCTCTGTCGAAGGGCTCAAGGCGGTGCCGTCCGGCATCCGTGAGGCCGCCTACGGGGTGGGTGCAACCAAGTGGGAGGTTGTTGTCCATCAGGTGTTGCCAGCCGGGCTTTCGACCATCCTGACCGGAACAGTGTTGGCTCTTGCCCGAGCCCTGGGCGAAGCAGCACCGTTGATTCTGGTGGGCGCAGCGACCGGCTTCATCAGCTTCGGCGACGCCAACGCATTGGAATCCTTCACCGGCCCCTTCACAGCGCTCCCGGTCCTTATCTTCAACTTTGCCCGTCAACCCGGCGACGACTGGGCCGCCAACGCAGCTGCGGCGAGCGTCGTAATCCTTGCACTGGTGCTCGTCGTCAACGGCCTCGCCATCCACCTCCGAAACAGATTTGAGAAGAAATGGTGAATGCCCGCGTCGACACTTCTGCGCTGAAGCCAACAACCACCCCGAGCGGACTCACCGCCAGCGTTCCCGAGGTCACGAAGTCCCGCAACGATCCGGACGTCGAACGTGAGGTGGTCTTCGCAGTGCGTGATCTCGATGCCTACTACGGCTCGTTTAGAGCCCTTCGTGGTGTGACTCTCGATGTGCTTGAGGGCGAAGTGACTGCTTTCATCGGGCCGTCGGGTTGCGGGAAGTCCACGTTCTTGAGGTGTTTCAACCGGATGAACGACCTGATTGACGGAGCCCGCGTCGAAGGCGAAATTCGCTATCACGGCATCGACCTGTACGACCCAGAGGTCGATCCGGTCGAGGTTCGGCGACGCATCGGGATGGTGTTTCAGAAACCCAACCCGTTCCCGAAGTCGATCTTTGACAACGTGGCCTATGGGCCCAAGCTGGCAGGCAAGAAGAAGGGCGAACTCGCAGAGATCGTCGAGCAGTCACTCTCCAAAGCCGCTCTTTGGGATGAGGTCAAGGACCGGCTTACTGGCTCAGCGTATGGCCTTTCGGGCGGCCAGCAACAGCGTCTTTGTATTGCTCGGGCCATTGCGGTGCAGCCAGACGTGGTGTTGATGGACGAACCGTGTTCGGCGCTCGACCCCATCGCTACTGGCCGCATCGAAGAACTGATTGCGGAGCTAAAAGCGGACTACACGATCGTGATCGTGACCCACAACATGCAACAGGCGGCACGAGTCAGCGACAAGACAGCCTTCTTCTCGGTCCAGCTCGATGACGAGGGCATGCGCACCGGCGAACTCGTCGAATCGGGATTGACCGAACGCATCTTCACCAATCCCACCGATAGTCGTACCGAGGCGTACATCACTGGGCGAGTCGGATGATCGCCATTGGATCGGCCCCTCGATACCCTTCTCCGCGGAGCGCACTATGACCAACGACGAGACTCGCAGCCAGTTCCACCAGTTGATGGACGAAGTTCGTCTCGACCTGGTACGCATGGGCGGGCACGTCGCTGAGGGCCTGGCGGCGGTGACGCTGGCGTTGCTCGACGGCGATATCGACGCAGCGAACAAGGTTGTGGGCGAAGATGACGAATTGGATCTCCTGTCAATTGAGGCCGAAGAGAAGTGCATTCTGATGCTGGCTTTGCAGCAACCGGTGGCCATCGATCTGCGTACCATCGTTACCGATCTCCGTATGGTCAGCGAGATCGAACGCAGTGGCGATCTGGTCTCAAACATCGGTAAGGCGGTCGGTCGGATCAGGGGAGTCGAGCTCGAACCGCGCCTGCGCGGATTGATTGAGCAGATGCGCGAACAAGCAGTTGTCCTCATGACGATCGCTATCGATGCGTATGCCGACCGAGACGCAGCGAACGCTTCACGGCTTGGTGATCTCGATGACCGCCTCGACGATCTCCACAACGATTTCATTGAGACGGTGTTCTCTTCGCGCTCGGACCGGGTCATTACGACTCAGCAGGCTGTCCAATTGGCTGTTGTTGGCCGGTTTTACGAACGCATTGGAGATCACGCGGTGAATATCGGGGAGCGGGTGCAATACCTCGTTACTGGAGAACTACCCGAGCACAAGGGCGCAACACGCGCCCGCGCCCGTCGTGACGCCGCGGCCGCTTCGTGATGGTTTCGTGACCATCTTCTTGGCATTCGTATCGTTTGTGTTGGCGGCCGCGTTGGTGGGGTCCTGGATGCGTTGGTTCAGCTGGCGGTCGACGCTTGGCCGCCGTCTCGGACGGGCCGTCCTGCAGCTCGATCGCGAAGCCCCTGAGGGCGAGGAAAACCTCGACCGCTTGGTCGATCGTCTTGAAGTCACGGCCGAGAGATCCTCGATCGAGCGAAATCTTGTCGCTGAAGAGCGAAGCCGGCTCCAGCACGCCATCAACGAACTGAGATCCGGCCTTATCGTTGTCGACCAGGACGGTGATCTGATCGCCCAAAATGGCGTAGCAGAGCAGTTCGTCAGTGCACGTCTCGCCTCGGCCCTCGTCGGGTCCGCTGCTACGGATCTTCTTGAGGCAGCGCGGCGTGGCCGTGGCGGCGAACGTCTCGTGACCCTGACCGGGCCCCCTTCGCGGATGGTTCGGGTGACCGCCCAGCCATTGTTCAACGGTGAGCGACCACTTGGTGCAGTGGCTGTCATCGAGGATCGAACGGAGACATCTCGCGTCGATCAGGTTCGGAGGGACTTTGTTGCCAACCTGAGCCACGAACTTCGCACCCCGATTGGCGCCATTGCGTTGTTGGCCGACACCGTTGTTGGAGAGCCCGACGAAGCGGTTCGTTTACGCCTGGTGGGTCGCATCAGCCAGGAATCGGAGCGTGTCGGCGACATCATTGAGGACCTTCTCGAGCTCAGCCGAGTCGAACTCGGCGGGAAGCCGCGCCAGGATCTGATTGACGTTGAGGCTCTTCTTTCTGAAGCGGCCGAGCTGGCTCGGGTATATGCCGATCAGCGTGAGGTGAAGGTGCTTCGGCTTCCAGCCGCTCAGGATCTTCGCGTAGTTGGTGATCGGGGGCAGCTGCTCCGCGCGGTCTCGAACTTGCTCGATAACGCGGTCAAGTATTCTGAGCCCGAATCATTGGTCGAAGTGGCCGCTCGGGGAATCGCCGGGCATGTCGAGATCGTGGTTCGTGACCAAGGCATTGGCATTCCAGCTCACGAGCATGAGCGGGTGTTCGAGCGGTTCTATCGGGTTGACCGAGCCCGCTCGCGCAGCACCGGCGGTACCGGCCTCGGCCTCAGCATTGTGAGACATGTCGTCTCGAACCATGGCGGTGAGATTCGTCTCAGGTCACGTGAGGGCGAAGGGTCGACTTTTACCCTTCGTTTGCCGAGTCACTCGGGCGAATGAACCGCATCCTCGTCGTTGATGACGAGTCGTCGTTTCGAGACGCGCTCACAGTGGGGTTGAGTCGGGAGGGGTTTGAGGTTGTCGAGGCCTCAACGGGGCCTGAGGCCCTACTGCGGTTTCATGACAGCGATCCGCAACTTGTGCTCCTCGATGTCATGCTGCCAGGCATGTCCGGCACGGATGTGTGCCGGGAGATTCGCAAGACGTCGAAGGTCCCGATCATCATGCTAACGGCGCGTGGCGACGAGATTGATGCCGTCGTCGGGCTGGAAGTTGGGGCCGACGACTACGTCACGAAGCCGTATCGACTGCGCGAGCTTGTGGCCAGGATCGGTGCTGTGTTGAGGCGCGGCTCCGAGGCGTTGGCGGTCGACGGTGATGCACCACCTGCTACATCGACAAACGTGTTGCGAGTCGCTGGAGTCGAGCTCGATCGCGACCGCCACGAGTTACGGGTGGACGGAGTTCTCGTCGCCATGGCGTTGAAGGAGTTCGAGCTTCTGGCGTTCCTGATGGATCACGCTGGCAGGGTCGTGACCAGGGACAGCC
>JBLHLM010000005.1:0-69375 GCA_047618365.1 Candidatus Poriferisodalaceae bacterium | reverse complement strand
CCGAATGGGTCGACATGTTCTTCGCGACGAGAGCCTGGCCTTCGAACAACGCCTGACCGAGACCTGCAGTCACGCCGGTCGGCACGAGGGGATCGTTGAGGTAGGACTCCCCGACAGCTGGATCGCGCGACAGGATCACCCCGTCGATCTTTCCGCCGACCTTCAGCTTCGACGCGAACTTGACCAGAACCGGCGCCAACTTCTGTTGCCAGCCAGGAACACCGACCGATTCGAGGAAGGCTCCGCTCGATACGAGCAGATCCGGCAATGGCCTTCCGTCCACGCAGTAGGCGTGGACGATGAGGCCGCCCATCGAATGACCAATGAGCACAACCGGCAGCGTCGGCGACATGGCCTGAAGGTCGACCATGTGATCCTCAACGTCGTCGAGGAATCCGCTGAACTCATCGATGTGTGACCGGTGGCCCCACGTACGCCCGTGGCCACGATGGTCGTGGGCGAACACGTCGAGCCCAGCGGAGGCCATCTGCTTCCCGACGTGTTCGTAGCGACCCGAATGTTCATTGAGCCCATGCATCAGGAGGACACGAGCCCACGGTTCTGTAGCTCGCCACGACCTGCGGAGCTGCCAATCTCCGGACCTGGTACGACCTTCGCCGACTTCGCTCATACGTCGATCATCTCACGCACTGGCGTTTCTCAACAGCTGACGCCGGATCAGGCAGCTGGACGGACCACCGCGTCGTCGGCGCCTTCTTCAAGCGCTGTGATCTCGTCCCACAGCATCGAGCGGCAACGTCCAGCATCTGCGCCGGTCAGCGAGTTGGTCGCGACCACGCCCTCGATCATGTCGGCAACAACGGCCACGAACGGCCGACCCTTCACACGTACCGACACGACGACGCCGCGATCGGTCCGCCGGATGCTGCGATCGAGCCCGGCGACACGAGGAGGAGTGCGATACCCGGGAATGCTGAGCCCCGCTCGGCGAGCCACATCACACAACGCACGAGCGGTGACCGCAAAGCGAACCGACGGAGCGGCGGAGATGGGCGAAACGGACATGGATCACATCATGACCTGGGGCTGGGACAGCGAAGTTGCACCTCGTCGACAGGCAGTAGGTTGACCACGTGGATCTGACCCCCGCACAACAAGAAACCCTCGAACAGATTCGCCCGCCGTCCGAAGATCGGCCCAGGTATCGCTCCACGCTCCGGATGGATCTGCGGATGAGGCTCGAAGGGGAACTCGTCGATACCGCCGAGACCCTCGATGACTCGTTGTGGGTGAGCAAACGCGCTCTCCAGTCCGTCCACGGTTGCGAGGCGATGCACGAGGCAGAACAGGATCGACCTTTCGAGTACACGCCTCCGACGGCCCGAGGCCAGATCTTCCACAAGGCCGTCGAGCTATCGGTCCACCTCGGGGGCAAACGTCAGCCGCTCGAGTTGGTCGACGAGGCAATGGCCAGCCTCGAATCGAGCGAAACCAAACTCGCTGACTTCCTGCGCACGGCTGGAGAAGTCACTCGGGCCGAGCTGCGCAGCGACATCGGCAGCATCATGACCGCATTCACCGAGACCTTTCCACCGCTGAAGATGGCATGGCGCCCAACAACCGAGGCGCCGAAACGGGCTCCGTTGTGCAGCGACAAGATCATGTTGCACGGCCGCTGCGACCTCACCCTCGGAGCACCTTCCGATACCACTGCTGGGCGAGTCATCATCGAACTCAAGACAGGTGCTGGCAATGCCGCCCACAGGGACGATTTGCGTTACTACGCCCTGCTCGAAACCCTCGTCACCGGGGTGCCTCCGCTGATGCTGGCGAGCTTCTATGTAGATGCGGGTCGAATCGAGACCGAAATGGTCACCGAAGACCTACTTGAGGCAGCCATCCGCAGAACCATCGCCGGCGTGCAACGGCTCGGCCGCCTTCGCCAACGTGGTGAAGTTCCCCGACGAGTCCCCGGCCATCCTTGCAAATGGTGCCCGATCAGCGACAGCTGCGAACCCGGAAGTCTCTGGTTGGAAGAACAGGCCTACTGAGCCGGGCGTTCCGCGGAACGCCCATCTGCCTCGGCATAGGGTCGACCACCGAGCCGTCAGGCCGGGTGAAGGTCCATGTCAGATCGACGTTTCGGGCAATGTCGTAGCCCTCGGCATGCAGCACCCGATGATGATGGCCACACAACAGGATCAGGTTGTTCAACTCTGTTTGCCCGCCGTGAGCCCGATGCACAACGTGGTGGGCGTGCAGGTGATGCTCAGCTGAGCAGCCTGGCCACCGACAACTCCGATCCCGGAGCATCAAGCTTCTACGTAACCTCTCAGAGATCCCACTCGAGTTCGGGCCCGGGACCTCGTTGCCTTCTGTGTCGAAGCCCAAGGTGATCGTCGAAGCGTCACACTCCACGCGTCGACGAGTCGCCGGATCCAACACAGTGCCATCGGTGAGAGTCCCAACGTCGCTCGCCGGATCGGTGTGGACAACGACCTGGGTTCGATCCGAACCCGATCGATCAGTCGGGCCGTTCGCCAGATAGCTGTCGGCAATCGCCACCAGGGCGTCAGCGCTTCGTTCCTCGATGCTCGTACTCGGATCATGAACAATTGCTGCGTGGATGGCCTTCCACACCAACTCAACATCAGCAGGGCCACCCTTCAACGTGACGACGCCACGGCCATCAACGCTCTGCCGTTGAGTCAGCTCAGGTGCGGGATGCGTCACCGGATCATCCTGACCATCGATACGAATGAGAGCCGACACGATCTTGTCGAGCTGTCGACCAGTCGACACCCTCGCTGTCTCCACCAACGAGACCTCAGTCTCCGGCAACGCAACCCGGGTCACGGCACGCACCCGCGACTATGACAACTCGCCACGCTCAAACGCTTCGCTCATCACTGGCAACACCCGCAGCGCTTTCGCGACTCGAAGCTGTTCCTGAGCCACCCGAACGTTGGTGCCGATCTGCCAGTTCAACCAATGAGCACATGAACGAACACCGTCGTCCAGCCAGCTCGTCCACCCTTGAGTAATCCGCAAATGTCGTGTTCCCCATGGACGATCGACCGATGGCGCTCGATGCTGCCGACCTCGAGCTAGTTGAGCGCGCAAAAACCATCGCTGATAGCCAGACCGACGGCCAGAGTCACACCGTCGCAGCAGCCGTCGGTGACAATGGACAAGGCGTGATCGCCCCCTGCGGGCGAGACCGCTAAGTGTTGCTGGACCTTCACCCCGACATTCGAGTCATCGTGCCGACTCACGATGGCCCAAGGAGCGTCAGCGTTGAGCAGCTGCTCCCGTTCGCCTATCTCTGGAACGACAGCCAAAGCGGCTAGCGGCAGGCGTAGGCCCAGAGCTCTTCGCGTCGGGTTTCCCACTCTTCGGAGGTGATGGCGTACCGGACATGGTCTTCCCAGTGCCCGTTGATCTGCAGGTACCCCTGGGCGATTCCTTCGGCCCTGATTCCGAGCTTCTCGACAACCCGGCGGCTCGACTGGTTCCGGGGAATAATCGAGATCTGCAAACGGTGCAGCCCCACCCGGTCGAAGATGTGGCCAAACACACCAACAAGCCCCTCGGGAATGAACCCTTTGCCGGCCTGAGACTCGTCGATCCAGTAGCCGACGTGGCCACTCTGAAATGCGCCGCGGATGACATTGTTGACGTTGATCTCGCCGACAAACGTCCCGTCGTGCCATAGCGAGTGTGCGTAGCCGGTTCCAAGCTGGCGCTCGCGTTCCCGTGCATTACATCGGGTGATGAACGCGGCCCGATCGCGGGATGGATCCGGTGCGCCCGGCGGGGGAAGCGGCTCCCAAGTTCGAAGCCAGCGCTCGCAGCGGAGGCGCACCTCACTCCATTGATGGAAGTCGACAGGCTCCAAGCCTCTGAGGACAAGACGGGAGGTATGCAGCTCGACCACGTCGACGAATCTAGTCGGCTTGGGCCGGCCGGGTTCTGGTCACTTCAGGAGTTCGGCGGCGATTCCATCAAGAAGGTCATGGTCGCGGATCCGGACCTCGTCGAACTCGAAGTGACGCATGATCGCCACCAGAATGCAGCAGCCTCCGACAATCACATCAGCTCGCTCCGGCTGAAGCCCCGGGTTGTATACCCGATCGGCCAGCGACTCGGTAGCCAGGGTTCGAAACACGTCCTCGGCTTCGGCCCGCGTCAGGGTGAATGCATCGATGACGTTTCGGTCGTAGTCGACCATGCCAAGCTCAACGGCGGCGATCGTGGTCGCTGTACCAGCGACAGCAACCATGCGGGGAGCAAGAGCAACCGATGGGTGCGCAAGCACGACGTCGTCTAGATGGAGTTTCGCGACGGAGATCGCAGTACTGAGCTCGGACGCCCATGGCGGGTCGTGTTCAAAGAATTTCTCGGTGAATCTCACCGAGCCCATCTGCACCGAGTGGGAAACCTCCGGCACGCGTCCAGGCCGACCCAAGGCGAACTCGGTCGAACCGCCACCGATGTCGACCATGAGCACATAGTCGTCACCCTCGAGATCGCTCGTCGCCCCGGCGAACCCGTATCTGCCCTCGTCCTCGCCGCTCAGCAGTTCCAACCCAACACCAAGCGCTGCTGCTGCGGGCTCGAAAAACTCGGATCGGTTTGAGGCATCACGTGCCGCAGATGTGGCGACGGCACGAACGCTCTGCACGCCATGCTCGATCAACATCGCGCCGAACTCTTCGAGGGCGGTAACTGTCCTGGCAATCGAGT
Source organism: Candidatus Poriferisodalaceae bacterium (assembly GCA_047618365.1). Classification (GTDB taxonomy): domain Bacteria; phylum Actinomycetota; class Acidimicrobiia; order Acidimicrobiales; family Poriferisodalaceae; genus JBLHLM01. Next base: position 64,668 of record JBLHLM010000005.1, on the reverse strand, counting down.
CTGGTTGCAGAGCTCCGCCGGCGCCGAGCCCACGGCCAAGACCGGTGATTCGCTGCTCGCGGATCTCGAGATCCACACCGTCTGTGATCAGAACGCGGGTGGTGTTCGTGCCGCAATCAACCACGGCGACGGGGCCGGTCACTGCACCTCACCCACTCGGCCAGAATCAAAAAGAACTGCATCCACAACTACCCCAAGCGCCGAGAGTTGACCGAGGGCCCAGTCCCCAATCGGATCAACTCCGGTTGCCAGATGGTGCGCGACGTGGGCATGTAGGCACTTGACGCCTCGCCGAGTGCCCCCGATTCCGCCAGATGGTCGAGGCCGGTCGGGGTCGCCCCCCAAGACGTCGATCGCTACATCGCGTTCGGCACGATAGGCGTCGTGAGCCGCGGCGAGTTCGTTTGGATCGATTGCAGCTTCGGAGTTTTTGACGCCTCCCGCGCCCTCAAGGCGGCCGATCTCGCGGTTGAGGGCCCGCCCCACGAGCCAGTACCGAGTGGGCATTGGTGTGCCGTCGTCGAGAAACGGCCCATTGCGAATCACGACGGGTGTCCCGGCACGATCGCGAACGACAACTTCGAACGGACCCTGAGGAGCCCGTCCGAGAAGTGCCTCCACCTCGGCGGCATCTGTTAAGGAGCCTGTCTCCGCGTCGATCACTCCGAGGAATCTACCTGACCCATTCCTTGATCTGGGGCGCTCGCCCGCCGATGGAGACCACAGTGAACAGATCAACGACTCAGACGAAGCGGTACCTCGGCGAAATTCTCGTCGACCACGGCATCATTAGCGCGCTGCAGCTCGAAGAGGCCCTCGCTGAACACACAGCAACCAAACGACGTCTGGGCGAAGTGCTCTTGATGAAGGGTTGGTTGTTTCCTGCCGACCTATATCGAGCCCTTGCCGAGCAGCATGAAATCGAGATAGTCGACCTCGACACCCATCCGCCGGATCCGATCCTGGCTCGCCGCGTGCCCGAGTCACTCGCCCGCAGGCTCATGGCCATTCCGGTCGGCGAAATCGCCACAAGTCTCAAAGTCGCGATGGCCGAACCGTTCGACGTGTTCGCCATCGACGATCTCCGTGCCGCCACCGGTCAGCACATTGCGCCCGTGCTGGCCGAACCGGACCAGCTCCAACGAGTCATCAACAGCATCTATACCGAGTCTGCATCGCAGTTGGCGGTCAAAGAGGCAACGGAAGACGCTGACAGCAACAAGATCGAAGATCTGTCATCGCTCACTGAACTCCACGACGACGGCCCGATCGTCAAGTTCATCGATCTTCTCTTGCGGCGAGCCGTTGCCGAAGGTTGTTCCGATATCCATGTCGAGGCCACTCCCGACGGACTCCGCATCAGGTTCCGCGTCGACGGCGTGCTCCGTCACGTCATGGACTCCCCCAAGTCCATTCAGTCCGGGGTCATCAGTCGGCTCAAGATCATGTCCGACATGGATATCGCCGAGAAGCGAATTCCACAGGACGGTCGCATCGCGGTCAAGGTCTCGGATCGGGTCGTCGACCTACGCGTGGTCACCGTGCCAACCGTTCACGGCGAATCGGTCGTGCTCCGAATCCTCGATCAGGGTTCCAACGAGCTCGATATCGATCAGCTCGGGTTCCATCCAAGGGCTCGCAAACGTTTCGAGTGGGCATTCCGCAAGCCCGCCGGCGGCATTCTCGTCACGGGCCCAACGGGTTCGGGCAAGACCACGACCCTGTACTCCACCCTGGCCAAGCTCAACGAGCCACACCGAGCGATCGTCACGGTGGAAGACCCGGTCGAGTACCGCATCGAGGGCCTCAAACAGATGCAGATGAACTCGAAGGCCGGCCTGACCTTCGCATCATCTCTGCGCGCGATCCTTCGCGCCGACCCCGATGTCGTCCTCGTTGGTGAGATCCGTGACCTCGAAACAGCAGCCATTGCATGTGAAGCCGCCATCACTGGCCACCTTCTCCTGTCGACTCTTCACACCAACGACGCTGCCTCTGCTCCCCTGCGTCTCATCGAAATGGGTGTCGAGCCGTTCATGGTCACCGCAGCCATCAGCTGTGTCGTAGCTCAGCGCCTCGTCCGACGCCTGTGCGTGCATTGTTCGATCGAGTACACCCCAACGCCAGAGGAACTGAAAGCCGCGGGCTGGACCGAAGCGTTGCTCGCCGATGCTGACGTCGACATACCAAACTGGCGTCAAACGGTTGGCTGCACCAAGTGCAATGGCAATGGCTACAAGGGCCGCTTCGGCGTGTACGAGGTCATGTTGCTGTCGCCCAACGTGCAACAACACGTCCTTGCTCGCTCGTCCACAGCCGTGATGAAACAGCAGGCGGTAAAGGAAGGCATGCTGACGATGCGCCAGGACGGCCTCATCAAGGCCGCCCAAGGAACAACGACCTTGAAAGAACTCGCCCGAGCGGTTGCCTAAGAAGTGTTGCCTAAGAAGTGCTGTTAGCTACGACGGCGGCGTCGAAGCAGCAGGAACAACACCAGCAGTAGCGCAACTGGAGCGAGACGCTTCAGCACCGGAGCGCCAGCGGTGTCGAGCAAGTCGACAGGCGCCGGCTCAGGCATGTTGATCTTGCGTGGACCGCTGGAAGCAGCGGGAACCTCGGTCGTGCTAGATGTTGGCTCGGCGGCTGGAGCTGCATCCGCTGATGCAGCATCTGCAGGTGCCGCGTCTTCTGGGGAGCCATCCTGGGGGGCCTCGCCAGCAGCCGGAGCTTCGGCGAGTTTGCCTTCGAGACACTCCACAAACTGACCGATCAGCTTCTCGCTGACGTCGGCCATGACACCGCGCCCAAACTGAGCGACCTTGCCGGTGACCTTGAGGTCGGTGGCGATGGTGATCTTGGTGCCGTCGCCGTCTTCAACCATCACGGCAGTGATTTCGGCGGCTGCGTTGCCAGCACCGCGGGTGTCGCGCCCGCTGGCATCAATGACGACCTTGTGTTCGGCCTCGTTCTTCTCAATGAACTTGGCCGCGCCCTTGTATTGGGCGGTGATGGGCCCGACCTTGACCTTGACCTGGCCCTTGAAGTTGTCACCGTCGATTTCGGTGAGCTGGGCGCCGGGCATACACGGCGCGATGTATTCGATATCGGTCAACGTCGACCATGCCTGGTCAATCGGCACGCCCACTCGGAATTCGTTGTTCAGCTCCATCGCCGGAGATCCTCCACGGTGTCGATGTCATCTGCGAGACCTTCGCAGGGTATCGGTTCGACCAGCTCGGCACGAGCCGCAAGAACAGCCCGTGCTCCTTCGTCGCCGGTCGCTGGCAACAGCGGCCACACACTGGCCCCAAGTCTGACCGGGTTGCGTCGTTTCCCGCCGTAGGTCGCCACCGCGATAGGCGACCTCGAAGCAGCAACTGCCTGCCACGCCGCAGCGGTGACGAACGGCTGATCGGCAAGGCCGACAACGATGGCCTGATGACCGCGATCGCGAGCATGTTCGACCGCTACAGCGAGCGAAGTCGCCATACCCTCCGCCCAGCGTGGATTGGCCAAAACCGTTACCTGGTCCAACTGATGTGGATCTACAAGCCCGCCTGGATCGGCAGCTAGCTCCACAGCAACATCGATTGCCCCAGTAACGAGGACGACTTCGTCGAATCCGGCGTCGACCGCCGCCTCGAGCGCCCACAGGACCACGGGGCGGCCGCGCATCAAGGCCATAAGTTTGTGGCTGGGCCCAACGAACCGGCTGCCGGCACCGGCCGCGAGCAGGACAGCTGCAATGGTCACGGGCTTACTTCCTTACGCATGGCCATCAGTTCAGCAGGTCCATGAGCGCCTCAGTGACTTGTCGAGCGTGGGTGCGATGCACGTGGTGCCGACCGCCCTCGAGGTGGACCGAGGTGGCCTGAGCCGTTCGCTCTTCGACCACCTCCATCCCGGCGAAGTAGTGGGTGTCGTTCGAGCCGACGAGCTGAACGATCGGCATGGTGAGTTCGTCGAGGTTGTCGAGCACGAGGGCGTCGTCTTGGCGACATAGCGGAGCAACTTCAGGTGCCAGGCCAAACTGCGAGGTGGCCTTGTCGATCATTGCGTTCCACTTGGCTCTGGCGTCGTCACGCCTGAACCCGGGGCCCGTAGCGATCAGCCCGAGGCCGGCCACTGTTTCGGGATGGCGAATGGCGTGACACAAGGCGAGGTAGCCGCCAAGGCTGTGACCAACCACCACGACCTGGTCGTTGCCAGATCGCGCAGTCAACTCGGCGACGAGTTCCTCTACGAGGCCGAGCGCCACCTCACGGGTGTGGTCCGCCGGCTCGGATCCGAACCTGGTCGAGCCTCCATGCCCAGGTAGGTCAGGCCGAGCTGCGAGGACGGACTCGCCCCACTCCCCGACCAGCTGGTCCCACGTGTGTAAGTCGTCGCCGAATCCATGTAGCAGCAGCACCGCCGCTCGTCCTGGCGCCGGACTCCCGCTCCACTCAACGTTCAGCTGCCCAGCCGAGAGTTCGCCGGACATCGATCAGTACGACTTGGGCAACCCGAGGACCTTGCTCGACACGAAGTTGAGCACCATCTCTTGACTGACTGGAGCGATCTTCATCAAACGCGACTCGCGCCAATAGCGCTCGACGTCGTACTCCTTGGCGTAACCGAATCCACCGTGCGTTTGCATCGCACGATCGGCACACTCGAAGGCCGCTTCGGAGGCAAGATATTTGGCCAGGTTGGCCTGCTCACCACAGTTCAATCCGTTGTCGTAGCGCCACGATGCCTCACGAACCACCAGTTCGGCGGCGCGCAGTCTGGCGTGGCTGTCGGCCAATGGGAACGCTATTCCCTGGTTCTGACCAATCGGGCGACCGAAGATCACTCGACTGTTGGCGTAGTCGACTGCCTTACGCAAGGCCACCCGACCAATACCCAGGGCTTCGGCGGAGATGAGGATTCGTTCCGGGTTGAGGCCATCGAGGATGTAGCGGAAACCTTCGCCTTCCTCGCCCACGCGCCGGCTCACGGGAACACGCAGACCGTCGTAGCGCACTTCGCACGACACGACGGCGTTGCGCCCAAGCTTCGGGATCGGCGTGATATCGACGGCTGGGTCCTGCAGATCGACCAGCAACAGGGTCATGCCCTGCGTCGGGCCGTCGCACAGCTCCTTGGGAGTTGTGCGAACCAAGAGAAGACAGACGTCGCAATAGGGCGCCTTGGTGGTCCACACCTTCGCTCCGGTGACGACGTATTCGTCTCCATCACGGACCGCTCGGGTCTTGATCGACGTGGTATCGGTGCCAGCGTCTGGTTCGGTGACGCCGAACGCTGCGTGCAAGGAACCGTTGGCGACCCGGGGCAAGATCTCGTTGGCCAACTCAGGCGATCCGTACTTACGGATCGGCTCCATGCCAAACATCGAGAGGTGGATCGCGGAGCAGCCATTCATCGCTGCACCGCTGGCTGCCACCTCCTCCAGCACAATCGAGGCTTCGGTGATGCCCTGTCCGCCCCCACCGAACTCCTCCGGAATAGCGATGCCGATCCAGCCACCATCAGCCATGGCTTGATAGAAGTCCCACGGAAATTCGTGGGCGTCATCCTTCTCACGCCAGTACATGTCGGGGAACTGGCTGCAGGCACGCTGCACGCCCTCCCGGATAGCCTCGTGATCCTCATTGACCGTGAAATCCATGAGTACGGATCGTAGGACGGTTTTTGTTGTCATGTCGATCCGAAGCCGTGCCAGCCTGCCGCCTTAGCCACTTTGAGTGAATCTTCGGAGATTGGCCTCGACTGAGTCGATGTTGGCGCACGCGGGCCCCGTCCCCGAAGATGACTCGGGACCGGTGGGGCACTCGCCCTCGCTGCGTTCGCGGCCACACTCAACCTGCCGGCAGATCCGAATGGCGCACTGATCGCCGAAGGGATTCAGCGTCCGCTGTACCTGTCGATAGCTGGCCTTACGCTGCTCAGCGTCGCAAGCTCCGCCCGCTGGGTTCTCGCCGGGGCGACGGCAATGGCCGTAACCGCTAGCGCTTTCGCGGCCTTCGCAACAATCCAACACGCGCCCGTGGTGGCCGTCGGCCTCACCGCCACGGTGCTCCTGCCCGCGCTGATGTTGTGGCTCAGTCGACGAAACGACCCCACTCCGTTCGCACCTGGTTGGCTGACGTTGTGGAGCCTCGCCATGATGTGCGCGACCTGGGGTGGAGCAACCATCGCCCTCGATGCTGCGTTCGGCTCAACCCACTCAAACAGCGCGGCCGTGCTGTTTCCACCTCAACACGTTGAGTGGGCATGGATGGGCGGCCTCGGCCCCGAGAGCATCAATGTCACCGCTCGCATCGTCGCCGGGTGCTGTGCTCGGGCCGGCTCAACCAGAGCAGTCTTTGACGCCATTGCCGCTGAAGATCCGCTCCTCTATCTCAACCTCGGCGACGCCCACCACAGCAACATTGCCGACGGCCAGGTGGGTCGCTTCCACGCTGCCTACAACAGGTTGCTCACCCAGCCAGGTCAGGCTGCCCTCTATAGCGAAGTGCCTGTCTCGTACGTGTGGGACGGCCATGACTACGGGCCAAACAACGCTGACGGCACCTCGCCGAGTCGCGATGCTGCGAGGGAAGCGTTCAGGCTGAATATGCCCTCACACCAACTGGAGTCGCCTAACGGAGCGATTCGCAAGGCCTACACAATCGGGCGGGTGCGCTTCATCGTCACCGATACTCGCTCCGAACGGTTGAACAACACAACAGCGACCCAAACAGTCTTGAACGAAACAATGCTGGGCGCGGACCAGCTGGCCTGGTTCGTCGACGAGCTCGTCGCCGCGAGTCGGAGCCATGGCCTCGTCATCTGGATGAATCCGACCCCTTCTATCGGCGCCGCAGCAGCGGGGGTCGACGGCTGGGGCGGATTCTCCGACGAAAGACGCCAGATCGCCGACGTCATCGCGTCCGAGGGCATCGACAATCTGCTCATGGTCAGCTGCGACGCCCACATGTTGGCGTTCGATGACGGTAGTAACAGCGGCTACGCCTCAGACGGCGCTGGAGGGTTTCCGGTGTTTCACGCCGCCGCACACGACCGGGACATTCCCAGGTGGCGGCCAGAACGGGGTTCTCGACATCGCCGACAACGGCCAGAGGATCGACGTGTAACTCTTAGGCAAAAATTGGCAAGGCGACATCCTGATCTCAGAACTGTTGACGTTCCACGACTGAACATCGATGACCCACACGACCACCACACGCGGTCACATTCCCCCATATGTCCCAACATTGGCTACTCTAAGCGACAGTGCCACACTGAGGAGATGGGCTCAACAAGAACCGGGCGGCTCTCTTCCAAGTATGCCGTCCATGCACATGCCGTCCGCCGGAAGGATTTCGGCGGGCCCCTCGCAGACATTCGTCGATGGTTCTGGTCCAACGCCGAAGACAGTGGCTACCGCTGCGATATCGCCAGCATGGGCGAACGACCCATGGTCAAGGTGCCGTTTACATTTCGACAATTAGCCGACGAGGACGCCAGCCACGCCTTCGACACCGCCGGATACTCCACTGTTGAGGCCCGAGAGCTGGAGACGCATCGCCGTTTCTACGAGTCGGGCCGACGGCCGTACTACAGCGGCGTTCTCGACGATGGCCCGGCAGCGGGCACCGTTGTGTACCTCGGGTTCGGCTTCGACGGCAGCACCCAGCGCGATGAAGTTCTCAACTTCTTCAAGGAACGATTCTTACCCCTCAAACACGACGAGATGTTGGTCGAAGGGGCCTGAACACACCCCGACTATCGAGGCATCAATATCAGCGCGGCCTGCATCCACGCCACCGTGATGACCCATGCCGAACGGGACGCCAAGTTCGCCATCACCTGCGTTGGCAACGACAACCCGGCGTCATTTCTCGCCATTCGCAAGGCCAACTTCAAACGTTTCGTCCAACGATCCGACAAATGGCGGCTCTTTCGGTGCACATCCACGTGGCAGGAAACCAACGTCGAACTTCCTCGACCGCCCCGCCCGGACAAGCCCTCCGGACCCAGTGAAGTATCCGCCAGAGTGGCTCACGTCAATAGGTGAAGACTTCGCTCCACCACGGCCCCAATTCACCACTCTCAGTGAACCTGGGAAACTCTCGACATGAGCTCACCAAAGATCGGTCGACTCACCTCCAAGTTCGGTGTGCACGCCCACCACAGTGAATATCCCTGCGATATCTCCACGACGAACGCCCGCCCCGAGGCCAAGGTCTCATACACGTTTCGCCCGCTGGCCGAAGCCGATGACGCACGCGCCTTTGATACAACGGGCTTCTCGAACGTGGAAGCACGCGAGCTTGAGGGCCGACGAAGGCTCTACGAGTCAGGTCTGCGGACATGTTACTGCGCTGTACTCGACGACGGTCCGGCGGCCGGCACCATCGTGTTCCTTTGCTAGATCTTTGTTGGTCGGACCCAACGCGAGGAATTGCTGGAGTTCTTCGAGGAACGATTCCTCCCGTTAGAGGACGACGAGCTCATGCTCGAGGGCACCTGGACCCACCCAGACCACCGAAACATCAACGCAGCCTGCATCTATGACACAGTGAAGGCGGAGGCCACGCCAGACACCCAACACATCGTCTGCTACATAGGCGACGACAACCCTGCCTCGTTCCTCGCCGTTCGCAAGAATCACTTCAAGCGTTTTGTGCAACGCAGCGACACCTGGCGCTTCTTCAGACCCAAGTCGACCTGGAAGAAGACGGACGTCGAGCTTCCACGCCCACCGAGACCAGCTCGCTAGTGGATGCTGCCTTCGCCCTGGGTCAGGCTGGGGGCAGCATGACCTGTGCGTAGAGAAATGATCTCCGCAACAATGCTCACCGCGGTCTCTTCAGGGGTTCTACCGCCGATATCGATACCGATCGGGGCCTTAATTCGGGCGAGTTCGTCGTCGGTGACGCCTTCTTCCCGAAGACGTATGGCCCGGCGCTCATGAGTCGCACGCGACCCCATGGCCCCCAGGTACCCGACGCGAGTTGGTAACGAATGCACGATCGCCGGCACATCGAATTTGGCGTCGTGAGTCAGCACGCACACCGCATCGCGGGGGCCGAGATCAGGACCAATCTCGTCGAGTAGACGATTCGGCCAATCGACAACGACCTCGTCAGCCATTGGGAATCGGCGTTTGGTGGCAAACACCGGACGGGCGTCGCACACCGTGACCCGATATCCGAGGAGCTTGGCTTGAGCTGCCAGCGCCCGGGTGAAATCGACAGCGCCGAAAATCACCATATGAGGTCGCCGGGCCTGACTTTCGATGAACACGCTCACATCGTCTTGGCGAGCTTCGCCAGTCGCGCCATAGTGACGGACTTCGCTCGTGCCTGCTTCGAGCATGCCGAGGGCGTCGCGAGCCACCACCCGATTCAGGTTCTCGTGGCCAAGGTCGCCCACGGGATCCTGTCCCGGCTTCACCAAGAGTTTGGCCCCGATGTCAGGCCCATCGATCACCGTTGCCAGCACTACAGGATCTTCGGCGCGAATCGCGTCGCGGTACATCTCATAAATGGAACTCACCGGCTACCAGTCGAGTGCTTCGATGAAGAGGTGAATGGTGCCGCCGCAGGTCAGGCCGACCGAAAACGCCTCGTCGTCGCTGAAGCCGAACGTCGTGATCCCGGCCGACTGTTCACCGGCGAGGATCTGAAGCGCTTCGCCGACCACAGCGCCTTCGACGCAGCCGCCAGACACCGACCCAGCAACCTCGCCGGCTTCGTTGACCGCCATCGCCGCACCAGGGTCGCGAGGGCCCGAACCCTCGATGTCGACCACCCGCGCCACGGCGACTCGTTGGCCTGCGGTTCGCCAGCGCTCAATGTCGTCGAGAATTTCATCCATGCGATCGTTCCTATGCTCTTTCAGTGCGCTCTCAACGGATTCTACGCCGAGACCACCCGGGCCAGCCGTTCGAGTGAATCGAAGGAGTGCCCTTCGATGAAGTCATCAACGTGCGGCAGCGCCGCGGCCATTCCACGCGCCAAGGGCGCATATCCAGGTGTGTGTTTGAGCGGGTTCACCCACACAAGTTTGTACGTCACCCGATGCAGCCGCTCCATCTGCTCAGCCAGCTGTTCAGGCTCGCCTCGATCCCAGCCGTCCGACAGCACAACAACCACCGCTCCCCGGGCTTGGCCTCGCACACCCCACTGGTCGTTGAACCAACGCAACGTGTCGCCAAGGCGGGTGCCACCCGACCAGTCGGCCACGGACTCACCTGCGGCACGGAGCGCTGCATCAGGATCGCGCGAGGTCAGCTCGCGGGTGACCCGTGTAAGACGGGTACCCAACGTGAAGGCCTCGACCCGGGCTCGACCCACAACGGCGGCATGGGCAAACCGAATCAGGGCCCGGGCGTAGGGCTCCATCGATCCGCTGACGTCGAGCAGGAGCACTAGCCGCCGGGACCGTCGATCGGCACGGGAAAACTCTCGTCGAATCGGTTCGCCGCCGGTTGAGAGTGCCCGGCGGACGGTGCGCCCGAGATCTGGGCGGCGAGTGTGGCGTTTCGAGCGGACCAGCCGCCGACTTGGGCGGGTCGTCGAGGTGAACTTGAGAGAAGCCATCAACTGATGCAGCTCGGCCAGTTCCGCGTCGCTGCAACTGGCGAAATCCTTGTCGCGCAGTGTCTCGATACGTGACCAACGCACCTTGAGCGTGGGGCCGCCCGCCTCTTGAGAGTCGTCGTCGCCCTCTTCATCGTCTGGTGCATCAGTGGCAAGAGTGACGGTGACGGGCGGAGCCTCGACGGCGAGCCCGCCCACCTCGTGGTGTTCCCAGAACACCTTGAACGCCTTGTCGTAGAGGCCCAAGTCTTCGGGATCGGATACGAGAGTTGCGCGCCCGCTCCAGTACACGGCTGATCGATCCTGGACCCCGGCCAGACCGAGGGCCTCGACGAAGGACATCACCCGGCCGACTGGCACCACGATCCCAGCACCGCGCAACACCCGACCAAACGCCACCGCCACCAGTTCCGGGCTATTTACAGCAGCACTGTTTGGAGTGGGCGGGGCTGTTTTCATGCGCTGCCGACGGCGGCCATGATCATCTCGATTCCCAGTTCGGTCACTCGTTCTTGGTCTTCGCGGTATTTGAGCACCGTGCCGAGGGTGGCAGCAATGGTTGATTCGTCGAGGGTGTCGGCGCCGAGTTTGCCGAGCGCTGTAGCCCAGTCGATAGTCTCGGCGACACCTGGTGGTTTGTACAGACCAAGGCTTCGCATGGCTTCGATGGCCGCAGCGACCTGTCTGGCGAGACGATCGCCGACATCGGGGACCTTCATCTTCACGATCGCTACTTCGCGTTCAAGCCCTGGGTGAGCCACCCAGTGGTAGAGGCACCGACGCTTCAGGGCGTCGTGCACATCTCTGGTGCGGTTCGAAGTGATGATGACCAACGGTGGATCGTCAGCTCGGATCGTGCCAAGTTCGGGGATGGTCACCGCATATTCGGAGAGCACCTCAAGCAGGAAAGCTTCGAACTCGTCGTCAGCTCGATCGACCTCATCGATGAGCAGCACCGGAAGCTCCTCTGCTTCGTGGCCGATCGCCTGAAGCAAGGGCCGCTTGATGAGGAAACGCTCCGAGTAAAGCTCGTCCTCCAAGTCAGCTCCCCGGGCCGATGCTTCTCCTGTGGCTTCGGCGGTTCGCAGGTGCAGCAGCTGGCGGGTGTAATCCCATTCGTACAAGGCCTGCGATGAATCGATGCCTTCGTAGCATTGGAGCCGGATGAGGTCACCGCCAGTCCACGCTGCCAGGACCTTGGCCAGTTCGGTTTTGCCCACGCCAGCGTCGCCCTCGAGGAGCAGCGGACGGCGCATCGTGATGGCGAGAAAGACCACCATCGCCAACCCTTCATCGGGCAGGTAGCCGTGTCGGGTCAGGGCGGCAGCGACTTCGGTGGGGTCAGAAGGTGGCGTGAACATGCAGGAATCGATCCTACCCCCCGGCCGCTGGCCGACTACTTTCTGGGCATGGACCTAGGTATCAACGGACGTACAGCAGCAGTTGCTGCCGGATCAGCAGGGCTCGGCCTCGGAGCAGCGAAAGCACTCGCCGCCGACGGTGTTCGGGTAGCGATATGTGGACGCGATGAGGCGCGGCTGGCAGCAGCGGTCGCCGAGATCGAAGCAGCGGGCGGCACGGACGTTGTCTCAATCGTCGCCGATGTGTCGACCTCGGACGGCGGACGACAGTTCGTCGAGGACGCAATCGCCCAAATGGGTCACATCGACATCCTGGTGACAAACGCCGGAGGTCCGCCCCCTGGCACGTTCACCAACACCGACCTCGATGGGTACCAGACCGCGTTCGATATGAACTGCCTCTCCATGATCGAAATGTGTCGTGTGGCGATTCCGCCAATGCGTGAACGCGGTTGGGGTCGGGTGTGTGCCATCACCAGCGTGGGAGTGAAGCAACCCATCGACTTCCTTGCGGCGAGCAGCGTGGCTCGAGCCGGGCTCACCAGCTTCCTAAAGATCACTGCCCGCGAGGTCGCCGCAGACGGCGTCTGCGTCAACTCGTGCCAGCCGGGCAGCCACTGGACTGACCGGATTGCCAAGATCATCCCGGACAAAGCCACCGCCGACGCGTCGGTGCCGACAGGAAAGGTCGGCGACCCAGACGACTTCGGTCAGGCGGTCGCGTTCCTGTGCTCCGAGCAAGCCAAGTTCATTGTCGGCACCGGTCTACTGGTCGACGGCGGACAGACCATGGGTCTACTGGACTAGCTGACCTTCGGGACGAACACGCGGAAAGGGCGCCACCTTGCGGTGGCGCCCTTTTCGCTACCTACTAGTCACCGTAAAATCAGGCGATGCCTGAAGCCTCCAGTGCCCTCTTGGTGAGGATGCGTGCGAGGTGCTCGCGATATTCAGGCCCGGCGTTGAGGTCCGTTGGAGCATCGGTGCCGTCAGCCGCATGGGCGGCGGCGTCGGCGGCTGAAGAACCACCAGCCAGCGCTGCTTCGACAGCCGAAGCTCGCACAGGCGTCGAGCCCATGTTCACCAACGCGACGTTGGTGGCACCAGCGACTTGCACCGCTGCGACACCGACGATGGCCCAATCCTGGGCACGACGGTTGAACTTCTGATAGTTCCACGACGCACCAGGCGACTTCGGTACCCGGATCTCGGTGAGCATCTCGTCCTCCGCCAGCTCCGACTCGAAGTAGCCGGTGAAGAAGTCAGTGGCCGAAATCTCGCGGGAACCGTTGGGACCTTGGGCCACGAGGGTTCCGCCAAGTGCCAAGACCGCGGCCGGAAGGTCCGATGCCGGATCCGAGTGAGCGAGCGAGCCGCCCAAGGTACCGCGATGGCGAACCTGGGGATCGCCGACCTTGCTGGCCACATGGGCCAAAATCGGACATTCGCCAAGCAGAAGCTCGCTTGTTTCGACGGTCCGATGTTTCGTCAATGCGCCAATGGCGATGTGATCGCCGCCGTCGTTGACGTATGACAGATCGTTGACCCGACCGATGTCGATCACCATGGTCGGCACAGCCAACCGCAGCTTCATCATCGGGATTAGCGAGTGTCCGCCGGCCAGAAGTTTGGCCTCATCGCCGTACTCGCCGAGAAGCGCAATGGCCTCTTCTGTAGAGCCGGCACGCTTGAATTCAAATGCTGCTGGAATCATCTCGGCCCCCTCAGTCCACGTCCTGGCCGCTTGCGGCCAGGACTGCCTTGACGATGTTGTGGTACCCGGTGCAGCGGCACAGATTGCCTTCAAGTCCTTCGCGGACTTCGAGTTCGGTCGGCGAAGGGTTCTCCTGCAGCAATGACACGGATGCCATCACCATTCCAGGAGTGCAATAGCCGCACTGCAGGCCATGGTGCTCGCGGAAAGACTCCTGCATTGGATGCAGCTCGTCGGCAGAGGGTGCAAGACCCTCGATCGTCAGGATGTCCTCGCCATCGGCCTGAGCAGCCAGCATGGTGCAAGACTTCACGGACTCGCCGTTGACATGGACCGTGCAGGCCCCACATGACGATGTGTCACAGCCGACATTAGTGCCCGTCAGGCCGAGTTCTTCACGCAGGTAGTACACGAGCAGCGTGCGCGGCTCGACGTTATTGGTATTCGTCGCACCGTTCACGGTGACGCTGATATCCACAGGGTCCCCCCTCTCTCTGGAAACTCGGGTTCGGAACCCGAGCCGAGACCAATCATGCCTTACTTTGCGGACCAGCGCAGAACTCACTGTTCCATCTACCCACCTGGCTCATCAGATCGTCTCATCTGCCTCATCGACACCGATTCAAATTATGTGTCGATAATATTGTCTAGGTGAGCAACGCTGACTCCGGCACCAAACGCGACATTCTCGACACCGCACGGGAACTGTTCTCTCGACAGGGGTACGAGGGCACCAGCATCAGGCAGATCACCTCAGGCCTGAACATCACGCCGGCTGCACTCTACTACCACTTCCCTAGCAAAGAGGCAGTCCTACGGGGTCTCGCTGACCCCATGTTGGCCGGTGGCGACGAGCTACTGAGTGTCGTCCGGTCCCTGAGGTTTTCCCCCGCAGGCATCCGCGAAGCCATCGAGGGTTACTACGACCTGCTCTCCACCGACGTGGCGATCTTTCGAATGGTCAGTCGTGATCCGTCGATTCGCGCCATTGGCCTCGTCGGCGATCGCTTCCGCGACCAGGCCCGTGAGTACTTCGCTTTCGTGGCTGGGCCCGAGGCAACCATCGAGGGCCAGATTCGCGCTGCGGGCGCCGTCGGCACGATCCGCCGCTCGCTCGAACTGCCTACTGTCGATCCCGTCCGCGACCGCGAAACGATCATCAGTCTCGCCTTGTCGATCCTCGCCTAACGCCTCGTGCCCGCTTAGGGCACGTACTTCCTGAGGCCGGTCCAGGCGAACCACGACAACGCGACACACATCCCGGCGAGGGCGAGCAGCCCTCCCCAGGTGTCGGCCCAAGAGACACCACCGTCAAGGAACGCCTGACGACCCAGTCGAAGCACGTTGGTGATCGGGTTAATTCGCGCCGCCTGCTGCAACCAGCCGGTCGCGATCGATATCGGGACCTGGGCAGTCGACACGAACAGGGTGATGAAGATTCCCAAGGGGAACAGTGGCGCCACCTGCAGGTTCTTGGCTCGGTAGATCAGACCAAGGGAAAATCCTGAGCTCGTGATGCTGATTCCGGCACACGCCAGAAAAAGCAGCAAGAAGCCAAGCAACCCGCCAGTGGGACGAGCACCAAGGGCCAAGCCGACAAGGAGCACAAAGACGCTCACGAGCATCCCTCTCGCCAAGGCGATGAGCACGGTCCCAATGAGTAGGGCGCCGCGCCGAACCGGGTACAGCAGCTGGCGATCGAAGTACCCGGTTTCGATATGGGCGCCGACGACGAAACCAGCAGCGACCCCAGCGAACGCCGCGCCCTGCAACATCATGAACGGCACGTACCAGTTGGTGATCTTGTCAGTCGGAAACCCATCGAGCTGGATCAGGGCGGTGAACAAGCCGCTATAGATGATCAGGAAGAACGTCGGGAAGAACAGCGATTGCACGATGATCGACGGAGTCCGCACCGTCTTCAGGATGCCGCTCGCCGCGATGACGAGACTTGCCCGCACCCATCGGGCGTTGGCGACTTCGGCGCTCATGCCGCCAACCTGCGACGCAAGGCGTGTAACGAGCCGGCCATGAACACGACGGCCAGCAGAGCTGGAACCGCCAGCGCCGTGAGCGCAGCTCCAGTGTCCCAACCTTGCACGTGCAGTTCTCGCACGCCATCGACCATGTATGAGATGGGGTTCAATCCGGCGACCACCTCGAACCAGCCACCGGACAGATTTGGAGGGAAGAACGCCGACGAAAGAAACACCAGCGCGAAGAAGATCGGGAAAAATCCCTGCACCGCCTCGGCGGAGCCAGTGCGGATTCCCACCATGAGGGCGAAACCTCCGACCGCCGCAGCGAAGAGGGCACCCATCAACATCGTCGCCAACAGACCAGGGACTCCCGCAGCCATGGTCGCTCCGAACAACATCAGTACCCCGGTGAACACCAGCGCCTGGACCAGCCCGAGCACCATCGTGCCCGCCAGGCGCCCTCCAAGAATCGCGATACGAGACACCGGCGAGGCAATCAGGCGGTCGAAGAAACCCGTCTCGATGTCGAGGGCGACCGCGTCGCCAGCCGACGTGGCGCTGAACATCACCCCCTGGACAATGGTGGCAGCCAGCAGAAAGGCGACGAAACTCGACACTTCTGGGAAGCCCGGAAGATTCCGAGTGCGTTCGAACGCAGCGGAACTCAACGCAGTGAAGAACAGCGGGAAGACCATCGACGGGATCCACGACGCCGGCTGCCTGACCGTGCCAACAATCGCCCGGCGAGCTATGGCGCCCAGCTGTACCGCGCCCGCTGACGCCGTCATGAGTCAGCGGCGGGGGTGTCGGCGCCCTCCAGGCGTCGTCCCGTGGCCTCGGCGAAGACATCGTCGAGGCTTGGAGGGTCGAGCTCCATGTGGTGCATGACGATGCCAGCATCGTCGAGGGCTCGAACGACCTCTGCCATCCGGGCCGCGCCGCCTTCGAGTCCCAAAGCCACGCGCCCAGCGCGAGCTGGACGGAACTCACCAATTGCTGACAGGGCGGCTTGCGCGGTGGCTACATGGGCCTCGCCGACATCCACCCGAAGTGTTGGGAAGCCAACAGCTGCCTTCAGCGCTCCCGGCTCGCCTTCACACACAATCCGACCGTCGTCGATGATCGCTATCCGTCCGGCGAGTTGGTCGGCCTCTTCGAGGTACTGAGTTGTCAACAACACCGTCGTGCCGAACTCAGAGTTCAGCCGTCGAACCTCTTCCCACAAAGCAACCCGGCTCGTTGGGTCCAGGCCGGTGGTGGGCTCATCGAGAAACAGAACCGCTGGCTCGTGGATCAACGACAGAGCTAGGTCGAGCCGGCGCCGCATCCCGCCCGAATAGGTCCCAACCCGACGATCTCCTGCTGCATCGAGTCCGACCCGAGCCAGCAGTTCTGATCCTCGTTCCTTCGCTGTCTTTCGATTCAGACCATGCAAGACGGCTTGAAGGTTGAGAAGTTCTCGGCCGGTCATGATTGGGTCGATTGCAGCGTCCTGAAGCGCCACCCCAATCGAACGCCTGACGTAGGCCGCTTCGGTGACGACGTCGTAACCGGCCACCCGCGCCGTCCCCGATGTGGGAGTCAGCAGGGTGGTCAGCATCCGAACAGTCGTCGATTTGCCGGCACCGTTTGGTCCGAGGAAGCCAAAGATCTCGCCCTGGTGGACCGACAGATTGATTCCATCGACAGCGACCAGGTCACCAAATCGACGGACCAGGCCTTCCACAAAGATGGGCTGGTCCATCATCAGATCATTCCCCCGTCAGCATCTTCCGCACACCCGGCAGCGGCCAAGCATCCGGCAAGTCAAGCGCGTCACGGGGGTCGACCGTCAAACGGTAGAGCTGATCGCCTGGCTGAACGAGCGACAACTGCTCCCTCGCAATGCGCTCCACGTCGGTCGGATCCTCGAAAGTGGCTAGCTGCTCATCAAGATCTTCGACCTCGTTGCGGAGTGCGGCCAGGGTCGCCTCGGTCTCAGCGATCTCGGCCTTCTGGTCGAGAAACTCGCGGGTTGGAAACACGACCGTGACCAACACGACGACAACGACGATGGAGCCAACCACGTACCAGAGGTACTTGAACAGCCGATTCATGAGCCTGCGAGCGCGCTTGCTCCCCAATATGCGGCGCCCTCTCCCAGGTCCTGTTCGATACGCAGTAGCTGGTTGTACTTGGCAACTCGATCGCTACGAGCGGGGGCACCCGTTTTGATCTGGCCGCAGTTCGTAGCTACCGCCAGATCGGCAATCGTGGTGTCCTCGGTCTCTCCGGAGCGATGCGACATGACGCTGGTGTAGGCATTGCGGGTGGCGAGGCCCACGGTGTCGAGGGTCTCGGTGAGCGTGCCGATCTGGTTCACCTTGATGAGGATCGAGTTGGCGGTCTGCGTCGAGATACCACGGCTCAGACGTTCGGTGTTGGTCACGAACAAGTCGTCACCAACCAGCTGGATTCGGTCACCAACAGCGGTGGTCAGTGAGGCCCAGCCGTCCCAGTCCTCCTCGTCCATGCCATCCTCGATCGACACAATTGGGTAGCGATCGCACAGATCAGCTAGGTAGGCCGAGAAATCAGACGGCGACAGCTGTCGGCCTTCTCCAGCGAGGTCATAAACACCGTCATGGAAGAACTCAGACGAGGCAGCGTCCATGGCGAGCGCCATGTCGTCGCCCGGCCGGAAGCCCGCACGTTCGATGGCCTCGACCAGTAGGGCGAGAGCCTCTTCGTTCGACCCAAGATTCGGGGCGAACCCGCCTTCATCACCAATGGCTGTCGAGAGGCCACGCTCAGCCACCACGGATTTGAGCACGTGATAGGTCTCCACGCCCCAGCGCAGACCCTCACTGAACGAGGCAGCGCCCACCGGCATGAT
This sequence comes from Candidatus Poriferisodalaceae bacterium, assembly GCA_047618365.1. Taxonomy (GTDB): domain Bacteria; phylum Actinomycetota; class Acidimicrobiia; order Acidimicrobiales; family Poriferisodalaceae; genus JBLHLM01. The sequence continues at coordinate 46,165 of JBLHLM010000005.1, read as the reverse complement.
CATGAACTCCTGGATGTCCACATTGTTGTCCGCGTGTTCGCCGCCGTTGATCACGTTCATCATCGGCACCGGCAACACGTGAGCGTTGGTGCCCCCGACGTAGCGATAGAGGGGAAGGTCCAGTTCGTCGGCCGCAGCACGAGCAGTAGCGAGGGATACACCCAGGATGGCGTTGGCGCCGAGACGAGCCTTGTTCGGAGTGCCATCTGCATCGATCATCGCCTGATCGACGCCACGCTGATCGAGAGCCTCCATGCCCCAGACCACGTCGGCGAGTTCACCGACAACGTTCGACACAGCGCCCTGCACGCCCTTGCCTGCGTATCGATCACCACCATCGCGAAGTTCGACCGCTTCGAACTGCCCAGTCGAGGCTCCGGAAGGAACGAGGGCTCGCCCGCGAGCGCCTGACTCAAGGATGACCTCAGCCTCGACGGTCGGGTTCCCTCGGGAGTCGATGACCTCGCGTCCGATGACGTGTTCGATGGCGCTCATGAATCAATTGCTCCCGATGGTGTGACGAGTTCCGAGGGTACCGAACCAGTCCGCCGGGTCCAGTCAGGTGTCCTCAGCCAGTTTGGCTCGAGCCCACCACTCGAGCTGCTCGTCGGTCGTGGCATCAGTGAGTGAGCGACCCTCCGCCCGAGCCTGCGCTTCCACCGATCGAAATCGACTTGAGAAGCGATCGATTGCCCGGCGCGTCGCTTCATCTGGGTCGACATCCAGGTTTTGGGCCAACGCAACCACGGCCATGATCACGTCGCCGAGTTCGTGGATCGTGTGGTCATGGTCCCCCGACGCTGCTGCGGCCTCTACCTCGGCGACCTCTTCAACAAGTTTGTCGTGAGCACGTCGCCATGTCCCCCACTCGAATCCTGCAGCACTTGCCTTGCGCACCAACTTCGCAGCTTTTGCCAACGGCGGCAACGGTGGGATTCCTTCGAGGGCGCTCCTGTCAGGGCCATCGCCCCGCTCGGCGGCCTTGATCAGCTCCCAACTCGAGCCGGTATCGGTACCAGGCAGATCGTTCTGGCCGAACACGTGGGGATGGCGCCGCACAAGCTTGTCGTGGATGCCTCGTGCAATGTCGGCCAAATCAAACCAGCCGGCTTCAGCGCCCAGCACAGCGTGGAACACGACCTGGAAAAGAAGGTCGCCAAGCTCATCCTCGAGTTCGGCGAAACCTTCGCCCGACTCGGGGTCGAGCGCGTCGATCGCTTCGATGACCTCGTAGGTCTCCTCCACGAGGTGTCGGACCAGGGTTTGATGAGTCTGTTCCTGGTCCCAGGGACAGTCTTGGCGAAGGGTGCGGACCAGCTCGTGAAAACGAATCAGTTCGTTCGCGACGGGCGACTTGAGTCGTGCGATGTAGAGCGACGTCAGATGGTCCGCTTTCACCTCACGATCAAGCTCGAACCAGTCGACCTCGAACACAGACTCATCAGGCAGACCCAGCCTCTGCAGCACAACAACCTTGGGGCCCTCGGCCGAAGCACCACCTCTGTGATCACCTGGGTCGAGCAGCAACTTGATATCGGAGAGCACGTTCTGATCGTGAACCTGCGAGATGAGCAGCGGGCCCCGCTCACCGGCAGCTTCGACACCGAAGCGATGACCATCGATAAGACGCACACCAGCTTCGACCGGGTCGATGCCCAACGCGACCCACGACACATCCAGAAACGAGACTGCCGGAAGTATCACCGCGTCTACTCGCGGATCGGCTCGCAACAACTCGACCGTGTGCTCAGCAACCAGCGGAGAGCCGGGGACGAGGTATCCGACAGTTCCGTGTTCTTCGCCGGAGGCAACGAGCCGGTCGACGATTCCGGAGTACACGTCCTCAAATGTCGCCGACGTTTCGTACAGGTCGTCGAACGATGGAAGATCAAACGCCGCGGCAGCCGGATGGCGGGCCGTACGAAGGAACGTTGGATGAGTCGATGCGAGCTCAGTGACCTGGGCGGTGATGAGCTCAGGACCCGCTGGCCCCAGACCTCCAACAATGACCCGTGCCGTCACCGGAACTCGCTTGCGAACCAGCTGGTCACTGCTCGGTTGAGTCGTAGGCGATCCCGAGAGTGTCAGGATCCCACTCGCCGATTGCTGGATGCACGAAAATGTCGACACTGTTCACGGCATCGAGCAGGAACACCCGGTTCTGGTCCGTGATGTTGTTGCGGCGCACGAACACATAGGTGGTCGGCGCGTCGGCGCCATTGGCCGGCTCTACGACAATCGTGTCTGAGGTTTCGCCGTCCTTCAACGCCAAGAGAGCAGATGAGATGGTTTCAGGAAAGGCGTCGAGGATTCGGCAGTCGTCGCCGCCCTGCTCTGCGCTGTTGACGTCAGCGAGGAGCAGGTCGATGCTGTCCCCGTTCGAAAGCGCCGCCGCGAATTCATCTGCGCGCCCCTCGTCGTTGGTCACAAGAATCGAGAAGCAGTACGTGCCGGTCACCACCTGCTGCTCGGTGGCAGAAGTGGTGAACCACTCCTCGGCCGCCCCCACAAACCCCGGGCTTGCCATCAAGGCGTCGATCGCGATCCCGCGATCCTCTGGAGAACCAACACCGGTCTGCTCCATAAAACCAAGCTCGACGAAGGCCTCTTCGAAGGCCAGAACGATCAACAGGTTGCGCAGTCGGGCAGCTCGATCGGCTCGACTCAGATCTTCGATCCCAATTTCCGAGCCCTCAGAATCGGGATCGGCGAACGAGTCGACGAGGTCGCCGACCGTGATGATCGAATCGTTGGCCGAGGCTGCAACGGCTGACCTGTCAACAAACAGCGCCGACGCTTGAAGCTCGCCAAGGGCATCGTCGAAATCGTCGGCCAAGAAGGCAGCGTCGGACTCGGCGGCCCGCCCCGTGTCCTCGAGGCGGTCAATAACGTCACCTCGGGTGATCTCCACCCCGTTGACGGTGGCCTCGACCCGATCGTCGGAACGGCTACAGGCAGCGGCCAATAGTGCGAGGGCGACAAGCGCGAAAGTGATCGAACGAGAAGAACGCATCCGGTCGATGCTAACTGGCTTGAGGTGTTAGCCCCCAGCGGGAGGCCGTAACTCCTGCAGGAAAGCGAACAATCGACCCGGCAGATGGGCGTCAACGTCGCCCACTCGCAGATGAACTTCTTCGGCCTCTTCCTTGAACAGACCGGAGACAAACGGCGCGTCAGAACCCAGGCGCCGCAGCCTTACCTGTTCGCCCTGGGACAGGTCGATGGGTGTAATACGAACCGTTCCACCATGCAACATAGTGATGTCATCAATGCCCATCCGGTGGCACTCGGCGCGGACGAGTGCCAGATGCAGCAGGGTCTTGGCCGCTGCGGGAATCGGTCCGTAACGGTCGATCCACTCGGCCTCGATGTCAGCCACCTCGACGAGCTGTTTGACAGAAGCAAGCCGGCGATACGCCTCGAGCCGCTGCTCCTCCTGTCCAACGTATTGCTCCGGAAGGAAGGCCTGCAGTGGAAGGTCGATGCTGATCTCGGCCGGCTCTGGGACCGGTTCGCCTTTGAGCTCGGCGACAGCTTCGGTGACCATCTGGCAGTACAGGTCGTAACCCACCGCGGCGATATGCCCGGTCTGCACCGTGCCGAGAAGGTTACCCGCGCCCCGAATCTCCAAGTCGCGCATGGCGATCCGGAAACCCGAGCCGAGCTCAGTGGCTTCACCGATGGTCTTAAGACGCTCGTAGGCAGTCTCGGACAACGTCCGATTTACCGGATGAAACAGGTACGCATACGCACGCTGCCCCGACCGTCCGACTCGCCCTCGAATCTGATGGAGCTGACCCAGGCCGAGCAGGTCGGCACGATCGACAACGAGGGTGTTCACCGTTGGCATATCGATGCCCGATTCGATGATCGTGGTACAGACAAGGACGTCATACTTGCCCTGCCAAAAATCGATCACCACTCCCTCCAGGGTGCCTTCGTCCATCTGGCCATGAGCGACCGCTATGCGGGCCTCCGGAACGAGTTCATTCAGCTCCAGGGCCACCTTTTCGATGTCGGCAACCCGGTTGTGAACGAAAAAGACCTGGCCTTCACGCAAAAGTTCACGACGGATTGCTTCAGCCACAGCCCGCTCGTCGTATTCACCGACGTAGGTGAGGATCGGTTGACGTTCCGCCGGTGGCGTCTGCAGCAACGACAGGTCCCGTATACCAGTGAGGCTCATCTCCAAGGTTCGTGGAACCGGAGTGGCCGACAGGGTGAGCACGTCAACATTGTTCTTGAATTGTTTGATCGCTTCCTTGTGCGATACCCCGAAACGTTGCTCTTCGTCGACCACAAGGAGGCCAAGATCCTTAAACGCCACATCCTGGCTCAGCAACCGGTGAGTACCAATCACAAGGTCCACTGACCCGTCGCGCACCCCCTCGACAATCTTGCGCTGCTGCGCTGCGGTCAAGAAGCGGGAAATGACCTCGACCCGCATCGGGTAGGCAGCAAATCGCTCAGAGAACGTCTGATGGTGCTGCTGGGCCAGCAACGTCGTCGGCACCAGCACCGCGACCTGCTTGCCTTCATGGACTGCGGCGAAGGCGGCGCGCATCGCCACCTCGGTTTTGCCGAATCCAACGTCGCCGCAGACCAAACGATCCATGGGAGACGAAGACGCCATATCGCCGAGCACGTCGGCGATGGCCGTGAGCTGATCAGGGGTTTCTTGATACGGGAAGCTGTCAGCGATCTCCCCCATCCAGGGACTATCGACGTCGAACGAATAGCCCACGGTCGTGACTCGCCGTTGGTACAAGACAACGAGTTCCTGAGCAATCTCCTGGACCGCGGCCCGAACCTTGGCCTTCTGTTTGGCAAAGTCAGCCCCACCCATGCGACTTAGCGTCGGCGACTCACCACCGGTGTAGGGACGAATGAGGTCGATCTGGTCTGTGGGGAGATAGAGCTTGTCACCGCCCTTGAAGTCGAGAACGAGGTAGTCGCGCTCGGCCCCCATAAGTTCGCGATGCACCATGCCGATGTATTTCGAAACACCGTGATGGTGGTGCACCACGTAGTCGCCTGGTGTCAGATCTTCGAAGGCGGCCTGAGCGCCTCGACGTTGACGGGCCACGCGATGGGTGCGTCGCCGGCCCGTGAGGTCAGATTCGGTGAGCACCGCGACGCGGGCGGCGGGAAGAATGAACCCGGACTCGAGTGGAATAGCGACGACATGGCCGCCCGGTCGCTCAAACACTTCGGTCGTGGGCGACTCGTGGAACACGAGGGTGATGCCAGCATCAGCCATGGTCTCAACAAGGCGACGCCCGGAGCCAACACCGTCGGCGGCAATCACGACATGGTCGCCAGCGTTGATCAAACCTTGCAGCTGCGCAACAATCCGATCGCCATCGCCAGCGACAGGTGCCCACGCCGCAGTCTCGACAACGGGAGTTGTCGGATTGTCCGCCAGCGCCAACATTGTCCACACAGCGGCATCGGTGTTCACCAGCAGACGTTCGTACGACACGTGCAGAGTGGGGAACGGGCGAGGTTCGCCATCGGCATCGATGGCACCCCAGGTGCCGGCAAGCGTTTGGGCCAGGTCAGCTTCTTCGGCTGCCAAGTCGGTGGCTCGGTCACGCAACCGGCGAGGGTCGAGCATGAGGACGTGGGCATCAGGTCCAAGCAGATCCGTGAAGACGGTCTCCGTTTCAGACAACCACGGCAGCCACGACTCCATACCGTCGAAGAGCTGCCCGTCGGCTACCCGCTCCCAATGTTCACGACCCCATGGTTCGATCGCTACGAGCCGCTGAGCCCGCGCTCGAATCGCCGCGTCGGGTCGCAGCTCGCGCGCTGCGTGAATGACGACTGAGTCCAGCTCGCCGGTCGACCGCTGATCGGCGACCGCGAACTGGTTGATGCGGTCGATCTCGTCGCCCCACATATCGATTCGAATGGGCGAATCGGCCGTTGCGGGAAATACATCAACAATGCCGCCCCGCACAGCGATCTCGCCACGATGTTCAACCTGGAACTCGCGGTGGTAGCCCATGCTGACCAGGTCGCGAACGAGGTCCGCTGGATCCACAAGATCGCCGCGCCCAACCCTGATCGGAGTAAATCCCGCCGCGTCAGGGCCAAGTCGTTGCAGCAGGGCCCGGATAGGTGCGACGACCACCCGGGGTGGATCGTCACTGTCGAGACGGGCCAGCACCTTGAGTCGGCGCCCCATGGTCTCAACACCGGGCGAGACCCTTTCGAACGGAAGTGTTTCCCATGCCGGAAAAACTTCGACGTCCTCAGGCGAAAGCCAGGCGCGCAGGTCGTGCCCCAGGCGATCGGCTTCCTGCCCGGTCGGCACCGCCACGACCAACGGCGCACGCTCGGACAGCGATGCGATGCCCGCAATCGAGAATGCTCGGGCCGATTCGGCGACGGCCATGTTCGCGGTTCGGCGACCGAGCATCTCCGCCATGGCCGGATCATCACGTAATCGCCGAGGAAGACCACTCAGGGGAGAGGGTTGGCTCATGCTCTGTTAAAATCGTTCATCGCTGTAGCGGCGTCGGTCGACAAGATGGCCTCGATGGCGTCAGCGGCACGATGAACCGAATCGTCGAGCTTCTCCCGATCGGCCTTGCCAGGCTTCTTCAGAACCCAGTCTTTGCCGGCTCGGGGATGGGGAGGTTTGCCCACACCAACGCGGACCCTGATGTAGTCGTCGGTGCCGAGGTGTTGAGAGATCGACTTGAGCCCATTGTGCCCAGCGCTGCTGCCGCCGATCTTGATCTTGATACGTCCAGGCTCAAGGTCGAGCTCATCTTGCACCACGATCACGTTCGACGGGTCGTCGATTCCGTATCGCTTCACGAGGGGACCGACCGACTCTCCGCTCAGATTCATGAACGTCGTCGGCCGAGCCAGCGCCACCATGGCGTCATTCCACCGAATGGTGCCCGCAGCGGCGCGTTCGCGACGTTCCAGCTTCAACGAGCCGCCGTGGCGCGCAGCTAAGAGGTCAATCACCTCGAAGCCGACATTGTGCCGGGTTCCTTCGTACTGAGAGCCGGGGTTGCCGACGCCTACGACGAGTGCTGACGCAGAGGTTCCACGCCGTTCGACAGCCCGTCGGAACACCGACATGAGTCGTCCGATCAGCTGTCGGAGGATTCGTCGCCGCCCTCGGCGACGACAGCTTCTTTGCCGTCGGTCTCTCCGCTGCCATCTTCGGCAAGAGTTGCACGGGAGTACTGGCCAAGGGCCACAAGAGCGTTTTCGTCATCAAGTACAGTGACACCGGCAGGGATAACGAGGTCGCTGACTCGGATCGGATGTTCGATGACAAGATTGGAGATGTCGACGCTGATCTGAGCAGGAATAGAGCTGGCCGCGGCCTCGATGGCGAGTGACATGAGCTGCTGCTGTACCACGCCACCTTGACGCTCAAGCTCCTCAGCCTCACCCTCGAGATGGATGGGAACGTCGACGGTCAGCTTCTCGTAGGCATCGATCAACTGGAAGTCAACGTGGGTCACCCGGTTGGCGATGGGGTCACGCTGCATGGCCTTGACGATCGTGAGGTTTTTGGCCCCATCAATGTCGAGGGTGATCACGGCGTTCGGGCCAGCGGAGTTCAGGGCAGCACGCAGTAGCGGGCGATCGACAGCTACCGAGATCGGATCCGAACCGTGGCCATAGACCACAGCAGGAATCTTGTCTTCGCGTCGCAGACGGCGAGACTCGCGACTTCCGAGCTGGCGGCCGGTCTCAGCAACAAGGTTGATTTCAGTCATCGCGGACACTCCAGCGAGGCGATCGTGGGGGGGAGAAATCGCGGGGAGTCGTCTCCCGGCGCAAAGATCGAGTCTAGGTCGGCGGGGACGAGATCCCCAACCCGTGTTTGCTGACCGGCTCTGGGTGACCGTGCGATTCAGCTGTTGTTCTCACCGTCGAAGATCTCCGACACCGATGTGTCTTCGAACACCGACTTCAGAGCATCGGCGAATACGCCAGCGACCGAAAGGGTCTTCAGGCCAGGAAACTGCTTTTCAGGCGGTAGCGGAATGGTGTTAGTGACGATGACTTCGGACAAACGCGAGTTTTTCAACCGGTCGATTGCGGGGCCGGAGAAGATCGCGTGAGTGGTGGCGCACCGAACATCAGAGGCTCCTGCAGCGATCAGGGTGTCGACCGCTGAGCAGATGGTTCCGGCAGTATCGATCATGTCGTCGATGATCACGCAGGTGCGGCCATCGACCTCACCCATGATTCCGAGGGCTTCCACCTCGTTGGCCTTGGTGACTGACCGGCGTTTGTAGATCGACGCCACCTCACAGCCCAGGCGCTTCGCATAGCGCTCCGCGACCTTTACCCGTCCGGTGTCGGGAGACACGATCACCGAATTGGCGTCCATGGTGGCACGCAAGTAATCGATCAGGACCGGCGCGGCGGTCAGGTGATCGACGGGGCCGCTGAAGAAACCTTGGATTTGACCTGAGTGCAAGTCGATCGTGGCAAGTCGCTCAGCGCCAGCCGCGGCCATCATGTCAGCGACGAGCCGTGCGGTGATTGGCTCGCGCCCCATTGCCTTGCGATCTTGGCGTGCATAGCCATAGAACGGAATCACTGCTGTGATGCGTTTCGCCGACGCTCGCTTCGCAGCGTCGATCATGATCAGCTGCTCCATGATCGAGTCATTGACGCTGCGTCCCTCGACCGACGCATGCGACTGGATAATGAAGACGTCGCCGCCCCGCACCGATTCACCGAACCGGCACTTGATTTCCCCGTTGGCGAAGTTGATGAGTCCTGTATCGCCCAACTTGACGCCGAGGTGTTCGGCAATCTCGACGGCCAACGACTCGTTGGTGCGACCGCTGAACAAGTGCAGACGCTTCTTGGTGACCAGCTCCATGAAAACTCCCGGGCGCGCTGGTATCGGAAAGATCACCCAGCTGAGTAGAACGGCCCTGTGACAGTACCCGAAGGCACGGACGCTCCCGCAGACAGCGAGGCGTACGGGCCAACAACACATCCTTCACCGATCTCGGTGTCCACGGCGGTGGTTGCCTGAATGCGCGACCGGGCACCAACAACGACGTCGGTAAGGCGACAATCTGGACCCACCTCGACGCCTTCTCCAATCACGGTGCTGCCCTGGATCAGGGTGTTCGGGAACACGGTCACATCGTGCGCAAGGATGACTGTCGTGTCGATGTATGTCGACGATGGGTCGAGCATCGTGACGCCTTCCGCCATCCACTTTTCGTTCGTTCGCCTACGGAGCTCGACCTCAGCCTCAGCGAGTTGGCGACGGTCGTTCACCCCGGTGCTCTCAAATGGATCTTCTGCGATCAGTGCCCCGATGCCATACCCGGCGCCTCGCAGGACTCCGATGACATCGGTGAGGTAGTACTCGCCTTGGGAGTTACTGGTGTCGACCATGCGGAGCGCTGCTGGAAGCAAGCTGCGACGGAAGCAAAACACGCCCGTGTTGATTTCATTGATGGCAAGTTCTTCAGCGGTCGCATCCTTGTGCTCGACGATGCTGGCCACTCGGCCATCTCGGTCACGCACAATCCGGCCGTATCCCGACGCGTCGGGCAGCACTGCGGTGAGAACCGTCGCTCCGGCGCCAGCCTCGGCGTGGGCCTCGACCAGTGCGGTGATGGTCTCAGCGCGCAGCAGGGGTGTGTCGCCGGCGAGCACAACAATGTCGACGTCTTCGTCGTCCAATTCCGACGGTTCAAACGCTGTCAAGCCAATCGAGACGGCGTCACCGGTGCCACGCTGCACGACCTGCTCCACGAACGTCACACAAAGTTCGCTGCTTGCCTGCTCCTGCAGAGTCTTCGTGACCTGCTCGGCACCATGACCCACCACTACCACGGTGCGATCGATGTTGAGGTCGGCGAGCGAATCGAGGACATACATGGCCATTGGTCGTCCGCACAGCATGTGCAGCGGCTTTGGGCGCGAGGATCTCATGCGTGTGCCCTGGCCAGCGGCCAGCACCATAGCGGAACAGCGTCGAGACAAAGTCATGACCTACCTGTCGGCCGCTCCGGCCTCGAGTGAAAGACGTGTGCGGCAAGCATGGGTTGGGGGCGCTTGTGTTCGGGGAGGAGGGATCGAACCTCCGTTGTCGGGACCAAAACCCGATGTCCTACCAATTGAACGATCCCCGATGGATCTGCCGCGAGGGCGCTACACAGGTTACGGCAAACGACTCGAGGAGACTCACCAACGAGGTTTTCTCGTCGTCTGCTTTGAAGCGGGCGATCAACTGACTACCCTGCTCGAACTTATGGGATCGCTCGTTAAGAAGCGCCGCAAGCGCATGCGTAAGAAGAAGCACAAGAAGATGCTGCGACGCACGCGCTACCAGCGCAAAAACAAATAGCACCAGGTTTTTCGCTCAGTTCGCACTCCCGACGATTCACTCGGCGGGAACCGATCTGACGACGCGGCCTACAACACCTTCGATGCTGAGACCCTCGTGGGCCCCGTCAACGAACCATGTGCCACCACTGCCGGCCAGGCGTGGCCGCTGCCCGCAGACTTCGTTGAGACGCGTCCGCCATCTGGCGAGTTCGGGCACCAGATCGACAGCTGCTGGTTCAAGATCGTTTCCATGGTCGCCAACTGGACCGCCCATGTCGTCCCAACGCTGGTAAACGGCTGGCGTCGAGACGCCAAACGGCGGGATGACAAGCGTCAGCGTCTTCGGCACAAAGGGAAGTGGCTCGACCTCGTCGCCAATACCGGTCACGCGCGCTCGGCCACCGATGAGACAGAACCCGACATCGGCTCCGATCGATGCTGCTATGGCCGGATCGGTCAGTCCGCCCCATCGCAGAATTGCCGCAGCATCGGCCGAGCCGCCACCCAACCCTGCACCGGCAGGAATCGCCTTATGGAGGCGCACGGCGGCCGTACGCCCAAGAAGTCTGAGCGCCCGACGCACCAGATTGTCGTCCGATGCCGGAACCGTCAGCCCGGAGTCGGTTTCGATGACCTCGAGGGCATCGCCCTTGGTGACCATCAATGTGTCGTTGAGGTCGACCGTGATCATCTCTGCGTCGATGAGGTGGTAGCCATCGTCGCGAATCCCGGTGACGCGCAGTGACGTCGTGACCTTGGCAGGAGCCACGAGCGTGACCATCAGATCTCCTTCTGTGTGGTCCGGGCGAGTGCCACCCAATCGGCCAATCGCAATTCTTCGGCCCGAGCCTCCGGACGAATCCCTGAGTCTTCGAGCTGTTCCGACGATGCCATGCCCCGCAACGCGCCCCGAAGCATCTTTCTTCGTTGAGCGAAACCGGCCTTAAGCAACGCGAGCAGCTGAGTCTCATCGATGTCCCGCGGCACTGGCGACTCGTCGTGGCGGGCGAGCCACACCAAAACCGAGGTGACCTTCGGCTTAGGGTGAAAGACCTCAGGCGAAACGGTGCCAACGATCCGTCCTTGGGCCCGCATGGCAACACGAATCGACACGGCTCCGAACGACTTATCGCCGCCGGTGGCGACGAGTCGTTCCCCCGCCTCTCGTTGAACCATCACCAGAAGACGCTTCACCTGCGGAACGTCGTCGAGCACGTCGAGCACAAGGGATGTGGCCACGTTGTAAGGGAGATTGGCGACGAGCGTCCATTCCCCATCGGGAAGCACTTCGTTCCAGTTCAGTTCGCGGGCATCAGCATGGACGACGTGAGCCCGACCATATGCCTGTATCCCAGAATCTTGCTTGGCAACAGCTTGTTTGGCAACAAGGTTCGCCTTGAGCAGGGGCACCAGGTGGGGATCGGTCTCGATCGCGGTCACCGAGGCGCCGGTTTCGATCAGTGCGAGCGTCAGCGAACCGAGCCCGGCCCCGATCTCGACGACCTGGTCGCCGGGACCTACGCCGGCGAGGCGGGCGATACGCCGGACGGTGTTGGGATCAGAGACGAAGTTCTGACCCAAGGACTTGCGCGGTTCGAGGTCGGCCGAACTCAGCAGATCTTTGATGTCTCGTGAGCTGAGGGTCACTGACGAGTCTGCTCGCGGTCCCACCCGAAATCCCGCTTGCAGCCAGGCCAGGCGTTCCAGCCTCGGCGCTCCCACAGCAAGTTGCCGCGGTAGATCTGTTCTTCCCGGCTGGCATCGGAAGCAAACCCGCTGCCTCCCACCGACTCCCAAGAGCTGGCAGCGAACTGGAGTCCGCCGTAGTACCCGTTGCCGATATTGATCGACCAGTTCCCGCCACTCTCGCAGACGGCCATCCGATCCCACATGTCGACGCTCGGCCACTCGGCCAGGTACGGCTGACCGAAAATGGTCCCCTGCGCTGGGGAGTCAGTTGCTGGCGGCTCTGTAACGGGAGGTGCGGTCGTGGGCGCTGCTGTCACTGGTGACTCAGCTGCCGGAGGAGCGGTCGTTGGTGGCGCCGCAGTTACTGGCGGGACAGTTGTCTTTGGGACAGTTGTCTTTGGGACAGTTGGAACGGAGGTCGTTGGAGCGGCTGTGGTTCGAGGAACGCTGGATGCTGGAGCAGTTGTTTGAGCTGCACTCGCGGGCACGGCGGTGGTCGAGGCGGCGGAATAGGATTCGGCCTCAGGCACGGCCGCTTCGGAAACGCTCGACCTCGAGCCGAGGTTCAGGAAATTGCCGGGCGAGAGTTCTTGTCCAGGAACCGACGAGTCGAAGATCGTGATGCTGAATCGTTCATCACCTGGCTCCGCAATCAAGACTTCGGGCGCGATGGAAGGATCTGTCTGGCTGAAACCCTCAGCCAGGCTGCCGGATCCAAGGTTCGAGACCGCGAGCACTGGCATCGCTGCAACCGTCAATACGGTGGCAGCGAAACGCGAGCGACGAGGGTTCGCCTCACGAATCAGCAGGACGACACCTCCATGACATCGGGTCCTCAACGGAGCTGGGGCAGGAACGTGACGAGCCTAGTCAGCTGGAAGCCCAACGCACAGAGCGGGAGGTACCGGACGGTTGAAATATCAGGACAATTCGAAGAACCGTTCGGCCGTGTTCCAGCTGTGCTCGGCCACCTCGGCGAGGGAGCAACCGCGCGCCTCGGCGACGCCAGCACCAACAAGAGGCACCCAGCCCGGCTGGTTCTTGCGGCCACGATTGGGCACAGGAGCCAGATACGGCGCATCGGTTTCGACCATGTAGCGATCGGCAGGGCATAGTGCAGCTGCCTCGCGGACCTCGGGAGCTGAGGGGAACGTAACGATGCCGCTGAACGACATCACCGCGCCTCGGTCGAGTCCACGCCGAGCTTCATCAGGTCCGCCGGTGAAACAGTGAAAGACGGTCCGTTCAGGAGTTCCTTCGGCGTCGAGGATGTCAAACGTGTCGTCCCAAGCCGACCTGGTATGAATCACCAGCGGTAGTCCACGTTCATGGGCGAGCTGGATCTGGGCTGCGAATATCTCTTTCTGAGCGTCCCGCGGCGAATGGTCATAGTGATAGTCGAGTCCGCACTCCCCGACTGCGACAACGTTTGGCAAGTCGAGTAGCTCGACGAGCCCGTCGAGACCATGGCTTGCGTCGTGGGGATGCAGCCCCACTGTGGCCCACACCCCCGGGAGTCGACGTGCCCGTTCACACGCCTGAGCAGACCGCTCCACATCGGTGCCGACGTCGACCATCCGCAGAACTCCAGCAGCGGCAGCTTCCGCAACCACCAGTTCGGCGTCGGGGCCTTCAGGGAGATGACAATGGCTATCGGTCCAGCGAAGCGGCTGTTCTTGTTCAGACACGGTCACGCCTTGAGTCGTGGGAACAGCGGATCGCCCTTGGTCACCGGCACGCCGCCGGGATAACCGCCCCATTCGACACAGCCCGGCCATCCCTGGTTCGCCGGGTCGCCTTCGAGCCCGATACGTGCCCAGATATTGGGGCAGCTTTCTGGCAACGCTGGCGTGGCCAGAATCGTGACGATTCGAAGGGCTTCCAGGGCGTCACCCAGGACAGCGTCGACCTCTGGACCTGGGTCCATTTTCCAAGGCTCGGCATCCTCCAGCAGGCTGTTGGTCTCGCGAATAATGCGCCACGTAGCATCGAGCGCTTCCGACGGTGCGGTACGCGCCCACGCTGCGGTTGCGTCTGCAACTGCAGCAGCTGCGATCGCAGCGAGAGGGCTGTCGGGCCTCGGCGCGGGGCCGACGCCATCGCACTTCTTGGCTACCACGGTGGACACCCGGCTCAGAAGATTGCCGAGATTGTTCGCCAAGTCGGAGTTGTATCTGGCGAGCATTCCTTCATGGGAGAACTCGCCATCGGGACCGAACGATTGATCGCGCAGGAACTGATAGCGAAAGCCATCGACCCCGAATTCTTCGACCAATTGGGCAGGTGTGATCTGGTTGAGACGGGTCTTGGACATTTTTTCGCCACCGACCAGAAGAAAGCCATGCACCGAAAGCGTTTCGGGCAACGGCAGACCTGCTGACATCAGCATCGCTGGCCAGTACACGCAGTGGAAGCGCAAGATGTCTTTGCCAAGGATGTGATGAGCAGGCCACCACTTCTCGAACTTCCCGTCATCGGAACCAAATCCAGCCGCGGTGATGTAGTTCGTGAGTGCGTCGAACCAGACATAGGTGACGTGAGCCCGATCCCACGGAATCGGGACACCCCAACTGATGGAGGTGCGACTAATGGAGAAGTCTCGCAGGCCTTGTTTGATGAACCCGAGAGCCTCGTTGCGTTTGGTGCCAGGCGTGACGAAGTCCGGGTGCTGCTCGTAGTAATCGAGAAGCGGCTGCTCGTATCGACTCAGTTTGAAGAAGTAGTTCTCTTCCGTGACCTTCTCAACCGGCTTTCCATGGTCGCGGCAGTTTCCGTCGTCGAGTTCGTCCTCGGTGTAGTACGCCTCGCAGCTCACGCAATACAAGCCCTCATAGGTCTGTAGCTCGATATCGCCGTTGTCGTAGCAGGCCTGCAACATCCGTTGCACGCTGGCGTAGTGACGAGGTTCGGAGGTACGGATGAAGTCGTCGTTGGTGATGGCGAGCAGCTCCCAGGCATCCTGGTAGCTGGCGGCGGTTCGATCGGCCCACTCTTGCGGAGTGACCCCATGTTCCTCAGCCGCTCGCTGAACCTTGAGACCGTGCTCGTCAGTCCCAGTGAGGAACATGACATCGTCGCCAATCATGCGATGCCACCTGGCGAGAGCGTCAGCGGTCACCGTGGTGTAGGCGTGACCGATGTGAGGCGCATCGTTGACGTAGTAGATCGGCGTCGTGACGAAATAGGAAGACACACCGCAACTGTAGCGACGCCCGCCCCCAGCACCCGCACTAATAGCGCTCTCGTAAGACGGAGGCCGGTGACGTACTCTGACGCTTCTCGTGTCCGACCCCTCCCTGCCTCCTCGCCCGCGACAAGCGGTGGATGGATGGCTGAGAAGCGCGTTCGACGTCGCAGCTGTCGGCTTCGCGTCGATCACCCGTGACGGCAGACACGTCACCACCAATGCCGCTTACCTACAGCACCTTGGTCTCACCAGACGCCACGTCGTGAGGCAGCCCTTGGCTGGCCTGTTGTCAGGCCCGGCCGTGCAGCTATTTGACCAGTGGCTAGCTGATCCGCACTCTGCCGCCACTCTCGAGTTTTCGATTCAGCAGCCCAATGGCTCCTCGCACGACCTCATCGCCTGGATCTCGCCGCTGCCACTCACCGAAGAATCAGCGCGCGCCGTGGTCCAACTCATCCCTGCCGCGGCGACTCCCGATGCAACCGGTGGACTCTCCCGTTTCACTGCGGTGACTTCGGCTACCTCAGAGTTGATTGTCCTCGTCGACGCAGAAGGCCGGATCGAGTTCGCCAACGGCGCAGCGAAGGCGGCATTTGGCGACAGAGCTGAGATCGGCTGCTCAATCGGCGGGCTACTCGGCCCCGGCGAACACGATCGCGTCAACAAGCTCCTTCGAACCAGTCGCGGGCCACTGGTCGAGACTTCGGTTCGACAGTCCAATAGCTCGGAGCAGCTTCAGGCTCCGTTGAAACTCCGGGTGAGCGAGGTGCGCGAGCCGACCGGTCGCCTGCTTGGCCTGGCCTACCTCTTCTCTGTGAGTCCAGATACCTCCCTCACCGAGACCGCTCTCGCTGCGACGACCAGCCCGGTGTGGGTACTGGACGGATCCGGACCTGTGGCTGCGAGCCGGGGAGCAAGGGAGCTGCTCGGGATTGACGCTCACGCTCCACTGGCCGATCTTCATCTGCGCGACCTCATGCCAGGTTGGGCGGCCGACGAACTGGTCGCTCACGGTTTCGGGGCCGCAACGCGTAACGGCAGATGGTCTGCTCCGCTCGCCATGCGAATCACTCGAAATCACCACACTGGAACCGGCGCCGAAGAGCTACTGGCAGAGGTGACCCTTTCCCACGTCGCCGGGCCTCCTGAAATGTGGACGATTGCTGCCGAACCGCAGCGGGTCACCGGACCTGACCCACTCGCGACTCGCGATCATCTCACCGACCTCCCCAACAGGGTCGTACTGATCGATCGCCTCGCCCACGCGTTCGAGCGAGCGTCACGATCTGGTCAGCCGACGGGTCTCGTGATCTTCGACATCGACCACTTCGGGCCGATCTCGGACGCAGTCGGCCCGGATATGTCCGAGCGTTTACTCGCCGCAGTCGCGACCCGCCTGCAAGACAACCTGCGACCCGGCGACACGCTTGCTCGTTCCGGTGACGACGAGTTCGCGGCAGTGCGCGACGATCTACCGGATATACAGGACGCCGAACGATTTGCCGAGCGGCTGCGCAGCTGCGTCGACGACCCGCTCGTTATCGACGGTGTCGAGTGGTTCATCTCGCTGTCGTGTGGGGTCGCGCTGACCCAACCAGGCGTCACCACCGTCGAGGGACTGTTCCGCAACGCGACCGCTGCCTTGGAACGAGCGAAGGAAGTTGGCCGGGGTCGAGCAATCGTGTTCGGACAGGGATTACGTGAGGCCACAGGACGCCACGTGGGAACCTCGCGGAGTAACCACCCACTGGGTATCCCTGCTCGGTAGTCTCGTGATGCATGGACTCCGCCCTCGAAGTTGATGGAAAACGCGCGAGCGACATCAGCGACAGCATCGAAACAGCCATCCGCGAAGGTCGGCTGACATCTGGGGCACAACTGCCCACTGTGCGCGCACTCGCCGATCGACTCGAAGTCAGTCCGAGCACCGTCTCGGCGGCGTATCGGTACCTGCGTCAACGAGGCGTTATCAGCACACACGGTCGCGGCGGCACTCGTGTACATAGCCGCCCACCTGTCGAGGCCCGTCGCGAGCGGCACCACGATCCATCGGTTCGCGACTTACGCGGGTTGGAGACCGAACCCGAACTCGGCCAGATCATGCGTGATGCGCTCAGCGATTTGACTGAACGCCCTCTCACGGGTGATGAACATGCTCTCGAAAACCTTCTGGGCAAGAGCTTCTCCGCTGACGGGCTCGATGCCGAGCAGGTGCTCGCCCTTGGGTCGCCTCGCGAGGCGCTCGCCAGAGTGCTCGAAAGTCATCTATTGCCGGGCGACCGGGTTGGTATCGAGGCCCCCTCATCGAGCCACATCACCGACGTGCTGAGCCTGAACGGCCTTGAAGCAGTACCGATCGACATCGACCACGAAGGCCCGCTTGCTTCGTCGCTGACCAGCGTGCTGCCGAGGGTCTCAGCGGTCATCCTTACCCCGCGGGCCCAGGCACCAACAACGGCAACCGTCACCCCAGCCCGGGCATCGGAACTACGCGTCGCCTTACGGGGTCGCCCAGAGGTTCTGGCCATCGAGTGGGATTTCCACGGCCCGCTCAGCGGTGCCGCCTACGAACCAATTGTTGACCCCGACCGGTCTCGCTGGGCCACTATTCGCTCGTTCGAAGGCATGCTCGGCGGACATGCCTCAGTCGCTGGTCTCGCCGGTGACCCGGTCACCCTCGCGCGGGTGCGGGGACGTCAAGTGCTTTCGGGCAGCGAAGTTTCGCTCCTGATCCGTCGCCTTGCCGTTGACGTTCTTGCCCACCCGGGCACGCCCCGACGAGCAGAAGGTTTGGCTCGCCAGCACGGCAGTCGGCGAGTTGTGCTTCTTGCCGCACTACGAAACCGGGGAATCATCGCGGCCGGCCAGACCGGACCCACCATCTGGATTCCTACGCACAACCAGGCCGTCACCGCGATTGTTATGGAAGGCAAGGGTTGGCTGGTCGGGCAAGCAGAACGCCCGACCTCGCACTGCCCGCAAGGCATCTGGGTCGCTGTTGACTCCGTCGACAGCACCAGCGCCGGGCGATTCGCAGACGACCTGCTCGAAGTCCTCGCCGCACTCTGAGCGCCAAATCTTTCACGCCAAACTTCGTCCATTAGTGCCTTCTGTTAGACCCTCATCCGGCCGATAAGAGCAGTGTGAACCTTCACGCGACGAACCGCTCCCCAACCAGCGCCCTCCGGAACCGTTCGTCGCGCGCGGCCGACGACGCCGCCCCCTTTGTTGCCCTCATAGCTTTGGCAGTCGGTGCCGCGTATCTCGCGTGGCGTTGGACTGCGACCCGTAACGGCGCTTCGACGCCCCTGTTCCACGCCCTTTTCGCCGCCGAAGCCTCTCTCTGGGTTCGGCTGGCGTTGAGAACCCACACAGCGTGGTCGCTCCCCGCTCGAGTCGCTCCACCACTCACAACTCTGCGTTCCACCGACGTAGTCGTTACAGCATTCGCAGAACCAGTCGACGTTGTGCGAGCCACACTCATCGGAGCTCGGGCAATTCACCATCCGCATGAAACGTGGCTGGTCGACGAAGGCCATCGGGCCGAGTTACGCGAGGTCGCCAGCGAACTGAACGTTCGCTACGTTGCCCGTTCCCAAACCACCGGCGCACGAACCGGGGCCGTGAATCACGTGTTGCACACATCGACGGCCGACCTCATTCTCGTACTCGATGCGGACCAGGTTCCAATGCCTGACGTCCTCCACCAGACAGCGGGATATTTCGACCAACCTGACGTCGCAATCGTGCAAACTCCCCTCGAATACTCAAACCGCGATTCGCTGCTGCACTTCGAACACGCCCGCCACGAACGGTCGCACCACAACGAGGTGCTCAACCCAGCACGCGACCATCTCGACGCTGCAGTGTGGGAAGGCCCCGCGGCAGTCCTTCGCCGAGAAGCGCTCGTGGCCATTGGCGGCATCCCAACTCATGGGACCACCGGTGAGCTACAGGCCACCGTCCGTCTTCACAGCAAGGGGTGGAAAACCCGATACCACCGCGAGACCGTGGTCCAAGGCACCGCTGCTCACAACCTCGACGCGTTCCTGGCCCAGCGCGGCCGTTGGGCACGTGGACACCTGGCCATTCTCGTTAGTCGCGACAATCCCCTGTTCCGACGTGGGTTAAGCGCCCGCCAGCGTTTGAGTCATCTCGATCACATCGCCGAGTACTTGGCCGCCCCATTCCACCTCGCGATGTTGACCGTCCTCGTCGCCAGCTTGCTCACCGGCCAACTCCCTCTCACCGCAGACGCGCTGACACTCGTTCCGTTCCTGGCCGCATGGCTGGGACTGACCAGTCTGAGTTGGGTGGCGTTGAGCCGCCATCGAGTGCAGATCCGCGAGACCGCGATGCGTTCGGCGGTTACGCTCGAAGTCAACCTTGAGGCACTCGTGAGCGTCGTCTTCGGTGTCCGACGCCGATTCACATCCGTCGCTCGCACGGGAGTCGACCGGGGCGGCTACGACGTCCTGAAACGTCTCCAGTTGCTTGCGCTGCTCACTATTGTGCTTGAAGTCGCCCTAGCGCTGAGGCTGCTCGACGCTCTCATTGGTCGCCCACTACCAGGCAAGGTCGGCGGGGTCGCGCTCGTCGCCATGATCGCCGCCGGTGGGTCCACGTTGGTGTTCGCCCTCCGTGTGCTCGGGGTGTTCGTGCACCGGCGCCAGATGCGAAGTCAGTTCCGTCAGGGGGTCGAATTCGGAGCACTGGCCGAAGGGCGCACCGTCAAGATTTCCGACTTGAGTGTCGGTGGCATCGGGTTCGTCAGCACAGCGATGTATCGCACTGGCGAAACTGTCGACGTGCGCCTGCGCTTGCCGATGGCCGACGGTCGAATCCAAGACATCGAACTCATGGTCGTGATCAGGTCTGCGCTACCGAATCAGACCACGACGAGATGGCGCCTCGGCGGCCAGATCGTTGGAGCGAACGTAGCGACGCGCGACGCACTGATGGAATTCGTCTCGGTGGTTCGTCCGTTCCAACTGCTCCGGAGCTCCACCAACGCCACAACATCCGTTGCTACGAGCCGAGTGAACGCTCGTACACCCGGTTCTTACTAACGCCCAGACCCGAGGCGACCGCTGTGACAGCGTCCCGGTTCGACAAACCGTTCGACCGTTCAAGGGCGAGGGCATTGTCGATCGTGACGTCGGTCACCTCCTCGGGGGCGGGTCCGCCACCAATGACGAGCACGATTTCGCCCCGGGTACCGTCGGCGAAACGATCCGCGAGCTCAGCCAGCGACCCCCGAGCAATCTCCTCGTGCAGCTTCGTGAGCTCGCGCACCACAGCCGCCAGGCGCGCCGGGCCGCAGGCTGCTGCAAGATCCCTCAGTGTTGCTGCGAGTCGTTGAGGCGACTCGTAGACGACCGTGGTGCGTTCGTCAGCTGCGATCGATGCGACCCTTTGCTGACGGGCGACCCCCTTGCGAGGAAGAAACCCCTCCATCACGAACCTGGCACATGGCAACCCTGACACGACGAGGGCCCCGAGCACCGCAGAAGCTCCTGGGACCACGCTGACGGAGAGCCCCGCCGCGTGGACAGCTGCCACCAGTGCCTCACCGGGGTCAGACACTCCCGGCATTCCAGCATCGCTGACCAACGCCACGTTCGACCCTTGATGCATGTCCTCGATGAGCCGTCCGGCCCGCTCGCGTTCGGTGTGGTCGTTGACTACAACGAGTTTGGGTGAGGCGATGCCGAGATGTGACAGCAACATACCCGTGCGACGCGAATCCTCACAGGCAATGATCGGCACAGTCCGCAGAACCTCAATAGCGCGGGCGGTCATGTCACCGAGGTTGCCAATAGGTGTCGCTACCAAAATCAACTGACCGGCCGACAGCGGGGAGCTCGTCATCAGGGTTTGGCGTCGGTGATCGTGAGCTCATCACCTGCGGTCACGCCCCACTTGGCGAACGCTCCGGCACGGGCTTCGATGACACATCGGGCCGTCACGCGCGGCTTACCCAACCGGTTGCGTTTCATGGTGCAGATCGCCACGACTGTCCCTTCAGCATCAAAGAACGCCACGTCGATCGGTATGCGCATCCCGACCGTGTGGACCCACCGCGCAGGCCGGAACAGCATTCCGCCCTCGATCGACTCTCGCCCAAGGAGTCCCCGACGCCGAGCAGCCCGAGTGTGTGCCACCTCGAGACTGGCTATGACTTGTCCGTCGCGCACCAACCACGCCATTGGCACAGATTGCCACCTCAAACGTTGAAGCGGTACTCCACCACGTCGCCGTCCTGCATCACGTAGTCCTTACCTTCGAGACGAAGCTTGCCAACGTCACGAGCTGCGGACCAGGAGCCGAGCTCCAGCAGTTCCCGCCAATCAATGACTTCGGCCCGGATGAACCCGCGTTCGAAGTCGGTGTGGATACGTCCAGCGCATTGGGGAGCTTTGTAACCTGCCCGGAATGTCCACGCCCTCGTTTCCTTCTCACCAGTGGTGAGGAAGGTACGCAATCCAAGGAGTGCGTAGGCCGAACGAACGAACCTGGGCAGAGCGCCCTCGCCTAGCCCGAGGCCTTCAAGCATTTCGCTTCGCTCGTCGGCATCGAGCATCGCCGCCTCAGCTTCGAGCTGCACCGACAGCGGCAACACTTCGGAACCGGGAAGTTCGTCAGCGACGCGAACCGCGATCTCCTCAGCCTCTTCCAACTGATCTTCACCGATGTTGACGACAGCCATCACCGGCTTGTTGGTGAGCAAGAAATGTTCGCGTAGAGCCGATCGCTGCTCCTCTGTCATATCGGTGCGATACAGCGGGGTGCCTTCGGACAGATGTTCAAGAGCTAGCACCAGCGAGGCGACCTCGGCCTGGATGTCTGGGTTGTTTGGCGCGCCCTTCAAGGCCTTCCGTCGCTTGTCGATTCGATTCTCGACTGCGTCGAGATCAGCGAGTGTCAGCTCGATTTCAACGATGCGGAGATGTTCGATCGGGTCGATTGGACCGGGCACATCGCTGTCGTCAAAAGCACGGAGCACGAAGACGATCGCATCAACTTCGCGAATGCCTGCCAGGAATTTGTTGCCGAGCCCTTCACCCTGGCTCGCACCTTCGACCAGGCCGCCGATGTCCATGAACTCAGTGGTTGCAGGGACAATCTTGCGGGTCTTGCTCATCTCCCCTAGCAAGTCGAGCCGTTGGTCGGGGACCTTGACCACGCCAACATTGGGGTCAGTGGTGGCGAAAGCGTAGGGAGCCGCGAGGGCACCACCGCCAGCCAGAGCATTGAACAAGGATGACTTGCCGGCATTGGGGAGGCCGACGAACCCGAAGCGTTCCATCGGCGAGGAAGGCTACCGCCGCGAGAGGTCCGAGCCTGCACGCCAACCCTTGCAGGTGCTTGAATCGGAACTGAACCGAATACGAACACACTCGCAAAGACGTACATGGGGGAATGAAATGGGACCGCTCGAAGGAATGCGCGTTGTTGAGTTGGCTGGCATTGGGCCGGGGCCCTTCTGCGCCATGTTGCTCGCAGATCTTGGCGCCGATGTGATCCGGGTCGACCGTCAACAGCAGGTCGACCTCGGAATCGACCGGGGTCGGAAGTACTCGGTGCTCAATCGGGGCCGCCGTTCCATCGCGGTCGACCTGAAGAACCCCGACGGAATCGAGGCAGTACTCGCTCTGGTCGAAAGTGCTGACGCCCTCATCGAGGGATTCCGGCCTGGTGTCACTGAACGCCTCGGCCTCGGGCCTGAGGAGTGTTTGGCCCGCAATCCAGCACTGGTCTACGGACGCATGACTGGGTGGGGCCAGGAAGGCCCGATGGCTCACGCCGCCGGACACGACCTGAATTACATTGCCCTCACTGGGGCGCTTCATGCCATCGGCACCGCCGAGCGGCCCACTCCACCGTTGAACCTCGTCGGCGATTTTGGCGGCGGTGGGGTCTATCTCGCCTTTGGCATCTGCGCGGCCCTGCTCTCGGCCCGCCAGACCGGAGTCGGCCAGGTTGTCGACGCGGCCATGACCGAGGGAGCGGCCTCTCTCATGGGCGCGATCTACGGCATGCACGCCTCGGGCGGCTGGAAGGACGAACGAGAAGCCAACATGCTCGACGGTGGCGCCTACTACTACGGCGTTTTCGAGACATCCGACGACAAGTTCGTGTCGATTGGTTCGATCGAGGGCAAGTTCCACGACGAGATGCTCGAAATCACCGGGCTCACCGGCGCCCCGACAGCCGAGCGCAACGATCAGTCGCAGTGGGCCGACAAGAAAGCCCGACTCGCTGAGATCATTCGCACCAAAACCAGAGATGAATGGGACGAGCTGATGCTCGGGTCAGACGTTTGTTACGCACCGGTGCTCAGCCTCGAGGAAGCCCCGTTACACCCTCACAATGTGGCCAGAGGCACCTTCGTTGAAGTCGACGGCGTCACCCAGCCGGGCACGGCACCCAAGTTCTCAGCAACGCCAGGCGCGGTGCAAGGTCCACCTCCGGCGCCTGGACAGCACACGCGTGAGGCGTTGGAAGCGTGGGGGTTCGAGTCAGATGTGATTGAGAAGCTCATCGAAGTGGGAGCTGTGCTCCAGACCGGATAACCTTGTCAACTTATGTCGAAGAAGACCAAGAAGCGCAAGCTCCGCGCACGACGCAACAAGGCCAACCATGGCAAGCGCCCCAACTGCGGTCGGGGCTAAAACAAGCGTCATTCTGCGCATGACCAGAATCCATGGATCCCGATGGCTCTACGTTTCGTAGGGTCACGGGTTCTATGGCTTTTTGGGACAGTTCTCGCAGTGACCGCGCTGGCGTTCGAGGGCAGGCCACGATCGAGGCCTTCGATCTCGACCACCTCATTGGTGGATCGCTACTTCTTATGGCTGGCCGATGCGGTCAGGGGCGACTTCGGCACTGCTGGTGGCCATTCCTGTCGGCGTGTTCAGTGCGACGCGCCAGTTGCGCCGGCAAAGATCTATCCACCAGTTACATCATGTTCCGACATGTGCTCAGACCAGCATCGCTCGACGTTTTCACGCTCATCGCCCTGAATCTCGGCGCACTCATGGCGGGCACCGTCGTCGTTGAGAGTGTCTTCGGCATCGGTGGGCTCGGTCTGGTCCTCTTCGAAGGCAGCATGGCCCGTGATCAATATGTGCTGATGGGCATCACGACATACGGGGCACTCGTGTACAGGACGATCAATTTTTTGTAGACCTGCTGTACTCCGCGGCCGACCCACGCGTCACCCGTCGAGCTTAGGTAGGCGACGGGGCGCTATGTGCCTCAATGATCTGCAGAATCGGTGCCGCTACGAGGCGCCCACCGGCGATGGTGTAGTGAACACCATCATCGACTCGAACCTGGCGCTCCACCCCGTCGGGGCCAGTCAGATAGATCTGGAACTGGTTGTCCGGCGAAATCACCGACATCGC
This sequence comes from Candidatus Poriferisodalaceae bacterium, assembly GCA_047618365.1. GTDB lineage: Bacteria > Actinomycetota > Acidimicrobiia > Acidimicrobiales > Poriferisodalaceae > JBLHLM01. The sequence goes on along the minus strand of JBLHLM010000005.1, from coordinate 21,538 downwards.
ATCGACGTAAAAGGCTCGGCGGTATCGCTGAGTCACCGCTTCCGCCAGCGGGTTGACGATCGCCGGGAGCCCGGCGATGGTCGGCGGCTCAACGGCTGGCATGCCGACCCAGATCACGATCCGACCTGGAGCGTCGAGCGACCGAATCATTTCGTCGATGCGAGCCGAGTACCGCTCGAGCCACTCCGGGCTGCCAACCCTGTCTGGATGGCCTCCGAAACGCTGGGCATCGTTGCCGCCCATGGCCAGTACCACCACGTCATAGCCCCCCAGGCTGACCTCGTCGCGCAGGTAGCCGCGCCAGTCGAAGAACCACTCGGTAACAACTCCGGTCGACCTTCGGATGTCCTGGGTCAGGTCGTACCGCACATTGCCGGAGACCTCGGCTTGAAGGCCCCACGCCGGGCCGCCAGACAAACTGTCGCCGCCCACCCAGATGCGGAGTCGGTCAAACGTTGACGGGAACTCAAGCACAGACCCGCGATCTGAGCGTGTCAACCAGTAGAACCGCTCTTCGGTACCCAAGTCGACGATGTCGCTCAACGGATCAGGCCAATACCGCGTTGGGTCAGCCGCAGCGACCGCTGACTCAGCCACCTCAGACCCAGTCACATCAGACCCAGTCACATCGGCAGCGCTGGTGCCCTGCGCACCGCCGGCCAGAGCGATCACAAGAATCAGCAACCCGGCGACGTACTGCCTCATCCGCCCGAACCGCCAGAGGAACCTAGAGACAGAGGCGCTGGATCTCCGCTGAGGTCGAAGATCTCTTGGATGCGCTCGAGGAGGAGTTCTGACAACCATCTGCCACCTGCTGTGCTCAGGTGCACCCCGTCGGCCAAACGAACGTCGACGACAGCACCGTCAGGCCCCGTGAGAAATCTGGAGTAGCCCCCGCTTTCGTCAGCGAAAAGTTCGCGGGTCGACACGAAAAGAACGTTGCCTCGTTTCGCCGCTTCGTTCGCGTAGATGGCGTTCAATTCCTGCATTTTCACGTCGAAGGAATCTGCGTCCATGATCGGCTGGCCCACCCACACGACCTGACGGCCCCCTTCGCTAGCACCACTGGTGACCAACAGGTCCATGACCCCGCCGACGCGAGTGCTGTACTCCCGAGTCCAGGCCTCGCCGAACGGCTGAGCGGCACCATCGGGTGTGATGATGCCCTGGGCATCATTTCCGCCGAACATCACAATCATCAACTCTGGATCGTCGGCGAGGACGATTTCGTTGAGGCGCGCAGGCCAGTCGAAGAAGTCCGGCCGGGTCAGCCCCGAGGAGAGAAGGCTCTCTGACGATGCCTCGACCACACCGGTCCCATTGGCCATACTCGCCAACGTGGCTCCGAAATAGTTGACCATCGAATCGCCGACCACCCACATGCGCAGCCGATCGTCGATCATTGGTCGCCACACCTCGGTGGTGGCCGGAGCCGCAGCCAGTGTGGTTTCAGGCACCGACGAGGGTGTGTTATCAGCTGTTACAGCGTCATTCGGCTCCGGTGTCTCAGCTCCATCCGCAGGCGTGGTTGCTGCGGCGTTCATGCTCTCGTCACCGGCCGCCCCGACGCTGTCATTGACCGGAAGCTCGAAGAGTTCGGCGTTCGGATCGCGACCAAACGCCTCGTCTGCCCACAGCCGCGGCTTGGTGATCTGCAGTGCCGAGCTCAGCGATTCCACCGGCTCCCAGATCGCAAGGGAGATATCGCGCCCCCGACCCAGAGGTTTCTGTTCCGCATCGCGCAATAGCGCACCGGCGTTCAAAAGTGCCGCGACAGCGAGGCCGAGGAGGCCGCCAAGCAGCACCTTGCCAGCGGGCACACCTCGCGCTGGAATCTGGCGATGTTCGTTACTCATGGGATCCATCAGAACTGGAAGTAGATGAACGGGGCGACACCTTCAGGCCCGAAAACATCAATGACAACAAGGCTGAGACCAAGCGCCACGCCCTGCACCGCCCAGCCAAGGTCGACGAATCGCTCCTCGACTTTGCGGACTGCCGAGGTGGGCACGAATTGTGAGCCAATCGCGAGCGCGATCGTGATGATCAACAGCGGGGTCACGAGTTCGCTCGCTCCGTCAAGTGATCCCAGCTGACCGAGCACATCGAGGGCGGCACCGAACGACTCTGCCCGGAAGAAAACCCACGCAAGGCAGACGACGTGAAACGTCGCGAGCCATTGAAGGATCGGGATGAGCTCTGGCGGTAGGTCCAGCTTGAAGCCGCGCCGTCGGGCAACGTTGCTGACGAATCGCTCCACAGCCAGCGCGCCGCCGTGAATACCGCCCCAGATCACGAAGTTCCAACTGCTGCCGTGCCAGAGTCCACCCAACAGCATCGTGAGGGCCAAGTTCCGGTATGTCAGCAACTCTCCGCCACGGTTTCCGCCGAGGGGGATGTAAAGATAGTCGCGAAGCCAGTTCGACAGCGTCATGTGCCAACGGCGCCAGAAATCACCTATGGATAGGGCCGAATATGGCGCATTGAAGTTCTGCGGGAAACGGAACCCGAGGAGGAGGGCAACACCGATGGCAATATCGGTGTACCCGGAGAAGTCGGCATAGATTTGGATGGCGTAGCCATAGATGCCAATCAGCACCTCCCACCCGGTGTGGGCACCAGGATCAGCAAACACATCATCGACGATCTGGTCGGCGAGGTAACTACTGACCACCACCTTCTTGAACAACCCGGCAAAGATCAAACGGAACGCCTCAGCAGATTCCACTTGACGCGGATCAGGACGCTGCGCCATCTGGGGCGCCATCTCCGACGCCCGAACGATCGGGCCTGCAACCAGCTGCGGGAAGAACGACAAGTAGACGGCGAAGTCGAGCGGCGCCATCGTTCTGATGTGGCCGCGACCCACATCTACGACGTAGCTCATTGCTTGGAAGGTGAAGAAGGAAATGCCGACAGGCAACGTCAAATCAAGAGTGCCTATCGTGTCGTCGATTCCGACCCGCCCGAGCAGGTTCGATAGCTCCACAGCGAAGAAGTCGTAGTACTTGTAGACCCCAAGCAGGGTGAGGTTGGCGACGACCGCCGTCCGAACCCACGCCCTCACCAAGTCGCCCTGGTTGCTGTCGCCGGCCCGCTGAACCTGCTCGGCCATGAACCAGTTGCCGACAATCGAACCCAACAGCAACAGCACAAATCGCCAGTTCCAGTATCCGTAGAAGAAAAGGCTCGCAGCGAACATCGCAACGCGCCACACGACCGGGCGCGGACGGACAATCCAATTGACGATGAAAACGACAACGAAAAAAAGCGCGAACGCGAGGGTAGGAAAGAGCATGGAGCGACTTTTAAGGTACCTGACTCACGAAAAATCACCGAACGTCAGATTCAAGAGACTCAACCGTTGGGTGAACATGGCCAGCGGTCGACAGGATCCCTGATGGACACGAACAAAACGTCGACGCGCATCAACGCCCATGCGTGGCTCGACGCCGACCCCGACCTGGACACCAGGAACGAACTCCGCGCCCTGATGGACGAACCGGACGCGCTCGCTGAACGCTTCAGCGGACGACTGTCGTTTGGCACAGCAGGACTACGCGGGCGGCTCGGCGCCGGACCAACTCGGATGAACCGGGTCTTGGTTCGCATGACGGCACATGCCATTGGCCGCCAACTTCAACACAAAGGTGTCGCTGAGCGGGGAGTCATCATTGGCTACGACGCCCGACCAAAGTCGTCTCTCTTCGCGGAGGACACCGCTCGGGTACTCGCCTGGCTCGGAGTGCCCACCGTCCTCATCGATGGGGTTGTGCCGACGCCAGTGCTAGCCAGAGCCAGTCTCGCCGACGGTCACGCTGCCGCAGTGATGGTCACCGCCAGCCACAACCCCCGTGGCGACAACGGGTACAAGGTTTATTGGGGCGACGGAGCACAGATCCGACCACCGCTGGACACCGCCATCGAGCAGCGCATCGAAGAAGCTCCAATGCTGACCGACGCCGATCTCCGTCAGCAGCCAGTACACCGATTCCCGGCGCGGGTCGCCATTGACCGCTATGTGCACGCGGTCATCGAACCAATCGCCCACGCCGACTCGTGTGGGCCGTTCGTCTACACGCCCCTCTGCGGTGTCGCTGGCCCCGCTATGGCGGCGGCTCTCAAACACGCCGGTTTACCGGCGTACACACCGGTTCCGTCGCAGGACGTACCCGACGGCGCATTCCCAGGTCTGCCCTTCCCGAACCCCGAGGAGCCAGGCGTACTGACCGCAGCCATCACGGTCGCTGACGCATCGGGAATCGATCTCGTCGTCGCCCATGACCCTGACGGCGATCGCCTTGGCATCGCGTATCGGACCTTGAGCGGCCGCGGAGGTACGTGGTGCCAACTCTCAGGTGACGAGATTGGTGCCCTGCTCTGCGATCATCTGCTTCGCCACCACCCCGTCGTCGATGGCGTCGTTGCCTCATCAATCGTGTCGTCGGATCTGGTGCGACAAATCGCCGAAGCCCACGGTGCCGAACATCGCAGCACCCTCACCGGGTTCAAATGGATCATCCGACCAGCGATTGATGAACCCGATCTGAACTGGGTGTTCGGCTACGAGGAAGCGCTCGGCTTCGCGGTCAGCGATGGCGTTCGCGACAAGGACGGGATCAGCGCTGCCGTGGTGCTCCTCGATCTGGTCGGAGAGTTACGCGCCAGAGGCGCCAACCTTGGCGTCCGCCTCGACGAACTCGCCCAACAACACGGACTGTTTTCGACTGCCCAAGTCACCATCCGTCTCGATGACGCCAGCACCATAGGTACCGACGTCGTGATGGAGCGCCTGAGGGAGGCGGCACCGACGTCAATCGACGGCCTCGAAGTGACCGACTGGGACGACTGGGCCACCCGATCTGGGCCTGAGACAACGAACCTCATCACCATGGTGCTCGGCACACGGTGTCGCCTGGCGATTCGGCCGAGTGGCACTGAACAGAAGATCAAGGCCTATCTCGAACTCCATCGTGACGGGCCGTTCGAGGACATCGACGCGGCCCGAACTGATGAAACCTCCGCCATCGAGAACATCGCCGCCGCCGTCCGGGCGCTACTGAGATAACCCAACTTTGTGCTGATTCGGGCGCTCACGCGCCCAGATCAGCACAAAGTTCGAGAGTTAGGCGAGGTCACCAACGAGATCGCGCAGCGACTTCTCAGGCCTGGGACCAACATGGGAGATCACTTCGGCTGCGGCGATCGAGCCGAGTCGCCCGCACCGCGCCAGGTCGTAGCCGCGTGCGAGGCCGTAGAGGACGCCGGAGGCGTAGAGATCCCCCGCTCCCGTAGCGTCGACCACCTGATCGACTGGCTCTGCTGCGACAACTGCAGTCTCGTCGCCCTGAATCAGCACCGAACCGAGTTCGCTGCGCGTGACCGCGGTGAGCGGCACCCGTTGGCGAACCAACTCCATGGCCTCATCGAGGTCGTCGGTCTGGAACAGCGACATCAGCTCGTGGTGGTTAGCGAACAGGATGTCGACATGATCGTCGATGAGTTCGAGGAACGAGTCGCGGTGGCGGTCAACACAGAATGAGTCTGACAGGGTCAACGCGACACGGTTGGGGCGCTCAACTGCCGCTGCGGCCTGACGCATGGCGATCTTGGCCTCGGGAGGATCCCACAGGTAGCCCTCCAAGAACACAATCGAGCCGCTGGCGATGACAGCTGGGTCGACGTCGGCCGGAGTCAGACCGTTGGATGCGCCAAGGAACGTGTTGAGCGTGCGTTCCCCGTCGTTGGTGACAAACACTATGCAGCGACCGGTCGGGTCCTTAGCTGGGGCGCGAGGCACGCTGTACGTGATGCCAAGGTCGTTCATGTCCTTGATGAACGCGTCGCCAAGATCGTCGTCGGCAACACGGCCCACGTATCCTGCGGTTCCTCCGAGCGAACCAACACCGATGATTGTGTTGGCTGCCGACCCACCCGGGACGACCATACGGTCGTCGAGCAGCGCGTAGAGCTCTGCTGAACGTTCGGCGTCGATCAGGTTCATTGCGCCCTTGATCATGCCGAGCGAAGCAATCTGCTCATCGGTGCTGTGCGTCAGAACGTCGACAAGTGCGTTTCCGATGCCGACGACATCGATCTGTTGGGACATGGTGACCTCCAAGGCCGCAGGTAGTGTCGCGCACGTGACGATCGACAACCCATACCGTTTGCCGCGCAACGTGCGGCCAGTTCATTACGACCTGACTCTCGAGCCCGATCTGCCTGCAGCTTCTTTCATCGGCAAAGTCAGCATCAGCATCGAGGTTTCTGAAGTTACCGATGTCCTGGTACTCAACGCGGCAGAGCTCGAGATTCGCAACGCCCGCGTCGAGTTGGCTGATGGCACCACCATTGCGGCCACGGGCGTCGAGTTCGACGAAGAGACCGAGCGGGCCACGATCTCGATGTCGAGCGACGTGCCCCTGGGCTCGTCGGTCCTCTGCTGCGACTTCTCCGGCATTCTCAACGACAAGCTCCGAGGATTTTACCGCTCGACGTACACGGGTGACGATGGAGCCGAACACACCATCGCCACCACACAGTTCGAGTCGACACAGGCTCGCCGAGCATTCCCATGTTTCGACGAACCTGCGCTCAAAGCGACGTTTGGCGTCACCCTGGTGGTCGACGATGCCCTCACCGCAGTCTCGTGCAGCAACGTGATCGCGTCTGAGCAACTCCCAGATGGCCGGCGACGTGACCAGTTCGCGGACACGATGGTGATGTCCACCTACCTCGTAGCGTTCATCGTGGGCGAGTTGGAGATCACTGACCCGATCGATGTCGGCGGAGTGCCGCTCCGGATCGTGCACGTGCCAGGGAAGGGCCACCTCACCGATTTCGGCCTGGAGGCAGGGGCGTTTTCGCTGCAGTGGCTCGTCGACTACTACGGGATTCCGTATCCAGGCGACAAACTCGATCTCGTGGCAGTGCCCGACTTTGCCTTTGGTGCCATGGAGAACCTCGGCTGCGTAACTTTCCGAGAAACCCTGCTTCTCGCCAACCCGGACACATCAACTCAAGCCGAGCTCACCCGCATCGTCGACGTCATCGCCCACGAAATCGCCCATATGTGGTTTGGTGACCTGGTCACCATGGACTGGTGGAACGGCATCTGGCTCAAGGAAGCGTTCGCAACATTCATGCAGGTAGCAACCACCGACGCGTTTCGGCCAGGATGGCACCGCTGGGACTCGTTCAGCTTGGAGCGCGGCGCAGCGTTCGACACCGACGCGCTCACCACTACGCGACCAATCGAATACCCCGTCATCTCCCCCGCTGACGCTGAGGGCATGTACGACGTGCTCACCTACGAAAAGGGGGCTGCGGTCGTTCGCATGCTCGAGCAGTTCCTCGAGCCCGCTGCTTTTCAAGCAGGCATCAAGCACTACCTCGAGCGCTACAGCTACGCGAACACCGAAACCACAGATCTGTGGGACGCGCTGGAAGAAGCGACAGGGGCACCTGTGCGCTCCACGATGGATTCTTGGATCTTCCAAGGGGGCCATCCGATCATCGCTGTGACTCCCACCGACAGCGGCATAGAAGTGAGCCAGCGCCAATTCTCCTATTCCGGAGCAGCCTCGGACGCGTCCTGGTCAGTCCCGTTGATCATGCGGGCGTCAGTCCCTGGCATCGACGGGGTGACCGAGGTCCGTCATCTACTCGAGAGCGAATCAGCCTCAATCGATCTCGGAGGTCGACCCGACTGGGTAGTCGTCAACTCCGGCGGACACGGCTTCTACCGGGTCCGATACGAGGCCTCGCTGCTGAAGACATTGGCTGGCAACGCGCTGGAGACACTTCCGCCCGCCGAGCGATACGGGCTCGTCGATGACCTGTTCGCCGCCGTCATCGCCGGAGAAGCGGAAGCGGCCCAGTTCCTCGAACTCGTGACCGAACTCGGCTCCGAAACCGACCTCGGTGTCTGGCAACGAATGCTGGGTGGCATCGCCCAACTTCACGCCATCGCCGAACCGGACGGACGAGCCCGACTTGCCCGTCTCGTCCGGGATCTGGCGACCACAGCCCTCGGCATTCTCGGGTTCGAGCCCATCGACGACGAGCCCCCGCTCGACCGCGAACTTCGTGCCGTCTTGTTCGAATACGCCGGCGGTCTCGGCGAGGATCAGCTCGTCCAACGCACTGCCCGAACTATCGTCGATGAACTCATCGAGGACCCGGCCCAGGTTGAACCAAACTTGGCCACAGCCGCGATGCGAGTCGTGGCCGCGAATGGCACCGACGACGACTACGAACGATTCCTGAACCAGTTCCACCAAGCAGGCACTCCGCAGGCGGAGCTGCGTTTCCTGAACGCCCTCGTCGAGTTTCCGTCTCTGGCTCTGTTCGAACAGACACTCGAACTGGCCCGAACTGAGGTCCGATCACAGAACGCCCCCTTCCTACTCATGGGCGCCATGCGACATCTCGACCACGGGCCTAGAGCGTGGGTCTTCGTGCGCGACAACTGGGATGAGCTGCTCGAGAAGTTCCCAGAGAACTCGATCCCCCGATTGGTCGGCGGTGTGCGTGGCTTGAGCACCGAAGCCCTCGCCGACGACGTCGACGCATTCCTCGACGCCCACCCGATTCCCCAAGGCACGCTGATGGTTGCTCAGCACCGAGAAAAGATGCGGGTCAACGTCGCCTTGCGTGCCCGTGAGGGTTCACGTCTCGGTTGATCGTGCTGGTTGAGGACTTCGGCCCAAAACCTGCACCGACCCTCGCCGGGGGGAAGCGAGGGTCGGTGCCAGCAGCTTTCTCAGAGCGGACCTCCGATGAGGAGGGTTACCTTCGGTCCGCAATCCCTGAGACATTCCTGGAGACACCTGGAAGGTCGGGAAAGAGTCACTTGCTGTTGCGTTTTCAGTCGGCGTATTCGGCAGATGGTTGAGGACTTGGGCAAGCATTTAATGGCAGAACACAAACTTCTTGGCCGTTAGCCGTTCGCAATGTCGACGCGAGGGACAACGCGAGCGTCGATCGGCTCGCGCGTGAGGCACACTGGAACGGTGTTCGGACGTCCACCACGCCGCAAACTCGGCCCCCACTACGACCTGTACGCCACCGTCATAGCGGCCTTGGCCGCGGCCGGGTTGTTCATCGGGGTGATGTTGTGGGCCCTGGCCCTTGGCTAGAGCTGGGTAGCTAGACCCGGCCGCGCATCTCCCGTTCCACAATCTGTGCCCGAGTGAGGGTGATGAACGCTGGGCGAATCTCACCAAGTTGCACCGAGGAACCAACCACATGTCCTTCGGGGCACATGACGGTCCCACACGACTCCACCTGCAAGCGCCAGTTCGACTTTGGGTGAATCACCACGACCGGGGTGCCAGTGCAGTCAAGGGTCTCAGCATAGCTACCGTCGTTGACGGGACGAACGTCGTCGGTGCACTCAGGCGTGGCATCAACGGGCCAGATGAGGGCGGTCTCACACGCTGCACAAGCGAACAGGATCCTGCGGGGCATGGACCTCCATCGGCCACAGCCAGCTCAGGTGTGAGGGAATCCGATCACCAGTGTTTCTCGAGCCGCTACCGAACCGAAGTCGGCGTCTGCTTGGGCTCGCCGTAACCCTCGGCTTTGGCCCAACGGTTCATCATGACCACGATCGCACCCCACACAACGGGGATACCACCCAGCTTCATGACAAGACCAGCCAAACGTTGGTCGGTTCCGGCCGCGATCTCATGCACGCGGGGCGCCAGTTCATACGTGGAGTACAGCGGAAATGTCGAGAATGTGAGGAATCCAGCGGGGACTGCCGGGACCACGCCCAAAGCCAGGAACAGGTACGTCATCTTGCCTGGATAGCTGGTCATCCGCTGCTCGGGAAGCGGCGACAGGATTGGGAGCCACACGATCAGACCAACGAGGAGCCAGGCGGCGTCCATGATGAAGGATCCGAACTGGGTGGATCGCAGCATGTCGACTGCCCACGGGGAATGTGTCGCAATGAGTGTGAGGTTAAAGATCGCCGCCGCGGTCACAGGCTTGGCGACAATGCAGCTGAGTCGATAGAGACGCAGCCGACCCAGACGCTGTCGAACCATCCACTCGGGGACCCCAAGCATGAGCAGAGGCGCCGCCACCATCGCATAAAGGACGAACTGGATCATGTGGACGAATGCCAGATAACTGGCGCCGAGCAAGCCAAGTGGCCAATCGGTGGCCAGCCAGAACGCCGCCACGCCAGCGGCAAAAAACCAGGACTGGCGGCGACGCTCTGGGTTGGGACCGGTCCGCGCCCGCTGAGCAAGAACATACGGAATGGCAATCGCCAGCACTGCCGCCCACACGCCCGGATACGCCTGAAAACGCCACGTCCACGGCACCTCAAGCGCCGAACACCAAAACTTCATGAGACTGAATCTAGTGCGGCGCTGCTGGTAACGGCACCCTCGGCGCTGTCGATGGTCGCCAGTATGGGCAGGTCGTGCACCCAAGCGCTCTGCCGGGTGGGATGTGGGTACTGGGTGTAGGCGTTGCCTTGCGGCGTGAACGCAAACACCCGGCCGTCGTGACCCATCGTGTAGTTCGCATCATCGCTCTCGCGGAGAGCGACAATCGCACCAAACGCCTTCTGGGCAGCGACTACTTCTTCTTCGGTACCAGTAAGTCCCACGAAGTCTGCGTTGAATTGATCGAGATAGGCCGCCAAGACCTCCGGGGAGTCCCGGTCAGGGTCAACGGTGACGAACACCACTTCGATGTTCGCAGGCATTCCCGGACGGGCGAGAACGTCCTTGAGCTGCGACAGATGAATCGGGCAGATGTCTGGGCAGTTTGTGTAACCGAAATACACGAGCGAGACCTTGCCTTCGGTTGCCTCTGCGAGGTCATACGACACGCCTGCGGTGTCGGTGAGCTGCAGAGTCGGTTGGACGGTTGGTTCGATCTCTAGACCTTCAAAGGTTCGCTCACCGCTGTTCTGACTGCACGCGCTGACGAACACGGCGACGACAACTATGCGGAGGAACAGGCGAAGCATTCGCGGGACGATAGCGACCCCGCGACCCATAGTCGTAGTCGAACCAATGTGCCGGTCGGCTCAACCCCAGCCGGTCGGCTCAACCCCAGCCAGCATCGTGCAGATGGTGCACTGGGTCATGTAGGAGGTACCGGCCGAATGTCTCAATCATGAACCGAGCCCCGTCCGAGAGAAAGCCAGTGCGGTCCCATTGATCTCCGGCAACAGCATCGAATGACGCTGCAAGCTGGGCTCCAGCCGGCTCAAGCGCCGCTCGGACCTTGTCGGCAACAGCGAGGTCGTAGCGCTGCTCGATGGCTGTGACGTCCTGGTCCCAGTTGGCATAGCGGGCGTCATCTTCGTTCAGCATGAGATCGAGCCGCACTTGGTACAGGGCAAACACGTCGCGAACGTGACATGAGTACTCCAGCGGCGGACACACAGCCGGCTGCGGGCGAACCTTCAGCGAAGTCTCATCGCCTCGAAGCAACTCGCTCCACGCAACAACGTTCTCCCGCAACAGATCTCCCAGCTCGTCGCGCTCGAACGAGCCGGCCTCGAATCCACACTCGGCGCACTGAGCGTCGAGCACCCAGGTCCAATCCTTCACATCTGGAACCGGCACATCTGGAACCGGCTGATTTGGCACTGGATTCTCTGAAGCTGCTGCCATGGCAACATCGTGACCCACCGGTCACCACCACCGCCAACCATTTACCGAATCTCGGCGCGGAGGAGGACACCATGTGCCGTTTCCTCGATCGAGATCTGAAATCGGAGTGGAGGTGAGGGGAATTGAACCCCTGGCCTCTTCGATGCGACCGAAGCGCTCTACCAACTGAGCTACACCCCCCGTAGGGGTTTCCGAAATATACCCGAACCGACGAATATACCGGAACGGGTTCGAAATCAGTTCGCTGAACGGCGGGCAATATCGCCGATCTCGCCCTGGTCAGCGGACTGCAGGTAGTGGACCTTGGCCGTGCGCTCGGCCTCAATCTGGCGACGCTGCAGCAGCAGGAACAGATATCCGAACAATGCCGCATCAAAGATGACGTGGGCAATGAGGACGGCGGCTTGCGTGCTCACGAACCAGCCAGCGAGGCTGGTAACCGCACACAGGATGAGCAGGCCGAGAATGTCGCGGCGACGCTGGGTCGCGTCCTTGGCGGACTGTGGGATCGAACTACGAGGGCGGCGATGACTGCTGAACTGAAGCGCAGGGACCAGCCGTGATCCTGGTGGCCTGCCCGCCGGAGCCCGGTGGCCCATGGCCTGCATGGCGTTCAACTGCTGCGAGAAGCTATCCATGGTGGTTCCGCGACCACCACGTTCGCGAATGGACTGCACCCAGCCGGGTACTAGTACAACCGTCCACATCACGGCTAAGCCGATCAGAACTGCTTGGGTCATCGGGTTTCCTGCCGGTCTCGTCGGGGCGTGTCCGCGGGCTGGCGAGAGTATTGCCGCTCCATCGCCACCAATGCAACGGTCAGTGGTGAAAACTTCGCAGAGTGGTCAAGTTAATACAAGTCAACCCATTGCGACACTTGTCACTCTCTTTGGTCGAAACAGTCTGATCGCGGTGGTGGATCAGTCCCCCGAGTCGTGGTCGGGTGGCATTTCGTTGGCCCTTGGGCCAGCGAGGCGATCGACGGTGTCGCGAGCTGATTCGGGCCGCCGGTAGTTGCCCGAACGTCCGCCGGTTTTCTCCCACAATGTGAGGTCACCAATAACCATGGCCTTGTCAGCTGACTTACACATGTCGTACACCGTCAAAGCTGCCACAGAACAAGCCGTGAGCGCTTCCATCTCCACGCCGGTGCGATCAACTGTCTCGACCGTTGCTTCAATCTCGACCCAGGTGTCGTCGATCGTGAAGTTGATGAACACCGAGCCAATGAGCAAAGGGTGACATAGCGGAATCAGGTCAGACGTCCGCTTCGATGCCTGAATGCCTGCAACTCGTGCCACTGCGAGCACGTCGCCTTTCGACACTGCGCCCCTAGCGACAAGACTCGCTGTCGCAGATGTCATGTGTACCCGACACCGGGCAGTGGCCCGCCGATGCGACGACTCCTTGGGGGTCACGTCGACCATACGAGCGCGTCCCAAGGGATCAAGATGGGTCAGATGCGGTTCAGACATGACCCGATCCTATTTGGGTTAGCCGCCGATTTGACTCATCGAGCGGGCAGGCCGGATGAAGTTAACCTGACCAATGGCGTGGCCGGCCCACTTGGTCCCCACGGCGGCCTCGATTGCCGCTGCGAGTTCATCGTCGGAGGCACCACCACGCAACAGTTTGCGCATATCGAACTCTTCGACCGCGAACAAGCACGTACGGAACTGACCCTCGGCAGTGATTCGGACCCGATCGCAGTTACCACAGAACGGCTTCGTGACCGAGGCAATAACCCCGATATCACCTTTGCCGTCGAGGTAACGGAAACGTTCGGCCGGCTCCGTGCCTCGCACGATGGGCTCGAGCGGATAGACAGCGTTGACCGACTCGATGATCTCGTCGGCCGGCACCACCAACTCTTTGCTCCAGCGTCCTTCAGCGTCAAGTGGCATGAATTCGATGAAACGGACAGCAAGTCCACGCTCGCGGCCGAAGGTGGCAAAGTCGACAACCTCGTCGTCGTTGATGCCGCGCATCATCACCGCATTGAGCTTCACTGGGTGCAGCCCGGCAGCGAGGGCGGCGTCGATCCCGTCGAGCACGCGGTCGAGTTCATCACGCCGTGTCAACTCCAGGAAACGCTCAGCCTGGAGTGAGTCGATGCTGATGTTGATGCGCTTCAGACCGGCGTCGGCCAAGGCCTGAGCATGCAACTTGAGGGTCGCGCCATTGGTGGTGAGTGCCACGTCGACGCCAAGCTTGGCGAGCCGTTCGACCAATTGGGGTAGGTGTGCGCGCACGAGGGGCTCACCACCGGTGAGCCGAATCCCGTCAAAACCGAAACGTTCGATACAGACCCTAGCGAATCGCTCGATCTCCTCAAACGAGAGGATGTCTTCACGCGGCAGCCACTTCATTCCCTCGGCGGGCATGCAGTATTGGCAGCGAAAGTTGCACCGATCGGTCACCGAGATACGCAGATCGCGCACGGTACGCCCGAATGGGTCGACGAGATCTTCAGCAGTCATGGTGACTTCAGCGTAGCCAGGCACCTTGCGGCAGACAAGCAGGCAGGGTCAGCACTGAAGCAGCAACACTTCGAGATCGTCGCCTTCAACGTATCCCTCACCGTCCGGCACGATGGCCAACGCATTGGCCTTGGCCATGGCCCACAACATGTGCGAACCCTGGCCGCCTGCAGAGCGGACCACGAATCGGCCGTTCTCGTGTGCAGCGACAATACGGAGAAAGTGGGTCTTGCCGTCACGGTGGCGGCCGAAGTTCTCGCCTGCAACTCCAAGGACCGGCTCGCGCACCGGCTCGCGATGCCCTTGCATCGAGCGCAGACCCGGCCTGGCGAACAACTCGTACGACACCATCGCGGAGACAGGGTTGCCGGGAAGCCCGAACACCGGGACTCCGTCGAGCAGACCGAACGCCAGGGGTTTCGCAGGTTTTATGGCGACCTGCATCCAACGCATGTCGGCGATGCGGCTGAGTACTTCTTTGACGTAGTCGAAGTCGCCCATGCTCACACCGCCCGATGTCAGGATCGCATCACATTCGATAGCCCCGCGGCGAAGACCCTCTTCGATGACTTCCTCGTCGTCAATAGCCAACCCGAGATCGACGGTGTCGACGGCCAAGTCAGCGAGCAACGACAAGAGGGTGCGGCGGTTCGAGTCGCGAATCTGTCCTGGAGCAAGGGGGCTCCCGTCGTCGACGAGTTCGTCGCCAGTGGACATCACGCCGACAACGAGTCGGGGGTACACGAGGACCTCGGTGAGCCCCAGGCTGCACAGGACCCCGAGACCACCAGCGGTCAGGACTGTGCCAGCTTCGAAAACGAGGTTGCCCGGCCCAATATCGTCGCCGGCTGGGCGAACATGGTTACCAGCGGGGACCGAAATCTCGACAGTCACGACATCACCATCGGCCCGTGTTCGCTCAACCATGACCACAGCGTCGGCACCCTCAGGCATCAGCGCACCAGTCATGATTCGGCTTGCCTGCCCTAGCCCGACGGCGACCGCTGGAGCATGGCCAGCAGGAATGGTCTCGACAATCGTGAGGTCGACGGGCGCGTCGGCAACATCGGCAGAACGAACCGCAAAGCCGTCCATCGCCGTGTTGTCGAACGGAGGGATCAGAACTGTGGAGACGATGTCGGCCGCGATCACCAACCCGAGTGCGTCGGCGACGGGAACCAGAGCCGGAGGCCGGGCCGGACACTTCGAAAGGATATGGTCGCGGACCTCTTCGAGCGGCAGCATGTGGGCAATCTAGCGACTGGGTGCCGCAAGGGTGCCGATCAGAGAATGCCGCGCGCGCCCAGAATGGCCCGGATCGTCGGCCGGCGACGTTCGAGTTCTTCCGGGGTTTTGACCGGCTGAAAGCGACCATCAGGCCCGTCGCCTTCGACCAGCAGCATCGTGGTCGGCAGGAACGCCGAAAGTTCGCCTACCAGACGTTCAAACTGGACAACTTGTGCGCCGTCGACTTCCTTCTCCACGCTGAACCACGAGAGTGGAGCCGGTTCTCGCAGCGAAGCGACGTCGATCGTCAGCGAGTTGGTGTTCACGGCAGTCGTCAGTGAACGATCGAAGTCCCGCGGAATCCGAAAGTCCTCGATGATCTGGGCGTGTCCGTCGAGCACGTACGGCGCTCCCCCAGAAGCCGAATGCGACGGCGTCACTTCGCAAGTGACCCGGTTACCAGAGGCGATATGGAGACCAACGATCACCGGATCAAGAGTTGCAGCAGCGTTGTCGACATTGGTCACGAAAATGTGGCGTCCACCGCGAGCGATAAATCCTTCGACGAAACCGGAGTTCCGAAGTGTGTCCGGAAGGTCGCCGTGCCCTGGGGCGTACAGCGAAGGCATGCCTTCGGCATCGCGATGAATGTCACCAGTCGGGGTGAGCCTCATCGATACACCCTGAGGGATCGTCGAAATCTTCACCATGTCGCTCGAAAGTTCAACAGCCGCATCGGCAAGGAGAGCGTCGCTCTGAAAGCTGGTCATGAGGACAAGTTCGATGGGGCATCGCACAGAGGCGGCCCGATATTGGAGGTCGCGAACCTTGACGTCGAGAAAGCGAGCACCCGGCAGCACTTCGGCGAGGGCCTTTACACCAACACCGAAACGAGTGGCCATGCCGCCGGCGAGCAAGACCACGCCGACCTGGCCCGACGCGATGGCGTCGGTTCCCATGGCTGCGAGACGTTGGTACTCCGCAGACGACGACGCAGGCTGACGGGCAATATCGGTCGGCCGCATCGGCTCGAGAACGCCGGTCACGATGTTGGCTGAAGACGCGTTGTTGGCTGATTTGCTCGCGGCAGACGCCATTCGGGCGGTGAGAGCGTCGAAACAATCGGCATCGAACCCGAAACGCTCAAGGATCTCCGCCGAGGCGTCGTCGATGTCGTAGCGATGTGCGAGCTGTGAACGAGTATGTGAGGCGATGACCATTGGAGGAACCAGGAGAGGGGACGTGGGACTGGGGTCCGAGGGACCCACCAGTGATCTAATCGGCACAAGATGGTCTCCATTCAAGCACGCAATTGGGACACTGTCAGTGGGCCAGGCGTCACAGCGAGTGCCTCATGGCGCAGGAGTCGGTGCGAGGCGCGGTCGGAGGCTGGCTGAGAACCTGCTTGGCGAGACTGCCCGAAGTGAACTCCAGTCGCCGTCTGACCAGACCGTCGCTACACTCGTCCGAGCCCTACGACCCGTCGGAAACAGATGCCCAACTACGAATATCGCTGCACACGATGCGAAAGCCGCTTTCAAGCCAAGCAGTCCTTCGCTGACGATGCTCTGACCACCTGCCCACTTACTGGCGGGCCGCCCGAGTGCCAGGCCCCCGGCGTGGGCGAAGTCAACAAGGTCTTCGGAGCCGTAGGCATCACATTCAAAGGCAGCGGCTTCTACAAGACCGACAGCCGCTCAGGTGCCTCGAGCTCTTCGAGCGCAGGTGTGGCGCCAGGCAGCAGTTCCAGCAGCTCGTCGGGTACGTCGACTGAGGGATCCTCCTCATCGTCGAGTTCAGACTCGTCGTCTTCGCCGGCGAGCACAGCGAGTAGCACTTCTTCGGACTCATCCTCGAAGAAGTCAGAGAGCAGCTCCTCCAGCAAAGATTGAGCCAAGCGGAGTGAGTAAACGCGCAGACCGACTTCCCCGTCGAATCAGGTGGCTGAGCCACTCACGAAACGGGTAAAATCATGTTCGCTTCGCTACTCCAACCGTGGCGACGCCGCCCACGGACCCAACAATGGACCGTGATCGCGCTAGCTGCGCTCGGCGCGGCGTCCCTTACCTACTCGGCGGCTGCGAAAGCGGACGCTCGGGCCGTGGAGGCTGAGATCGCCTGGGGCTCTACGGAACTGATCGCTGCCGCCAGCAGCGATCTGCCTGCAGGACATGTCCTACAGTCCGGCGACATCCGTTTGGTGACGGTGCCTGTCGGGCTGATCCCATCTCGGGCACTGCGGACCGTCGCCGACGGCGAGACCCTCGTTGGTTCAATAACTCGGGGGTCCTTGCTGACCTCTGTGGCTCTGGCCGGGCGAGGGACGCTCCCACTGCTTCCGGTCGATACCCGTGGCGTAGCCGTTGCCATCTCCGGGACCACCCCCCCAGTTTCCATCGGCGGTCGCGTTGAGCTGATCATCGGCATCGACCCAGGTGGCAGCCTGACCCGCGTCGACGGTGTTGTCACCAATGTCGCAGAACACCAGGTCCTCGTAGCCGTGCCTGTCGCTGAAGCAGCGATGCTCGCAACCGCTGCCTCGCACGGCATGGTGTCTCTGGTGCTAGGGCCCTGACCTCAAGTGTCGATGGTGGAAGGCACGATTCGCGCTCGCCATTGACGAGGAGGATCGAAATGGTGGCCAATCGCTCGCCCATCGCGCATCGCCGCGAGAAAACTCGCTGGATCAGTGAAATCGGGCATCTCCAGATACACCGAACCAATCGCCTCGCCAACATGTGCATCACTACCGGCTCCGCCAGGAAGGTCGAACTCCTTGGCGAACTCGACAGCCCTAGCGTTGAGACTCGAAAGACTCGTCTTCCCGTTCAACACCTCGACGCCATCGATGAGCCCCGCCCCAGCCAACTCATAAAGAACGTCCTCCCGCAGGTTGTTTCGCATCGGGTCGAACGGGTGCGGGATGTAGACGAGCGCACCCTGATCACGGATGCGCTCAGCGGCCTCGACCGGAGCAATACCTTGGGGAACTCGTTCGGTCAAGAACAAGCCGATGATTTCGCCGGCGTGAGTTCGCAGTTCCTCACCCACAATCACCCGGCACGGCAGCTCGTCCAGCATCTGTTGCGCCCCGGCGATGGCGTTGTGATCGGTGATGCACAACACGTCGAGTGCCGCCGCTTCGACACACTCGAGCAGTTCGTCAGGTGTGGTCGTCGAGTCTCCAGACCACATCGTGTGAGAGTGAAAATCGACTCGGATGTGTCCAGCGGCTCGCTCGTCGGCCAAATGCGGATGGCGAGCTACACCAGCTTCTGTGGGATTGCCTGGTTCCATGACCCGCTCAGATACCCGACAGAGAGATCTCGGCGATGGCCAGCGACGCGCTGCCCGTTCCGCCTGTGAGGAACTCGAAGTCGCTGCCGACGGCGACAATGTCGAGCAGCATTCGTTGCAACGTCGAAGCAATCGTCGCTTCACGGACCGGTTCGGCGAGGGCTCCGTTGCGAATCCGATGCCCGTACGCCCCGACCGAGAAATCACCGCTGACTGGGTTCACTCCCGAATGGATGCCGTTTACGCCACGCACGAACAGTCCGTCCCCGACCAAAGCGAACAGCGCTTCGCGGTCTAGGTCACCCGGAACCAACGTCATGGCCTGCATTCCAACTGACGGTGTGGAGCGCGAACCACGGACAGCGGACCCGGTCGACGCGGTCCCAGCACGGCGTGCCGTGTAGCTGTTGTGGAGGAAGTGGTCGAGTCGTCCAGCGTCGATCAACACGTTCCGACGAGTGGCCAGACCTTCGCCGTCGTGGTTGTCGGCGCCCAAAGAGCGAGGATCCGTTGGATCATCAATCAGGGTCAGCCCCGCGACGGCAATGTCGTCGCCGAGACGTTCTGCGAACGGCGAACGTCCTTTGACGACCCGATCGCCGGTGAGAGCTCCGGCCACGATGCTCAGAAACGATGCCGTCACCGAAGGCTCGAAGACCACCGTCAACTTCTCGCTTTGAGGCTTCTTCGCGCCAAGCAGACCGGTGGCACTTTCAACCGCCTCGGCGACAACCTTGTCGAGATCGAGGTCTGCTCGGTTGCGAGCCGCGTCGCCAGCATGACCGATTTGTGTTTCGTTGTTCTCTTCCGCCAGCGGTTGCACACCTACCGAGCAGCTGCCGCCTTCGGCGAACACGGAAATTCCTGCGGTCGAAGCAAGAGCCGCTTCGCCCCATCCATCGGACCAAGCCGATGTGCGAACTCCGGTGATCCTCGGGTCAGCGGCAAGACACCGCCGTTCCAGGTCGATCGCGATGGCGATCTTGTCGTCCTCGGAGATCTCGAGCACCGACCGATCGACGAGGTCGAGACCCGGTCCCACGACGCCATCTGGCTCGGCGAGGCCTTGGTGCGGGTCGACTTCGGCGAACGTCAGGTTCTCTCGCGCTGCGGCGAGAGTCTCAGCAACGACGTCAGGAGCTAGCGAGCCAGCCGAGGCGAAGCCCTGTCGCCCGTCGACAATGACCCGAATGCCGATGCCCTGCGAAACGCCGGACCGGAGGCTTTCGACTTCGCCGCCATACGCCTTGATCGTGGTCGAACGCCCGCGCGCCACGTACACCTCGACCTGTTCGTTGTTGGTCGCCCTGGCGACCAGTGATGCAGCAAGGTCGGGCAGTTCAGCGGAAATTTGCGACATCAGGCGGCCGTCCCACCGACGGTGAGCGCGGTGACTCGCAGTGTTGGTTGACCATCACCAACCGGCACGCCCTGTCCATCCTTGCCGCACGTCCCGGGGCTGCCCATCTCGAAGTCGTTACCGAGCACATCGATGTTCTGGAGGACCTCCGGACCGTTGCCGATGAGGTTGCCTTCCCTTAGAGGTTCGGTGATCTCGCCGTTTTCGATCAGATACGCCTCGGTCATCCCGAAGACAAAGTCGCCGGTTGCCGTATTGACCTGCCCGCCACCAAGTTGGGCTACATAGACCCCGGAAGCCGTGTCGGCGATGATGTCCTCAGGCGCTTCTGTGCCGTTGGTGACAAATGTGTTCGTCATCCTCACCATCGGGAGGTGTGCGTATGACTGACGCCGCCCGTTGCCCGAAGGCGCTCGACCATCAGCTCGAGACCGCAGGTGATCCCACATGTAGTCGGTGAGCACACCGTCTTGGATGAGCACGTTGCGTTGGGTGCGATGTCCCTCATCGTCAATGGCGAGGGCACCCCACTCGACGCCCATGGTGCCGTCGTCGACAAGGGTGACGAGCGGCGACGCGACCTGCTCTCCAACTCGGTCTTTGAATACTGAGGCGCCTTTACGAACAAGATCGGCTTCGAGGCCATGCCCGCACGCCTCGTGGAACAGCACCCCGCCACCACCGCTCTTGATGACGACCGGTACCGCGCCGCTCGGCGCTGGCCGAGCCCTCAACTTGGTCACGGCGCGGCCGGCGGCTCGGGCAGCCAGCTCCTCGACGTCCCACTCGTCGAACAACTCGAAGCCGACCGTGTAGCCGACGGTTTCGCGTCCCGTCTGCATTCCTGTGTCTCCTGAGGCCACACAATTGACAGAGAACAGGGTTCGAACCTGGTCGTCGCCGGCGAAAATACCGTCGGTGTTGGCCACCAGGATCCGGCGACGCCCTTCGGAGTAGCGAGCAGTGACCTGGGTGATCGCCCCATCAACGCTGCGTGCGGCAGCGTCCGCAGCCCGCAACAAGTCGACCTTCGCCGTCTTTGGAATGTCCTCCGGGAGAACGCGAGCGCTCGATCCTCCATTGCCGCTTCCGGACAAGTCCACGATCTTGTTGACGGAGCCAGCGCCCTTGGCACCTGCGGCCGCAACTCGGGCTGCGTCAGCGAGGCCAGCTGCCGAAAGATCGGCAGTGTGGGCGAACCCCGTGGTGTCGCCGACTGTTACCCGAATGCCAACACCACGATCGCGCGACGACGTCAGCTCGTCGACCCGACCCTCGTCGAATACAGCGCTGCCGGAGCGGCGATCTTCGGCGAATACTTCGGCCCACTCGCCGCCAGAACTCATCGCAGCCGCCAGCGTCGCCTCGACCAGATCGCGCTCAAGCAACGGCGCCGAGGCGCTGTCTACTGATCCACTGTCCACTGATCCACTGGCTGATGGTGTCGCCATGACCGTTCCCCTTCGATTCCGCCCTCACGACGGAACGCAGGCAAGCGTACCGAGGGCAGACGCGAGGGCGCTCTCAGA
>JBLHLM010000004.1:0-69447 GCA_047618365.1 Candidatus Poriferisodalaceae bacterium | reverse complement strand
ATGCCGAGAAACGTGCGGCCTGGGGCCAAAGCGTTGATCGTGGCGATGCTCGCGGCGGTGACGGGGGCTGGTCGTGTGCCAGACACTGCGACTCCGGTACCGAGGCGAATACGGTCCGTGCGATGGGCGGCCAACGCCAACGCGGCGTAGCAATCGGACCAGATCATCTGGCTATCGGCCAACCAGGCGTGGGTGTAGCCGAGTTCTTCGGCCCGGACGATGTAGTCGATGTCGCCCACATGTGATGCGACGCAGATTCCTAATTCCACAGTTCCCCCTCACGAACATGTCCCAGACGTCCAGTTGGAGACCCGGTCCATCCAATCGTAGGACGGCTGTTCAGTCGGCGTCGCCGATTGCGTAGAAGGCCCCGGACCGGGTGCCTACGTAGATGCGACCCCGCCAGACTGCAGGCGTTGATTCGATGCATCCCCCAAGCTCGACCCGCCACAACTCCTCGGGTTCGCTCATCGTGTCCACGAGTGCGAAGGCGCGGAGCGCGCCGTTGCAGTCGCCCTGGATGAGCACATCGTCGACGACAACTGGCGACTGCCACAGTGGTCCGGGCAAGTTCTTCGTCCAGCGAATCTCGCCGGTAGCGCGATCGACGGCCATGAGACGTCCGCCGTCGGTGGCGGCGATCAGGATGTCCTCGTGGAGAGCGGGTGTGGCCCACAACCCGCCGTCGATGTATTGCTGATCGTCGATTGACCAGACAAGTGGGTCGTCGGGCTTGCTCGGGTCGAGCTTGACTAATTGACCGACCTCGCGACTGCGACGGGTTCCTCGTTCGAACTCTGCGGCGACGTAGAGCATTTGTTCGTCGTCGATGACGATCGAGGCGTCGACATCGTCGCCCATCCAGAATCGGAAGACTTGCGTTGGCTCGACACCATCGGCCAGTCCGCTGAGATCCCAACCTTGGACCAAACCGCCGGAGTTGGCGAAATACACGACGTTGCCGGACATCGCAACCGAGTTTTCGATCGACACGTTGTTGTCGCCGATGTCGCGAATGAGTTCGTCGTCCCAACCGGGGGTATGAAAGACCAGTACCGGATCGACCTGCACCAGCCCGTCTGGGCGGAACGAGCGGTTGAGTTCGAGAACGTGAAACTGGCTGTTCTCGCCGCCTTCGAGGAGATAGCCGTCGATGATCAGAGGTGCTCCGTCCCAGTCATCATTCCAACGGGTTGGAGACACAGCCGTCGCTGCGAGACGATAAATCTCTTCGAGTTCGCCTTCCCGGTCGTAGGCAAGGATTCGAAGGAAACCATCCCGCGAGCCGGTGTAGATGAGGGGAAAGCCGTCGGGGTCGATGGTGACCGAACCCTTGATGATGTCGCCGGTGACGAAGTCCTCGAGGCGTCGTTCACCAGTGAGGGGATCGAGCACGTGCACGGCGCGGTCGTACGCGCCGAACGCCAGCCACGTCTCCGGCCCGACCTCCCACACCGCTGGCTGTCCGGTCCACCCGGTTCCGCACCAGTTGCTGGTGACCCCGCCCGTCGTCGACTGGGAACACATCTGGCCGCTACTCGGGAATCTCCATAGAACCTCGGGATTGGTCGGGAGTGGTCCAGTCCCGTAGAAGGTTCGTGTTGGTGATCCACGGAAGGTGAGAAGTCCGGGGACTGGCCCCCAGGGCTGGCCGACCGTGTCTGGATTCCACCAGCCCTCGTACACAGTTGTTGGGGGGGCAGTCGGCGGTGCAGTGGGTGGAGTAGATGCAGGTGGGGTGGTGGAAGGAGTGGCGTTGGCGGGCGGTGCCGCTGTGGCGGGAGCGGTTCGGGTGAGTGTGGTTGGGGCGCCGCTGACCGAGTCCGGCGAAGCCGCATCTTCGGAGCTGTTGCCCGTGTCCAACGCGAGCACGAGGCCGATCGCTGTCACAGCTCCGGCCGCGAGCAGAGCCAGGATTGGCTTGCGGCGCGAGTTGGAGGTCCGGGTCTGCATGGCGGAGTCATGTTAGAGCTGTGCGGATGGGACGTTTTGATCGGGCTCGAGTCGACCGCGCTGCAGGTGGTCTGGTGATGTGTGGCGGCCAGATGTTGGTGGTGCGTCGACCTCGATACAACGACTGGTCGATTCCCAAGGGTCACGTGGACGATGGGGAGTCGTGGGGCGAGGCCGCGGTTCGAGAAGTACTTGAGGAGACCGGCGTCGAGTCAGAGATCGTTGGAGGTCCTTTGACGGTCTCGTACCCCTTGCCGCGGCAAGGCGCCACATCCGAGGAGGTGGCTCATCCCCTCATCAAGGTTGTCGTTTTCTATGAGATGAGGTGCGTCGGTGTGCAGGGAGACGAGCCGCCCCTTATCGACCTGAGCATCGTTGACGGCAGCGAAGTTGACCGGGTCGAGTGGTGGCCGGTTGGACGAGCAGCTGTGGAGCTGACCTACGAAGTGGAACGCAATCTCATCGCCGATCTGATCTGAAGTGGCAGTGCTGGGACGGAATGACTGAGCGGTGGCGTTGGTTGTTCATCCCATGGCAACCATCACCGCAGACTTGAACTCGGGCTTCCACGTATCGATCACCAACGGCCGACACAAATGGTCAGCGGACGAGCCGTCTTCGTTGGGTGGCACCGATGAAGGGCCAAACCCGTACGAGTTGCTGCTCGGGTCGTTGGCTGCGTGTACGACCATCACCGTGGCCATGTACGCCCGACGTAAGGGGATGGAGTTTGATTCGATTTCAGTGCGGTACGAACACGACAGGATCCACGCCGAGGACTGCACCGCATGCGATGACGACGCCTCAGGGTTTCTTGATCGCGTCCGCAGCGCGATCTTCATCGAAGGCAATTTCGACGATGAGCAGCGGAAACGATTGATCGACGTGGCTCAGCGATGCCCCGTTCACAAGACCCTTGCCAACGGAATCCACTTCGAGGAAGACGTGATTGCTGGCTGAGAGAGTCTGGCTGAGTGACACGTTGGCGAGCTATAACCCGGCGGTCAGCAGGCTTCCACGTTGTTCGTCGATCCAGGTTCGCAGTCGATCCTGACGATCACCGCGGATTGCAGCGAAGCAGACTCGCACGAACGTTTGGGTCATCAGCTGTGGACCAGGCAAATCATTCACGCCCATGTCGTAGGAGAGGCAGGTCAGCGGTTCGAGCGGGAGGTCGATGGCCACTGCAATCAGCTGGCCGACTTGGGGAGCTGGGCCGCCGGTTTCGAAACGACAGCCAGTGGCTGATAAGTCGATCGTCGCCCCACTCACCTCGCCAGCGAGCATTCGCCCACCGTCGAGTCGTGACCAGGTCACGGATCGACGGGTCATGGTTTGCTGCGAGGTGCGACGGTTCAGAGTCCGCGCATTGTTGGGTAGGCGCATCGACAGGGTGAAATGTGGGGAGCTGTGCACCCTCTCGATCTCGGCCACGAAAGCAGTCACACCGTCGGGGCTGGCGCTGTTTGAGTCTGAGCCATTTGGTCCAGCGTTGTCTGGGTCAGCAGGTGCGCCGGTAGGGACTCGGCAACTGATCGCCGTCCCGGCCGTGAGCCAGACATGGGGCCCGACCCTGATCGACAATCGGTCGTCATCGAACGCGACGATGCGACCCACCGCAGCGTGGATCGCGTCGATCTTCAGGATCCCTTCACAAACCCGTGGTACCCATCGACGTCATGAGCAGCACCGATTCGGCCAGAGTCCTCGTCGTCGACGACGATCCAGGTGTCCGTCAGGCAGTGAGCCGCGCCCTGCGGTTTGAGGGTTACGACGTCGACGAGGCACGTGATGGACTCGAAGGCCTCGAGGCTGCTTCGGAGGCTGATCTGTTGGTCCTCGATGTGACCATGCCCAACATGAACGGTTTCGAAGTCTGCCGCCGCCTCCGCGCCTCGGGCAGCGACGTGCCGATTCTGGTGCTGACCGCCCGCCATGCCACACCCGACCGTGTCGAAGGCCTCGACGCAGGTGCGGACGATTACCTCGTTAAACCGTTCGCTTTGGAGGAGCTGTTGGCGAGGGTTCGAGCACTACTCCGTCGGAGATCGATCTCTGACGACGACGCTGGCGGTGGTGAGGATCCGTTGGTGTTTGGTGACCTCGTGATGGATCAGATGGGCCGACAGGTCACTCGCGAAGGCGAACGGATCGAACTCACCCGCACCGAATACACTCTGTTGGAGTTGCTGCTTCAACACCCCAATCAGGTACTCACCCGCGATCAGATCTACGAGGCGGTGTGGGGGTACGACTCTTCGATGGCGTCGAACAGCCTCGAGGTCTACATCGGTTACCTCCGCAAGAAGACCGAGGCCGAGGACCGGACGCGGCTGGTGCACACCGTGAGAAGCGTGGGCTACGTTCTGCGCGAATCGTGAAACTTCGCACACGAATATCGCTGTTGGTTGGCGCTGCGGTCGCCGTGACGGTGCTCCTGGTCTCCAGCGTCGCGGTGGTCGCGGCGAACCGCCAGGCGATTGGCGCCGTCGACACACAGTTGGTCGAGCGAGCGCGCCTTGCCTTGGCTGGACCCGGAGCCGAGAGTCGCCCCCTTGGTCGGCTGCTCGACAACGACACAGTTCTGCAGACCATTAACGGCCGCGGTGAGGTCATCGGCACCAACGCCAGGGCCCAACTCGAAGTTCGCTCGATCGACATTGAGGTTGCTAACGGAATCAAGAATCGTGTTTGGCAGACCGTGACCGTGGAATCGGTGCGCTTGCGGGTGCTGACGATTCAGCTTGATGACAGACGCGCTCTGATGTTGGCCCGTGAACTTACCGAAGCAGACGATGGCGTCACCGGCCTTCGCAATGTCGTGTTGGTCGTTGCGGGAATCGGCGTGTTTGCCGCAGCCTGCATAGGTTGGCTCGTCGGCGAGCGGGCGATGCGGCCAGTGCTTCAGCTCAGTACCGCCGCGAGTCGGGTCGCGGAGACCGAGCAGCTGGACCAGCCCATCGACATCGACAGGTCCGACGAGCTCGGTGATCTGGCGCGCAACTTCAACTCCATGCTGACTGCGCTGACCCAATCTCGGGAACAGCAGCATCGGTTGGTCACCGACGCGAGCCACGAGCTCAGGACCCCGCTGACATCGCTGCGCACCAACGTCGAGCTCCTCCAACGGGCCTCCGCACGCGACGACAACAGCGAACTCGCCGAAGTGCGTCAGGAGATCATGGGCGATGTCGTCTTCGAGCTTGGCGAGCTCACCGCTCTCGTCAGCGAGTTGGTCGAGCTCGCCACCGACCGTCATCAAGCCGGAAACGTCGAACCGATTCCCTTGGCTGAGGTGGTTGAACGTGTGGCCGACCGTCATCGCCGGCGAACTGACTCACCAATCACCGTCGAAGGGTCGGCGAGTGTGGTCCTAGCGGTTCCGGCTCTGGTTGAGCGAGCGGTCTCGAACCTCGTGCATAACGCTGTGAAGTTCAGCCCAGCCGGCTCACCGATCGAGATCAGCACGATCGCTGGCGAGGTGCGGGTGAGGGACCATGGTCCGGGCATTGCTCCCGACGAACGAATGAAGGTGTTCGAGCGCTTCTATCGATCGGACGCTGCGCGAGCGCAGAGCGGCTCCGGGCTCGGGCTGTCGATCGTGGCGCACGTGGCGGCAACGTTCGATGGTCAGGTCTGGATCGAAGATCCGCCGGACGCTGGCGCTGGCACAGTGTTTGTGCTTCGCCTGCCCATTATTCGGGACTGACGCGAAGAAGTGGCACCCCCAACGGGATTCGAACCCGTGCTGCCGGCGTGAAAGGCCGGTGTCCTAGGCCGCTAGACGATGGGGGCTCAGGAATCGACCAGCTTAAAGGTTCGCGCGGCCGGACCCGTTTTCCGATTCGACGAATCCAGAAAATTTCCGGAGCGGCTACGTTCCGGAGATGGCCTCTCCACTCACCACCCGCCGAGGCTCTGACGTCCTAGCGGCGCGGCGCCTCGGCGCGATTGGCTTGGGCTATCTGGCCGGAACGGTGCCATCGGCCGATCTGGCCGCTCGCGCTGCGACCCGCGGCACAGCTGATCTCCGGAAACAGGGCAGCGGCAATCCGGGCGCGGCGAACGCATCCAAGGTTCTCGGCGCCAAATGGGGCTTCGCCGTCCTCGCTGCTGATATTGCGAAGGGCCACATCGCTGGTCGGCTCGGGCGACGAGTTGCCGGCGAGGACCTGGGCATCCATCTTGGGGCGACCGCTGCTGTGGTCGGGCACTGCTGGCCGATCTGGACCGGGTTCCGGGGCGGGAAGGGTGTGGCGACCAGTGTTGGCCAGGTGCTGACGTCGTTCCCGGCCTATTTTCCGATCGATGTAGCGGTCGCTGTCGGGACGTACGTCTCCCCGAAACTGGGTGATCGGGCCTTCGTCGCGAACAGCGTCGCAAGCGTCGTGTGGGTCGCATCGAGCGTTGTTTGGTGGAGACGTCGTCTTCCGAACCTCTGGGGACCCGAACCGACTGTGGCGTTGCCGATCGCAGCCGCGACCTCGAGCGCGATCATCTGGTGGAAGTTCGTCGAGGGTCGTCGGGTTCGCGATGAGTGATGACCGTTCACCTTGTCACTGACTCAAACTCGCAGCTGCCTGACGATCTCGCCGCGAGCTACGACATCACAGTCGTACCGATCGTCGTGCTCATGGACGGCGTCGAGCGCCGCGAGGGCACTGAACTCAACGCCGACGACTTCTACCGGGAGTTGGCAACCACGTCGGAGGTGTCGACGTCGCAGCCAAGCCCGGGAGAGTTCGTCGCCGCGTACGCCCAAGCCATCGCAGATGGAGCCACCGAAATCGTCTCGATCCATGTCGGCTCGGAGCTATCGGGCACCCTCAATAGCGCGCGCCTCGCTTCTGAAGCGGTGGACGTGGCTGTTTGGTTCGTCGATACCGGGCTGACCTCGTTCAGCGTCTCGTGCGCTGTGCTCGAAGCGGCCGAGGCCTTGGCGTCGGGAGCCGATGCGGCGGGGTGTGTCGCCGCCGCCGAAGCAGTGTGTCCAAATGTGTTGAACGCCTTCGTGATGGGCGGCCTCGATCTAGCCAGGGCTAGCGGACGAGTCACGATTGGCGCCGAGGTCGAAGCCGCCCTAGCGGCTGGAGTGCCAGTGATGGCATTCGCAGGCGGCGAACTGGATATCCTCGGCAACGCCGTCGATCTGGCGGACGCAGCTGAGATGATGAAGTCGGTAATCCTCGCCACCCCGGGCCGATTGCGAGTCGGCGTGGGTGTCGCCGACCGATCCGTGTTCGGTTTCTACGAGCAACTCGAGGAGCGATTGGCGGCGGCAGACCGATCGGTTGAACTCATCCGCTACCGCTGTGGACCCAGTGTCGGGGCTTTCACAGGTGCAGGTACGGCTGGCGCGTGCTGGTACTCCCTCAGGGATTGACAGCGTCGATGAACTCGCCGAGCAGGTGACCCAAGTAGTGGTAGATCTCCTTGGCGTAGGCATCCTCGTGGTTGGGGTCAACGTCGGTGATGTCTTCTTCTTCGATGACATCGAGCGTGGTGCCCAACACCAGACGTAGATCGTTGAGCGTGCGAATCCACGCTGCCGCTTCGTCTTCTGTCAGCAATTCTGACTGGAGTGTCCGCTCGACCGTAGCGAGAGTGTCGAGACGGCTGATGAGCAGCTCATCCCGCTTTTCTTCCTGGTACTTCTCGTCGCGTTCAGCGTCGTCGGCGTATGCGGTCGGATACAGCCGACGCATCGCTGGATTGACGGCGCCGGCGGGGCTGGTGCCCATCAGCAGATCGCGCAGCTGATCGAGGAGTCCCGCCACGACATGGCGTTCCTCGCCGGTGATTCGAAGATCGAGCGATCCACTGCGGTGGCGTCTGAATCGAGCGCTGAATGGTCTCATCAGTCCTGCTGCATGGTGGCCCACAGGCCGTTCTCGTGCAGACGGAAGACGTCCAATTCGGCTTTGTCCCGGCTACCGCTCGACACGACTGCCCTGCCCTTGTTGTGGACGTCCAGCATCATTCCCGTCGCCTTCGACTTGCTGTAGCCGAAGAGTTTTTGCAACACCATCACCACGTACTGCATCAGGTTGATGGGGTCATTCCAGACAATCACGACCCACGGGGTGTCCTCGTCGAGGAACGTGTCGCTGGTTGGATCCTCGACCATCACCGAACCGGTGTCGGGGTCAGAGGCTGTGACGTGTGGCTTCATGCGGACATCTTGTCATTTTGTGTCTGGTGAGCAGCAGGGGCAGGAGAGCCGGATTCACGCCATGTCCTCCCAGACCCGGTAGCCAGCACGAGACGTAGAACTGCGATCCACATCGTGGTGGCCCCAGCAATGTGGAATGCCACGAGCACGGTGGGCACATCGGTGAAGTACTGCACGTACCCAATGCCGGCTTGGGCAAACATGATGAGCACGGCGGTTCTGGCTTTGCGTTCGACCAGGTTGCTTCCGTCGAGGTCGTTGCTGTCGAGGTCGTTGCGGCGGGCGAGCGTCAACAACAGAATCGTCGTAGCGACCAACACGATGATGGCCCCGCCGTGGATACGGGCTACGTCGGGAAGATCGAAGCCGAGCCGTTCGACGTTTTCGTCGCCTCCATGCGGACCTGAAGCGGTGACGATCGTGCCGGTGAACACGGCGACCGACGACAGAAGCAAGACCAACCATGAGAGCTGTCGTAAGCGAACCGGGACCTGGCGCGAGATCGAGACGGGAGCCGGGTCGGCCCGGTGATGCAGAACCACCGCGTTGGCGACGAGGACCATCGAAAGAAGGAAATGCGCCATAACGATCGGAGGTGACAGATGTGTGCGGACGGTGATGGCGCCGAGAATCACCTGACCCACCACGCCGGCGACCAATCCCCATGACAACCACTCAAGCGATGGCTGCCTCGGGTTGCGCCAACGGGATCCCAACACCGCCGCGACCACCGCGATCGAAACCAATCCAGTGATCATCCGGTTGGCAAACTCGACCCAACCGTGGAAGTCGGCTGCAGGTATCAACTGGCCTTCCTCACAGTTCGGCCAGTCAGAGCAGCCGAGCCCTGAACCCGTGAGGCGCACTGCAGCGCCGGTGATGATGATCGCGACAAGCGACCAAAGCGCAGCGCGCGTGAACCGGTGGAACGAATCTGGCGAGAGTGATCGTCGAGCCACGACGTCGACGATATTGGCTGACGTGACCAACACCGCAATCGCAGAATGCCGCGATATTGGAGAAAGGGACCCGTTCGCTCCTATCGTGGTCGCCGATGGCCCAGACCTCTGTACCCGCCGAAGCCTCCATGGCGGGATTGACCCCAACGCGCCGCGCCGCTGCCAAAGCTGGTGCGTTCGTCATGTTGACGAAACCCCGCATCATCGAACTGCTCCTTGTCACCACGGTGCCGACCATGGTTGTGGCCGAAAACGGGATGCCCGGATTGTGGCTGATCGTTCTCACCGTGCTCGGCGGCACCCTTGCCGCAGGCGGGGCCAACACGTTCAACATGTACGTCGATCGCGACATCGACGCGCTCATGGTTCGCACCCAAGGACGCCCGCTCGTCACCGGGGCGGTCCAACCCCGTAGCGCCCTCATCTTCGGTTTCGTCCTCGAGCTGAGCGCATTCGCGTTGCTGTGGTGGGGCGTGAACCTTCTCTCAGCCGTGCTGGCCGTGAGCGCCTGCCTCTTCTACGTGTTCGTCTACACGTTGTGGCTCAAGCGCACGTCCAAGCAGAACATCGTGATCGGCGGCGCCGCCGGCGCGGTGCCGGCGTTGGTCGGCTGGGCGGCAGTCACCGATTCCCTGCCGTTGGCACCATGGCTTCTGTTTGGTGTCATTTTCTTCTGGACTCCGCCACATTTTTGGGCTCTCGCAATCAAATACACCGAGGACTACCAAGCAGCCGGTGTGCCGATGCTCCCCGCCGTGGCCAGCATCCGCACCACTGCGTTGCAGATGATTTGGTACACCGTCGTGGTCATCGCTCTGTCGCTGTGGTTCCACGTCGCAGCTGGCACAGGTGCCGTGTATTTGCTGGTTGCCCTTTCTTCAGGCATCTTCTTTCTCGTACATACGATCAAGCTTTTGAAAGATCCTGATGCAGGTCGCGCAATGCGGGTGTTCGGCTATTCGATCACCTATCTGGGGGCTCTGTTCCTGGCGATGGCCGTCGACGTACTGGTTCGCGAGGGATTTTGAGTCCCGGAAACCTGCGCTCCAGTTCGATGCCTGCCATCCTCTATGAGTAAAGTCCCGTCCCGGACCCATCAGATCCCGCGTATTGGCGCGTACGACACCGTTGTCTGCGCCGCTAACCAGGACCGAGCAACCAGTCGAGCATGAGCGAACCAACCACCGAAACAGAGGGCCAGTCCACTGCGACTGGCGTCACCGAGGACCCGACACCGTTCGGCTGGCTCAACACGGCCGACCATAAACGGGTCGGCCGTCTTTTCATCGTCACGTCGCTGCTGATGTTGGCGCTTGCCCTCGTCCTCGATGCGCTCGTGCGCCTCGATTTGACCGATGACGCCGATCACGTGGTGCTCGACGGCGACACCTTTGCCCAGATGTTTGCCCTGTCGAGAGAGTCGCTGGTTCTTCTCTTCCTGATCCCGGCGTTCCTCGGCGTTGCGATGTACATCGTTCCGTTGCAGGTTGGTGCCGCCAACCTGGCCTTCCCCCGTGCCGCTACTGCCGCCTATTGGAGTTGGGTTGTTTCCGCTGGCGTACTCATCGGCGCCTACCTCGGCAACGGCGGTCCGTACGGCGGCTGGTCCGATGGCGTCGATCTCCACATGCTCGCCCTCGGCGGTTTGGTCTTGTCGCTGTTGATGGGAGCCATCAACGTGGCGACGACGGTGCTCACGCACCGATCGACCGGCATGTTCCTCGACCGCTCATCGCCATTTGCCTGGTCGATGCTGGTCACAGCCTCAATGCTCATCGTGAGCCTGCCGGTTTTGTTCGGCCAGTTGGCGATCCTCTACGTCGATCACCGTTACGGCACCGTGTTCCTCGGTGGCAACCAGGGTATTTGGGGGCGCATCGACTGGATCCACGAAGCACCTCAACTGTTCATCTACACCGTGCCGGTGCTCGGCATCGTTGCCGAGATCATCCTCGGCTCTGTGCGTCGGCGGGTCTTTGAGCCTCTCGCCATGTACTTCATGATCGGCCTCGTCGGCCTGTTCGGCTTTGGTGCGTGGGCCAATTTCTCCATCACCAACGAAGGCACCGACCTCGCCGACGGATTCGAAGGCATCGTCCTCGTTGGGATGTATGGAGGAGCCACCGTTGGCATTCTCGGATTGCTTGGTCTCTTGGGTTTCGCCGCTTTCCAGGCCCGCAAGGACAAGCCGAAGTTGACCACCCCGCTCCTCGCAGCGTTCGGTGCCGGCACCATGATGCTTCTCGCCGCTCTGTACGGACTTGTCGGCGCAGGCGCCGACTGGCTCGAAATCGCCGGTCGCGGCAACGATGGCAACCCATACTTGCGCGACACCACCTGGATCACCGGCCAGCAGTCGGTCTTGATCTATGGCGCCGGCTTCCTTGGGTTGCTTGCTGCTCTTCACTGGTGGGCACCGAAGATTTGGGGACGCAGCCTCAACAATCTGATGGGGATGCTGTCGCTGCTGCTCGTCGCTGCAGGCGCGGCCTTGGCCACAGCAGGCCCAGCTATCGCTGGTGCATTCGCTGAGACCCCCGACTTTGTCTACGGCGACCCCAACGCCACCAGCTTGTACGCCGATTGGGTTGATGCTTCCAGCGGTCCCGGCATGGCATGGCTCAGCCTGGCCGGCGTGCTCATTGCTGGCGGCGGCATGATCGTGCTGAAGCTCAATCTTTTGGTGTCGGTACTGCTCAAGAAGGGCGACGAGGCCGAAGCAGATCCGTGGAGTGCAACCGCTCCCGAATGGATGCTCGACTCGCCACCAGCGATGGGCCCAATGAGCGATCTGCCCAACATCGATTCGGGCACGCCGTTGCTCGACGCCAGCGAAGCCGAAGCAGCTGAAGTAGCTAAGGCTGAAGTAGCTAAGGAGGTATCGGTCTGATGGCCGACTCAACACCGGCGCTCGCAGCCGGTCCTGTTCCCCGCCCCCGCAGCCAGATGGTCGCAACCGGATTCGCCGTGGCCGGTTTCGCCATGATGATGGCTGGCGCTCTCGGTTGGTACATGGCGCTACGCCATGTTTCCCTGAACCCGGGCCACGACTGGATACCCGACGGCGTCGCTGTCCCCAATCCACAGTTCGACTACGCCCTGTTGACTCTCGCCATGTCGGTGTTCACCGCCCACTGGGCAGTGTGGGCCAGTCGACGTGGCGAACGCGGCCACACCTGGTTGGCGATCGCAACGACCATCGTGCTGGGCCTCGCCTTCATCAACATGGTGATCTACAGCATGAACCGCATGGAGATCGAGATCGGCTCAGGCCAATGGCAGAACCTTGCGTTCGCCATTACTGGCCTGGCGCTCGCTCTCGTCATCATCGGCTTGTTTTACCTTGGCCTCATGGCGCTCCGTTCACTCGGCGGCAGCATGGGTCGAGACGGCACCGCGCCACTTGGAGCTGCGGTGTTCTTCTGGGATTTCGTCGCGGTCGCATGGACCGCGACCTGGTACGCCATCTACGTGGTGAAGTAGGAGAACGATGGTTGGTATCGCAAGCAGATACTTCGCCGGGCGCGTCGCGCTGGCGTTGGTGGCCGCAGTCCTTCTCGGCCTGTCCACAGGAATCGACGCCGATGGCAATGTGGCCATGTTCGGCACCATCGTGTTGGGCACAGCTGCCGTAGCGTTCGCGCTTCTGGCCGCAATAGCTGTGAGCGTCGGCGACGATGACTCCACCGACCGGGAACGGCTGCATCGCCATCCCGCCACACCTGCCTATTGGCCGGCGATGTCAGCCATTGGTCTCGGTGTGCTCATGGTGGGTCTCGTGATCGACGGGGCACTCACCATTCTGGGCACCGGCATCCTTCTCGTCGCGGCAGTCGAATGGACCATTCATGCGTGGAGCGACCGGCTGTCAACCGACGCCGCCGCGAATGAGGCCGCACGCGATCGGCTCCTCGCTCCGTTCGAGATTCCGCTGTACGGCGCACTCGCCATTGCAGTACCCGTATTCCTCGGCTCCCGTGTTCTTCTCGCAGTGAGCCGAAACGGAGCGAGCTGGATCGCTGTAGCGGCGTCGACTGTGGTGATCATTTTCGCCTTCTTGATCTACTTGAAGCCCGACATTCGCAAGCCGATCATTGCCTCCGGCTTGGTTCTGGGCGGTCTTACGGTGATCGCTGGCGGCATCGTCGGTGCCGTTGTGGGCGAACGCGACTTCGAGACCCATCACGAAGAAGGCCCCTCTGGTGAGGACCTCACTGATGAGGGACACAGCGAGGACGAAGCTCCAGTTGAGGGCGACTCCCATGAAGAGGGCCTTGGAGCTCCGGTGGTGATCCGATGAACGCGGCTTGGCGTAGCGGTGACCAATCAGCCAAGCTTCGGTCAGCGGTAGTTGAACGACAGGACGACATGAACGCACAAGTTTCGCCGAACTCCCGGTCCAGCTTCAGGCTGGTGGGTGTCATGGCCTTCGTGGGTTTGGTGCTCACGGGTTGCGCCAGCGGACGTCTCGACACCACGAAGCCCGTCGGCCAGAACGCCAAGGACATCGACTTCCTGTACCGCCTTTCTGGCATCATGGCCGCCGTTGTGGGCATCCTGGTGGGCGCGGCCGTCATCGTGGTCATCGTCAAGTTCCGGGCGAAGAAGGACACCTACGACGAGCTGCCCGAGCAGATCCACGGTCACCTCAAGGCCGAGTTGACCTGGACAGCTATCCCGGCGCTCATGCTTGCCGGTCTCGCAGCGTTCACTCTTCCGGTCATCTTCCAGCTGAACGAAGAGGGCGACGGCTCGACCATCCAAGTCGAAGGCCAGCAGTGGTGGTGGCAGTTCACCTACGACCTCGACAACGACGGTGTCTTCGAAACTCAGACTGCCAATGAGATCGTTATTCGGGTGGGTGAAGAGGTTAACCTCGAAATCACCTCCAACGACGTGATCCACTCCTTCTGGGTTCCCGAACTGAATGGCAAACGCGACGCCGTCCCTGGTCGTGTGCACCCGTGGCGGATCAGCTCGCCGGTCGAAGGTATTTTCTGGGGTGAATGCACCGAGTTCTGTGGTCTGTCTCACGCCAACATGCAGATTCGAGCCGTGGTGCTCAACGACGCCGAGTACGTCGAGTGGGTTGCCGGTCAACTCACCGACCCCGCTTTACCGCCAGCTGACACCGCTGCCGCCGCTGGTGCAGAGGTGTTCGCGGCCCAGTGCGCCCGCTGCCACGTCGTCAACGGTTCCTACGAGACGGCCGCCGGCGGCAAGGCTGGCGTCACCTCTGGGTATGCCCCAAACCTCTCGGATCTGATGAGTCGGACCTCATTCGCCGGCGCCCTCTTCGAGTTGTATGACAAGGACGGCAACCGAAACCTGGCTGACCTACGTGAGTGGGTCCGTGACGCGCCGGGCATGAAACCGATGGCTCCGGACAATCTTCAGGGCATGCCGTCCTTCGCTGAGACCCTGAGCGAAACCGAGCTCGACAACATTCTTGCGTACCTGCAAACCCTCGGCGAAGACCCGCCGCTGATGCCCAGCTGAGTGCTGGGACAACGACGACTGACCGCCAGTAGAGGCCCAGGAGATCTAACGACATGGCACTAACCGAGGAACGACCACAGGTCCTCGAACTTGAGAGTGGCGAGACCGCCCCTTCATCGGGCGTCTTCGCCCGACCCACCAACGCCACTGGCTGGCGCGCGTGGGTGTTCACCGTCGATCACAAGAAGATCGGCATCATGTATGGCGCAATCGCCATGTTCTGGTTCTTCTGGGGCGGTGTCGAGGCGCTCTTGATCCGTACACAACTGGCCACACCAAACGGCACGACGCTCTCTGCTGAGACCTACAACCAGGTCTTCACCATGCATGGCACTACGATGGTGTTCCTCGTGGTCATGCCGCTCGCCGCTGCATTCGCGAACTACATCGTGCCGTTGCAGATCGGTGCTCGAGACGTCGCGTTCCCCCGTATGAACGCCCTCGGTCTTTGGATCTTCCTGTTCGGTGGAATCTTCCTCAACATGAGCTGGTTCCTCGGCGGCGGCCCCGACGGTGGCTGGTTCGCTTACGCCCCGAACACCGGCGTCACGTTCAGTCCCACCAACGGCATGGACTTCTACGCACTGGGTCTGCAGATCGCAGGTATTGCTTCGCTCGTCGGTGCCATCAACCTGATCGTCACCGTGCTCAATATGCGTGCGCCTGGCATGACCCTTATGAAGATGCCGGTCTTCACGTGGATGATTCTCATCGTCCAGTTCTTGCTGCTCTTCGCCCTGCCGGTGATCACCGTTGCGTTGGCGTTGCTGACCTTCGATCGATCGTTCGACGCCAACTTCTTCAACGTGAACATGGGCGCCGATCCACTGCTGTGGCAACACCTGTTCTGGATCTTCGGGCACCCCGAGGTCTACATCCTTATTCTTCCGTCGTTCGGCATCGTTTCTGAGACCCTCCCGGTTTTCGCTCGTAAGCCGCTCTTCGGTTACCCCTTCATCGTTCTGTCCGGTGCAGCCATTGGTTTCATGGGCTGGGGCGTGTGGGCTCACCACATGTTCGTGTCGGGCATCGGGCCGGTTTCGGTGGCGGCGTTCTCCGCGACAACGATGTTCATTGCGGTGCCTACCGGTGTGAAGATCCTGAACTGGATCGCCACAATGTGGGGCGGCAACATCCGCTTCACCGTGCCGATGATGTTCTCCATTTCGCTGGTTTCGATGTTCACCATCGGCGGCCTGTCGGGCGTCATGCACTCGGTAGCACCCGCCGACACCCAGCAGACCGACACCTACTTCATCG
Organism: Candidatus Poriferisodalaceae bacterium; assembly: GCA_047618365.1. Classification (GTDB taxonomy): domain Bacteria; phylum Actinomycetota; class Acidimicrobiia; order Acidimicrobiales; family Poriferisodalaceae; genus JBLHLM01. The sequence goes on along the minus strand of JBLHLM010000004.1, from coordinate 53,604 downwards.
TCGCTCACTTCCATTACGTGCTCTTCGGCGGCGCCCTCATGGGTTTGTTCGCCGGTATGTATTACTGGTGGCCAAAGGCCTTCGGCTATCACCTCGGCGAAGGCCTCGGTAAAGCCCACTTCTGGATCGTGTTGGTTGGGTTCAACCTGACGTTCGGACCAATGCACATCCTTGGCCTTCAGGGCATGGCTCGTCGCCACAGCCGGTACGGCCCCGAAGACGGCTTCGATTTCTGGAACATGGTCGCCACCATCGGCGCCTTCGTGATCCTCGTCGGGATGTTGGTCTTCGCGTTCAACATCCTGCGCTGCTGGGGCCGCTACAAGAAGGGCGTCATTCCCCAGGCTGAAGCCGATCCATGGGACGGCCGCACCCTCGAGTGGTCTATTCCTTCGCCTGCGCCTGAGCACAACTTCGACTATGTGCCCGTGGTGACCGAACTCGACGACTTCTGGTACAAGAAGTACCAGCCTGACGAAAACGGCAAGCTGCGCAAGATTGCCGATGGCAACGACATCGCCCAAAAGGGTGACCAGCATCCGCATCTACCGTCGCCGTCGTACTGGCCCATCGTGCTGGCCGCAGGGTTCCCGCTGATCGCCCTTGGCATCATCTACAACCTCTGGCTTGCCGGGTTCGGTCTCGTCTTCTTGCTCGCCGCCATGTATGGCTGGAGTCTCGAGCCCGCCACCGACCCTGACGCCGGTCACGGACACGACGATCACGGTGATGATGACCCAAGCGATGGTGGCGACGACGCTGCCGCAGCTGCAGAGACTGACACTGCTGAGACCTTGGAGGCCCCCGTTGGCTGAGACAAAGCCCGATACGTCGGAGCTGGCCTACGGCCGCACCGAACTTGACGACCACGTTCACCTGCCCACCAACACGGGGCTCTCGAACGAGAAGCTCACCATGTGGGCCTTCCTCGGTTCCGATTGCCTGCTTTTCGGCGCTCTGATCTCGACGTACCTGTTGCTGCGCAACCGCACAGGTCGCGATACCACGGGTCCTACGGCAGCTGACCTGTTCGACATCCCGTTCACGTCGGCCAGTTCGTTCGTGCTGCTGATGAGTTCGCTCACCATGGTGCTGGCGGTCTCGTCGATCAGTCGGGGCGAAATCGAACGCTGCAAAATGTGGCTGCTGACGACTGCATCATTGGGTGCCATGTTCATCGCCGGCCAGGTGTACGAGTTCACGTCGTTCTACCGTGAAGGCCTCGGCTACACGACGAACATCTCGTCGTCAGCGTTCTACACCCTCACCGGATTTCACGGGGTGCACGTCTCGCTCGGCATCGTGATGCTGGTCTCGCTCTGGATGCTCGTGCAGCGAGGTTCACTCACTCGAGCCGATGCCGAGACCGTCGAGATCATTGGTTTGTACTGGCACTTCGTCGACATTGTCTGGATCGTGATCTTCGCGATCGTCTACCTGATCCCCTGATCTGAGAACCACTCATGACTGCAACCACCACTGATCACGACGCCCATAGCGAAGAACATCTTCATGAAGAACATGGCCTCAGCGATTGGGGATACATCAAGGTTGCCTTGCTCCTCGCAGTGCTCACCGGCCTTGAAGTAGCCACCTACTTCGTCGACATTGGCGCCCTCGAGGTGCCCGCCCTGCTGATCTTGATGGTCGTGAAGTTCGCCATCGTTGTCGCGTATTTCATGCACCTGAAGTTCGACGATTCTCTGTTCACCAAACTGTTCGTTACTGGTTTGGTCCTGGCGTTGTTGGTCTATGGAGCGTTCCTCACGACTTTCGTGTTCTGGGGCGATCCGAGTGGAAGCCGGGTTCAGGACTTGGGCGCACTCGGGTTCATCTAACCCGATACGTCAACTCACTATTGGCTGACGGCGTCATTCCGGTACCGTCTGATCCGTGATCGATCTACGTCGTCTACGAGCCGAACCCGAGTACCGCGACGGTGCCGTCCGCAAGGGTGCTGACCCGGCCCTGGTCGAGGAGCTCCTCGCAATCGACGAACAGCGTCGGCAAGCAATGGGCATCGCCGAGGCAGCCCGTGCCGAGGCAAACGCTGCATCCAAAGAGATCGGCAAAGCGTCGCCAGACGAACGGCCGGCCAAGATCGAAGCCGCCGGGCTCCTCAAGGCTGGGCTAGCCGATCTTGAAGCCGCCGAGGTCGCGCTGCAAGCCAAGGTCGACGAGCTGGTCTTGCAGGTCCCGAACCCTGCTCACCCATCTGTTCCGCTCGGCGGTGAAGAGAAATTCGAGCTGGTTCGTGAGGTAGGCGAGCGAACGGCTGTTCGACCGTACGACCACGCCGAGCTGGGCGAACGACTCGGCTGGGTCGACAGTGAGCGAGCCGTCCGCAATAGCGGCAGCCGGTTTGCCTACCTCATGGGTGGCGCAGTCCGTCTCGAGTTCGCTCTCGTACAGTGGGCCTTCGATCTTCTCGAAGCCGAAGGTTTCATTCCGGTCGTACCTCCGGTGTTGGTGCGGGAAGAAATGATGGTGGACGCCGGATTCTTTCCGACCGATCGAAATCAGGTCTACGAGATCGAAGGCGACGACCTCTTCCTCATCGGGACCTCAGAAGTGGCATTGGCCGGCCTGCATCGCGGCGAACGTCTCGAAGGCAACGACCTTCCGGTTCGATACGCCGGCTTCTCGTCCTGTTTCCGTCGCGAGGCCGGAACCTATGGCAAAGACACCCGGGGCATCTTCCGTGTCCACCAGTTCGACAAGGTTGAAATGTTCTCCTATTGCGATCCAGATCGCAGCTGGGAGGAGCTTGAGACCCTGCGTGGGATACAGGAGACCATCGTCGGCGGTCTGAACCTGCCCTATCGGGTGATCAATGTCGCGTCGGGTGATTTGGGGAGCGCTGCGGCAAAGAAGTACGACCTTGAGGTGTGGCTTCCTTCCGAAGGTGCCTATCGCGAGATCACTTCTTGTTCGAACTACACCGACTACTCGGCTCGACGTATGGGCACCCGGTACAAGTCCGACAGCGGGTCGGGCCTGGTGCACACCCTCAACGGAACAGCCTGCGCAGTTTCCAGAACTCTCGTGTTCTTGATGGAGAACGCTCAGCAAGACGACGGCTCCCTGGTGGTGCCTGAGGTGCTCCGGCCGTACTGCAATCTCGAGGTCATTGCCGGACCAGCATGATCGAACGCCCACCTCGCCGTGACTCGGTGCCTGATGAGGCCACCGGCATCGGCGGCTCGGATCACCCGATCCGGCGGGTCACTCGCGAGGTTGCCTTCGACGGGCGATGGGATTCAGCCCGTGCGGCGAAGGTCGGCGCCCTCTTTGACGACCTCGCAACCGAGTGGCATCACCACGTCACTGTCGAACGACTCGACCCGTTGCGCGATGCACTCAAGCGCGGCGTGCTCGCGACTGATTTCACCAGCGTGGCACTCGAAGTTGGATCCGGCACTGGCATCGCCACGCCGACGATTGCATCGGCGTTCAAGCAGGTCGTCACACTCGATCTGTCTTCGGAGATGCTGGTGAGAGCTCCACGCGAGTGGTCGGGAACAGCTAGCGAGGCCGGCCAGGGGTCGTGGGCAGTCCTACGACGCGATTTGTAGACCAAACCAGGCCGCGCCAACGCACAAGACGAGGGTCGTGATCACCAGACGCGCAGCCTCGTGTCGCCGCGCGGTGTGCCAACGGGTCGACACCTCATTCACCCACCCCGAAACCGTGGTCAGGGAGCCGATCCCAGCAGTTCCTAGGACGGTGATCAGCCCATTGGACGCATTCGAGCCCACGAGCAATCCCAGCAGGAGCGCGCCCACCGTATTGACGGCGAGCGTGGCCCGGGTGCCGCCCGCTGCCGTGGCTCGCCACCTGATGCCCGCCCCGAGGACGGCCAAGGCGAGGAATGGGACGACAATCATCGGGTCGACGTTCTGTTGATGTCGCCTGCTCGCCGGCCAATTTCGAACCCGCCGAATGAAACGCATCCTGTAGCGGCCACATATGCGACAGTCGAAGACCACCGGGATGCGTCGAGCAACGACGCGGTGTCCACCGCGAAACCAGCCATGGTGGTCAGTGCGCCACAGAGCCCGGCTGTCAGCAACAGTTGGCGGTCCTGCGGACGGCCGGTCTCAGTGCCCATTGAGTAGCCCATGAGAAGGCAACCCGCGCCGTTGACCGCCACGAGAGCCCAGGTCGGGCTGCCAACAGGCGCGAGCGCTACAGCGAGCCAGCGCAACGTGGCGCCAATCAACGCTCCGAGTGCGACTCCGATCAGATTCCGTGCTGTCATGGGACCTTTCCGTCCGATCGTTCACCCAAAGATCCGAACAGCGAGACCGACATGATCGACCTGAGCGAAGCTCGACGCAACCTGATGGCCGCAGGTCTCGACGTGGCAACGTCACCCGCTGACCCATTCGAGCTATTCAACCAGTGGTTGGGATACGCAGCAGAACTGAGTTTTCATAATCACAATGCCATGGCGGTTGCCACTGCTGACGCCACCGGACAGCCATCGGTGCGAAACGTTCTGTACCGGGGCGAACAGGATGGCGGCCTGTCGTTTTACACAAACTATGAGAGCCGCAAGGGTCTTGATCTGGCCGCGAATCACCTGGCGGAGGCCCTCTTCAGCTGGCTCGAGATCGAGCGACAGATCCGATTCAGTGGTGAGGTCCATCGTCTCACCGCCGAACAGTCCGATGTGTACTTCGATCAGCGGGCGCGAGATTCACGAATCGCCGCGATTGCGTCTCCGCAGAGCCAGAAGATCGACGGCCGTGACGACCTGGTGGTTCGTCATCAAACCATCGCTGACGAACTCGGCGACGCTGATCCCGTCAGGCCCGATCATTGGGGAGGGTTTGCGTTAGTTCCGACCCGCATCGAGTTCTGGCAAGGACGCGAACACCGTCTCCATGACCGAGTGATCTACGAGCGAGCTGGGGACGGGTGGGCTCTTAGCCGGATTGCTCCGTGAGGTGACGTTCTGTCCAGCTTGATGCTGCGGCAGCAAGGCCGTCGATGAGCGATTCCAGGTGCGGCACCCGGCCAGGGCCCTTGAATCCGGTCCACATGGGACTTTTCCCGCGGATGCGGGGAGGGAGCTCAATCTGTACCCCACCGCCACGGGGCAGGTTCACGGGGTTGTCCCGATGCTGGCCTCGTAGGGCTGTCGGCATGTCGTCGAGATTCAGCATGAACTCGTAGTGATGAAGGCGTGGGATCAGGTTCACGGCCACATGTTCGGCCAGCACCCGATTTCGTCCTCCGAGCAGCACTGATCTCAGCAATGTTGGTCGACCAAACCCATGCACGGCGATCGCGACGTCGACATGATCCAGGAACGCGGTCAACGATTCTGAGTGCAGCGGATCGACTCGGTGCGACGGGATGTGCCACTGGTCTTGGACCCCCTGGAGCACTGCATAGACAGAAGCGCCTGAACGTTCGGCGGCGGTGATGGCGATGTCGTCGGTGACCTGTTCCAGCCAGCCACCGTGGAACGCCATGAAACCGAATTTGGAGCGGAGTTCGAGCACCTCGGTCACGTCGGGCTGGTCGAGCAACGCCCGAAATGGAGCGTCGTGCTCCATAAGTTCGTGTTTTCCGAGATGAAGACCCATGGCGAGAGTGTGTCAGCCGAGACCTGAGATTGTCGGACCGCCCGCTTGCTCTTTGTCGTCAGGGCGAATCAAAACAACAAGGGCTGCCAGGGCCACGATGACGCTGAGACCCACTCCCAATCGCATCCCTCCGATGCCGTTGATGAAGTTGGCGAGCGAACCACTCCACTGTTCGACTCGCAGGACTATTCCGCCCTGCTCGGATCCGAGGCGCTCGGTGACCCAGAACCAGACCATGTACAGGCCAGCGAGCACCATCAGCAGCCCGGCGACACGGTCGACGTAGGGAAGAGCCTTGCGCAGGCCCGTGAGTAGCGATGTGCGAGCCGTTGCCAGGCTGATGGTGAGTGCCATCAGGACTACTGCCATCCCAAAGGCATACGCAACGAACGAAGCAAGGCTGGACTGGAAGTCGTTGACCGATGTGGACACCACAACGGTAAACGTCGGGAGTCCGCACGACACCGACGCAACCGCGTACGACACGCCAAAGAGAAAGAGACTTCGCAGGTTCCGGCTATCGCCGCCGCGTTCGATCTTCGGCAGCACGGCCTGGAGCCGGAAGCCTGACAGCACCGCGATGCCCAACACGATCAACACCGCACCAATAACGATTGCGATCCACGGCACGATGTCACGAATGGCTTGCAGGCCAGCGGTGACCGCTACTCCCACGATTCCGAACACCAGCAGGAACCCTGCGGACACTACGAGCCCAGTGAGGAGGGCTCGCCCAAGACTGGCCCGCGGTCGGTCCGCGTCAGGCGAACCCGACTCCAGTCCGAGAAAGAACGACAGGTAGGCCGGCAACATGGCGAAGCCGCAGGGATTGACCGTGGCCACCATCCCAGCGGTGAAAGCGAACGTCAGGTTTGCGTTGATCATGCGATGATCCCGTAGTGCTGTCGCAACCGCTCACGCAGCTCGTCTGGTGTGAGGATCCCAGTGCGAGACTCGAGCACTGAGCCGTCGGCTGCGACGAAAACGGTAGTTGGCATGCCGTAGCCGCCGAGATCGATCAACAGGTCGTTCCCGCCTTCGAGTCCGGTCGGATAGGTGATTTCGGTCTCCTCGACAATCCGACGCGCCGGACGGGCACCTTCGACCGCCAAACCAACAATGGTGACCTGGTCGCCGAATTCCTGATGTAGATCTTCGAAGTCAGGCATCTCCTGCACACACGGCACGCACGTCGAGGCGAAGAAGTTGATGATCAGCGGCTGACCTTCGAAGGCGCCGAGACTGGTCTCGACGCCCTCAAGGGTGACGTACTCAAACCCGTGGATGTCGACAGCATTGGTAGCGTTCCGCTCGTCCGGGGAAGCGCCGCCGAGGGTGAGAAACAGGACCGCGGCAATGACGTAGCAACCCAGCGCGATAACGGTGGCGAGGCGGCGGGACGACATGGCATTAACGCTACTGCGGGCCATCAACTAACGGCAGTCCGGCGGCGCCTGAGGCCGAGCTCGGTCTGGATGGGCTGTGACGCGCTTCGGGGGCAGACCAACTGGCGGTCCGCCCCCGAACAAGCCACGCAGATGTCTGGCTTCGGTGAGGTTGCTGCTGTCGGGAAGCCATTTCGGCGCCCCTCAGTCGTATGCAACTCTCCGCCGCCGCCCCGGGGGGGTGATGACACCCCCGAGGCCATCTAGGCAGTGACGAGGTGTGGAGGGATCGGCACCTCTTCAACTGCGATCTCAGGAAGCGGGTTCTTCGGAGGACGTCCGCGACCACGCTTGTTGCGCACGATCCGGCCGTTCTCGATCAACTCGCCGCCCCAAACGCCCCACAGCTCCCGGCGTCGCCCGGCGGCGTCGAGGCATTCTTGGGAAACGGTGCACGTGCCGCAGATTGCTTTGGCCCGCGCTATGTCGTGAAGATTGTCTGAGAAGAAGAGGTGGGTGAGCGTGCCGGCGTTGTCGTTGCAACGTCCGTCCACTCGCCATTCGTCGTCGGTCTGGATCAGTAGTTCAAGCATGTGTCTTCGCCCTCCTGTAGTGGGCGTTGGATTCCTTAGGTCGATTCGGGTGGGTCAGCCATGTGTGTTCATGGGCTCCTTCTGGTCGGGAAAAGCTGAAGAGGCCGCCAGCTGTGCGCTGGCGGCCTCTTGGAGAATCTTTGGTGTGTAGCGGAGTGCTACATCACCACCTCCCGGGGCCGCCCTGCCGGATGCTTGATACCGATGGTGGTCACGTTGACCATTTCGGTTCGTCCGGTGAAGGTCGCATAGGCCGTCATCTGCTCATTGCTGAGCCAGCTGGCCGATGCGCATCGCGACGCGTTCGTAAACACGCGCGACGAATCAGCGAATGCGCTGTTCGTGTCAAGCGTGAATACGGAGTTCATGTCGGCTAGATCCTTCGGGGGTGTCGTGGTGTTAACTACTTCATCACGTGTCGGCCGACGGATCAAACGATTAAACGGATCTCCGTCAGAAAGCGCTTCGTCAAAACGTGTATTCGAGCAATCCGTCTTCGCGGCGTCGTGCATTGCCTTCGCCAGCGTGACGGAGGTGTTCGAGGTGGGCGAAGGTCTCTGACTCGGCCATTGGCCCCCAGGAACGTTCCTTGAACAGCTGCTTCATGAAGGCTTCGACGGTGGCCGGCCCAAGCGAGTCTGAGGACTCTCGAAGGATGTCGAGGCGTTCGAGGTGGTGCACCTTGATGTTTTCGACCCGACCGGAAAGGTCTGAGAATGGGTTGCCGTGAGCTGGCAACGCGAGCTTCACCCCGGTGAAATCCTTCATCCGGTCGAGGCTCGCGAAGAAGTCGTCGAGCGGATCAGAAGCTGTCGTCATGCCCGAAATATGGGGAGTGATGGTCGGCAGAACATGGTCGCCGCAGAACATCATCCCCGAGTCTGGGTCATGGAGGCACAGGTGATCGGTCGTGTGGCCAGGTGTATGCACGGCGACGAACTCGCGCCCTGCGAGGGCGATGCGGTCTGCTTCTTCGACGACCTTTGTTGGTGTGGGCGTGGCGAACCAACGCCCACCCCAGCCCTTCTGCATGATCGAGTAGGTGAGCCGACGGTGCCAGGGCATCTGGTAGTTCTCGCCACCCCATGGAGTGGGACCCCTCGGCCCAGTGCGACGGTTGACCACGAGGGGATCATCCAGCAGGGCGTCATTGTCGCCGGCAGCTCCGACATTGTGGAGTTCTTGATCGTCTTCGTCGGCGATGTCCCACCACAGTCGAAAATTCTTGTGGGTGATGATGTCGCTGCCGTGTTCGGCGGCTAGCCGGCCTGCGGCGCCGAAGTGATCGGGGTGGCTATGGGTGATGACGATTGAGTGGATGTGTTTTGGCGCCAGTTCGGCCCGTGCCAAGCCGTCCATGAGCGCTTTCCAGGCGCGTGGGCCTGGAAGACCGGGGTCGACGAGTGCCGCTCCCCGCTCATCGTCGAGGATGTAGCAGTTGACGTGGCCCAGGCCGGGCATGTTGATCGGCAGCTGGAGACGCCGCACGTTGGGGGCCAGCTCGGTGATCTCGTCGGTGGGTGGAAGTTGTTCTTCGCGCGGTGGTCTGGTCACCGGGTCAGCGTAACCAAAGTTTTAATCGGCGTTTGATTCTGCTTCCGGCTTGCCGACGATGAGATGTTCGCGGTAGTGACGGAGCTCGGAGATGCTTTCGACAATGTCGTCAAGCGCTCGATGTGCCGTGGCCTTCTGAGGAATCGACTTCAGTATGGGATGGTTCCAGCGCCTGGCTAGTTCCTTCAGTGTCGAGACGTCGATGGAGCGGTAGTGGAGGTAGTTCTCGATGTCTGGAAGGTAAGCGTCCAGAAATCGGCGATCGGTGCCGATCGAGTTGCCGCACAAGGGCACCGAACGTGGCTTCTTGATGTGTTGCTTCAAGAAGTCGAGCGTTTGGGTTCCCGCTTCCTCCAACGAGATCGTGGAGCTCTTGATCTGGTCGAGCAGCCCCGAACCGGTATGCATCGCTACGACGACGTCGTCCATTGCTGAGAGCTGCTCATCCGTGGCGTGGATCACCAGGTCGGGCCCTTCAGCGATCACATTCAGGTCGTCGTCGGTGATCAGGGTCGCGATCTCGACGATGCAATGCCGCCGCACGTCGAGTCCGGTCATTTCAAGGTCCATCCAGGCGAGCACGATCCGAAGCCTAGAAGGTCGGTGCCGGGCCCGGCACTGTTGTGGGTGATCGCCTCCTAGGATCTCGCTGTGGTTGCACTCCAAATTCGCCGTCTCGATCCCGACCTCCCCCTCCCGTCCTACTCCGAAGTCGGTGATGCGGGGGCCGATCTGGTGTCGTCAGAGTCCGTGACAATCCCAGCTGGCGGCGGCCGCGTGCTCGTTGGCACTGGTATCTCGTTCGCGATTCCGATGGGATTCGCCGGCTTTGTACAACCTCGTAGTGGTATGGCTTTGCGTTCGGGCGTGACAGTGCTCAATACGCCAGGCTTGGTCGATGCTGGCTATCGCAACGAGCTGAAAGTCATTCTCATCAACACCGACCCTGAGGATGACTATGTCATTGAACGTGGCGATCGTGTCGCCCAGTTGGTGATCCAACGGGTCGAGCAGATCGAGTGGGAAGTGGTTGACGAACTCCCCGACAGTGACCGAGGCATGGGTGGGTTCGGACACTCGGGCAGATGACTCGACGTCGGTTACATAACGACGACTGGGGCTACGCGACCAACTGTTATGTGTGCGAGCAACGCAACGCGTCAGGCCTTCGTATCCCCTTCTTCCACGATGAAGAGGCCGACGTCGTCGTTGCCGAACTTGAACTTTCGGATACCTACTCGGGGGCGCCGACACTGCTGCATGGCGGGGTTCAGCTGGCAGTGCTCGACGAAGCCATGGCGTGGGCAACAATCGCTGTAGCCGGTCAATGGGCCCTTACCCGTCGCTCAACGGCGGAGTTTCACGCTGGCGTACATGTAGGTGTGCCGTACTCAGTGGTTGCTTCGATCGTGTCCCGTGTGGGAGATCGAATCGACACCGAGGCTCGTATTGTCGATAGCGCTGGCAATGTGTGTACCAGCGCCACTGCAGAGTTCTTGGCGATTGGGGAAGCGGTGGCCTCTCGTTTGCTGGGGTCCGCTGTTCACGCCGAACACGAGGTTTACCTGTCGGACTCAGATGAATCCGCCAGCTGATTTCGTTGGGTGACGGGACGGGTGACGCTTCGTTGTCCCAGCCCATCTGTACAACTGTCAACATGAGCTTTAACGGACCCAACGACGGTGATTTCCACGGCACGACGCCGAGCCTCTTCAATGGCATTGGTGCGGCCACGGGTACGAGCGAGTTTGGGTCCGCCGCGCTCGATGATTCTCCGATGGCAGCGGGGCTCGATCGTGTGCAGCTCCGCATTCGCGAGCTCAACGAGGACCGGATTGCTCGCCAGGACGACGATGTTCGTCTCGGTCGCCGTCGTTCAGCAGTTGCTCGTCTGCGCCGGAGGGTCGCTGAGTCCGATGAGGTTGAGGCTTCGTATTGGGATCAGCGGCGTTCTGTGATGCATCTCGTCGCACCGTGACCCCTGCAGTCGAGGCCGCCCGCGCCGCTGGGGTGGCTTTTGAGATTCTCGAATACGAACACGATCCTGGTCACGAGTCCTATGGGCTGGAGGCTGTTGAGGCCCTGAACCTGGATCCGGCGGCGGTCTTCAAGACGCTGGTTGCCACGGTTGGTGCCGGAGGGCTTGTTGTCGCGGTGGTTCCGGTCATGAAACGGCTCGACCTGAAGGCGCTGGCCAAGGCTGTGGGAGCGAAACGGGCGGCCATGGTTCATCCGGCGGTTGCTCAACGAGCTACGGGTTATGTCGTCGGCGGCATTTCGCCGCTAGGCACGAAACGTCGCCTGGTTACGGCGATCGATCAGTCTGCAACTCAGCTGGAGTTCATGCACTGCAGCGCTGGTCGGCGAGGAACGGAGATAGGTATGGCCCCAATGGACCTGGTGACCCTTACCGCTGCGGTACTCGCACCCATCGCGAGCTAGGCCGGGTTGTGTCCGCCGGATGGCGGGTTGTGTCCGCCGGATGGCGGGTTGTGTCCGCCGGATGGCGGGTTGTGTCCGCCGGATGGCGGGTTGTGATGGTGCGTAGGCCGCCCGGGTCTCGAACCCGGCACCTTGGGATTAAAAGTCCCCTGCTCTACCCGATGAGCTAGCGGCCCGCTGTGGAGTAGAGCGTATGACATTCGGCCCCGTCCGCCACATTTGAGTTTCAGTCGTTGTCGATTGATTGTGGCGATATCGAATGTGGACATGGGATGGATGGGCGTAACTGACTAGCCTCAATGTGGTGATGACCGACGAGACTGCTGACCCGGAGCCGTTGGGCGCCGATACCCTCGATGTGATCGAGGATGAGTTGGCTAGGGCTGAAGAAACGTTGCGTCAGTTGGCCGATCCGGATAACGATCCGGAGCAGGTCGGGTCGTGGTTGAGTGCTGCAGAGCCGATTGTTTGATCGATCCCGAGTGCTGGTTACTCGACTGTGAACTCGAGGTCCGAAGGCACGAACTGAATTGATTCGCTGGCCCTGATCGGGTTGTCGAGGTCATACCAGCGGCCGGCAAGATTTGGCACCGGTACCTCTGTCGCTCCGATGTGACGGTCGAGAGCGCGTAGCAGGCCGCCGTGGGCGATCCCGATCAGCTGCTGGCCTGGGTGCTGTTCGGCGATGGTCGTCAGCACCGGCAGCAGGCGGGCGATGATGGATTCGTCGCTTTCGTAGCCCTGGGGCCACACGCGTTCTTTGATTGCTCCTGGCCATTGGGCTTCGATCTCGACTCGAGTGAGACCTTGCCATGGTCCGGCGTGGCGCTCTCTCAGGGCCTCGAGAGGCCGCACGGAGGCCATTTCGAGGTGTTCGGCGATGATCGAAGCAGTCGTAAAAGCTCGGTCGAGATCGCTGGCGATGGCGTGATCGAATGGCCGGTCGCGGTGCAGGTCTGCGATGTGGCCGGCTGCAATGGCGGCTTGGTGGCGTCCAAGGGCGGTGAGTGGCGGGTCTGCTTGACCTTGCCAGCGTCCAGCAGCGTTCCATTCGGATTCACCGTGGCGGACGAGTAGCAGTCGGGTGATTGGCACGGCAGTCAACGGTACCGGCCAGACCTGGGGCGAGAACGACCGCTTTCGTTGAGACGACACGTCACTGACCAGTCGTCGTAGCCAGCCGGACGTGACTCGGTAGCATCGACGAGATGGCACAGGTCACGTTGAGGTTGTTTGCGGGCGCTCGCGAGGCCGCTGGTGTGGGCCGGGCGGCAATTGATGGGGACACGGTTGGTGATGTGCTGAAGGCTGCTATCGACCAATTCGGGAGCGACTTCGCGCGAGTGGTTGATGTGAGTCGTGTGTGGCTCAACGGTGAAGCAGCCGAGGGCGACTCGTTGGTCACGGGTGGCGACGAGGTCGCGGTGCTGCCACCCGTGTCCGGCGGCTGATGACACTGACCGGTCGCCTGTTGTGGCGCCCGACGGCTGGCTCAGCCCGAATTTGGGCCGGTTTCGGCTGGTTCGTTGCCCAGATGATCGCTTTGTCGGTCGGCGTCCAGGCAGTTGCCGTGGTTTTCGCGACCGCTGGCGGCTTTTCCGCTTGGCAGGTTCTGAGTCGATGGGCGCCCCGTCCCACCACCGCGTCATTGGTGGTGGCTGCGGTGTTTGGCGCCGCGATGCCGCTGGCCGGTGTTGTGGGTGGAGCGCAGTTCATCGGGGGAGCGCTGCTGTTTGGCGTCTTTGCCTCGTTCGGGCTGGCGGATCTAGTTCGTTTCGATGGGGCTGGTCGAACAACACGCGCTGGTTGGCTCATACAGAGCTGGTTCCCGGCGGGCCTCGGCGGAGCTTGTGTGGTGCTGACTGCGAGCTATGAGCTGGGCGCCGCGGTGATCTTGCTGTGGCTGATCGCCGTCTATGACGCGGGGGAGTATCTGGTTGGAGCCGACGCCTCCTCAGTTTTTTTGGGGCCGCTTGCTGGCGTGCTGGGCGCCTGGATCACCGCGTTCACCGTTGTCGAGCTCGGCATCCCACCGCTCGACGGGACTTCGGTGTGGCGTTTTGGGGTGATGGCCTCGATTGCCCTTCCGTTGGGCTCGATCAGCGGATCGTTGTTGCTGCCTGCCGCGAGCAGTCGAGCGCCGATGATGCGTCGACTCGACTCATTGATTGTTATGGCGCCTGCGTGGGCGTGGATGACTGGACTGTTGCTTCAGGATTTGTAACGAGCTTCAGGATTTTGGATCGAGAATTCCTCAAGCCGAACGTTGAGGACGTCGAATCTATTCTTGCTTCTGCCACCTTCGAAAGTCGACGACTGATGCAGCATCCTGATGTCCAGCGAGTACTTGGTGCCGGGTATCTCGGCGACGTTGACCGCCTTGCGGCAGACGCCCTCTATGACAGGCGTTCCGAAGTCGAACGGATCGAGGGTCAGGTGTCGTTCGTTCGCCGTCTGGCCCAGGGCCGAATCGACATTCTCTGCACCGAACTAGAACGACGAGATCTGGGCGGTGAGCGAGGCGACTTGGGCGAATTGATTCGTCGGCTACCTGATGTGTTTGGTGGTCTTTCTGTGCCCGGTTCGCGTGACGTTCCGGACATTGAGCCCGATGGGACCTACTCGGTTGAGCTCGACGACATCGCTGGAAGCGATTTGTTTCTCGCGCTGCCCGAACACGACAACCACGAGATCGATGCGATCGTTGTTCAGCTCGAAAACTTCGAACGTCGGCTCTCAACTGTTCGTAGCGAACTCCACGAAAGTATCGAACGACTTCAGATCGAGATCGCTCGTCGATACCAGTCCTCCGCCTCGGCCTGAGGGCGTTGGTTCTTTCACGACGCCGCCTCGCAAGGGCTACGGATGGCCGGAGTGCGCACGATTCGCCTAACCTTGTCCTGTGCCCATTGAAGGAATTTCGAAACTGACGCGTGCGGTCACGCATCCGTGGACGAATTCGATAGCAACAGTTTCCCTGGAGCGTCGTTCGATGTTGGGCGCTCGATGAACGTCGAATCCTTGGCAGTGTTGTCCATGCACACGTCGCCCCTCGCTCAGCCGGGCGTCGGCGATGGCGGTGGCATGAATGTCTATGTCCGCGAGCTCGCGGTGGGCTTGGCTCACCAAGGCACGAACTGTGACATTTATGTTCGGCGCAACGCGCCTGGTCTGCCCGATCTTGTTGAGATCGAACCCGGCGTCAGGGTTCGCCACGTCGAAGCGGGTCCTCTCGACCTCGAGAAAGAAGCTTTGCCGAAAGTTGTCGACGAGTTCACAGATGCTGTTGAAGCAGCAATTCGCGACAACCCGGTCGACGCTCTTCACGCCCACTATTGGTTGTCGGGTGTCGCCGGTCACGAATTGAAACACCGCCTTGATTTGCCCCTCGGGGTCACGTTCCACACCCTTGGTCGGGTGAAGGCCAGCAATGGCGATCAGGAACCTGTGAGTCGTTTCGAAGCCGAAGATCAGATTCTCGGATGCGCCGATGTGGTATTCGCCTCGGGTTCGGTCGAGGCCTCACAGTTGCAGCGCCTCTATCACGTGCCGGCTGCACGAATCGAGCAGCTCACGCCGGGCGTCGACCTGGCATTTTTTGCTCCGGGCCAACGCTGGGCTGCCCGCCAGGCGATTGGCCTTGGTGATCAGCCTGTCCTGCTCTTCGTTGGACGGATTCAGCCGTTGAAAGGCGTCGACATTGCAGTCGAGGCCCTCGCTCGTATCGAGAACGAGAATGCGGTTCTCGCCATTGTTGGTGGTCCCAGCGGCCAGGAGGGCGCGGGTACCCTCGCGGCTCTCCGGGCCCGCATCGACGAACTGGGAATCCGAGATCGGGTCCGCTTCTTCGACCCCCAGCCCCATCACCTGCTGTCGACGTTCTACCGAGCGGCTGATCTTTGCCTCGTGCCGAGCCGTTCCGAGTCGTTTGGTTTGGTTGCGCTTGAAGCTGCGGCGTGCGGCACGCCAGTCGTTGCCAGCGATGTCGGTGGTCTTCGAAACAACGTTGTCGACGGCGTCACTGGTCTGTTGGTCGCCGATCGCACCCCAGAGAACTTTGCTGCTGGGATCAATGCCGTGCTTGACGACCCGCTGTTGGCGCTGCGCCTTGGCGAAGCCGGCGCAGCTCGCGCCCGTCAGCACACCTGGGATGCCAGTGCCGCTCGTGCCGCTGAGGTGTTTGGTCGCGTTCGCGGGCGCGAACTCGTCGACTGCGCGTAGGGCATGGTTCACGACCCAGCGTCGGCGACCGATCTTGAACGGTGGGGTCTCTTCCTCGACGATTGGTTTGCCACGGAGCTATCGGAGTTACCTGTCCTGCTCGATGTCACCCGCGACGCCGAGCGATCGAATCGTTGGTACGTCCGCCTGCGTGGCGAGGAGCGTGACGTCACCGCGATCTGGTTCACCCTCGGGCAACGAACGTTGAAGTATGAGTCTTATGTGTTGCCGTCACCCGAGGAGAAGCGGGAACAGTTCTTCGAGTTGGCGTTACGGCAGAACTATTCCCTGGTCGGCGTTCAGTTCGGTATTGGTCCCGAGGATGCGCTGTTTCTCACAGGGGAGCTCCCGTTGCATGCCCTCGACGGTGACGAACTCGACCGGATCGTTGGTTCGATCTATGAGTACGTCGAACGTTTCTTCCGCCCGCTACTGAGACTCGGCTTCGGTAGTCGGCTTCCTCCACTGAAATGACTGTCTGAAATGACTGTCTGATAAATTTGCATAAAAGTATCTTTCGATAACTTTCGGTTGCTTTTGTATTCACGCAAAAGTAGGTTGATCTGCGTCGGGGAGCTCCGAACGCCGGATTGGGGAAGTGCGGTCGATTCGGAGCTCCCCGCATCACGTACCCTTCGTGGCCATGACTGAACTGGTGATCGTCGGCGGCGGCAAGATGGGCGAGGCGCTGCTCGGCGGCCTGATTGCCAACGGAACCCAGCCGGGCTCGGTGACTGTGGTCGAACCGGTGGAGGAACGGCGCGTCGAATTGGCCGCTATTTATGGCGTGGCGACAGCGGCCGAGCCAGTCGGAGGCGACGGAGCGATCCTGGCCACCAAACCCGACATAGTGCCGGCCGCTGCAGCGGCGCTCGGCGCAGCCGGGGTCGGACGAGTCCTTTCGGTGGCTGCAGGCGTCACCATTGCCTCTATCGAGGCGGCGCTAGGAGTCGCTGTTCCTGTCATCCGAGCCATGCCCAACACTCCGGCGCTCGTCGGGCAGGGCGCCGCAGCCATCGCTGGCAACCAGTACGCCGGCGAACAAGACCTCGGTTGGGCTGAAGGCATTCTTGGAGCAGTGGGCATTGTTGTTCGAGTTCCAGAGAAATCGCTCGATGCCGTCACAGGGTTGTCCGGGTCTGGTCCCGCATATGTTTTCCTGATCGCCGAATCGATGATCGAGGCCGGCGTCCTCATGGGGCTGCCCCGCGATGTCAGCACGGCACTTGCCAACCAGACCCTGCTCGGCGCATCGACCTTGTTGGCCGAGGGACGCCCGGCGGCCGAGCTGCGCGGCGACGTCACCTCGCCCGGCGGCACGACGGCGGCGGGCTTGCGAGCCCTGGAAGATGGCGGCGTTCGAGCTGCGTTTCTGTCGGCGGTTGAGGCAGCGACGCTTCGGTCCCGCGAACTTGGCGCGAGCTGATCTCGGCCTGAGTCCTGTGCAACACCAGGTCGCCCGGCCAGTACCGTGACAGCGCGATGAGCCGATTTAACACCATCACCTTCCTGTCCGATTTTGGAACTGCCGACGAGAGCACCGGCGTCTGTCGATCGATTCTGCGCGAGTTGTCGCCAGACACCGTCGTGGTCGATCTGGCCCACGAACTTCCCTTAGGAGACGTCCGCCTCGCCAGCCTGATGCTTGCCCGGTCTGTGCCGTACCTGGCGCCCGGAATTGTCTTGGCCAGTGTCGGCCGATCCATGGACCGCCCGTGTATCGCTGTCGAAGTGGGCGAAGGCCAGGCGTACCTCGTCGGTCCTGACAATGGTCTTCTCGCTGCCGCTGTTGCTGTGGTCGGTGGCGCCGGCCGTGCTGTGCGATTGACCTCTGACGATCATCAGCTCGCTTCGCCAGGTTCGGTCCATGAAGGACGCGACATTCTCACACCAGCTGCCGGGCACCTCGCTGCAGGCGTGCCGATGGAAGAACTTGGCGAGATGGTCGAACCCGCTGGGCTCGTTCCTTCGCTGATGCCCGTGCCGCGTATCGACGACAATGGCGCGATCGTGGCGGAGGTTCTGTTTGTGGATCGACGCGGCTCTGCCCAGTTGAATATTGATCGTGAGGCGCTCGAAGATTTCGGCGAAGTTGTGGTCTTGGCATTTCGCGACGAGCGTCGGGTTGTGAAAGTTATACCCGAGGGTCACACGGTGGCAACCGGCCAGTACGGCCTCGCCGAGGATGTTCACGGCCTACTGTCCGTTGTGGCTGGCAGCGGTTCTGCCGCCGCCGATCTCCGAATGGAGATTGGTACCGAAGTGATCGTGACCGAGGCGACATGACGAACTTCGCTGCTCTCATCGAAGATCATCCGTCCGAAGATGCTGCTCTGATCGCCAGGGGGGTAACGACGACCTTCGGAGAGCTGCGAAACGATGCTGGGTTGCTACGGCGCGGTTTGGCCGATGCTGGCATCGGTGCCAACGACAGAGTCGCAATCATTGCTGCGAACAATGAGTTGTTCGTGGTTGCTCTTTTGGCGGTCGTTGGTCTCGGCGCAGTTGCAGTGCCGCTGAACCCTCAAAGCCCCGGAACCGAACTTCAGCGAGAACTTTCTACTGCTCGGTGTGTGGCGATCATTGCCGGCCCTGGCGGGGCACGTGCGCTGGCAGATGTCGATCGTTCGGCGTTGTTAGATCTCCGATTCACCGTGGTGCCCGACGGGGTCGATCTCGAAGGGGCAATAACCTTCGCCGACTTCATTGGTGGGTCGCCCCGTGAAGTTGTAGCGGTCGATGGCGATGCCACCTGCGTGCTGTTGTTCACCAGTGGCACAGCTGGCGCACCCCGACCCGCTGTCCTCTCACATCACAACCTGTTGGTGAACCAGGAGCAGATGCTGACGGCGGACCCTGGCGCCATGGTCCGTGGCGATGTGGTGCTGGCGGTTCTGCCGCTCTTCCATGTGTACGGGTTGAACGTGGTGTTGGGGACGGCGCTGCGCGTCGGTGCTGCGGTGGTGCTCGCTGAGCGATTTGATGTCGATCGCTCACTCGACCTCATCCGCGACCACAAAATCACTGTATTGGCGGCCGCTCCCCCGGTATGGCATGCCTGGGCTGGTTGTTTGGCCAGTCCCGAAGCGTTCGCGTCAGTACGGATCGCCCGCAGCGGCGCAGCGGCCCTTGACCTTGTTGACGCGAGACAGATGGCAGAACGATTCGGTCTCACCGTGGCAGAGGGTTATGGGCTGACCGAGGCAGCTCCTGTTGTGGCCGTGCCTCCCGAGGGCGACATCCGACCTGGATCTGTTGGCCGACCCCTACCCGGCCTCGACGCTCGTCTTGTCGACAGTGACGGTCGCGACGCTCTGGTTGGCGATGCTGGCGAGTTGTGGGTTCGTGGTCCCAACGTATTCAGCGGTTACGACAACGATCCCGAAGCCACGGCCGCGGTGCTCGACGCCGACGGATGGCTACACACGGGAGATGTAGCGGTGGCAGACGAGGACGGTCACCTGTCGCTCGTCGATCGGATCAAGGATCTCATCATCGTGTCGGGGTTCAACGTGTACCCCGCTCAGGTCGAAGACGTTTTGGTATTGCACCCGCTCGTCACCGCAGCAGTTGTTGTTGGCCGGCCGGCGCCCGGCATTGGCGAGCGTGTGGTTGCCCATGTCGCTGTTGGCGACCATGTGGTCGAGGAGGACGAGCTGATTGACTTCTGTGCCCAACATCTGCCCAGATACAAGACACCGTCCGTTGTTGAGGTCCATCGCGAACTTCCTGTCGGGGTCACGGGCAAGATTCCGCGTCGTTTGTTCAACTGACAGTCATCAGGCCGAGACTCTGGGCAGGTGGGCGCTGGGTTCAACGGGCCGCATCAGCTGCCACCTCGAGCGTGGCGCGATTGTGAACTCGTGAAATGTCGATACGCTCCCCGTCATGGGTGCGCGAGGTTCAGTTCCAGAAGCAACAGTGGCGCGTCTGCCGCTGTATCTCAGGTCGTTGCTCGCGCTCGCTGGCGCAGGTAACAGCACGGTGTCGAGCGAACAGTTAGCCGACGCGGCCGGAGTAAACGCTTCGAAGGTCCGAAAGGACCTGTCCTATCTCGGTTCATACGGCACCCGTGGCGTGGGGTACGAGGTCGAATACCTCATCTTTGAAATGAGCCGCGAACTCGGACTCGCCCAGGAACGGTCGGTCATCATCGCCGGTGCGGGCAACCTCGGCCAGGCTCTGGCCAATTACAACGGTTTTACGGACCGCGGTTTCCCGGTTGCGGCAATCATCGATGCCGATGAATCGAAGGTCGGCCGAATCTACGCCGGTACAAAGGTGCATTCTGTCGCCGATCTTCCTGCGCTGGTCGAGGCCCATCCCGGATGCATTGGGATCGTTGCGACGCCCGCTTCGGTTGCCCAGGACGTCGTCGACAAGTTCGTCGAGGCAGGCATCACGTCGGTTTTGAACTTCGCTCCGTCGGTGGTTTCGGTCCCAACAGGGGTCACTGTCCGACAGGTGGATCTCGCTCTCGAACTGCAAGTTCTGTCGTTCTACGCCGGACGCAGCGAGACGGGGCGACCAATGCCACACGCCATGAGTGGCAATTGACCCCCAACATGGGAGATGCTGTGCAGGTAACACTCCCGATCTCTGCGGATACCCCCCTGTGTCCATAGTCGTTCTTGGCGTGAGCCATCGCAGTGCACCGCTCGACCTCCTTGAGCGATGCACGATTGCTGCCGCCGACCTCCCAAAATGTCTCGCCGACCTCAACTCACGCGAACACGTGAGCGAGGCCGTCCTGTTGTCGACGTGCAATCGCACCGAGGCGTACGTCGTCGCCGAGAAATTCCACGGCGCCTTCGCCGACGTGCGCGACTTCTTCGCCGAGACGTTCCACGTCGCCCCAGAAGATCTTTCGGATCATCTGTACGTACTTCACGATGATGCGGCAGTTGAACACCTCTTCGAGGTCACGGCCGGAGTGCGTTCCGCGGTGCTGGGCGAGACCGAAATTCTTGGCCAGACTAAGGTTGCATGGGAGCAGGCTCGGCTCGAGGCCTCCGCTGGTCCCGTGCTCAACTTGTTGTTCCGCCACGCTGTCGAGACTGGCAAACGGGCCCGCACCGAAACGTCGATCGGCCGTCACACAGCCTCGGTGTCACACGCCGCAGTCGAGATGGCCACCGACCGGCTCGGTTCCCTCGTCGATCGTGAAGTGCTCATCGTGGGCGCCGGCGAGATGGCGGAGGGCATGGTTGTTTCGCTGGCTGCGGCTGGCCCGAATCACGTGATGGTGGCTAACCGCACTCACGAGCGAGCCGTCGAACTTGCCAGCCGGGTTGATGGCGATGCAGTGCCGCTCGCGGAACTGGGCCGGGCTCTCGCCGACGTCGATCTTCTCCTCACCTCGACAGGCGCCACCTCGGTAATCGTCGATCACGCGTCAATCGATGAAGTCGTCAGCGCCCGCGGTGGACGGCCACTGCTCATAGTTGACGTTGCGGTACCTCGCGACGTCGACCCGTCAGTGGCAGAGCTTCCCGGCGTGACGTTGCTCGATATGGAGGACCTCTCCAAGTTCGCCGCCCGTGGCATCGAGGCACGCGCCCTCGAAGTTGAGCGGGTAAAGGAGATCATTGCCGAGGAAACGTCACGTTTCAGCGACGTTCGTTCCGCACGGGAGATGGCGCCGATCATCTCCTCGCTCCGCGGCCAGATCGAAGCGATCCGCCAGAGCGAGCTCGAGCGTCAGTCCAGCCGGCTCGACGGCCTCGACGACCAACAGCGCGCCGCTGTCGAGGCGGTAACTCGTTCGCTGGTGGCCAAGCTCCTGCATGGTCCGACGATTCGTCTCAAGGACGCCGCCGGTTCCCCTAAGGGCGATCGCTTGGCTGACAGCCTCCGCGACCTCTTCGACCTCTAGGTCACGAGTCCGTTGGCTGCAGGTGGCACGTCGCTGCGTATAGCGACACGTGGTAGCCCTTTGGCCCGTTGGCAAAGTGACCATGTCGCCGGACAGCTTCGAGCTGTCGCTGATGCGGCTGGTCAGGCGCTCTCGATCGAAGTAGTTGCCGTGGACACCGAGGGCGATCTCGACTTGACGCGCCCAATCGCCGAGCTTGCTGGGCGCGGGGTATTTGCTAAAGAAGTTCAGGCTGCCGTTCTCGACGGACGTGCCGATATGGCCGTGCACTCGGCCAAGGATTTGATGTCAGTACCCACTGAGGGTTTGGTCATTGCCGCGGTGCTCGAACGTGGCGACCACCTTGACGCACTGGTCGGTTCGACGCTTGACGATCTCGAGCACGCAGCCGTGGTGGCTACTGGTTCGGTTCGCCGTCAGGCCGAGCTAGCGCACCTACGCCCTGATCTCCGCTTCATTGGTTTGCGGGGAAATATCGCCCGTCGTCTGTCCAAGGTCGGGGCCGATTCGGGTCTCGGTGACGGCAGTAAGGTTGCGGCGGTCGTAGCAGCTGCTGTGGCGCTAGAACGGCTCGGTATCGCGGACCAGATCTCAGAACGGCTCTCTGTCGATCAGATGCTTCCTCAGGTGGGTCAGGGCGCAGTGGCAGTCGAGTGTCGCCTGGATGACACGGCCACGATTGCGGCACTTGCCGCGGTCAACAATATTGCGACGGAAAGGTGCGTCGCGGCAGAACGTGCGTATCTCGCTGAGCTGGGCGGTGGATGCGACCTGCCGGTTGGCGGGTATGCGGTTTTGGCCGATGGCGCCGTGCCAGCCGGCGACCTCTTGCTGACGGCGCTGCTCGCGGCCCATGATGGATCCGCCACTCTGCGCACCACTGGTGTCGGCGCCGATCCGACTGAGTTGGGTCGGCGGCTAGCCCTCGAACTGCTCGACAGAGGTGGGCGCTCGCTACTCGATCAGTGCCCGCCGCGATAACGAGTCGGGCACCATGACCGGTCGGGCCCCTGCACTCTCCAATGTTTCGATCGTGGTGACACGGGCAGCCCACCAGAACGAACCATGGGTCATTGGTTTGACTAAAGCCGGGGCCACGGTTGTGGTGGCCCCAGCAATTGGTATCGAACCTCCGCCCGACACCCGGCCCCTTGTTGAGGCCTTGCACGCTGTGCTCGACGACCCCCACGAGGGGCAATGGGTGGCATTCACGTCGGCAAACGCGGTCGTAGCGACCGTTGGGGCAGCGCACATTGCTGGTGTCGCTGAAGCATTGGCGGGCGTGTCCCTTGCGGCGGTGGGCGATGCGACCGCGGCTGTGTTGTCGGAGCGTCTCAGAACTCCAGATCTGGTCGGATCCATCGGTACTGCAGCGGGACTCGCGGTTGAACTCGGCGCTAGAGAAGACGTTTTTCACGTCTTGTTTCCAACAGCGCACCAAGGGCGGCTCGAGCTGGCGGAGGGTCTGCTCGCCCGTGGAATCGGAACCACGAGGGTGGCGGCCTACCAGAGCTGTGCAGCGCCTTTGAACCCAGCCGTGCGAGACGACGTGACCGGCGCCGACGTGATCGTGCTCGCCAGTCCGAGCGCCGCTCGATCGGTGGCGGCGTGGGGCCTGAGTCGGCTTCCGGCTGCAGTGGCCATTGGCGCCGTTACGGGTAACGCGATGATGGACCTTGGCTGGCCGGTCGCCGCCGCAGCGGTGTCGCCCAGTATCAATGGTGTCATCGACGCTTGTCTGGCTGCGGTCGGGCGGTAGGTTCAGTAATCGTGCAGCCTCCTTCAGTACAGGACCCTTCAAAGCGGGGTCGATTCCCTGAGCGCGTCCCCGAAGCGCTTATTCTCGATTTCGATGGGACCCTCGTCGATACCGAGACCCCTGCTCTCGAATCGGTCGTGCGCATCTGGGATGCCCATGGAGCAACCCTGCCGATGGATTGGTGGCTGGAGGGTATGGGCACCGATCGCAAGGGTTCGTGGATCGAAGAACTTGAGCGGGTCATCGGCCGTCCGCTTGATCGCGTCGCTGTGATGGAACAGCGCCGGATGGTTAAAGACGAAGTCACCGACCTCAACCCGCTGCTACCTGGCGTTGTCGAACTGCTCGATGAAGCTCGCCGCCTTGGTGTAGCGCTAGCGGTCGCATCCAGTTCGGCTCACGATTGGGTCGATCGTCATCTCACCCGGCTTGGTGTTTTTGATCGCTTCGACACCATCTGCTGCCGCGACGATGTCGGCGGGGTGGCGAAACCGTCGCCGGATGTCTATCTGTTGGCCCTCGAACGACTTGGTATCAGCGCGGCAACGTCGGCAGCGATTGAGGACAGCCCGCATGGGATGGCCGCAGCCCGCGCTGCCGGGCTGAGGTGTGGCGTCGTGCCGAATCCTCTCGTGCGAGAACTTGATTTCACCGGAGCCCATGTCGTGCTCGATGACCTTGCCGAACTTGCTCCGGCGCAGTTGCTAGCGCTGCTCGCCACCTAGGATGCACAGCGTGCAAAGTGACGACCAGACCACGAACGCCGCCCTCTTCGACAAGGCTCGAGATCTCATACCAGGCGGAGTGAACTCGCCTGTTCGGGCCTTTGGCTCTGTCGGCGGAACCCCGTACTTTGTCGAGCGGGCCAGTGGCGCCCACATCTGGGATGTTGAGGGTCGCCAATACATCGATCTTGTTCAGTCGTACGGCGCAGTTGTGGCCGGCCATGCTCATCCGGCTATCACTTCGGCAATCACCACCGCGGCGTCGGCCGGCACTTCCTATGGCGCCCCCACTCCGGGCGAGGTTCACCTCGCGTCGGCGATTGTCGGCCGTATCCCTGGCGTTGATCGAGTGCGGCTGGTGAACAGCGGCACCGAAGCCACCATGAGTGCCATTCGGTTGGCCCGAGGTCACAGCGGCCGTGATCGCATTCTGAAGTTCGCCGGCAACTACCACGGCCACGCAGACATGTTGTTGGCTGCCGGCGGGAGCGGCATGGCCACGTTTGGTCTCAGTGGGTCCGCTGGAGTGCCTGCGGCCGCCGTCGCCGACACCATTGTCGCCCCATACAACAAGATTCCCGAACTGGACGACCAGATCGCGTGCGTTATCGTCGAACCCGTCGCAGCCAACATGGGCCTCGTCGCCCCCCGCCCGGGATTCCTCGCCGAGTTACGGGAGGCGTGTAGCGCCGTAGGTGCGCTGCTGATCTTTGACGAGGTCATTACTGGTTTCCGGCTGGCCCACGGTGGCGCCGCAGCCTGGTCGGGCGTCACTCCTGACTTGGCCTGTTTCGGCAAGGTCATCGGCGGTGGACTGCCGATCGGAGCATTCGGAGGACGCGCCGACATCATGTCGTCGCTCGCGCCCGAAGGACCCGTGTATCAAGCCGGAACTCTTTCGGGTAACCCTCTGGCCACCGCCGCTGGTTTGGCTGCACTCGAACTGCTCGATGTAGCGGCCTATGGCCAGCTCCGAGCTAGCGCTACCCGTCTCGCCGAAGGTCTGCAGGGTGCCTTTGACGCTGCTGGTGTTGCTGTGATCGTGCCGAGGGTTGAGTCACTAGTTGGTGTGTACTTCGGCACAGACCTGCCATTGGACTACGACGGGGCCAAAGGCACCGACGAAGCAATGTACGCCGCGTTCTTCCACGCCATGCTCGACCGCGGCGTGGCGATGGCACCGGGTGCCTACGAAGTGTTGTTCGTTGGTTTGGCTCACACCGACGAAGTCATCGACGAAATCATCGCTACAGCGACCGAAGCTGCGGCCACCCTGGTCTGAGTTGTTGCGGGGGCAGAACGCTCAGCGTTCCGGGATCCAGCGGGCGGCGCGGGAGGCAACGCGTAACGCCCGGTTCGCGGCTCCGTGTTCGGATGGATCGATATCGTGATTCGCCAGCCGAAACACCCATTCGATCACCGGTCGGTTGTTGACAGCGACCCTGCTCAGCTCGCGCATGGTCGATGGCTGTCCCAGCAGACGCCCCATGAGGCGGCCGACCTTGTCGGTACTTCCAAACTCTCTTTCGATCGCCAAGTCGTAGTGCCGCAACGCCGTGCCATCGTTCGTGACGAGCGCAGCATCGATTGCTTGGGCAGCCTGGCGACCTGTTCTCAACGCGGCCTCGATCCCGTCGCCATTGAACGGGTTGGCCGATCCGGCTGCATCGCCGATCACCAGCCAGTTGGGGCCGCAGCGGGGGCTGACCGATCCGCCGAGGGGAAGTCGGCCTCCGATCGGCTCTTCGACTGCGTCGGCGGGTGAGATCTCCCAGTGCCTGGGTAGGTCTTGTACCCACTGCTCAAGCAATGCGGCGGGGTGCACTGCTTCATCGTTGCGGGCGCTCGACAGAACACCAACCCCGATGTTTACAGTGCCGTCACCGATGGGGAACGCCCACCTGAAGCCGGGAAGACTGGCTCCCGAGGAGTCGACGAGGTCGAGGTTGCTTTCGAGCCATTGCAGGTCGTGGTGGTCGCTGCTGAAGTAGCCGCGGAGGGCCAACCCTTGTGCGTGGCTCCGATCTCGAGTGGTGCCGAGGGAGCGACCGAATTGAGAGATGGCACCATCGGCCACGGCGACGAATCGAGCCCGAACCGTGATGAGCTCAGGCGGGTCGTCCGGTCCGTCGCTTGGATCGCGGCGTTCAATCACGGCCCCTCGTAGCAGCCCGTGCTCGAGCACAGGCTCGGTTGCCTTTGCGCCTTCCCAAAGCTCAGCGCCTGCGCCGACGGCAGATCTGGCGATCCGTTCGTCGAGTGTTGCCCGCCGAATTGTGCCTCCGGTGATTGGCTCGGTGTCTGTGGGCAGTGACGACGACGGCCACGGGAGGTCGACAGTGCGGTGCCTGGCGGAGATGCGGAGCCCTTTGGTCGGGTGGACGCCGCCTAGATCCGCGCCGAGCATCCGAAGTTCACTGAGCGCGGTCGGCGTCAGAGCGTCGCCGCAGGCCTTGTCCCGAGGAAGATGATCGCGCTCGACCAGGATGACCCGGTGTCCGGCCGCAGCCAGGAACCGCGCCGCGGCGCTGCCACCGGGGCCTGCCCCGATGACAAGAGCGTCCGTGGTAACGGTTGCCTTCACATGTGATCCCTGAGGGATGCTGCGATCAGTGTCCGCCGCCGCCGCCTGCTGCAGCTGCGCCGCCGCCGAGGTCGATCCAGTGGGCTTCACGGTCTGCTGCCTGCTCGGGTGTGATTTCTTCGCCGCTGAGCTGCTCGCGGATGTAGCGAGCTACGGCGTACACCTGGTGCTCGCTGAGTTTTTCTCCGAAGGCTGGCATGACGCCACCTTCACCCGAAATGTGCTGACCACCAGCACGGTTTGGATCGCCGTAGCCGGTGCCAGGGCCCGTTCCGTCGGTACCAATGGAGACCCAGGTTTCCATGTCGCCGTTTTCGAGGTCTGGGAAGGTGAGAACGGCTTCGCCTTCCCAGAGCGGACGACCGTTTCCGCCACCGTCGGAACCAGCACCGTTGCCGAGGTGGCAGCTGGCGCAGTTGGCGCTGTAGACCGTGGCACCTTCAGCCGTTGCCGTGATGCCCGCTGGTGGTGGTTCGGTGAGCTTCACGTAGACGAATCCCCATATAGGGAGACAGAACAATACGGGGAGCACCCACATCGGGATCTTGTGGCGGGTGCGTGCTGCTTCAACCCAATCGGGCTCGGGCTCTGGCTCGGCCGCCGGCGTTGCTTTGGCTGCTGCCTTGGCTGCGGCTACGAGTTCTGCGGTGGATGGTCCGCTGGCGACTGCCGGGGCGGAAGGTCCGCCGCCGCTGGAGGCGCCTGCATCGCTACCGCCGTCGTCGGCGAGTAGACCGAGCGCGCGCCGTCGGTCACGCGAGCGCTCCAGCAGAAAGTCGGGAACTTCGGTCACTGTTGTCCTCCGCGGGACGGGGCCAGTACCCCGGTCGCATCGTTTCAGTCTCGGATAAAGCGTGTGTGGGTCCTGGGAGGCGAACCTGCCAGGGGACGAACGCGGATTGGTACATGGAAAGATAGGCCGTGTAGGCCCTTGATGGCCAAGTCTGCCAGAGGATCAATAGAGATACGCGCTGCGTTGCACGCCAACCGGCACTGTGTCGCGGCAAAACATCTCGCACTCGGCTCAGCGCGACAGCTGCTGAGACTGTGTCAATCGCGACAAATCTCGCTTGGGTTTCCTACTAGGGCCTCGGAGCTGGCAACATGCAGATGTCCGTTGTGCGGTTTCTGCTTCCGTGAAGTTGGGAACAGGCCGAGGCGTCGTGGTAGAACGACGTCGCCCCTGGCGAGTCGCTCCGGTACGATTGTGCGTGAATTCACAAGGGCAACTGATCTGATGAGCAACAGCATCTCGAAGCAACGCAAGAGGAGGCCGGCGTGGTAGCGCTTTTTACATCCATTGCAATCACTGCGCTGATGGTCGGCGCAGTCGTTTTTTACGGAATGCGTCGTCCGCTCGACAAGCCCTGCACTTGGGGCGAAGCAATGGTGGGCGCCACCTTCGTGTTCATGCTGCTCATCATGTTGTTTGGTGTGGTGCCCGACCGTTGGGTCCGCTTCACCGATAATGAGCTGGAGTGGTCGAACGAAACCTTCATCTTCACCGAGGGCCAGTTCCTCGACGGCGACCCAATCACCTTCCCGCCGTTCCGCATGGACGCCAAAAAGTTCTCCGACATCGTGGTCGTTGTTCAGCACCTCGTCATCCTCGGCGGATTGCCGGTTATGTGGTTGTGGTGGCAGAGGCGTGGCCAGAAGGCCCCGGTTGATGCTCCGACCTCCGATTACGGCCGGCCGCTGGTGAAGGACTGATCTATGGCACGTACCGACGCCAATCCACCGATGCCAGAATTCCGGGACGACTACATCCTGCAGACCGTTGACGCCGACTATCTCTCGGCGGCGGTGAAACCCAAGCAGTTCATCAACATCGATCAGTCCGAGTGCATCCAATGCGAGGGCTGTGTCGATATCTGTCCGTGGAAATGCATCTGGTTCCTCTCCACCGACATCGTCGACGAGGCCGTCGGAGCAGATCTTCCTGGGGTCGATCCTCAGGACAACGCAGTGTTCATCATTGACGATGACGTCTGCACCCGATGCGCGTTGTGTGTCGATCGTTGCCCCACAGGCGTGATCACACTTGGCAAGATCACCAATAATCCCCCGAAAGAGGGTGACGTCCATGGGCGCACCCACACGCACGGCTACGCCTACGGCATGCGTCTCTAAGGACTGCGAAACATGGCGAACTCGATCGAAAAACGCAAACAATCACTCCCGGAGAAGCTCCAACAAGGAGCCACAGCGACTGGCGACTGGCTTCAGGGCTCTCAGTTCTGGACGTCTGTCTTCCGGCCTGGGTCGATTTTCCGCAAGGGCTACACCGATAGCCCTCGTAACCGGTCCTACGTGATCATGAACAGCGTGCTCTATCACCTGCACCCGGTGAAGGTGAAACGTCACGCTGTGAAGGTCAGCTACACCCTGTGTTTGGGTGGCCTGAGCTTCTTCCTGTTCATCCTCTTGACGGTGACCGGCATCTTCTTGATGTTCTTCTATCGCCCCACCGCCGCCGCCGCTTGGAGTGACATCGAGAGCCTGCACACCCAGGTGACGTTCGGTCTTCTGGTGCGGAACATGCACAGATGGGCGGCGCACCTCATGGTGTTGTCGGTCTTCTTGCACATGGCTCGCGTCTTCTACCACGGCGCCTACAAGGCACCGCGAGAGTTCAACTGGATCATTGGTGTGATGCTGCTGAAGCTCACCCTGCTCCTGTCGTTCACCGGTTACCTCCTCCCGTGGGATCAGCTGTCCCTGTGGGCTGTGACGGTGGGTACGAACATGATGGGCTTTACGCCAGTGTTCGGTGATCAGGTCAGATTTGTGTTGTTGGGTGGCAAACAGATCGGCGCAGAAACACTGTTGCGCTGGTACGTGCTGCACGTGCTGATGTTGCCCTTTGTGATTGTCATATTTATGGCCATCCACTTCTGGCGAGTCCGGAAGGATGGCGGGATCTCCGGACCGCTGTAGGAGAACTGAACCATGACTGAAATTCCTCCTCATCTCCTCAATCGCAGCAAGTCAGCTCGGGCCAAGGCCGCGGGCGACCCTGGCGATGCCGGTGCCGGCGATGCCGCTGCAACCGGCGACGACGATGGTCAGACCATTCCTCGTTCCTTGCTTGAAAAGAGCCAGGGCGGCGGTGGTGGCGCGGTCGCAGCCCCTTCGGGGGGCGGTGTCGCAACAATTGCTCCACCGATGATGACTGGTCCTGGGGGTAACACCCATCGACTGCTCACTGTTGTGAAGTCCGGTTCGATCCAGGACGTCAAGGCTTCGCCGGGGGACAAGGTCCACGTTTGGCCGCATCTTCTCGCCGGCGAGTTCACGGCAGCCCTTTTCTGCACGGCATTTGTGTTGGTCTTCTCACTGTTCATCAACGCGCCGTTGCTTGAACTTGCCGACTTCAACGCCACCCCCAACCCGTCGAAGGCGCCGTGGTACTTCCTGGGCCTTCAAGAGTTGCTCACCATGTTCGACCCGATGATCGCTGGAGTGACTGCGCCTGGCGTGGTGCTGGTCATGCTCGGCTTTGCGCCGTACATCGACCGGAACCCAAGCAAGGCGCCCGAAGATCGCAAGTTCGCGATATCGATCATGACGATCCACCTGATGTTCTGGGCGGTGCTGACGATCATCGGCTCGTTCTTCCGAGGTCAGGGTTTCAACTTCACCTATCCGTGGGACACCGGTCTCCACGGCATCTTCCACCTGTAAAGCGAAGGAGAGAGACATGTCCACATCGACCATCGTTCTCATCGCAATCCCAGCACTGATCATTCTTGCCGGAGCAGTTGCCTTCACTTCTCTGAAACGTCGCGACAGCAAGGGCCTCGGGCACTTGTCCCGCGAGACCCGCCAGCGCGACGCAGCCACAGCGTCTGTTTCGTCAGGCAGTAGCCAAGCGCGTGATCTCGAGCGCTCCGTTGCTCTTGAGCGTGCCGGCGGCGAAGTTATGGTGCCGGAGCCCAAGGCGCCGGTCGTGTGGACTCCGCCGGATCGTGACGAGATCGGCGTCAACCGTCGCCAGTTCTTGAATCGGTCGGCCATCACCCTGATGGGCGTAGGCCTGTCGACATTTGGCGCGGCGAACATTGCCTTCTTGTGGCCCCGTCCGTCTTCGGGTTTCGGCTCGAAGATCAAGATCGGCAAGACCAGTGTTGTCGATGCAGTCCTCGCCGCTGGCCCCGACGTCAACTTCGCCTACTTCTCGGAAGCACAGAGCTACGTGCAGGCGTACCCAGCGGAATCCTTGGATGCCGCTCGCGAGATTTACACCAACGGTCGCATCATCGCTGGCATGGAACAGGGCTATACCGCCCTGTGGCAAAAGTGCCCCCACCTCGGCTGCAAGGTGCCCGCGTGCGCCAGCTCACAATGGTTTGAGTGCCCGTGCCACGGTTCAAAGTACAACCGGGTCGGCGAGAAGAAGGCCGGTCCGGCGCCTCGCGGCATGGATCGGTTCCCAGTCGAGATCGATGCCGAAGGCAATCTCGTTGTTGATACTGGCGCCCCGTCCAACGGACCGTCTATTGGCGTCGATACCACCGGGCAGGGCCTTGAGGGTCCTCACTGCTGATGTTTGTTTTTTCGTCCCCGTCTCGCCCCGCTGGGCAGGAGTAAGTCCTTGATGTACGCCGCCACCACCGAGCGCTCGATCGCCATGGCCATCTTGGCCATCGTTGTCGTCGTCTGGGCGATCTATGTCTTCGTCAATATTCGTCAGAGCAAACGCGAACTTGGCAGCGAGGCTGCTCTCGCGGCCAACCGCGGTGCGATGCCCGACGACGAAGAACTTGAAGGTCCCCGACTGGAAAAGGTGCAGGCCTACGGGGTCCTGTTCCTACTGATCATCGCCCTTGTGCTGCCCATCTACTGGATCCGTGAAGGTGGCCGGCGGGCCGGCGCAGAGCGCGGATTCGAAAACCGGGCGTTCAACGAGGGTGAGGCGCTGTACGCCACCAACTGCATCAATTGTCACGGCGCTGATCTTGGCGGCTCAGAGTTCCCACCAGTGGTGCTCGATATCGGATATCAGTTCAGCGACCAGGAATCGTTCCTTGTCAACGGCAACTGGACGGCACCGCAGCTGTATGACGTCTTCAAACGGTTCGACACCGAGATCGAGGATTGGCGTGAATCCGAAGAGGTTCTGCAGATCCTCACCTTTGGACGTGGCGTAATGCCAGCCTGGGGTCTTGAGGGTGGCGGCGCCATGAACTCTCAACAGGTCGAAAGTGTCATCAGTTACCTGTGGGCATCACAGATCAGCGACGAAGAGGCCCAAGACAACATGGCTTCCGCCGTGTCGGCTGAAATGTCCGCAGACCCTTCGAAGAGTGAGGGCCAGGTGCTCTTCGAGCTGAACTGCGCCCGCTGCCACACGCCGATGTGGCCGGCAAAACGAACAGCATCACTACCGAACAATGGCGGCGAAGTCGCAATTGTTCCTGGTCCCGCCGGTGCCGGCCGCTACGGTCCTGCTCTCAACAGTGTCAGCCTCAATATTCTCTTCCCTGATGTTGCCGACCATGTCGCGTTCATCAGCGACGGCTCAGCCGACAATGTCGGTTACGGAGTCAACCAACGCCTCGGTAACTACGGCATGCCTGGTTTCGGTCGAGTGTTAACCGCAGAAGAGCTGTTGGCCATCGCCGAATACGAACGCAGCCTCAATCCCGCAGATCAGGTGACCGTGCCATTCGACGACTTGTTCACCGCTCCTGAGGAGGACTCAGAATGAGCGCTCTCGCCGTAGTTGGCTGGGATCCAACCCTCACCGGCTATCTCGCAGTATTCATGGCCGTTCTCATCTTGGGCGGTTCGACGTTCCTACTGTTGGCCACCAACCTCGGGGCTCGCCTCGGGTTCTTGGTGACCTGGACCAGCTTGTGGTCGTGGATGTTTCTCATGGGCCTCATCTGGTGGGTTTTCGCTATCGGTTGGGTCGGTCCCGATCCAGGCTGGAATGTGTTGGCGTCCACAACCGACGTTCGTACCGTTCAGATCGAACAGGTTCAGGAGTTGGAATCGTTTGATCCGTTCGCCGGCGGCAGCATTCCGGGTGGTTGGTCAGAGTTTGTTGATGCCGACGCTCAATCCGCAGCGGACAGTTTCATTGTCTGCACCGACGGTGCTGATAATCGCCTTCTCGACGTGGTGAACCCCTGTGCCTTCGGCGCAGCTTCGGAGTACGCAACGCTCCGGGTGATGACCCAGGGTGGCGAGCATTATCGTCCTCTCGGCATTCCCGAGAACGCGATCACTGATTTCTTGATCCCAAGCCGTAGTGAGCCCCGTTACGCGGTGGTACAGGTTCAGGCGTACGTTCCTCAGGCCGAGGTCGACCCCAATAATGTGGTTATCGAAGCCCAGAAGCTCGACCCGAACGCACTAGTTCGATCTGTAGTAATGGTCCGGGACCAGGGTTCGCGGCGTCTTCGTCCTGCACTATTGGCAATCTTCTCGGGCCTTCTTTTCGCCCTTGGCTGCTACCACCTTCATCGCCGTGATCAGGCTGTGTGGGCAGTACGCGAAGCCGTCGACGCCGCGTGATCGCGTGCACCACCACTTGGAGTTGAGATGGCGCAGTACCTACCGATCCTGACGCTCGGGGTCCTGGCCATCGTGTTCGTGTTGGGCAGCATCATCGCGTCTCGGCTGTTGGCCCCCAACCGGGCAACAGCAGTGAAACAAGGCGCCTATGAGTGCGGCATCACCGAACAGATTCCCTCGCCAGAGCGCTTTCCGGTGAAGTTCTATCTCGTCGCCATGTTGTTCATCATGTTCGACATCGAGATCATCTTCCTCTACCCGTGGGCGGTGGCCAACGACGAATTGGGTCTCTTTGGCCTGATTGCTATGGCGATCTTCGTCGGCATCTTTTTCCTTTCGTTTGCTTACGAGCTGGCTATGGGCGGACTCAACTGGGGTCCTGGTCGCCGGGAACTCTCCCCGGTGCAATCACCAGAGCGCACCACCACGAGCACCATTCGCAAAGTCGGCCTCGAGGGTCGGATGCCGCAGCCACAGAGTTCGGCTGCCAGACATGATGGAGCTGCGGCCTGATGCCAGACATCGACGATTTCAAACATAAGATCGGGCTTGACGACGGTCTCGCTGGCCTGAGCCACAACGTTTTCACTGCTCCCATTGAAGAGTTGGTGAAGTGGGCCCGACGCCGCAGCGTCATGCCCGCCACGTTTGGCCTTGCATGTTGCGCCATCGAGATGATGGCGACCGGTACCGCCCACTACGACATGGCCCGCTTCGGAATGGAGACGTTCCGTGCGTCACCTCGCCAAGCTGACCTCATGATTGTCGCGGGCCGAGTGAGCCAGAAGATGGCCCCGATTCTTCGTACCATCTACGACCAGATGATGGAACCCAAGTGGGTCATCAGTATGGGGGTCTGTGCTTCTAGTGGCGGAATGTTCAACAACTACGCCATCGTGCAGGGCGTCGATCAGGTTGTTCCGGTCGACGTCTACGCACCGGGTTGCCCCCCGGGGCCTGAGACCTTGTTGAACGCAATTCTTGCCCTGCATGAGCAGATTCGTACTGGCGAGATCATGGATCGCCGTTCCGACAACTCCGCGTCAGGACGCGGCGCCGGAGCCGGATTCGAGCTGGGCCACGAGTACGCGCCTGACGCCCAACCCGCGCCGGTCATTCTTCGTACTGGCGGCCGCTGATGAGTGACGCTCCCGAGATCGACCCGCCTGCAGTTCCTGAGCCAGAGATGTTGTATGGGGTTCCCATGCTGTCTTCGGGCATCCAGGTTGTGCTGTTTCCGTCCGTCGCCAAATACCTGAACACCGTCGCGACGCTCGCAGAAGACGGCTACCACATGTGTATCGATCTCTGTGTGGTCGACTACCTGACGTACATGGATCGTTCTCTCCCCATCGGCGTCGTGGGCGAGCGGTTCGAAGTAGTGGTTAACCTGCTCGACCTCGAAGGTCGGCGTAGAATCCGGCTCAGAGTTCAGGTTGGCGAAGCTGAGCCGATCATTCCCACACTTACCGAGTTGCACCCGGGTACTGAGGCCATGGAACGCGAGGGCTACGACATGTTCGGGCTCACCTTCGATGGTCATCCCGACCCCACCCGAATCCTCATGCCTGAGGACTGGGAAGGTCACCCGCTTCGCAAGGACTACGCCATTGGGCGTATCCCAGTGCAGTTCAAAGCCCCGGAAGGACGCTGACATGGCAGTGACCGATTCCGAAAGCGCTGATGCGGAGCACGGAGTCTTGGAGCAGACGCAGGGCTCGATGGGCATCGCTGCGCTTCGCAACCGCGAGGCCGTGCTGCGTTTGTCCGAGTCTGAGGGCGAAAACGCACCTGAGGTGATCGATCCCGACGACGAGCGGATGATCATCAATATGGGCCCCCAGCACCCGAGTACCCATGGTGTGCTGCGCCTCATGCTGGAGCTCCAGGGCGAGACCGTGCT
The DNA here is from genome assembly GCA_047618365.1 of Candidatus Poriferisodalaceae bacterium. GTDB lineage: Bacteria > Actinomycetota > Acidimicrobiia > Acidimicrobiales > Poriferisodalaceae > JBLHLM01. The sequence continues at coordinate 18,441 of JBLHLM010000004.1, read as the reverse complement.
GCGTTCCAAGCCCATCATTGGCTATCTCCATACCGGTATGGAGAAGACGGCAGAAGATCTCACGTATCTCCAAGGCCCGACCAACGTCACGCGTATGGACTACGCAGCGCCGCTGTTCACCGAGCTGGCGTTCTCGCTCACGGTGGAGGAACTCCTCGGGATCGAAGTCCCTGAGCGGGCCACTTGGATCCGCATGATGATGTGCGAGCTCAACCGCATGTCATCGCACCTTCTTTTCCTTGCGACGAACGGCATGGACCTCGGCGCTGTCGGCATGATGCTGTACGGCTGGCGCGAGCGCGAGGAAGTGCTTCGGTTCTTCGAGAAGGTCACTGGCCTTCGAATGAACCACAACTACATCCGCCCAGGTGGCGTCGCTGCGGACCTTCACGACGGATGGCAGGACGACCTCGGCAAGATCTTGGCGATCCTGCCTGAACGTCTCGGACAGTTCGACGTTCTCATGACCGGTCAACCGATCTGGCGGGACCGCACCCAGGGCATCGGTATTTTGACCAGCGAAGAGGCCATCGCTCTCGGCGCGACCGGTCCGCTGCTGAGATCAACCGGGTACGCGTGGGATCTTCGTCGTTCAATGCCATACCTGGCCTACGACGAGGTTGAATTCGACATTGTCGTCGGCACCTACGGGGATACGTTCGACCGGTACGCCATCCGTCTTAACGAGATTCGCGAGTCCATGCGTATTGTTGAGCAATGCATCGAAATGATGCCCAAAGGCCCGTACCGGGTCCAGGACAGCAAGGTCACCCCGCCACCACGTGCTCGCATCGACGAGTCGATGGAAGCACTGATTCACCACTTCAAGATCTTTACCGAGGGCTTCAAAGTTCCGGCCGGCGAGGCATACGCCTCGGTCGAGTCACCTCGTGGCGAGCTCGGTTGTTACATTGTTTCCGACGGTGGTCCGAAGCCGCACCGCATGCACGTTCGTGCGCCAAGTTTCGTCAACCTCCAGACCCTGCCCCACCTGATGCACGGCGGTCTCATCGCCGATGCCATCGCAGTGGTCTCTTCCGTCGACCCCATCATGGGAGAGGTAGACCGATGACCCGTGAGTGCACGATCTTCCTCCTCGGCGGGGCTCAACTGCAGCCAGGAGAAGTTGATTGATGAGCTTCTTTACCGAAGATAACTTGGCGTTGGCGGGCGAGATTATCGGCCGTTACCCCAAAGCGCGATCAGCCATGATTCCGCTGCTACATCTTGCCCAGGAACAAGCTGGTTGGGTGAGTGAACCTGCGATGGTTCAGATCGCTGAGTTGGTGGGTACATCGTCTGCCGATGTACTCGGCACCTGCTCATTCTACGAAATGTTCAAACGCAATGAGGTCGGGACGTACCTGATCAACGTTTGCGGAACGATGTCGTGTGCCCTGATGGGCGCCGGGGACCTGCTTCATCACGCCGAAGAGCGACTTGGAATTAAGGCCGGATCGACTACTTCCGACGGCATGTTCACGATCGAATCTGCCGAGTGTCAGGCGGCATGCACCGAGGCCCCGTGCCTTCAGGTCAACTACCGCCACGAGTACCGAGTCACCCCAGCCGCTCTCGATCAACTCATCGACGATCTTGCCTCGGGCAAGAAAGCCGACGACGTTCCTCGACACGGTGTGCTGGCGCGTGGGCGACAGCACATTCCCGCTGACCGAAGTGTTGGTGCGGTCGCACCCGAATCGGTCACCACCCCACCGGCGTGGATGCCTCAGGAGTCGAACTGATGGTCCTCAACGGACAGTCCATACCTCACGCAGCGGGCTTCATTCGCGGTGATCGCCCCGAGATCGTCACATCGCGTTTCCAATTCAACGACTCTCACACTCTCGATCGCTATCTCGCGACTGACGGCTACGAGGGACTGCGCAGCGCTCTTTTGCGTGATCCCCAAGAGGTTCTGGGTGAAGTTCGCGATGCCACGGTCCTTGGCCGTGGTGGTGCTGGGTTCCCCGCAGGCGTGAAGTGGGGATTCTGCCCTCCTGGAGTGTGGCCCCGCTATCTCGTGGTCAATGGCGACGAATCTGAGCCGGGCACCTACAAGGACCGTCTCCTTATGGAGCTTGATCCACATCAGCTGATCGAGGGCTGCCTGTTGGCGTGTTACGCCGTTGGTCTCAGCCAGTGTTTCCTGTACATCCGTGGCGAGATGGCCGTCGCCCAAGAGCGTGTTGCCGCAGCGCTCAACGAGGCGTACGTCGCTGGTTACGTCGGCAAGAACATTCTCGGCAGCGCATTCTCGGTCGACATCGTGCTTCATTGGGGTGCCGGCGCTTACGTGGTCGGTGAAGAAACGGCCCTCATTGAGAGCCTCGAAGGCAGCCGAGGTATGCCTCGACTGAAGCCACCGTATTTCCCGGCGAGTATCGGGCTGTACGGCAAACCAACGATTGTCAACAACGTCGAAACCCTCGCCAACTTGCCATGGATCGCCCGCAACGGCGCCGAGCGATACAAGACCATCGGCACCGAGACATCTCCCGGTACCCGCATGGTGGCGGTATCTGGCCACGTGAAACGTCCTGGCGTTTTCGAGATCATCAACGGCTCGACAACGTTCCGCGATCTCATTTACGGCGACGACTTTTGTGGCGGTATCCGCGATGACAACGACCTGAAAGCCTTCGTTCCCGGTGGCGGCTCAGCCCCTTGGTTCACCGAAGATCAGCTCGACCTGCCGTTCGAAGGCAGCCAGATTGGTCCTCAGGGTTCGATGCTCGGGTCAGGCGCCATCATAGTGATGGACTCGACCACCGACATTCCCGCAGCGGCCCTCACCCTCACCAAGTTCTACGCACACGAGTCCTGTGGCAAGTGTGTGCCGTGTCGCGAGGGTGGCTCCTGGCTCGAGCAGATCTTGCGTCGAGTGGTGACCGGAAGCGGTACACCTCGCGATCTCGACCTGTTACTTGAGGTCGGTGCCACTATCTGTCCCGGTGATTTCCCGCACGCCTCGAATAAGGCCAAAGGTCTTGAGGCAGTGCCGTTCCCCTACAAGATGACGACGATCTGTTTCGTCGGCCCGTCCGCCTTTGCTCCTGTTCACTCCGCGTTGACCCTGTTCCGCGAAGAGTTCGATGCCAAGGTCGCCGGTAATGCCGATCGCAGCCTGATCGATGTCGCGGTGACCGTCGGGTCATCCACTGGCGGAGGCGCCTGATGACTGACACTCCGGATACAAAAACGACCGTGTCGGTCACCATCGATGGTCACATCATCGAAGCCAATCCCGGCGAACTGGTTATCGCGGCGGCCGAGCGCACCGGTACCTACATTCCACGCTTTTGTTATCACGAGCGCATGTCGTCGGTCGGCATGTGCCGAATGTGTCTCGTTGAGGTTGACACTGGCCGTGGCCCAATGTTGCAGCCGTCCTGCATGATTTCGGTGTCCGAGGGCATGTCAGTTGATACCGAGAGCGAAGCCACGAAGAAGGCGCAGGAAGGCATCCTCGAGCTGCTCTTGGTGAACCATCCTCTTGACTGCCCAGTCTGCGATAAGGGTGGCGAGTGCCCCCTGCAAGATCAGACCATGGCGTATGGAGCGGGCGAATCTCGTTTCATCGAAGAGAAACGTCACTACGAGAAGCCCATCGCAATCAGCGATCTCGTTCATCTTGACCGCGAACGCTGCATCCTCTGCGATCGATGCACCCGCTTCGCCGACGAGGTTGCTGGCGATCCGCTCATCAGTTTCACCGAGCGGGGCAATCAGACGCAGGTCCTGACCTTCCCAGACGATCCGTTCAACAGCTATTTCTCCGGCAACACTGTTCAGATCTGTCCCGTTGGAGCACTTACAGCCGCTCCGTACCGCTTCAAGGCCCGTCCATGGGATCTCGAACAGGGCGAGTCCACATGCACCGGTTGTTCGGTTGGCTGCCGGGTCGCGGTGCAGTCGTCGCGGGACGAATTGGTCCGCTACCTCGGTGTCGATATCGACCCGGTTAACCATGGCTGGCTGTGCGACAAGGGTCGCTTCGGCTTCGAGACCAACAACTCCGACGCTCGCATCACTTCTCCGATGCTGCGTGACCCGAAAGACGATCAGCAGCTGATCGGTGCCAGCTGGGGCGCAGCCCTTGGAGCTGCCGCAGGGGCCATCCGATCATCGATCGAAACCTCAGGGCCTGGTTCTGTCGCCATCATCGGTGGATCCAATTCGACCAACGAAGACGCCTACGCGTGGTCAAAGTTGGCCCGCTCAGTGATCGGCACCGACAACGTCGACGCCCAGCTTGGCGACGGTCTGCCTGCGGCAGCAGTTCTCGGTCTGCCTGCAGCGACCATCGACGATGCCTGCTCAGCCGATCACGTCCTGTTGCTGTGTCCAGATCTCAAAGAAGAACTGCCAGTTCTCTATTTGCGTTTGCGCGGCGCAGCGAACTCCGGCGCCACCAAACTCATTGAATTGTCGGCGACCGCTACCGGCCTTACGCCGTACGTGAGCGAACATATTGCTACCGGACCAGGCGCAGCCGCTGCCAAGCTCGCAGCTCTCTTGGGTTCCAACGAGCCGCTGGCTCAGGCCATCAAGAGCGGTTCGGTGGTTGTGGTGCTTGGCCGGTCCTCGCTTGCCGAATCCTCAATAGCGGCCCTCGAAGCTGCTCGAGTCATCAGCGACCACCTGCCAGAGGCAACGTTTCTCCCGGTTCTCCGCCGAGCGAACGTACGTGGCGCGCTCGACATGGGCCTTGCTCCCGGCATGTTGCCGGGGCGGGTCACTCTCGATGCAGGACGCGAATGGTTCACCTCGGCCTGGGGCCAGGTTCCTATCAACGCAGGCCTCGATACCGCTGGAATACTTGCCGCAGCCGCAGCCGGCGCCATATCGACCCTCATTCTTCTCGGTGCTGATCCACTCGCCGATTTTCCTGACAGTGCTCTCGCTGAGCGAGGTCTCGCCGGCGTAGACACCGTCATCGCAGTTGATGCCCTGCCCAACGCCTCAGTGCGTCAGGCCGACATCGTGCTCCCGGCGTCGATGTTCGGTGAGAAGGGCGGCACCACGACCAACATCGAGGGCCGGGTGAGCCGCCTCGCACAGCAGGTCACCCCTCCAGGCACCGCCCGCGACGACTGGATGATCGCAGCCGAATTGGCCCTGCGCCTGGACGGCGATCTTGGCTTCGCCTCCCCAGCCGAAATCTGGGCCGAAATCGAAGCAGTGGCGCCTAGTCACGCAAATTGCGACGTTTCTGTCCTCGAGTCCGACGCCGCTCGCGATGGTGTGCTTCTTCCGATACCTGCGCTGCCGCTTGTTGAAACAGAACTTGAGAGTGACGGCGAGTCCGAGGGTGATGCTGAGGACTTAGCACAGATTGCAACGGCCGCCGCCGACGAAGAGGCCGACGACGCAGATATTGCTGAAGAGGTCGCCGTAGTGGCGACGATCGAAGCACCACCGCTGGTGGGGCTCACTCTGCCCGACGTTGGCGTGACGCCCGCCGTCGATAGCTACTCACTACGGCTGGTGGTTGGGCGCAAGCTCTACGATCAGGGCACTGGCCTGAGCTACTCGGCGTCGATGGCCGGTATGGCTTCGGAGTCCGTGTTGCGCATGCATCCCACCGACCTCGAACGACTAGGACTGTCCTCGGGCGCCGAAGTCGTCGCCACGTCCACGCGCGCCTCGATCACGATCGTGACTCAGGCCGACAAGAGCGTGCCAAGAGGTACCGCAGCGCTGGCTTTCAATCAGCCTGGCCAACATGCCGGCGTGCTGATTGACGCCACCACACGAGTCACCGACATCCGGGTGGAGACACGATGACCGGCGATCCCATTTTCCTCGACGGCGTCGATTGGGGCGACGTTGCACTCATGGGCTTTAAGGTCCTCATCGCCTTTGTCTTCTTGCTCGTAGCCACCATGTTCATGGTGTGGTTCGAGCGCAAAGTCAACGCCGACATGACGAACCGGATCGGCCCAAACGTGGCTGGTCCGTTCGGCCTCCTGCAGACACTCGCCGATGGCATCAAGTTCTTCTTCAAAGAAGACCTGCGCCCTGCCAACTCTGACCCCTTGGTGTTTCGTCTAGCGCCCTACATCGCAGCGGTGACGGCGTTCTTGTCGTTCGCGGTTGTACCCGTCGGCGGCGTGTTTAGTGACGTCACGGGACGAACCGGCACAGTCACCTTGTTCGGCAAAGAGACATATCTCCAGGTCGCTGACCCACCAATGGGCATACTGTTCTTGCTGGCCATGTCATCAGTTGCCGTCTACGCCATCATGCTCGCAGGCTGGTCGTCGGGTTCGAAGTATCCGCTCATTGGTTCGGTTCGGGCCACGGCCCAGGCCATCTCGTATGAGGCGGCACTCGGAATGGCAGTGGTTGTTGTTGTCATCCTGGCTGGCAGTCTTTCCACCCACGACATCGTCGCTGCACAGTCCGGTGGCCTTCGCTCGTGGTTCCTGGTCTCCTCGGGATTCATCCCGTTCATCGTGTTCCTCATCGCCGCGACCGCCGAGCTGAACCGGCCGCCGTTTGACCTGGTCGAGGCTGAACAGGAACTCGTTGGTGGTTTCCACACCGAGTACTCGTCGATCCGTTTCGCCTTGTTCTTCCTCGCCGAGTTCATGAACGTGATCACCATGTCCGCAATCATGGTGACCCTCTTCTTCGGGGGCCCTGCCGGTCCGATCTTGTTCGGAATGACGTGGCTATGGCCAACGGTCTGGTTCTTCGGCAAAGTTCTCGTCTTCCTGTTCATCTTTGTCTGGTTCCGAGCCACCCTTCCTCGGCTTCGTTACGACCAGCTGATGCACCTTGGCTGGAAAGTCCTGATTCCGCTGATCCTCGTTTGGCTGCTCTTCATCAGCCTCAAGGAACTCCGGGCCACATACGACTGGAACTGGGCAGTGCTCGCCATCACCACCGTGGTTGGCGCCCTATTCATCTCCCTGCTCATGACAGGCGCGTTGCGCGCCGGTGACCGGGCATATCAGCGCGAGCTGGAGGAGTCCTGATGGGTTACCTCGACGGCTTCAAAGTCACGTTCAACAAACTCTTCGAAGAGCGGGTCACCGACGAGTACCCGAAGGTCAAGCGACCGAAGCCCGAACGTTTCCACGGACGCCACGTTCTGAACCGCTACGAAGACGGAATGGAAAAGTGCATTGGTTGCGAGTTGTGCGCCGGCGTCTGCCCAGCCAACTGCATTTATGTTCGTGGCGCCGACAACCCTGAGACCGATCCCGTGTCACCGGGCGAGCGCTATGGCTACGTCTACGAGATCAATTACCTCCGCTGCATTCACTGCGACCTGTGCGTGGAGGCTTGCCCCACCGAAGCCATCACTGAGTCGAAGGTGTTCGAGTTCAGCTTCGCCAATCGAGCCGACGCGATCTACACAAAAAACGAACTCGTGGTCGGCGACGACGGCAAACCACAACGTCAGCCATGGGAACTGTGGCACGAAGGCGACGACGAAAACACGTCCGGTTGGATGCGAGCCACCTCGTCAGCGGGCAATCCTGACTACGAAAACCGAGTCGGCTGGAGCGGCGAACTCGGCTACGGCGTCCGTGCCCCCGAGATGGGCCAGCACGTTCCAGAGCCACTGGTTGACGAAGCGGCCGAACAAGCGGGCGACGATCCTGACGACGATGGAGGTCATCACTGATGATCGACACCGCCGTTTTTGTCATCGCCGCGATCGTCTGTGTCTCTGGTGCCCTTGGCGTTGTCTTCGCGAAGAATGCCGTTCACTCGGCCCTGATGCTGGTCATGACCTTGTTTGGCATCGCGGTGCAATTCGTAGCCCTCGAAGCCCACTTCCTCGCTGCGGTGCAGGTCATCGTCTATGCCGGGGCAATCGTGGTCCTGTTCCTCTTCGTCATCATGTTGCTTGGCGTCGACAAGGACACCGATCTTGAAATCGGTTCCCTGAAACCTCAGGTTTCGGGCGCAATCATGTTCGCCGTTGGCGGAGTGGGCATCGTTGCCTGGCTCATCGTCACCGTGAACACGGCCACGACCGGGGCCCCGTCTGTTGGCGGTGCGATCGACGGCGAAACCGAGAACGTTCGCCTGCTTGCCCGGTCGCTCTTCTCCGACTATGTCTATGCGTTCGAACTCACGTCGTTGCTGCTGGTCATCGCGGTGATTGGAGCCGTGGTGCTGGCTCGCAAGCCCAAGAAGAGCGACGAGGTCACGCAGTAATGGATGTTACGACTGCCTGGTACCTCGTTCTTGGCGCCACCCTCTTTATCATCGGCGGCGTGGGTCTACTGATCCGCCGCAACCCACTCGTGATGCTGATGTGCGTTGAGCTCATGCTGAACGGTATCAACCTCACTTTTGTTTCGTTCTCCAACGAACTCGGCGACATCGGCGGACAAACCGTCGTGTTCTTCGTACTCGTGGTTGCTGCAGCAGAGGTCGTTGTTGGCCTCGGACTTGTAGTGGCCATTCTGCGCAGGCGGCCTGGCGCGACAGCCGACGATCTCTCGACCCTGAAGGGCTAGGCGGATGCTCGAACTGGTATTCCTCATTCCCGCCTTGCCACTGCTCGGCTTCCTGATCCTGCTTCTTGGCGGACGCAAGCTTGGCGAACCCAACGCTGGTTGGCTCGCCACGGCCATGTCGGCTGGCTCGTTTCTCGCCACCTTGGTCGTGTTCATTGGCTTGTTAGGTGAAGACAGCCACACCGGCGGTCGCTCCTTCGAGCAGGTGTTGTTCGACTGGCTGCCAGCTGGATCACTTCAGGTTGAAGCTGGATTCCTCGTCGATCCGTTGTCGATCACCATGGCGTTGTTCGTCACTGGCGTAGGCACCCTGATCCACCTCTACTCGGTCGGGTACATGCATGGAGACCCCAAGTTCTCCAAGTTCTTCCTCTACCTAAACCTGTTCCTCTTCTCGATGGTGATGCTCGTTCTGGGCAACAACCTTGTGGTCACCTTCCTCGGTTGGGAAGGTGTGGGCGCCTGCTCGTACTTCCTGATTTCGTTCTGGCATACCCGTGAGAGCGCAGCCACCGCTGGCAAGAAAGCCTTCGTCACGAACAGGATCGGCGACTGGGGTTTCATGGTTGCCACGTTCCTGATCTGGACGACGCTCGGCACTGTCACCTACACCGAGATTGCGCCGCTCGGCGGCGGAATGGCAGTTACCACCGGAACCGCCGTCTCCCTGCTGCTGTTTGTAGCAGCAGCAGGGAAGAGCGCACAGTTCCCGCTCTACGTCTGGCTTCCCGACGCCATGGAGGGGCCCACACCGGTTTCGGCCATGGTGCATGCGGCAACAATGGTGACCTCGGGTATCTATCTTCTCGTCCGAATGAACCCAGTCCTCACCGACGACGCACTTACCGTGATTGCGATTGTGGGCGCAGGCACCGCTTTGTTCGCAGCGTTGGCGGCAGTCGCCCAGCACGACATCAAGAAGGTGTTGGCCTACTCCACTGTCTCCCAGCTCGGCTACATGTTCTTGGCGATTGGCTCGGGCGCCTACGTGGCGGCGATCTTCCATGTGATTACCCACGCCTTCTTCAAGGCCCTGCTTTTCCTTGGTTCGGGCTCAGTCATCCACGGGATGCACGACGAGCAGGACATGCGCAAGATGGGGGCGCTTCGCAAGATGATGCCCATCACCGCCGCGACGTTCATCGTCGGCTGGCTGGCTATCGCCGGGGTGCCTCCGTTTGCTGGTTTCTGGTCAAAGGACGAGATCCTGCTCGCCGCATGGGAGAAGTCGCCGATCCTCTGGGTTGTCGGCCTCGTCACAGCGTTGCTCACCGCGTATTACATGAGCCGTCAGGTGTTCCTCGTCTTCTTTGGCGACGCCAAGTGGAAAGACGAAGAGACTGGCGAAGAAACGATTCATCCGCACGAATCTCCTTGGACCATGACCGCTCCGCTCGTCGTCCTCGCGGGGGCTGCAATCGTGGGTGGCGCCATCAACCTGCCGCTCGTGAGCGACTGGTTGGTGCTCGAACACTTCCTCGAACCGGTTCTCGCGCACCCACATCACTTCACATCGGGCACCGGTACCAAGGTGGCACTAGCGGTGATTTCAGTCGTGGCCGGTCTCATTGGCATCGGGTTCGCGGTGATGGCCTGGCTGCTCAAACGGGTACCTACGGACAAGCTCGAACCAACGTTCCTCGAGAACGCCATGTACGTCGACGCCACTATGGCTCGCGTTGTTGGCGGACCCGGCACACAATCATTCGACGCAGCCGCGAACTTCGACAAAAAAATCGTCGATGGCGGCGTCAACGGACTGGCTGGGCTGACCGCCAAGCTTGGTCGCATCATCCAACCTGCCCAGTCGGGCTACCTGCGCAACTACGCCGTTGGCGTTGCGGCCGGGGCCCTGGCTCTCGTGGTGTGGTTCCTCACAAGGGTGTCGCTGTAGATGAGTCTTTTGGCAGCCGGCGAAGCGGGAGTATCTTTCCCGATCCTCAACGCCGTCATCATCATTCCGGCCATTGGTGCCCTCGTGGTTGCGTTGTTGTCGCCCCGGCAGGCACGAATGGCGCGTCAGATCGGCGCCATGTTCTCGGTCATCGCCGGGGCGCTCTCGATCTACATGCTCGTAAAGTTCGACACCCACGACGGCGGGATGCAGTTCGAGTCGGTCCAGTCATGGATCCCCTCGCTCGGCATCTCGTGGCACGTCGGCGTCGATGGCATCTCTATCTTGCTGATGGCTCTCACCGGCGTCATCACCCCGATCGTGCTGCTTGGCGTCGATCCGCACCACGACCCGAAGCCATACACAGCGTGGCTGTTGTTGTTGCAGGCAGGTTCGTTCGGCGCCTTTGCCGCCCTCGATCTGTTCCTGTTCTTCGTCATGTTCGAAATCGTGCTGGTTCCGATGTACATGCTCATCGGCGGCTGGGGCTACGACGACCGCAAGTATGCGGCCACGAAGTTCTTCCTCTATACCCTCGCTGGCTCTGCGCTCATGCTCGTCGCCATTGTCAGCGTTGCGGCACTGAGCGCTGGCGATGGGGGACTTACGTTCGACCTGGTCGAATTGGCAGAACGCCAGGCCCTCGCGACCAACACGGCCCGCCTCTGCTTCGTTGCCTTCACCATCGCCTTCGTTGTCAAGGTGCCAATGGTTCCGGTGCATACCTGGTTGCCTGACGCCCACACCCAGGCACCTACAGCTGGCTCGGTTGTGCTCGCTGCGGTGATGCTGAAGCTGGGCACGTACGGAATGCTCCGCTTCGGCCTCTACCTCTTCCCCGAAGCTTCAGTGTGGCTCGCACCCACCATCGTTACTCTGGCGGTGATCGGGGTGATTTACGGGGCCATCGTCGCCACGATGCAGAAGGACCTGAAGCGGCTCGTCGCCTACTCCTCAGTTGCTCACATGGGTTTCATCGTGCTCGGCATCTTCGCCTTCACGACACAAAGCCTCGAGGGCGGCATCCTCCAGATGATCAACCACGGCATTTCGACCGGCGCCTTGTTCCTGATGGTCGGCATGATCTACGAGCGTCGCAAGACCCGCCAGATCGCCGAACTCAAGGGGTTGCAAGTCTCGGCCCCGATTTTCGCTGGCACCTTCACCCTGGTGATGTTGTCTTCGGTTGGGCTTCCAGGCCTCAACGGCTTCGTCGGCGAGTTCTTGATCCTTATCGGCTCGTTCGAAACTCGCCGCTGGTGGACCGTTGTTGCCGCCACCGGAGTGATTCTTGCCGCCCTGTATCTCCTCTGGGCCTACCAGCGGGTCTTCCACGGGGAGCCCGAAAAGGCCGACCTCGACACCCCAGACCTCAAGGTGAAGGAAGCCCTCGTACTGCTTCCATTTCTGATCGGCATCGTGTTCCTCGGCATCTACCCGAAGCCGGCGCTCGATCGCATCGAGCCAGCAGTGAATCAGCTGCTGACGCACATAGAAGCCAACTCCGATTACCAGCGGCCCGAGCCGGCGGCGCCAGTCGTCGTTGCTCCAGACAGTCATGGCGAAGATGACACCCACGCTGAAGAAGACGGTCACGATGAAGGGGGCGAGTAATGGCTGATCTCGTTGCCCAGGTCGGAACGTTTCAAGCTCCGTCAATCGACTGGTGGTCGCTTGTACCCCAGATGATTTTGCTCGGCGCTGCGTTGTTGCTGTTGTTGATCACTTCCATGTCGCCGAAGGCCATTCCGGCCTGGTTCAGCACGGCCACCTCAGTGGTGGCCTCCATAGCGGCGTTCGTCGTCACGATGGGCCTCTGGTACGACGTGCGAGACAATGGGCCGCGCACCACCATCGCCGAAGCGTTCACTGTCGATGGCTTCAGCCTTTACTTCACGGTGCTGATCTGTGTTGGGGTCCTCGCAACAGCGCTGTTGGCGAACGACTACATCAAACGAGAAGGCATCGCGGCGCCCGAGTTCCATGCCCTGCTGCTGGCTTCGGCTACTGGATCGATCGTCATGGTTTCGGCCAACGACCTCATTGTTCTGTTCCTTGGACTTGAATCGCTGTCGATCGCTCTCTACGTACTGATTGCCATGCACATGCGGCGCCCTGAAGCCCGTGAAGCGGCAATGAAGTATTTTGTCCTCGGGGCCTTCGCCTCGGCGTTCTTCCTGTACGGCATCGCCCTGGTCTACGGAGCGACAGGTTCGACGAACCTCACTCACATCTCGACGTACCTCGACGAGGTGGTGTTGAGAAACGAAGCAATCCTCATGGTCGGCCTGGCCTTGATGCTCGTGGGCTTGGGCTTCAAGGTTGCCGCAGCGCCCTTCCACTTCTGGGCTCCCGACGTCTACCAGGGCTCACCTAGCCCTGTTACTGGCTACATGGCGTCGATCGCCAAAGCCGCTGGTTTCGCCGCAATTCTGCGAATCTTCGTCTTCACCTTTGCTGGCAACGAGGTCGAGTGGACCCCGATCGTCACCGGGCTCGCTATCGCCACATTGCTGGCTGGCGCCATCATGGCGATTCTCCAGGGCGACGTGAAGCGCATGCTGGCGTTCTCGTCGGTCGGACACGCTGGCTACCTGCTTGTCGCGGTTCAAGCAGCCTCAGATGGGGGCACATCAGCGGCCTTGTTCTACCTGTTCACCTACACGTTGCTCGCAATCGGCAGTTTTGGTGTTGTTGGGGTGATGGGCTGGAAAGATGGCCATCCGATCGAGCGGTATCAGGGTCTGGCGAAGAGCCGTCCGTTCATGGCGTTCGCGTTCACGGTGTTTCTACTCGCCCAATCCGGGGTGCCACTGACCTCAGGCTTCGTTGCCAAGTTTTTGGTGATCTCGGAATCTGTCAACAGCCGCAACTACGTGCTTGCTGCCATCGCCATGTTCGTGGCTGTGATCAGCGCATTTATGTACCTACGCATCGTCATGGCGATGTACGCGGGCGGCGAGAGCGACGACGAACGGGAACGCCCTGCGATCCCACTGGCGACTGCGTTCGTGCTGACTGCAGCACTGGCCTTCACCCTGGTCGTCGGTTTCATCCCACAGTTCTTGATCGAGTTCAGCCGTGACGCTGTCTCGATGCTCGTTACCGGGTAGCGAGTCGAGCGGCCATCTGGTCGAACGGTTGACCTCGGCCCACATCTGCGCGCAGGTGTGATCCATCATTGAAACTCAACTCGACCTGACGACCGAGGCGCCACTTCTCGAGCGTCATCCAGACGTGTCCGAGTGGTCGACCGAACTCGATGCTGCCGAACCGGATTCCGTTTGATGGTGCCGCGAACACTCGATGTTGGGTCGCCACCAGCACGCAGGAAGGAGCGGGAAATTCTCCGGCTACACCGGTCGGTGAGGCCCGATCAGAGGTCCGATATCGGCGGTCTCGGAGCCTGTCGATGCCGATCGCTTGGCGCACCGCTCCAAGGCGGTAGGTGCCGGTTGCTTCGAGGAGCAGCGCTAACTCGACAATTTCGTCGTCCTCGAGCTGATCCGCGAGCTTTCGTTCAGTTCGCTTGGTGATGTTCGCCACGCCGACAAAACTACCTTCGACAGGGTCACCCAGCGCCTCACAGTGCATAGGAAAGCCCTGCTGTGTCTGGAGAATCTGGCTCTCGACAGGATGTCTCGGGTTTCCTTGATTGATCCCGACGACGCGGCGGATTTCGGGATATCTTTGGGACCGCTTGAAACCCACGGACTGAGGCGCCGTACCTGGGTTTTGGCGCCTCGTGAATCGATTCACTAGCCTCAACAACCGTGTCGGAACTCCTCCGTAGCTATCTCACCGTCGCCATCTTTGGTGCCGCAGCAATAGGCATGGCCGGCTTCATGCTGGGCATCGCCCGAATTCTGCGACCCCAACGACCCACTAGGCAGAAATTGATTGCCTACGAGAGTGGTGTCGATCCTGTTGGCGGTGACTGGGCTCAAAGCCAAATTCGGTATTACGTCTTCGCCGTACTCTTCGTCTTGTTCGACGTCGAAGCGGTCTTCATCTTCCCGTGGGCCACGCGCCTCGAGGTCTACGGGGTGTTCGGTCTCGTGGAGATGGCTGTGTTCATCTTCATTCTCGTGCTCGGCCTCTTCTATGCGTGGCGTAAGGGAGTCCTTCGATGGGCCTGATCTCCAGCGGCAAGACACCGAAGCCACTGTCGTGGCTTCTCAACTTCGGCCGAGCCCGCTCTCTGTGGGTGTACCAGTGGGGTTTGGCGTGCTGCGCTATCGAGATGGGCGCCGCTTTCGGCTCGCCTCGCTATGACGTGATGCGTCTCGGCGTGATTCCGTTCCCCGCCAGCCCCCGTCAGGCAGACCTCGTTGTGGTGTCCGGCACCGTGACCGACAAGATGGCTCCGGTCATTCTGCGCCTTTACGAGCAGATGCCCGAGCCCAAGTACGTGATCTCCATGGGTTCCTGCGCCAACTGTGGCGGCCCCTACTGGGACAGCTATTCCGTTACCAAAGGCATCGACCAGATCATTCCCGTCGACGTCTACGTTCCCGGCTGCCCACCGCGGCCCGAAGCCCTGCTCGAAGGCATCGTCTTGTTGCAGGATCGCATTCAGAACGAAGACATCACCGCTAAGTGGCGCGGCGAACCCATCGTGGTGGAGGGCTAGTGAGCGACGACACCGCCGTCGAAGAGACGCCAGAGGCTGCACCGGTCGATGATGTCCGTGAAGCCCTGCTTGCCGAGGTCACAGAGGCCCTTGGTGATGCCATTCTCGAGAGTCATATTCGGGTGAACGAGAACCTCTGGATCCGGGTCAAGGCCGTCGCCTGGCAGGACACGTTCCGTGCCCTGAAGAATCTTGGATTCACCTACTTCGGATTCATCTCGGCGATCGACTGGTCAGATGCCCCAGAAGGCCGGTACGAGGACACCGAGTTCGATACGGAACCGGTCGCAGACGAAGCAGGCGAGGCAGCGACCGAGGCTCCAGCCGAGACCACTGGTTACGCCGGTGGTGACACAAAGTTCCAGATGATTGCGTCGCTCTCTTCGCCGACTCGCCACATTCCGATCCTGATCAAAGCCGACGTCACCGATCCCGGCAGCATCGACACCGTGCGAGACATCTTCGCCGGCGCTGACTGGCACGAGCGCGAGCTTTTCGAGATGTTCGGTATTGACGTGATTGGTCATCCCGGGCTGTACCCGTTGTACCTGCCCACCGAATTCGAAGGCCATCCCCTCCGGAAGGACTTTCCGCTGCTTGCCCGTCAGGTGAAGCCGTGGCCAGGAGTGGTTGACATCGAAGAGATTCCGGCCCATCTCGAAGAACAACTCGAGGCCGAGGTCATGGCAGCATTCGAAGCAGCGGGAGGCGGACAGTGACCGCTGTTTCCGAACGCGAGCAACATGCATACATCGCTGGTCAGGCGGCCGACGCTCGAGTCAAAGTCGAGCTCGACACCGGCGACATGCTGCTCAACATTGGGCCACAGCACCCGGCCACTCATGGCACTCTTCGTATCGCCTGCGAACTCGACGGCGAACTTGTCGTTCGTTGCGAGCCAGTCATGGGTTACATGCACCGTGGCTACGAGAAGTTGTGTGAAGTCCGCACCTACCCACAGGTCACCACACTCATCAATCGCATTGACTGGATGGGTAGCTTCGCCAACGAAGTTCCCTTCATCCTCGCTGCAGAACAGCTGATGGAAGTCGAGGCGCCGCCCCGAGCTCAGTGGATTCGGACCGTGCTTTTCGAGCTGAGCCGCATTGCCAACCTGGCTTTGTTCCTTGGCGACATGGGCGTTCAGGTCGGTGCGCTCACCCCGGTGTTCTTCGCTTTCCGCGACCGCGAACACGTGCTGAACCAGATCGAGTCCGCCACTGGCGGCCGTTTCCACCCCAACTTCGACCGTATCGGCGGCTTGAAGGACGATCTGCCCAAGGGTTGGATCGAGGAAACCAAAGCCGTGATGGGCAAACTCCGCGGCTTTTGCGACGAGATGGAAGATCTGCTTGTTGGCAACGAGATCTTTCAATCCCGTTGTCGTGGCATTGGCGTCATCCCCGCTGACATCGCTCTCAACTACGGCATGTCTGGCGCCAACCTTCGCGCCAGTGGGGTCGATTGGGATCTCCGACGCGACGCCAACCCCGGTTTGGCCTGGGACCAGGTCGATTGGAAGGTCTGGACTCACCCAGACGGCGACTCGTTCGCTCGTTACTGGGTCCGCCTCCAAGAGACCCGCGAAGCCACCAAGATTGTCGACCAGTTGCTCGACAATCTGCCTTCAGGGCCGATCATGGCCAAGGTTCCTCGCATCATCAAGGTGCCTGCGGGGGAGGCATACGTCTCGACCGAGAATCCGCTCGGCGAAATGGGCTACTACGTCGTCAGCAAGGGCGACCTTGGACCGTTCCGAGTCAAGATTCGGACGCCAAGTTTCAACAACATCTCCATCGTGCCGTGGGTGATGAAGGGCGTTTATGTCCCTGACGTCATCACGATCCTCGGCTCGCTCTACTTCATCCTCGGAGACATCGACAGGTGAACGAGCTGCTCGCCCTCGCATATTGGCAAGAGACCGGGATCAAACTCAGTGTCGCGCTCGTGGTCATTCCGACGACCTCGCTCATCCTCGTCTATCTCTTCCTCTTCAAGATGATGGCGTTCATGCAGAGCCGTCTCGGCCCGAACGAGACCGGTCCGTATGGCTCACTTCAGCTGATTGCTGAAGCCATCAAGTTCCTCCAGAAGGAGGACATCAATCCGGCGGCCGCAGATCGTCGGGTGTTCCGCATGGCTCCGGTGGTGGTGCTTGCCTCTACCTTCCTGCTGTACGTGATCCTGCCGGCCGGCCCCGATCTCGTGGTCGAAAGCCTGGACACGGGGATCTTCTTCGCCATGGCGGTTTCGTCGTTGTCGGTACTCGGTGTGCTGATGGCGGGTTGGTCCTCGGCCAACAAGTACGCCCTGCTTGGTGGCCTTCGCGCTGCCGGTCAGCTCATTGCCTACGAGCTTCCGCTAATCCTCGCTGTCATGGGTGTTGTCATCCAGGCCGGGACTCTGAACCTTCAGGGCATCGTCGTTGCTCAGGCCGAAGGCGAGATCTTCGGATTCGGGGCCATCGGTAATCCGTACATCCTGACCCAGTTCGTTGCCTTTGTGATCTTCATGATTGCGGCCCAAGCTGAACTGACCCAGACCCCGTTTGATATGCCGGTCGCTGAAACCGAACTCGTGGGTGGTTTCCACATTGAGTACACCGGCTTCCGGTTCCTGCTGTTCTTCATGGCTGAGTTTGGAACGGCGTTTGCCTTTGCCGCACTCGCCGCAGTGATGTTCCTCGGCGGCTGGTGGGTTCCAGGCTTCGAGGCCGACGACAACATCCTCAACATTCTTGGCCCGGGCGTGATGCTCGGAAAGATCCTGCTGATTGCCTTCTTCATCTTCTGGATTCGTTTCACCTACCCACGTCTTCGTGAGGATCAACTCCAGAAGTTTGCGTGGAAGGTGCTGATCCCCATTGCACTGGCGAACATTGTGATCACCGGCGTTCTGAAGGTGGTGTTCTAGATGACCATCACCTCTCCAACTCTCATCCGCTCCCAGGGAGGAAGCTGATGCCTCAGCTCCCAGGTTTGATCAAGGGTCTCGGCGTTACTGCCAAAACCGCAGGCCGCACCCTGTTCCCCAAACGTGGCTGGAAGACAGTCATCCCTGCGCCTCAAAAGGGCGCGGTGACTGTCCAGTATCCGCATGAGAAGGAAGCGCCCACCGATCGCGCTCGTGGCGTGATTGCCCTTCACGAGGAGAACTGCACGGCGTGCATGCTCTGCTCGCGTTCGTGCCCCGACTGGTGCATCTACATCGAGGGTCACAAGGTCAAGGCACCGCCACGCCGTGCCGGCGGCAAGGCCCGTACGGTCAACGCCATCGATCGTTTCGACATCGACTACGCGCTTTGCATGTACTGCGGCATCTGTGTCGAGGTGTGTCCCTTCGACGCACTCTTCTGGACCCCTGAGTACGAATACAGCGAGCCCAGCATTGCCGACCTCCTGCACGACAAGGAACGTCTTGGCGAGTGG
>JBLHLM010000003.1:0-83839 GCA_047618365.1 Candidatus Poriferisodalaceae bacterium | reverse complement strand
TCTTCACGTACAACATCAACGTTTTCGGCATGCGGGCGCCGTAGCCAAGCAGGGCCTTAACGACCCGCTGCATCTCTGCGAGGAGCTGGTCTTGGGAAAGTTTGGTTGGATCGACAACCGGACCATCTAGTCCGAGGTCAATGATGACCGCGTCGACGTCCGTGTCGAGTGGCAATGCGCCGAGTTCGCACAGAGCCTGGATCTGACCCTTCACGTCGTTTGAGCTGGCGCTCAGCATCATCTTCACGAACGCCACTCGTTCGTTCTCGCTCATACGGGCAGTGATGCCGAAGTCGAGCAACGCCACCCGACCGTCGTCCTGCACGAAGAGGTTCCCGCCGTGGAAGTCTCCGTGAAATACCCCGTGGAGCACAGCGCTCTCGAGGAACGCGACCATCACGTTGCGAACAACGGCGTGGGTGTCGATTCCGGCATCTCGCATGCCGACGACGTCGTTGAACGCGAACCCTTGGACTCGCTCCATGACCAGCATGCGGGGGCTCACGAGCGATGGGTGAGGGCGTGGCACCACCCAGTCGGTCTGGCCGAGCTCCTTGAGGACCCGTGCAACGTCGAGCAGGTTCTGGCCTTCAAGCCTGAAGTCGAGTTCTTCGGTGATGGTCTCGGCGAAGAGTTCGACGAGCGCCGGCGGGTTAGCGAGAGCCGAAACGGGGATACGACCAACGAGCATCGGGGCCAACCACGCCAGGGTGCGAAGGTCCTTGCCGACGAGTTCTCCCACGGTGGAGCGCTGCACTTTGACGACCACCTCTTCGCCAGTGGTCAGCGTTGCCGCGTGGACCTGGGCGATCGAGGCCGCAGCGATCGGAGTTTCTTCGATCGAGGCGAACACGGCGTAGGGGTCCTGTCCGAGCTCGCGTCGAAGTGTGGCGAGAACGGTGGCGAATGGTTCTGGCTGCACCCGGTCGCGGCACTTTGAGAACTCCTCGACCAGTTCGTCAGGGAACAGGCCCTCTCCGGCCGAGATGATCTGAGCGAGCTTCACGTAGGTCGGCCCGAGCGCTTCAGCGGCAGCTCGCAGCCGGATCGATAAGGCTCGCTTGCGAGCAGAACCGTCCTCGACGCGTTCCTTCAGCCACCACCAGGCAACGGCGCCGCCGAGATGGCGCACGGTCACCGCTAAACGTCCGACCGGTGGCAGTTTCGGAGACCGGGTCAGTAGCGGGACGCTCTGCCTCGTTGTTGCTCGAGCTTTGGCAACCCCAGACCGCCAGCCCATCTCCTCGGGATCCACCAGCCAGGGAGGGCGAGAGCTGAACGTCCCGTGGAGCCAGTCGGCCGGGGTGGTCGGTCCAGTTGTTGGGGTCACCGACAAAGTGTCGCAGAGGCCCAGCTTGGCGGGACAGTCAGGTGGCGCTACAGTGCCCACATCCGCAGTGACATCGGTCACGCTTGTGCGGATGAAGATTCCGTCGTTCGCTGGGGGGACCAGCGAGCAAGGGCCGAGGTTTGGCTGGACGGCTGCCTCGAGGGGGCGGCAGTCGTCCAGCCCATCGGCACTTCGGGCCGACTGTGGAAATCAGACTCCGCCCCTCACTCTGAGGGAGAAACATGTCGACGACTGATGGAACCGCAGATCTGAGTGACGTGGCCGGTGGCTACATGGTTGGCACCCAACCCTCGGAGCGGTTTCCCATCTGGACGAGGGCCAACGTTGGCGAGGTCTTTCCCGACCCGGTTGCGCCGGGCACCTTCGATTTCGCTTTCCAGAACGCGGACAGCATCAGGATGTCTGAGCAGGGCTTTCGCGATGCCTACGTACGGCTCGGAGCCTTTACCGAAGACGAACTCGATCCAGACAACTGTGTATTCCTCGGCGTCTTTGGCGGATACGCCTACCTGAATGCCTCGATCATGCGAATCTTCGGCGAGCGGGCGCCCGGTCTTTCGGCTCAAGCCATCGACGATGCGTTCTTTGGGGCCCAACCGGGCATTCCGCCGTATCAACCACACCCAGACGACATCGACCCCGAGGCTGAGGCCAAGATCGGGGCGACGTTCCGATGGGCGCTCACCACCGACAGCTTGCCTGATGTGCTCGCCGACGAGGCTCGGGTCAATCAGATGAGAGTCGATCGCCCGGATTTCTCGGCCCTGGGCGACCATGAGCTGGTGCAATGGATCGAAGACCACTTCAACGCGGGCTTTCGCGAATTCTTCGCCCAACACATCTTCATCACCTTCATCGCCACCGTCCCGCTCGGGATACTGACAGCCGTCTGCGAAGCGGTGGGCCGGCCAGCGGACGCCATGAAACTGATCGCCGGTGTCGGCGACGTCGAATCCGCTGCACCAGCAACCGCCATGTGGGATCTGGGCAGAATCGCCGCCTCTTCTGAAGAGCTCATGGCGGCGTTCGACGCTGGTCTCGACGGACTTGTCGATCGACTCAGCGCCCTCGACGGCGACGCCGCGGAGAAGTTCGCAGCGGCGTTCGACGACTTCCTCTTCTCTTACGGTTCGCGCGGACCAAACGAATGGGAGATGTCGTGCCCAACGTGGGAGACCAATCCGATCCTGGCCCTCGCCGCGATTGACCGGATGCGGCTGTCGCCTGCCACCGCCGATCCGCGCCTCCGTCAGGTCGACCTGGGCGCCGATCGCGAACGGCTGAGTGGTGAGATTGCCGAGATGGTTGCTGGAGACCCGGAGACTCACGGTCAGTTCATGGCAGGGCTGTCAGCGGCGAAGGTCTTCATGGCAGGGCGGGAACGTACAAAAACGAACTGTGTGAAGTTCATTCAAGAAGGCCGCATCGCGAACCGGGAGTTTGGGCGTCGCATGGTCCAGCGTGGCGTCTTCCCGTCCAACAGCAGCGCGGGCATGTTGACGTTCGCCGAGCTGCACTCTGCGATCGACGACGCGACCGGGGTGCGTGACACGATCCTCGAACGTCAGACGATGTTCGAAACGGCAGGCGAATTGCAGGCGCCATTCGTCATTGTTGGGGACCCGCCACCGGCCGTCGAGTGGCCACGCCGTGACGCGGTGGTGACGGTTCCGCTGGAGGTCGGCGAATCGATCCAGGGCATGCCTGGGTGTCCCGGGATTTCTCAGGGTCGTGCCCGAGTGGTGCTCGACAGCCACGACCCGACTGCACTCGAACCGGGTGATGTGCTCGTTGCCCGGCTTACCGATCCGTCGTGGACGCCACTCTTCGTCCCGGCGTCTGGGGTGATTGTCGATGTAGGCGCGGCTCTGAGCCACGCCATTATTGTCAGCCGCGAACTCGGTATCCCGTGCGTGGTGTCAGCCACTGACGCGACTCGTCGTATTCCCGACGGAGCACTGGTCGAGGTCAACGGCGATGCGGGAACCATCACCGTCCTCGAACTTTGAGAACTGGTTCTGGCGGCCTCGGTTTTGTTAGGGGCCGAAGATGGGGCCGCCAGTTCGGTTGGGTGTGGTTCCGGTGCCTCAGGATTGGGCCCTGACCAAAACCGAGGGCGCCGCTTCGAAGATGCGGAAACCGTCGAGTTGAGCGTTAGCGAGCGCCTCACTTCGTTCGGACTCGGTAAGTGAACGAGGCGCCTAGCGCCGAGAGAACGTCTTCCAGTTGGGGGGGCGGCGTTCTATGAACGCTGCCACGCCTTCCTTGAAGTCGGGTTCGCGCATCATGCGTTCGATGTCGGCGTCCGATTCGGCAACAGCGGTGCCGACGTCGCGGTGTTGGTCGAGATAGATGTGACGTTTGGTGTTGCGCAGCGACGACGGGGCGACCCGTTGACAGAGGTCGTCGGCGTACTCGCGGGCCCGGGCTACTACCTGGTCGCGGGGGAGGACCTCGTTGAACAGACCCCAGCCGTCGACGTCGGCGGCCATGAAGCGGCGCGAAGACAACAGCAGATCGTTGGCTCGAGTCAGGCCGACCATTCGGGGGAGCAGCCAAGACAGCCCGAACTCGGGCGGCAGACCAATGGGTCCGTGGGCGGTGGTGATGCGGGCGTCGGCCGCTGCGAACCGCAGATCGCAGAAGCATGCAACGGCCAGACCAACACCGGCCGCAGCACCGTTGACGGCGGCGATGGTGACGGTTTCGAGTGCCATCATGTACGCGAAATTCTGGTCGAACTCGGGAGCTACGCCGTATCCCGGCATGGCCAGGTCGGGGCCCGTTCCGGGGTCATACCCGCCCTTGGCGACGTGGCCCTCCAGAGCTTTCGAGTCCGCGCCGACGCAAAAATCGTCACCCTCGCCGGTGATGATGATGACCCGAATCTCGGGGTCATTCTCGGCGGTGTCGATGAGGTGGCGGAACTCGGTGTGCATCCGGCCGGTCCACGCGTTACGACGGTGCGGTCGCGAGAGCGTGAGCGTGGCCACCGATCCATCGATGTCGTACGTCGTCGCTTTGAGTTCCATGACAGCCTGTTTAGTCAATGGATGGTCGACAGTCTCGGTTCAGCTGCGGCGGATTGCCTCGTCGAGCGCTGCCATAACTTCGTCTGCGAACTCCGGTCGGCAGATGACGAAGTCGGGGAGCCATGGGTCGGCGTGGTTGAACGTCATTTCGCTGCCGTCACATCGGCTGGCGTGACAGCCAGCGGCCATGGCAACAATTGCAGGCGCACAGTTGTCCCACTCGTATTGTCCGCCTGAGTGGGCGTAGATGTCAGCATGGCCCATCACTACTGCCATGGCCTTGGCGCCGGCCGATCCGAGGGCGAGCATTTCCGCCCCGATTGCCTGACCCACGATGGCGGTCGCTGCGGTGGCCCGGGACCTACTTACGACCATTCGGGGCGGGCCATCGGCCCGTGGAGGCAGCACTGGCGCTGGGTCGGCATTCAACGTCACTCCAATTGCTGGCAAAGCAACTGACCCAGCAGTTGGGATTCCGTTCTCGCAGAGCGCAACGTGCACGGCCCAATCCGAACGGCCGGGCTCAGAGAATTCGCGGGTTCCATCGAGGGGATCGACGATCCAGACCCGTTCTTTTTCGAGTCGTTCGAGATCGTCGACTCCTTCTTCGGACAAGATTCCGTCGTTGGGGAACTCAGCTCGCAACTTTTCCATGATGAAGTCGTGAGCCCGTTGGTCGCCGGTGTCTCGAACGGTCCACATGTCGGCACCGAGGCGAAACAGATTCGCTCTGGTCTCGACGAGGAGCTCCCCGGCCTCGGCCGCAATACGTGCTGCAGCCTCGTGATCGGCCGGTGTTGACATGTGAGTCCTTCTCGGAGCGGGGTCGTGCGAGACGGATCAACGACGAGTAGATCGTCCACTTGCTTCGCCACTCACTGTGTGTGGTGCGATGCACTTAGTGACCGTTAGGTCACTTGTGATCTAGTGGCAGCGGTCACCATGGTAGTAAGAATCTATTGCGCTTGTGTTGCGAATCGTGTTCGGGGCCGCCTTATGTGGTTAGTCTCTGCTCGTCGGTGGTGGCTCCTGTCGCAACTGGCGATGAACACATCCGCAATCAGGGAGGGACCCACTAATGCGGAAAACCAAAACAATGCGGCTTCTAGCTGCTCTCTTCGCACTTGTTCTTGTGGCCGCAGCATGCGGCGACAGCGACGGCGGCGATGCAGGCGACGCTGATGGAACCGAAACCGAAACCGAAACCGAAGTAACTCTGGCCCAATCAGGTGAAAGCCTGCTTGACGTTGTCATTGCCCGCGGCACGGTGAACTGTGGTGTTCCCACCTCAGCCGTCGCTTTCGCAACTCAGGATGCCAACGGCAACTGGGTCGGCTTCGACATTGATTACTGCCGCGCAGTTGCCGCTGCAGTTCTCGGCGATGCCGATGCAGTCACCTACGTGCCCTTGACCGCTGCAGAGCGTTTCACGGCTATCCAGGTCGGCGATGCCGATCTTCTGATGCGCACCACCACCTGGACCCAGGGCCGCGACGCCTCAGGCGATCAGGCGATGGACTTCGGCCCGACTACGTACTTCGACGGTCAGCAGCTGATGGGTCGCCAGAGCGATGGCTTCTCCAACGCATCGACCGTTGCCGACATCGGTGGCGCTTCGGTTTGTACCAACGCTGGTACCACCACTGAGAAGAACGTGACCGACGCTGCAGCTTCTGCTGGCGTTGAGTTCAACCTCATCACCGTTGAGGACTTCCCAGCAGCTATGGAAGGTTTCATCGCCGGTACCTGCGACATCGTCACCACTGACGGTTCTGGTCTTGTCGGCGAAGCCGCCACCCAGGAAGCAAACGCCGATGGCGATTGGGTCATCTTCCCGCCAGCCCCCATCTCCAAGGAGCCACTGGGTCCCGTGTACCCACAGAATGACTCCAAGTGGGGCGACGTGATCAACTGGGTCGTCTTCGCTTCGATCATTGCTGACGAGCAGGGCATCACTGCCGCTAACGCTCAGGCAATGTTTGATGAGCAGGATGCACTCTTCCAGGACGGCGGCGAAGGTCTCAACGCTGAGGTCTACCGCCTTCTTGGTGGCGACGGAGAGCTCCAGACCGCACTTGGTCTCGATCCGAGCGCATTCCTGCGGTCCATCGAACAGGTCGGCAACTACGACGAGATTTACACCCGCAACCTGGTTCCAGTGGGTCTGACCCGCACAGGTTCGGCGAATGCTCGTTGGACTGAGGGCGGTCTCATGTACGCCCCGCCGGCACGCTGATGCCACGTGGATCGGGTAACTCCGATCCACGTATGT
Organism: Candidatus Poriferisodalaceae bacterium; assembly: GCA_047618365.1. Lineage (GTDB taxonomy): Bacteria > Actinomycetota > Acidimicrobiia > Acidimicrobiales > Poriferisodalaceae > JBLHLM01. The sequence continues at coordinate 77,184 of JBLHLM010000003.1, read as the reverse complement.
GACCGACGACACACCCGACGGGCTAGTCTGACGTCCATGTAACCGTTGCTTGGGGGTCGGAACAATGTTCCGGCCCCCAGTTGTCTTTTGTCGCTGGTGACGAACCTCGTTGTTCTCATCATCCCCCATCTTTCGGAGGACCGTCCGTCGTGCTTCAGTCGTGCCACCCCGGTCTGCGCAGCGCCTACCCGAGCCAGAGAACGACATGACCGACATCGGTTCTCACGGCTCTTCGGAATCTCTGTTGGCGACCCAACAGCAGAAACCACCGCTCTATCGCGACGCCACTGTGGTCAAATGGGTCGCCCAGATAGCGACCTTGGGTTTGGTGATCGGTCTCGCTGTTTTCTTGGCGAATCAGGCCGGTGCGAACCTTCGAGCCAGAAGCATCGCGGTCGACTACGACTTCCTCTCGATCAACCCTGGCTTTCGGGCCAGTGAAGGCATCGACGTAACACCGGACACCGGTGGCCGAGCTCTATGGGTCGGCATGGTGAACACCCTGCGTTTGGCGCTTGCCGGCATCATTCTGTCGTCGATTCTCGGTGTCGTCATTGGTGTTTCGCGACTGTCCAAGAACTGGATCGCCAACAGGGTCGCCAGCATCTACATCGAAACGATCAGAAACATTCCTCTGCTGGTGCAGATGCTGATCGTATTGGTCGTCCTGCAGTCGCTGGGCCGGCTCACCGACGAAACCGGGCCATTTGGCGGTTGGCTGTACGTCTCGGTGAAGGGAATCTCGATTCCTCGAATCTTCGCATCGGACGGTTTCTACCAATGGGCCGTCTTCCTCATGATTGGGTTCTTTCTCGCCCGATGGATCTATCGGAAGAGAGTGGCGGAGCGCGAGGCGACAGGCGACGACACTCGCGCCGGCCTCACCGCGTTCGGCGTGTTCATCGCCGTGGCAATCGTCGGCTGGTTCGCTCACCCGGTCTTTGGATTCTTTGGCCCGGTGTTCGATGCCATCTCTGACGGGATCGACTCCATTCCCAAGGTGGTGGTGCAACTGATCCTTAGTGGGTCGGCTGTCCTTGCCGCTCTGCTGTGGGTACGCCGATTTCTCGACTCGCGCCGGACTCCAGCCGGACTGGCCAAACTCACCGACGACGACTATTTCCGGATGATCTTTGCTGGCGTGGGCGGGTTGCTCGGGGCCGTATTCTTCCTGGTCTTGTGGCCTGGATTCTCGGCGTGGCTGCTGTCATCGGGTTCGGATCTGTTCGGAGTCCTTGGCGACAAGTTCGGCGACGGACGGACCGGCAAGCCAGTCGATGCGATGCGTCCGTCCATTGTCGGCGACAGCATCAAGTCGTACGGGCCAGGCGGCCTCTCGATGACTGTCGGCTTTACCGCTGTCTTCATTGGTGTGACCTTGTACACCGCCGCGTTCATCGCTGAAATCGTCCGCGGCGGCATTCTCGCAGTGCCGAAGGGCCAAACCGAAGCAGCAAGCGCCATTGGCTTGAGCCGGTTCCAGTCGCTGCGATTTGTGATCTTGCCCCAAGCCTTCCGCGTGAGCCTCCCGCCGCTCGGCAACCAGTACCTCAACCTCACCAAGAACACGTCGTTGGCCATCGCTGTTGGCTACGCCGACGTGGTGAACATCGGCAACACGGTGATCAACCAATCCGGACGAGCCCTATCGGTGTTCTCAATATGGATGCTCTTCTACCTAGCTTGTTCGCTGACGACTTCGATCGTCGTGAACTTCTTCAATGTCCGCCTCAAGATTGTGGAGCGCTGAAGTGACGGACCTCGACATCAGCGCCATCGACGAACTCGAGTTGCAAGTCGACAAACCTCGACCTGCAGACCCGGTGCTACCGCCGGGAGAATGGGCCAAACAGAACCTTTTCTCGAGCGTGGGCAGTGGAATTCTGACCATCGTCTTCGGTGCAATCGCGTTCGGAGCCTTCTACGGCCTGCTGCAGTTCACATTCAACAACCCGGCTCGCCGTTGGGACGCTGTTCCTACGAACATGCGGCTGATGTTCACCCAGGGCTATCCGGCAGCGCACTACGCCCGGATATGGGTTGCCTTCGGCATCATCATGGCCCTGGTCGGTCTGAGTTTGGCGGTATTCAAGAGTCGTCCATACATCGGGCTCCGCAAGATGGTTGGAGCAATGGCCGGTGTCGCCGCCACCATTTCGGTGGGAGCGCTGCTGATTCAGCCTCCGATCCTCACCGCTGCAAACGGCGACTTTCTGCGAAACGCTGACTCCTCGGTACAGCGAGACTCCTACGTCAGCGGCATCGTTGGTCGTTGGTGGGTATTCGCGATTGCTGTGGTGCTGATGGCGATCGCCGGGGCAGTGTGGATGAGGTTCGGTGATCGGCTGAGATTCATCTTCCTGCCGTTCCTGGCGGTGATGTACTCAGCGTTCGGTCTCGTGGCACTGAGCCTCTGGGTGGTTCACTATGGCCACTACGGCCTCGCAGCCGATACGAGCTTCATTGTCGACAAGGGTTCAACAGTCGCCTTCTCGACCCAGCTTCCATGGACGATCATGTGGGTCATCGTGGGACTCGCCTACGTGATTGGCCGTCAGCTGCGGGCCTCGCGTGCGCTGCGCGGTGCCCTGACGTCGGTATGGGTTCTGTCTCCGTTCTTCCTGATCTGGGGCGTGCTACGGGCTCCGAGTTTCGACCTGTCGCATGTGGTGTCGACCCACATCCCGATCTTCGTGGGATTCGCACTCATCGGCGGAGCGATTCTCTACTTGCTGACGAAGCAAGGCATCGGTGAACTGGGACGCATCATCGCCTTCGGACTGTTGTTGCTCGCCGCGTTCCATTGGATCGCAGGTTTCGCCGGCTGGTACCCGATGCTGCAGAAGGCCCGTATCAGCTTCCTAGTCCTGGCTCTGTTTGCTCTCGCCGCCCCCAACTTCGCCGGCGCACACAAGGCTCGTATGGGCTACGTGTGGACGTGGGTTGGATCTATTGGCCTACTGCAGCTGTTCATCACTTCGGTCAACACGGACTCGACGCTCACTGGCGTGCAGGGAGAGTCGTTCATCGGCGGGTTCATCATGACCCTCGTGCTGGCAGTGCTCTCTGTCATGTTGTCGTTCCCGCTCGGGGTGTTGCTTGCCCTCGGTCGCACATCGACGCTGCCGATTTTCAGGGTGATGTCGACTGGCTTCATCGAAACGATCCGCGGTGTTCCTCTGATCACGGTGTTGTTTTTCTTCGCAACTATTTCGCCCCTGTTCTTCCCAGAGGGCATGGTCGCTACCAAGTTGGCCCTCGGGGTCTTGGCCCTCGTGCTCTTCTCGTCTGCCTACGTCGCCGAGAACATCCGAGGCGGCTTGCAGTCCGTGCTGCGCGGTCAATACGAAGCCGCCGACGCCATGGGCCTCACGACCGCACAACGAACAAGTCTGATCGTGTTGCCACAGGCCTTGCGTGTCTCGATTCCGCCGCTGGTGGGCCAGACCATCGCCACGTACAAAGAAACGTCGCTCATCGCCATCATCGGCCTGTTCGATTTCCTGCTCGTGGCCAAGAACGTCATCCCAGCGCAGAGCGAATTCCGAAGCGCCCGCCGTGAGGCGCTGTTGTTCGTATCACTGATCTATTGGGTCGGAGCGTATTCAATGTCGAAATACTCACGAAGCCTGGAAAAGAAACTGGGGGTCGGAACCCGATGAGCATCTCAAATGCAACAACAGCAGTCAGCGACGAGATGGCGAGTCGCAACGACATGATCGTTTGCGACGGTGTCGACAAGTGGTACGGCGACTTTCAAGCGCTGAAGGGCGTTACCGCCACCATCAAAGAACGCGAAGTTGTCGTGGTGCTCGGCCCATCAGGGTCAGGCAAGTCCACCTGGATCCGGTGCGTCAACCGGCTCGAGCAGCATCAGGGTGGCCGCATCATCGTTGACGGGGTCGAACTCACCAACGACGTGCGCAACATCGAGAAGATCCGCTCCGAAGTCGGCATGGTGTTCCAGCAGTTCAACCTGTTCCCACACCTCACTGTTCTCGACAACATCACGTTGGCTCCCAAGTGGGTGCGCAAGATGCCACGAGGCGACGCCGAAGAAGCCGCCATGGCCCTTCTGGAGCGCGTTGGTATTCCCGAGCAGGCTGACAAGTTCCCGGGGCAACTTTCGGGCGGTCAGCAGCAGCGTGTAGCTATCGCCCGCGCTCTGGCCATGGAACCCCGCGTCATGCTCTTCGACGAGCCGACCTCGGCACTCGACCCGGAGATGATCAAAGAGGTCCTCGACGTCATGAAGGGTCTGGCGGAATCAGGCATGACAATGATCGTCGTCACCCACGAAATGGGATTCGCCCGCGAAGTAGCGGACCGCATCATTTTCATGGAGGCGGGCGAGATTGTTGAAGTGGGTACTCCGGAGCACTTCTTTACGAACCCCACCGAAGATCGAACCAAGTTGTTCTTGTCGCAGATCCTGTAGGCGTGGTCGAGCGCAGCGCCAGCACCGGGGCCGGACTCATCGGCTCAGGGAACATCGCTTAGCTCGCTCTCAAATTCGCCGCTGACCCTGACCCCGGCACTGATGGTCACGAAGTCCAGGGGTCAGCTCCCGCGAGAACTTGTTGGGTTGCGCTGAAAACTTAAGAAGTGCCGGCTCGTTGTGAGCGGGCACTTCTTTGTTTTGAGACTGGTTTTCGTTTTTGGTCAGCTGTTTTCTGGTGGGACTCCGTAGGGGGAGTCTGCTTTTTCGTAGCATTCGGGGTGATAGTGCTCTACCCGATCCCACTTGTTCTTTACGTAGACGTTGCAGATGACTTGGTTGGCGCGAATGCGGGCGCGGAACTTGATGAGTTCACCGCAGGTTCCGCAATAGGCGCTGTTGCCAGCATCCACCGTGCGGGTGACAGCACGGCTTTCGAACTTTGTTGTGGTTTTGGCGGTCGACTTGGCAGCCATGACGGGCATTCTCCCGGGGGGTCGTCAGGGTAAGAGGGCATCCGCGCGAACTGCGGAACGTGTTCGTGCAACCTAGCCACTGTTCGCGCGTAAGTGGGTGACCCTCGCGCGACTGGCGTTTGATTCACGCGCGAGGCGCGCGAGGTTGAGTGTTTCGGGGTCCGGATCGGGGCCGATTCGCGCGCTTCGCGCGACTCGCAAATGACACCGCTGTAGTTCCAAGTTCGCGCGGGGCGCGCGAATCAGCCCGTGAATTCGCTTGTTTGTGCGGTCTACTTGCGAGCGAGTGGTTTGTACTTGATTCGAGTTGGAGTCGCTGCGTCGTCGCCGAGTTCGTTCCTGCGGAAGCGCTCGTAATCGGAGAAGTTGCCCTCGAACCAGCGGACCTGCGAATCGCCTTCAAAGGCGAGCACGTGGGTGGCGATGCGATCTAGGAACCAACGATCGTGGCTGATCACCACCGCACAACCAGGAAACTCGTTGAGCGCCATCTCAAGGGCCCTCAGGGTGTCGACGTCGAGGTCGTTGGTGGGCTCATCGAGCAGTAACACGTTGCCGCCCTGCTTCAGGACCTTCGCCAACTGCACTCGGTTCCGTTCGCCACCCGAGAGTTCGCCGACCTTCTTCTGTTGATCGGGACCCTTGAAGTTGAACGACGCCACGTACGAACGTCCGTTCACCTCCCGATTGCCGACCTTGACGGTGTCGTGGCCCTCGGTGATCTCTTCATAGACGGTGTGGCCCGCCTCCAGGGCATCGCGGGACTGGTCCACGTATGCGAGCTGAACAGTTGTGCCAACGGTGAGTGAACCGTCGTCGGGGGTCTCTTCGCCGGTGATCATTCGGAACAACGTCGTCTTGCCAGCGCCGTTCGCTCCAATAACTCCGACGATGCCAGCTGGCGGCAGGATGAAAGAAAGGTCTTCGATGAGCATTCGTTCGCCGAAACCTTTGGTGAGTTTCGCTGCGTCGACAACCTGATCACCGAGGCGTTTGCTCATCGGAATCGAGATCTCGAGCTTGTCTTGAATCTGGGCGTTCGACTCGTGAGCCGACACCATCTCTTCGTAGGCAGAAAGCCGAGCCTTACTTTTTGCTTGGCGAGCCTTGGGGGCCATGCGCACCCATTCGAGTTCTTGGGCCAAGGTCCGCTGACGGGCGCTGGTTTGGCGCTCTTCCTGCGCCAGGCGTTCCTGCTTCTGCTCGAGCCAGCCGCTGTAGTTACCTTCGAACGGGTAGGCGTTGCCGTGGTCGAGCTCCAAGATCCAGCCGGCGACGTTGTCGAGGAAGTATCTATCGTGAGTGACTGCGATGACCGTGCCGTTGTACTCCTTCAAGAAACGTTCGAGCCACGAAACAGACTCGGCGTCGAGGTGGTTGGTGGGCTCATCGAGCAGCAGCAAGTCGGGATGGGCGAGCAGAAGGCGACACAGGGCGACGCGGCGGCGTTCGCCACCCGAAAGCATCGTGACGTCAGCGTCGCTCGCCGGGACGCGCAACGCATCCATGGCGATCTCGACCTTGCGATCGAGGTCCCAGGCATCTGTGGCGTTGATCTTGTCCTCGAGGGTGGCCTGTTCGGCGCCCACCTTCTCGAAGTCGGCGTCGGGGTCGCCCCACATGGCCAGCACCTCGTTGTAGCGCTCGATCAGCGCTTGGGTCTCGGCGACCCCGTCCATCACGTTGCCGAGCACATCCTTGTCTGGGTCGAGATCGGGTTCCTGGGACAGGAAGCCGACGCTGTAGCCAGGAGAGAGGCGGGCCTCGCCCGTGTAGCCGTCGTCGAGGCCAGCCATGATTCGCAGCACCGAAGACTTACCCGCGCCATTGTGGCCAATCACGCCGATCTTGGCGCCGGGGATGAAGGCGAGGGTGACGTCTTTCAGGATCTCGCGGTCCGGGGGATAGAAGCGGTTCAGCTTTCGCATGGTGAAGATGAATTCGCTCACGGGGACTCCTGTTGCTGCAAAAGAAAGGTGTTTGGGCTCGGTAAAACGTACCGGCGTGGTGCCGCGCCTGCGACGTAAGAACAATGACGGCCAAACGCCGAGCACTCAACGTCCGGTCGCCGCCGCAATCGGTACCCTGTCGTGAATGGCCTCAGGTGACCCCCGCCTTGGTCCCAACTCATGGTTGGTCGAGGAGATGTTCGAACGCTGGCAGGCCAGCCCGGACTCCGTCGATGCTTCCTGGCGTGACCTCTTTGCAGGTGGCGACGTTGAGGACCTCACTTCCGAACTTCCAGCACAGAACGGCGTCAGCGGCGAACCGCCGCCTACCCCAGCGGCCATTGCCGCGCCCGTGGAGGCAGCACCGCTGCGCCCGAGCCAGCCGGCGCGCGCTGTTGAACCAGTTGACGCGCCGTCAGCGCCAGCGGAGGAACCGGGGCAGCCGATCCGCGGCGCGGGAGCACGCATCGTCGAAAACATGGAGCTGTCGCTCAGTGTTCCCACCGCGACCAGCTATCGCCAGGTGCCAGCGAAGCTGCTCGAGGTCAATCGTCGGATTATCAACAGCCATCTCGCCCGCACCCTGCGGGGCAAGGTCTCGTTCACCCACCTCATCGCGTACGCGATCGTGCGTGCCCTCGACGAGGTTCCGGCGATGTCGTCGACGTTTGCTGAGGCAAGCGACGGCACACCCCGCGTCATTCACCATGATGAAGTCGGCCTTGGCATTGCGGTCGATGTCGAGAAGCGTGACGGATCTCGAAGCCTTCTGGTGCCTTGTATCCGTGGCGCGAACCTGCTGCCCTTCCAGGAATTCATCGACTCCTACGAGGGACTCATCAGCAAGGTTCGCAACAACAAGATCACCGTTGATGATTTCGCCGGCACCACGATGAGTTTGACCAACGTCGGCACCATCGGAACCGTTCAAAGCGTGCCGCGTTTGATGCCTGGGCAGGCGGCGATTGTTGGCCTGGGCGCCATTGATTACCCGGCCGAGTTCCAGGGCGCTGATCCCAGAAAACTCGCCGAACTTGGAGTGTCCAAGGTCGTCACGATCTCCAACACCTACGACCATCGCATCATCCAGGGTGCTGAATCCGGGCTCTTCCTGCAGCGGGTTCACCAACTCTTGTTGGGTGAACACGGCTTCTACGACCGCATCTTTGATTCGTTGGCGGTTCCCCACGAACCCGTTCGGTGGCTCATCGATCAGAACCGGTCACCGTCGGGCGACGCCGGCGATCACCCGTTTGCCCACAAGCAGATGCAGGTTCGCAAGCTGATTCAGATGCACCGTGTGCGCGGTCACCTGATCGCTGATCTCGATCCGTTGCAGCTCGGCGACATCGCGATGCATTCCGAGCTCGACCCTGCCACCTATGGCCTCACGGTGTGGGACCTCGACCGCGAATTCCTCACCGATGATGTGCCGGGCCCGGACATGATGGCGCTCGGCGACATCCTGGGTGTGTTGCGTGAGGCGTACTGTCAGACCGTTGGTGTGGAGTTCATGCACATCCAGGACACCGACGAACGTCAGTGGATCCTTGAACGCTTCGAGGTCGCGACAGAACGTCCCGACGACGAGGAGCGTCGCCACATCCTTGAGCGCCTCAGCGCTGCGGAAGCGTTCGAGCGCTTCCTCCATCAGCGTTACGTCGGTCACAAACGATTCGGCGTCGAAGGCGGCGAGAGCACCATCCCGCTGCTTGACGCCGTGTTCGAGGCTGCCGCCGACGCGGACATGACGGGAATCGTCATGGGCATGGCTCACCGTGGGCGACTCAATGTTCTTCACAACTTGATTGGTCAGAGTTACGACAAGCTCTTCGGCCAGTTCGAGGGTCACCTCGCTGAGGACACCATTCAAGGCAACGGCGACGTGAAGTATCACGTCGGCGCAGAGACCGTTTTTGAGAGCCGAAAGGGTAATCGTATTCCCGTTGCGCTCGCGGCCAATCCGTCGCACCTCGAAGCAGTCGATCCCGTGGTGATCGGCATGGTCCGGGCGACACAAGACGTCACCGACCCCCCAGGCTCGTTCCGCGAGCTGCCGGTGTTGGTGCACGGCGATGCGGCGTTCGCTGGCCAGGGTGTTGTTGCCGAGACGCTCAACTTGTCGAAGATTCCCGGCTACCGCGTCGGCGGAACGGTGCATGTCATCATCAATAACCAGGTTGGCTACACCACGCCTGCGAGCCAGGCACGATCGTCGACATACTGCACCGACGTGTCGAAGATGGTGCAGGCCCCTGTTTTCCACGTCAACGGTGACGATCCTGAAGCCTGTGTACGTGTCGCCAAGTTGGCGTTCGACTTTCGTCAGCGGTTCCACAAGGACGTCGTCATCGACATCGTGTGTTATCGCCGTCATGGTCACAACGAGGGTGACGATCCCTCGTACACCCAGCCGATCATGTACGAGCGCATCGAACGCAAGCGTGGTGTGCGCGAGCTGTACACCGAGGCCTTGGTGCGTCGGGGCGACATCAGTCCTGAGGAAGCGGCTACCGAACTCACTGAGTTCGAAGCTTGGCTGCAGGCAATCCTTGACCAAACCCGCGCCAACGCCCCGAGCAACGACATCATGTCGGTGCCCCCGGCGCCTTACGTCGAATCGTTCGAGCCCTCGCCGACCGCGGTGGATCGTTCGAGGCTCGACCACATCGTCGACCAGCTCGACGCTCGCCCTGTCGGGTTCTCGACTCACCCGAAACTCGCTCGCCAATTCGTGACTCGTCGCAAGATGTACGACGGCGGCGAAGTCGACTGGGGTCTCGCTGAGACCCTCGCGTACGGCACCATTCTTATGGACCGACACACGGTTCGGGTTGCTGGACAGGACACTCGTCGAGGCACTTTCGCTCACCGACATGCAGTGATCGTCGACTCCCACACCGAAGCTGAACACTTCCCGCTGCGCACCCTCTCCGAGGATCAAGGCAACTTCTTCGTCTACGACTCCATGTTGTCTGAGTACGCGGCGATGGGAGTCGAGTACGGCTACAGCGTCGTCAACCGTGAAGCACTGGTGGTGTGGGAAGCCCAATTCGGTGACTTCGTCAACGGTGCGCAGATCATCATCGACCAGTTCCTTGCTGCTGGCGCCGATAAGTGGAATCAGGATTGTGGTCTGGTCCTGTTGTTGCCACACGGCTTCGAAGGTCAAGGTCCCGAGCACAGCTCGGCGCGGATCGAACGTTTCCTGACCCTCTGCGCCGAAGGCAATATGACAGTTGCCAACGCCACGACGTCAGCGCAGTTCTTTCATCTGCTTCGCCGTCAGGTCGCTCAAGGCAACCGTCGGCCGCTCGTCGTGTTCAGCCCTAAGTCGCTGCTGCGATCGAAGCTGGCTCGATCTCCGATCGAGGAGCTCACTACCGGGGCGTTCCGAGAGATTCTCGACGACCCTCGTGCAGCATCGAACGATATGGATGCGGCGACGGTGACCCAGCTGGTCCTGTGCTCAGGCAAGGTGGCTTATGACGCCGATCAGTGGCGAGCCGAGGGCCCGTCGCCTGAGGCTTCAGCCGTCGTGCGCATCGAGCAGTTGTACCCATGGCCTGACGTCCCGCTCGAGGCGATACTCGAGCGGTACCCAAACGTCACCCAGGTGACCTGGCTCCAGGAGGAGCCGGCCAACATGGGTGGATGGTCCTATGCCCGGTCACGCGTCGAAGCCCAGCTCCCCGAAGGAGTGAAGCTGCGACTTGTCGGCCGGCCGGAGTCCGGTAGCCCAGCATGCGGATCGCAGAAGGTGCACCAACAAGAAACGCAGCAATTGGCGGCTGAACTGTTCGGATAGCCGCCTTAGCGGAGGGCGATGCCTACCAACGCCTCTAGGTCGGCGAGGGCCTTTTCTCCGTCGGTGACCTTGATTGCCCGCATCCCTAGGGCCGCAGCTGGTTTGCAGTTGATACCGAGGTCGTCGAGATAGATGGCGTCCGCGGCTGCGATGCCCATGCGGTCCAGCGCCAGTTGATAGATCGCCGGGTCGGGTTTGCGCAGGCCCTCTACTGACGACTCGATCACCATCTCGAAATGCGACATGGCATCGGCAACCGCAGCGGCTTGCTCCTCGCTGCGAGCCATGCCGGCGCCGTGACCGGCCTTCATGTTGTTGGTGATACAAGCGATTCGAATGCCATGTTCTTTGAGAACCTGTAGCGCCCGGACCATGTAGGGCCGGACTCCACCTGACAGACACCCAAGGACCGCTTCGCCTGACATGTCGTGGCCAAGCGCCGCAGCCTCGGCTTCGAACAGTGCAGCGAAGCCTGCGGTGTCGACTTCGGAACGCTCCATCTTGGCCCAGGCATTGTTGTCGGGATTGGTGGAGTTGATCGTGCGGATCGTGTCTCTTGGTGCTCGGACCGAGTTCTCATAACGATGAAAGGCCTCGAATGGGCTGGTGGTGATCACCCCGCCGAAGTCGAAGAGGACTGCGTGCACGGGTCGGGTCTCTGGAAGCTGCGCGTCGGACATCGGCGGGACTGTAGTCGGCGCTAGATTTCTCCGGGTGCGTATCGTCACTTGGAACGTCAACAGCCTTAATGCCCGCGTGGAGCGTGTCGACGAATGGTTGGCCTATGCCAAGCCTGATGTCCTGTTGATGCAGGAGACCAAGCTGGCAAATGACCAGTGGCCCGAAGAGCATTACGTCTCCCGCGGCTATGAGTCAGCTCATCACGGGCAGGGTCAGTGGAACGGGGTGGCGATCTTATCGAAGGTGGGTCTCGACGACGTCGTGCGGGATTTCGCCGACGGCGGCGAACCCGACCGCGACGCTCGGATCATCACCGCAACCTGCGGAGGCGTTCGAGTTACGTCGGTGTATGTGCCCAACGGCCGGTCGCTCGACGACGAGCACTACCAGTACAAGCTGGCCTGGTTGGCTCGACTGAAGGCCCATCTAGAGGCTGACCCACACGCGGACCAGGCAGGCCGGGTGCTGGTCGGCGGCGACTTCAACATCGCACCCGACGACCGCGACGTCTGGAGCACTTCGGCGACGGAGGGCCAGACCCATGTGTCGGCGGCGGAACGCGCAGCGCTCGCCGACATCTGTTCGTGGGGGTTGAGCGATGTCTTTCGTGAGCGCTACGAGGCGGATGGTCTGTACTCGTGGTGGGACTACCGCGGGGGAGCGTTCCACAAGAAGATGGGTATGAGGATCGACCTGTTGCTGGCGTCGGCTTCGCTGGCGGCTGAAGCTGAGTTCTGTCTGGTGGATAGAACTGCGCGTAAGGGCAAGCTGCCCTCGGACCACGCTCCGGTCATGGTTGATGTGGCTGTTGATGTGGCTGTTGATGTGGCTGTTGATGTGGCTGTTGATGTGGCGAGCGCTTCGTGACCGAGGGCAACGCTGGTAGGTCGCCGCTCGATCTTTGGGCGGACCGTGCGAGCACTGCGCAACGCAACGAACTTGAGCGTGCCGCCGTGGCGTTGCGTCGGCTGCTGAACCATCTTCACGAAACCGACGCCGACGGCTACGAGCTTGCGCCACTTGCCGATCAGCTGGAGGCGCTGGCCGAACTAGCTGCGGAGTTGCCGGTTCGTGTCGCTCCGTCGTCGCCAGCGGATCAGTTTGTGGATCCGGAGCATCTGTCCTTCGCTGATGTCAGTCCGATGTCCGGGCCGGGCAGCGGCATGGCGCCGCCGCTTCGTTTGTCGGTGGACGGGAATTCCGTGGTTGGGGTGGTGACCTTTGGCGAAGCGTTCGAAGGACCACCGGGTCATGTGCATGGTGGTTGGATAGCAGCGGCGTTCGATGAGGTCCAGGGCATGGTGCAGGCGTTGAATGAGACGCCTGGGATGACCGCCACGTTGGATGTGCAGTACCGGCAGCCAACTCCGCTCCACGTCGAGTTGACGTTCCGTGCCAGGGTCGGGCGGGTGTCCGGTCGGCGCATCCACACGTCTGCGACATTGCACCACGGCGAGCTGCTGTTGTGTGAGTCGCAGGGCTTGTTCATCGCCGTCGATTTCGACAAGATTCGTGCCATGGCGGCCGCCAACCAAAGCTGAGCTGCTGGCTCAGGTGGCACCCGCGAGCGTTGCGATGATCGCGGGAGCGAGCCGCTCGAGGCGTTGGCGGCTGTGGCCCGTGCTTTCCATGAGGCCCTCAAGAGTGTTGGGTCTGGCACGGGCGATTGCTCTGAGATCCTTATCGCGCAAGAGCCCACCGGGGGACACTCGCCGCGCCCTGGCTGTGGCGGCTCGCCACTGGGTCAGGGCGTCGAGGATCGCTGCGTCGAGGTTGTCTCCGCTGACGTTGCCAGCGCTCACGGTGCCACGGCTCGTCTGGTCGGCAGTGGTGGCAGATCGTGCGTCCGCCAGATGATCGTTGACTGTGCCTTGCGCCACGGGCGCTGGGTCGATCGTTGTGGCCTGAATTAATTCGAGCCACGGCGATGGTTCGCGGTTTTCGATAGATCCGTTCCGAATCCGAGTTCGCGCCCAGGTGAGGTGCAGGTGTTGTTCGGCTCGAGAGACGGCCACGTAGAAGAGGCGGCGTTCTTCGGGATCGTTGGTTTTGAGAGGCACGTAGCCGACCTCGACGCCAGCGATCACAACGCTCGTCCATTCGAGGCCTTTGGCGGCGTGGAAAGTGACGAGATCGACCGCGTCGTGACTACCTTCTAGGTCGCCGGGCCGAATCGTGCGCAGCCAGGTTTTGAAACCTTCACCAGACGCCCGTGGATCTTCGTTGGCAAATTCAAGCGCCAGTTCGGCGATGCGTGCCGCCGGCGTCGTGGGGCCTCTGCCATCGAGGAACTGGGCAGCGGCGTCGAACGCAGCGGCTCGGAACTCTTGGCCTGCTGCAATAAGTGTGTCGACGAGGGCGACGACCGCCGGGAGCTGCAGCATGCCACCCTTGCCTCGGACGCGTGCCGGAACACCGACGGCTTCGAGTGCGGTCGCTATCTGGGTGAGTTGATCGTTGGTTCGGGCCAATACCGCCCAGGAACCCCAGCGGGTACCTGGAGCCCTGTTCCAGCGAATGTGGCGTGCGACCCCTGCGGCTTCGTCGAGGTGAGTGTCGTAACTCGTGACCGTGGGTACCGTGGTGCTGGGGTGGCGGCTTGTAGGTGTGGGCTCGCGATCGAGGATGGCATCGGCGGCGGCCACGATTGCTGGTGCGCTGCGATGATTCGAAAGCAAGTGGACGGTGCTGCAGCCGGGGAACACCTTCTCGAACTCGGTGAGGAACCCAGCGTCTGCTCCGTTCCATCCGTAGATGGCTTGGTCGGGATCGCCGACGATGCAGAGGTCGGTACGATCGCCGACCCACGCGCGCATCAGCTCGAACTGGGGACTGTTCAGGTCCTGAAACTCGTCGACGAACACGTGGCGAAACAACCACTGCTGGGCGTTTCGGAACGGTTCATCGGTGCGGAGCAGGTGGGCGCATTCGAGGAGCAGATCGTCGAAGTCGAACACACCCTTGCGTCGCTTGATCGCGTGGTATGCCTCGATGAGCCGGGCGACGTCGCGTGCCGGGCGTCCGACGCGTCTGCGACCCTCTCCGTGCGCGTATTCGTCGGCGGTGAGTCCCTGGGCACAGGCCCAGTCGACCTCAGACGTGAGAGTGCCGAGATGTAAACCGCCTGCCAGCGACGGATCGCCTTCGCACAGGTCATTAAGGAGGGGGCGGCGGCTAGCGAGGACAGTTGGCGGACGGCGCCCATTGTCGAGACGGTGGCGGCGCAGCTGGGCGAGCGCAACGCCATGAAATGTTCCGACCGCGCCGAGGTCACGGATTCCGAGCCGGTACAGGCGAGTTCGGAGTTCGCCGGCGGCCCGGCGAGTGAAGGTGAGTGCCAGGACCCGGCGCGGGTCGAGCGATCCTGTCTCGCTACGTAGGGCTATGCGGTGTGTGAGAACCCGTGTCTTGCCGGAACCAGGCCCCGCCAAGATGCGAAGGGGTTCGGCTTCGGTCTCGACAGCGACGCGCTGTTGCTCGTCGAGTTGATCGAGTCGCATGCGGGGAGCCACGAACAGCAAGCTACCAAGCGGGTGTGACGGCTGGACCCGCAGCCGACGGTACCGTCGGCGTCATGGTCGAGGTGTCGCGGGAACAATTCGAGGAGATGGTCGGTGATGCGTTCGACGAGCTACCTGACGAGGCGATCAACTCCCTCGGCAATGTGGCGGTGCTCATCGAGGACGACCCGCCGGAGCCTGGTCTGCTTGGTTTGTACGACGGCGTTCCGATGACCGAACGCGGTGATGCCTTGCCAGAACTTCCCGATCGCATCTTCATCTTCCGGTCGTCGATCTGCGAAATGTGCGCCGACGCGGAAGAGGTCGCCGCCGAGGTCCGGATAACGGTGTTCCACGAGGTGGCGCACCATCTGGGCATCGACGACGACCGTCTTCACGAGTTGGGTTGGGGCTAGCCCAAAGAAGGGATCAGATGCGACCGACGGCGCTAGCTGGGGCCGACGAGGTGCTGGCTTCGCAGTTCTCGGCTTCCCAAGCGTCGAGCTTCTCGCCGGCAGCATCAAACGCTTCAGAGTCCGAGCCGGTGAAGATCGCGAGCAGCTTCTCTTCGTCGTCGCCTGCTTCGAACAGGTCCTTGAAGAGGTTGTTCATGAGCGCCACTTCGTCCTTGATTTCGCCCGGGGCGGAGTCGGCCATGTCCTGGATGACATCGAGATCTGCCTGAGTGATGTCTTCGCTGTCGTCGCCGGCTGCTTCAACAGCGGTGATCTTTTCGCAGAATTCAGCTGTGCTGGACTCGTCTGAGCTGCCACCACATGACGCTGCGAGCAGGCCAGCGACGAATAGGCCGGCAATGCTTCGAATCATTTTATTGTTTGTCATACCATGCCAGTCGGCGCGGCAACTGTTCACATGAGGACTGTTTGGGGTGGACTGTTGCGCCGGTCCGAATCAGGATTCCGCAGTGCAGTTCGCCGAGTCCCAGGCCTCGAGCGCTTCGACTGCCGCTTCAATTCGCCTTCATCGAACGTTGCCGAGACCGCCATGAATCTGTCGAGGTCGTCACCAGCGTCGGCGAAGCCTTCGAACATCTTGGTCATGAGAGCTATCTCGTCCTTGATGTCGCTGGGTGCAATGGCTTGTAGCGATGAACAGAACCATCTTTTGTGATGCCATATGGTCGCAATTGGTTTTGGAGTCACGGGGTCTGCGAAGCGGGTGGCGAGATATCCTCTGGCCCATGGGCTTCCCCGACTCATATTTGCACGACAACGAAGAACTGGTACTCAACCTCAAGCCGCACTGGTGGACGTTCACCCAGCCGGTCCTGTTCGCTGTGAGTGCGCTTGTACTGGCCGTTGTGTTCAGGGTTCTCGAGGTGCGATTCCTGCCGTTGCTGGGGTGGCTTGCCGTGCTGGTTGCGTTGGTGAATCTCGCGATTGTCTACGGAAAGTGGATGAACACCTTCTTTGTCCTGACAGGTGATCGACTGATCTTTCGTGCCGGCGTCTTGTCGAAGCGGGGGGTCGAGATTCCTCTCAACCGGATCAACAACGTGAACTTTCGCCAGTCGTTGTTTGAGCGAATGATCGGTGCCGGTGACCTTCTGGTTGAATCGGCAGGCGAGAGCGGACAGTCTCGTTTCGGGGACATCCGCAAGCCCGACGCGGTACAAAACGAAATTTACCGACAGGTCGAAGGGCAACGGACTCGCGACTTCGCCCCACGACCACCAATATCGGAGCACGAGGCGGATGCCCCGCCTGCGACTGAGCCCGCACAGCCCGAACCCGGGACTGCGACCCAGTTGATGGAGGAGCTTGCTGACATGCGGGCCCGCGGCCTCATCACCGAGGACGAGTACCAGGCGAAACGTCGCGAACTGCTCGACCGGATGTGAGTACCGCACGTCAGCGAGTGGTCAGCCTGGTTCCGTCAGCGACCGAATCGTTGCGGTTCTGGGGAAGAGACCCGATCGCGTGCACGAGGTTTTGTGAGCAGGACGACCTTGTCCACGTCGGGGGTACCAAGGATCCCGACATCCAGGCCATCATCGACCTCCGACCCGATCTGGTGGTCCTAGAACGCGAGGAAAATCGCCTGCCAGACCATGACGAGCTGGTCGCCGCTGGGCTGGACGTCGAGGTGTTGCACATCACATCGCTTGCTGATGTCGACCCTGAAATGGCACGCCTCGCATCCAGGGTCGATGCTGCCTGGGTCCCGTTCGAACTCGGCCCACCGATAGCTCAACGTTGCGTGGCCTTCGTGCCGATCTGGAAGCGACCGTGGATGACGTTCAACGAGTCGACGTATGCGGCATCGTTGCTCGCCCACTTGGGTGTTGAGTCGCTGGCGGCCGGCCACGAGCCGACATATCCGGAGTTGTCCGAGGACGAGCTGTCTTGCGCTGCGCCCGTGGCGGTTTTGGCGCCATCGGAGCCTTATCCGTTCGCCGAGCGTCACCGGGTGGAGCTCGAACAATTTGGTCCTGTGACCTTCATCGATGGCCAGGACTTGTTTTGGTGGGGGACTCGGAGCAGTGATGCTGTGTCCCGGTTGCGTGAGGCCTTGGTTCACCTCGGTTAGCTTGCAGTCATGGCAGTGACGAGCAATGGCGCGACCGATCTCAACTACGAAGTGTTCGAGGCCGACGGCCCAACGCTGCTGTTGGTGAACGGTCTGGGCAGCCAGATGATCTCCTTCTTCCCTGAGTTCTGCGATGTTTTCGTCGAGCGTGGATATCAGGTGGTGCGATTCGATAACCGCGACGTCGGCCTTTCTTCGAAGACACCGCCTCCAGCCCCGTCGGTTGCCGACGTCATTGCCGCTCGCGCCGCCGGCGAGCCGGTCGACGTGCCCTACACGCTCAGCGACATGGCAGCCGACGCAATGGCCGTGCTCGACGCTGTTGGAGTCGATCAGGCCCACATTTGGGGTATGTCGATGGGCGGGATGATCGTGCAGCAGATTGCCGCCGATCACCCCAACCGGGTGCTGTCGATGACCTCGGTCATGTCCTCGACCGGCGACCACAAAGTCGGCCGCTCTACGCCCGAGGCCATGGCAGTACTCACCGATGTAGCGCCTCTCGAGCGCGATGGCGCAATCGAACACCACCTACGCGGCCGCCGCGTCACCGCTGGGTCGATGTTCGACGACACCGACGTCCGGCGGCTCATCACTGAAGCCTTCGACCGCTGCAATCACCCCGTTGGCCTCGCCTTCCAAATGGCAGCCGTGACTGCTTCAGGCGACCGCACCGAGATGATCAGCAAGCTGGACCTCCCTGTCCAGGTCATTCACGGCGGACTCGACCCGCTGATCGACGCCAGTGGGGGAGTGGCGACCGCTGACGCCATCCCAGGCGCCGAACTCATTGTGTACGAGGAGATGGGCCACGACATTCCTCGACCGCTCTGGACGGCATACGCGGATGACTTCGATCGTCTCGTGGAGCGCTCACTCTCGGCCTGAGCCGCCCCGCTAGATTGGGCAATCGATCGCTGACTGAAGGAAATCACATGGGGCCGTTGCAAGGATTGACCGTTATCGAGTTGCAAGGCATCGGCCCAGGTCCGTTTTGCGGGATGATGCTCTCGGATATGGGCGCGAAGGTGATTCGGATCGACCGGGCAGGCAATGTGCGCGGTGGCGATCCAGCAACTCCGCCCGTCGATGTGTTGGCCCGAGGCCGTCAATCGATTGGCGTCGACCTCAAACAGGCTGAAGGTGTTGAAGTGGTGCTGAAGCTCATCGAAGGCGCCGATGCCATCATCGAAGGTTTCCGTCCCGGGGTGATGGAACGACTAGGGCTTGGCCCCGATGTGTGTTTGGCCAGAAACCCGAAGCTGGTGTTCGGGCGCATGACCGGCTGGGGTCAAGATGGCCCCTACGCCCTAGCCGCTGGTCATGACATCAACTACATCGCCCTCGCTGGAGCGCTCGAACCCATCGGACGGGCGGGCGAGGCCCCGGTTCCGCCGCTG
Organism: Candidatus Poriferisodalaceae bacterium; assembly: GCA_047618365.1. Lineage (GTDB taxonomy): Bacteria > Actinomycetota > Acidimicrobiia > Acidimicrobiales > Poriferisodalaceae > JBLHLM01. Next base: position 58,382 of record JBLHLM010000003.1, on the reverse strand, counting down.
AACCTCGTCGGCGACTTCGGTGGTGGCGGCATGCTGCTGGCCTTCGGCGTGGCATGCGCCCTTGTCGACGCTCAGCGCAGCGGCGAAGGGCAAGTGGTCGACGCGGCGATGGTCGATGGGGCGGCAACCCTGATGGCGATGTTCCACTCCATGCGGGCCATGGGTGTCTGGAACGACGAACGTGGCACCAACCTGCTCGACACCGGCAGCCACTTCTACGACGTCTATGAGTGCTCCGACGGCAACTACATCTCACTCGGGTCAATCGAACCACAGTTCTACGCCGAGTTGATGCGTCTGACCGGTCTCGAAGATGACGAAGAATTCGCTCGCCAGATGTCGCGTAACGATTGGCCTCACCTCAAGGTGCGAATCGCTGAAGTCTTCAAATCAAAGACTCGGGATGAATGGTGTGCGCTCATGGAGCACACCGACGTGTGTTTTGCTCCGGTCTTGTCGCTGGAAGAGGCACCTCAGCATCCTCACAACGTCGAACGTGGCACGTTCATCGACGTCGCTGGCGTGACCCAACCGGCGCCATCTCCGCGCTTTAGTCGCAGCACTGCCGAAGTCCAAGGTCCGCCCGCACACGCAGGGCAGCACACTGACGAAGTCCTTGCCGCTGCCGGGGTCAACGCTGATGAGATCGCGGCCCTCCGTTCCTCTGGGGCTGTGGCCTGACGTGGCAACCCTCGTGTGCTTCCACGCGCACCCCGACGACGAAGCCATCGCCACAGGCGGTGTCATGGCGATGGCTGCTGACGCGGGCCACCGGGTGGTGCTCGTATGCGCGACCGATGGCGCAGTCGGCGAGGTCGACGAGGGTGTGCTTGACCCTGGAGAAACGCTCGCTGCGCGTCGCGCTGTTGAGTTGCAGGCGGCCTGCGATCTCCTTGGTGTGCATCGCCTCGAGTTTCTTGGCTACCGCGATTCAGGCATGGAGAACACCGAGACCAATCAGGATCCTGATTGTTTCTGGCAAGCCGACCTCGAGGTTGCTGCCCGGCAGCTCGCCGACCTGCTCGAAGCCGAGCGCGCCGACGTCTTCACCTGCTACGACGATCACGGTGGTTACGGACACCCTGACCACATACAGGTGCATCGGGTTGGGCATCGCGCCGCAGAGCTGGCCCGAACCCCTCGCGTGTACGAGGCGACTATGAACCGTGACCACATCGAAGGTTTGATGGAGGCTGCTCGCGCAGCTGGCGAAGATATGCCAGAGCCACCCGCAGCGGCGCAAGAAGTTGCGTTCGGCTCGCCCGACGCCATCATCACCACGGGGGTGGACGTGACCTCGGTCATTGATCGCAAGCGGGCCGCTATGGCGGCACACAAGAGTCAGATTGGTGAGGAGTCGTTCTTGCTCAAGATGCCCCTCGATGCGTTCTCCATGGGGTTCGGGACCGAATGGTTCATCCGCAAGGATTCCAGTCCCGATGGGCGAGAGTCGACTCTTTTTGCTGGGCTGAGCCTGTGATCCCTGACCCGCCCGAGGGGCTCAGCGCCGGGCTTCGCCCACTGTACGAGGAGGCTGCTGCCATTGCCGACGCTTCTCCAGCGAGCGCTTCGGCGCTCTTACGGATGCTGTTGCTTGCATTGTTGAAGTCGAGGGGTATGCGCGGCCGCGATCTGGTTCGCGACGTAGGAACCCTGGTCGAACAGGGAGCGCCAGTGGGTCTGTTACGAGCGCTCGATGTGATCGCCATGTCGGAGTCTGAGTCACGCAAGCCTGCCGAACTGAGCTTGGCCAACGGCCATTCCGACGCCCAGAATCTCTTCATGTTCATCAACCTGTTCGTAGATCAGGTGCCGCACGGGTGAGTCTCCTCGGAGCTCATCAACTCGTCGGCTGGATCTTCGTTGTTGCCAACGCCATCGCTGGATGTTGGGCGCTGGCGGCAACCCGATGGAGCGAACTCGAGCGCAGGGAGTTGTGGTGGTTCACAGCGGCAGCGCAGGTTGTCGCCACTCCTCAAGCGATCCTCGGTGTGTTGCTGATGACAACCCAGGATCGCACCCCGCCCGATATGCACGTCTTCTACGGCTTTCTCACGATGATGGTTGTCGGCATTCTCTACAGTTATCGCCAGCAGCTGTCGCACCAGATGCTGGCTCTGTACGGATTCGGTGGGCTGTTTCTTATGGGTCTCGGCATTCGCGCCATGCTGCTCGGCACTACTTGAGGAACTGACGTCATGCGCGAACACATCGCTCGGCTGCTCGACGATCGCCGATTCGACGAAGTTGTGACGTTGTTGGCTACAGAGAACGCGTTGGGTACAGACAGCTCACTCGATCCTGATGGGATCGCTGCTGATCTTTGTCGCTTCGGTCAGCGGGCTCTGCGACTCGATGTCCTCGACCTCGACGTCGATCTGGCGCAGCGGCTGAACCACGAACTTGCGGGGCCACTGGCAGAGACAGCACGAGGACTGATGTTCCCAGACTCGGCTCGCCAACAGCGACGGGGATCGCTCACGGCGATGCGACCGCTCATGGGCATCGTGCTCGAAGCTCTCACGGTCAGGTGGCGTCGAGACGAACTACTGCACGTGTTGGCGTTGCTCCATCTTGTTGGCGAGTATCTCGGTCACATCGCATGGGAATCAACCATCGATCACTCTGGAGACCCCCTCCAGTTCCATGGCGGATTCGGAGGTGCGGGTAGCGCGTGGGGTGATGCCGCGGCCGACGATTGCGGTCACAGCCGGAGTCATCGTCACCTCGCCCGACGGATGAACGAGGGCGATCCGCTCACTTCCAAGGGCGAGTGGGATGACTTCCTGCGGTCTGACTACTCCCGCGTTGGCGGTCTGTTCTTGACCTGTGCCACCCGCTCCGGCGGACGCATCTGGGGTCGTCAGCCGCGGCGTTGCGATCACGCGACGTGCCCGGTGTGGTGGGGACTCGACGAGTCGACCCGTACCTCACTTGAGCGTCGGACGCGAGTCGCACTCTGGTTTGGTGATAGCCCCCTGTTGAAGCTGCGACACGCTGCGCCGATCGGGCACTTCTTCGGAGTGCCCGACAAGGCCGAGATCGTCGTAGCGTTCGACGAGCTGGCCGGCAAACTTCGCCGTCAAGGTGTCGATGTTGACGGGGGTGACGACGTGCCAAGCCGAACCAGCCAGATCGTGTCGATCGTCGCCGGAGAACCGACGCCACCTACCGACCTCTTGGCTGCAACAGCCGAAGCTGTGAGCATCGCACTCTCGTAACGCGACCGGCCTAGGTCGCGCGACCTCGGCTACGTCGTGGGCCGGAGCACTCGGCCGCCGTGTTCGCCTGTGCGCAAACCCTCGTTGAACACCAGAGCGCCGTTGACAAAAACCTGGTCGATGCCGTCGGCGTAGACGGTGGGGTCCTCGAACGATGAGTTGTCGCGGAGCCTTGCCAGGTCGAACACGACGACGTCGGCGCCATAGCCCTGCTTGAGATGTCCACGGTCGTGGAGACCGAGGCGACCAGCCGGGAGACCCGTCAGGCGCCGGACTCCCTCCTCAGCGATGAGGATGCCCTCATCGCGTACGTAGTGTCCGAGGAACCGTGGCACCCAGTTGAAGCCAAGCACGCTCATCATCGGGCCAGCGAGCGGACCGTCGTTGGCCAGGGCCATGGTGTTGGACTCCACCGAACACAACGGGTGTTCGAGCACCATGCGGTTGTCTTCTTCAGCGAACGCCTCGCTGGTGAGCATCAAGCCCTTGATGCGCAGCCCTTCCTCGATCATGAGGTCGAAAAGGGTGTCCCATCCGCTGTCGGCGTTGCGCTCTTTAGCGAGATCCGCGATGGTACGACCGACATTGTCGTGGCTGGCATTGGCAGCAAGTGCCAGCACCCGGTGCCACCTTTCCTCCACTGCGAGTTGTCACATCGGAAGCGGTTTGTGGCTTAGCCGCCGGCGGCCATCGGGAGTCTTCAGCATGGCGATGAGGTCGTTGTTCGAAAGCTCGAATGACCACCCGGGCAACATCGCCGTAGCCGAGGTGTGATTCCAGTTCGTGGGCATGATGGCGACAGCGACTTTGCGGGTCCACTCGATCATCTGAAGGGTGTTGCGCATTGTGTGTTCCGGGCGCCCGTCTTTGGGATTGATGTGTGAGATCTGGAGTCGAACACCTGTGTCACGGGCAACATCGAGGGCCTCCCCGAAGCCGATAAGGTAGCGGCGGTCGCGGTTACGTGAATGGGTCGCGTACAGGCCGCCGACATCGGTGACAGATGAACAAAGGGCTTTGAGCTCGTCGTACATGGCGCTCTTGCCAGGGTGATACTCGAGTCCGGTGGTGAAACCGAAAGCACCCTCATCAAGGGAGTCCCGCAGTAGGCCGGCCATGGCCGCGATTTCAGCATCGTCAGCAGGTCGAGGGGCGTTCGGTCCCACGACCGCGGTGCGCAACGCTCCGTGCCCAACCATGCCGACGACGTTCGTTGCGAACTGGGCCTCATCCCTGGCCCCGAGGAGTTCGCCGTAGGAGTGCCATTCCACATGCTCGCGCGACCCGGTGGAGGCGAACAACGCACTGCGGTGTTCCGGTACACATGGCCCGAGGCTGATGCCGCATTGGCCGATGGCCTCGGTGGTCACGCCTTGGCGCACTTGACTCTCAGCCCGAGGGTCGATGAAATGAGCCAGATCACTGTGGGTATGAATGTCGATGAAACCCGGAGCCACAACCTTGCCGAATGATCGTGTGGCAGATCGCCATTTCGTGAATCTAGACGAAACTACGCGCCGCCAGGCCCCGTATCCGGGGTCCGGCGACGCGTAGAACGCAGAGAGTTAAACAGTGCTGCTCTAAACAGTGCTGCTCTAAACAGTGCTGCTCTAAACAGTGCTGCTCTAAACAGCGGCGAGGCGGGTTTCCAACGCTGCGAGCTGATCGAGCATCTCCTGGGGGAGGCGTTCGCCAAGATCGGTGTAGTGCTGCTTGATGAGCTGCAGCTCCTCGATCCATTCGTCGGTGTTGACAGCAAGTAACTGAGCAACGGTGTCGGCGTCAAGGCCGAGACCTTCAACATCGAGTGCATCGGCCGTTGGAATGGCACCGATGGGAGTGTCGATGGCATCTCCTTCGCCGGCGACACGTTGGAGGACCCACTTCAGGACCCGAAGGTTCTCGCCGAACCCAGGCCACATGAACTTGCCGTCTGCGTTCTTGCGGAACCAGTTCACATAGAACATGCGGGGAAGCTGAGCGCCTTCGCGTTCGCCGATGTTCAACCAATGCTGGAAGTAGTCGCCGAAGTTGTAGCCACAGAACGGAAGCATGGCGAACGGGTCACGTCGGACCTCGCCGATGGCGCCGGCCGCGGCCGCTGTCTTTTCAGATGACATGACCGAACCAAGGAACACGCCATGCTCCCAGTCGGTCGCCTCGGTGACGAGTGGAACCGTGGTGGCGCGGCGTCCGCCGAACAAGATCGCTGAGATCGGGACACCCTTGGGGTCTTCCCACTCCGAAGCGATTGACGGGCACTGGGATGCCGAGACGGTGAATCGGGCGTTGGGATGAGCCGCTGGGGTGTCGGATTCGGGGGTCCACATGTCGCCCCGCCAGTCAATGAGACGAGCTGGGGTTTCCTCTGTGAGGCCTTCCCACCAGATGTCACCGTCGATTGTCTCGGCCACATTGGTGAAAACACAGTTACTCGAAAGGGTTTCGAGAGCGTTCGGGTTTGTGTCCATGCCAGTGCCCGGGGCCACGCCGAAGAAGCCGGCCTCAGGGTTGATGGCGTAGAGCTGACCGTCGTCGCCGAACTTCATCCACGCGATGTCGTCGCCAATGGTTTCGATCTTCCAGCCCGCAAGGGTGGGGATCATCATCGCCATGTTGGTCTTGCCGCACGCCGAAGGGAATGCCGCTGCAACGTACTTCTTCTCGCCGTTGGGTGGGGTGACGCCGACGATGAGCATGTGCTCGGCGAGCCAGCCCTCGTCGCGGGCCATCGTGGAAGCAATACGGAGGGCGAAGCACTTCTTTCCGAGGAGGGCGTTGCCGCCATACCCGGAGCCATAGGACCAGATCTCGCGGGTCTCAGGGAAGTGAACGATGTACTTGTTCTCGGCATCGCAGGGCCATGCCACGTCGGCCTGTCCCTCTGCGAGGGGTGCGCCGAGCGAGTGCAGGCACGGAACGAACTCGCCGTCGCCGAGCACGTCGAGGGCGCCCTGACCCATCCGGGCCATGATGCGCATCGACGCCGCGACGTAAGGGGAGTCTGTGAGCTGCACGCCGATGTGGGCGATGGGTGAGCCGAGCGGGCCCATGGAGAACGGGACCACGTACATCGTGCGGCCGTTCATCGCGCCCGAGTACAGGCCGTTCATCTTGGCCCGCATCTCGGCCGGCTCGGTCCAGTTGTTGTTTGGTCCAGCGTCGATCTCGCGTTCGCTGCAGATGTAGGTGCGATCTTCGACTCGGGCAACGTCGCCCGGGTCCGAGCGCGCGAGGAAACTGTTGGGGCGTTTGGTGTTGTCGAGGGGAATCAGGGTTCCCCGTTCGACCATCTGACTGGTGAACGCGGAGTACTCCTCTTCGGAGCCGTCGCACCAATAGACGTCGTTCGGTCCGAGTAGCTGTCGCCACTCTTCGACCCAGTCGAGCAGTTTTTGATTGGTCGTGATCCCAGGCACGATGACCTCTCGTATGATTTTGGCGGTGGTCCAAGGACCTGGCCGCTCGTTGGTTCGGTGTCGGGGTGGCGGCCCTGATTAGATGTCTGAGCCCCGGCCGCTGGTGAGGTAGGCGGGTGATCCGAGATCGACCTCTGAACCCAACCGAAGTTGAGTGGCGAGCCCTCGCTCGTCGAGGTCAAAGATCACACGCTGTCCCTGCCGAAGCATCCGAAACACGGAGCCTTCGAGCGCAGTGGGGGAAAGTTCGTGTTCGGCGCGTTCGCGATCGTCGACCACCACGCCGGTCTTGGTGTTGGGGTCATAGGACTTGATCACGCCTTGCACGAATGCCTCCGGTGCTGTTCGGGCTGCTGTGTTGACTTCAACTTATCAACCCGAGTGAACAGGCTGCTCCATCGGCAGAGGGTCATGCCGAGTTGAGGCACTCGCCATCTGCTGGGGCGAATCTGACCATCTCCATACGCGATGACCTGTCGGACATCAATCGGTGTGCCGAATGGGGCTGCCGGGTGCTCTCAACCGACGCAGCGTTGGCTAGCATCGCCTTCCGTGTCCGACTCCACCGCCTCGGCGTCCCCCGCTACTCCTGCCCGCTCGGGCATGGTCGCCTCCTTTGGGGCGAGCGATCTTGTCGAAGTGGTGCGCGCCTTCTCGACAGCGCTCACAGCACACCGAGAGGTCATCAATCGACTGAACGTGTATCCGGTGCCCGACGGCGACACCGGTACCAACATGTCGCTGACCCTGTCTTCGGTGCTGACCGCGATTTCGGAGGCAACACACGTCGACGAAACGACAGATGTCAGCCCCGACTTCGCCACCGTCTGCGGCGCGATATCTCACGGATCGTTGATGGGTGCGCGTGGCAACAGTGGCGTCATCCTGTCCCAGATTCTTCGCGGGCTGGCCTCGACCTTTCAAGCATCGCATGAGGCCGGCGCGTCAATCGATGGTGACGTCCTTGCTGAGGCGTTCACCGCGGCGAGCGTCGCTGCTGACGGTGCGGTGATGCGACCGGTCGAGGGCACGATCCTCACCGTCGCCCGAGAGGTTGGCCGCGGGGCCCGTGAAGCGACCGATCGTTCGCTCATCGGGGTGCTCGAGTCCGCACTTTCCGTCGGCGAGGTCGCGTTGGAACGGACGCCGGACCAGCTCCCGGTACTGGCCGAAGCTGGCGTTGTCGACGCGGGCGGCGCTGGGCTTCTCCTGCTGTTGCACGGCGCGCTCCACGTTGCTGATGGTCGCGATCTTCCCAATCCGCCTGAAGTCAGCGATGTCGCCGGCGCGCCCGTCGATCGTCCTGACAGCCATACTCACGGAGCTAACAGCGTCGCTGACCTTCGCTACGAAGTGATGTATTTCCTCGAAGCGCCCGATGAGCTCGTTCCCGGCTTCAAGGAGGTGTGGGCGGGTCTCGGCGACTCGATCGTCGTAGTGGGCGGCGACGGCCTCTGGAATTGTCACATTCACACCGACGACATCGGCCCATCGATCGAGGCCGCCATCGACATAGGCAGGCCGACCAAGATCCGAGTCACCGACCTGCTTGAAGAGGTGGAAGAGGAACGTTGGGTGCGCGAGGCAACTGGCTCAGCCGAGCTATCTCAGCAGCGCGAGCTGGTGCCGTGCGCCGTTGTCGCCATTTCGCCAGCAGCTGGCATCAGTCGCATCTTCCATTCGCTTGGGGTTCAGGAGCTGGTCTCAGGTGGGCAGACGATGAACCCTTCGACAGCGGAGGTTCTCGCTGCGGTCGAGCGGGCACCGGCCGACGAGGTGGTCATCTTGCCGAACAACTCGAACATCATTGCTGTTGCCCAGCGTGTGGATGAACAGACGTCCAAGACAGTTCGGGTGGTGGCGACCCGTTCGGTGCCGGAGGGTTTTGCCTCGTTGCTGGCCTATGACCCATCAGTCAACGCCGAAACCAACGCAGAAGCCATGGCCGAACTTGCCGCTGAAGTGCTCGTCGGTGAAGTCACCCAAGCCGTACGCGACACCACTTCCGATGTCGGACCGGTCACCACTGGCGACTGGATCGGCATCGATCGCAGCGGTATTCGTTCGATTGCTGGGTCTCCAGCCGAGGCCGCTATTCGGCTGCTCGACGCCAAGGTCGCCGACTCGCACGAGATCCTCACCATCATCGAAGGTGAAGGGGCAGGTGCCGCCTCGACTCGCACAATCACCGAGTGGGTATCGGCCCACCGCCCTGGGCTCGAAGTCGAGCTGCATCACGGCGGCCAGGAGCACTACCCATATCTATTCGGGATCGAGTGATTGGCAACCGCTGACCAATGACGTCCGAAGCACCCCCGCTGCGGCTGTCCGACATTGCGTCCATCAGCGTTGACGCGCTCAAAGGGATTGGTCCTAAGAAACGGACCGGGCTAGGTCATCTCGAGATCGACTCGGTGCTTGACCTCCTGACTCACTACCCGCGCCGGTACATCGACCGCACCAAAGAAGCGCGGGTCGCCGACATGAACGAAGGCGAGGAGGCCATGGTGGTCGGCGACGTCGTCAAGGTCGACGCCCGATTCACCCGCAATCGGCGCAGCATCGTCCAGGTCGAAATTCGCGACGACACCGGTCGCCTCCGTGCCACGTTCTTCAACCAGCAGTGGCGTTCCAAGCAGCTGTACCCCGGGTTGACCGTCGCGCTCTTCGGCAAGGTCGAGCTGTTCCAGAACCGCAAACAGATGACCAACCCCGTTGTTGACTTGGTCGGCGACAGAACGGGACGCATCGTGCCCGTCTACCCGCAGAGCGAGAAGGCCGGGTTGATGACATGGGAGATCGCCGGCTGGGTCGCTGAGTCGCTACGTCGCTGCCAGTCTCGTGGCATTGCGGATCCGTTGCCAGATATCGCAAGGGAGCGCTATCAACTGATCGCCAGGTCTGAGGCCATGGCGGCCATCCACGAACCCGAGACCATGCGGGACATCGTCATGGCCCGGACCCGTCTGGTGTTCGACGAGCTCTTTCGGGTCCAGATGACGCTGCTGCGTCGCAAGAAGCAGATCGAAGCGACCAAGAGCGGCATCGAACATGTCGTCGACGGCGAACTGGTCGAACGATTTGTATCGTCCCTGCCGTTTTCGTTGACAGGTGCTCAGGAACGCACGATGCGAGAGGTTTCGCTTGACCTCGGCACACAACAACCCATGCATCGCCTACTGCAAGGCGACGTTGGTTCAGGCAAAACCATGGTGGCCGTGCACGCCCTCCTCGTCGGGGTTCAGGGTGGCCACCAGGGTGCGTTCATGGCGCCGACCGAGGTGCTTGCAGAACAGCACTACAGGTCGGTTCGGGCGCTCCTCGACGGCATCAGCGTTTCCGACGATCGCACCCTCATGGGTGACCGGCCCCTGTCGGTTGAGCTCCTGACGAATCGGGTCGGGGCGGCCGAACGCCGTCGGATACTTGCCGGCCTCGCCGAAGGCAGCGTCGACATAGCAATAGGCACTCATGCCCTGATCCAGGACTCGGTCGACTTCGGGTCACTCGGCGTCGTCGTGGTCGACGAGCAGCACCGTTTCGGCGTTGAACAGCGCTCGAAGTTGCGTGAGCGAGGCCGTCCCGACGGAAGGGTGCCCGACCTCCTCGTTATGACCGCAACACCCATTCCGCGAACCGCTGCCATGACGGTCTACGGCGACCTCGACGTGTCAGTCCTCGACGAGCTGCCGCCAGGGCGAACTCCTATCGCGACGACGTGGGTCGCGGGTACTGCTGGCGCCGATGGAGCTGGCAACATCGACGAACAAACATCGCTCGGCCCTGTCGAAATGTGGGATTTCGTTCGGTCCGAGATAGCGGCGGGCCGACAGGTGTACGTGGTATGTCCGCTGATCGGCGAATCCGAAAAGCTCGACGCGAGTTCGGCTGAAGAGACCTACGAGCAGCTGAGCTCAAACGAACTCTCGAACTCCAAGGTTGGTCTTTTGCACGGCCGCCTCAGTTCCGATGACAAGGAAGCAGTCATGTCGGCCTTCCGTTCGGGCACCCTCGACGTGCTGGTCGCGACGACGGTCATCGAGGTTGGGGTCGACGTGGCGAATGCCACGGTCATGGTGATCTTGTCTGCCGATCGATTCGGCATCGCCCAGCTGCACCAGCTTCGTGGTCGGGTGGGCCGTGGGGAGCAAGCGTCGTATTGCTATCTCGTGGCTGCCAGCGAAGAACTCACCCCGGTCGCTGAGGCACGACTCAGGGCGCTCGAGGACTCAACCGACGGATTCGTTCTGGCCGAAGTGGACCTCGACCTACGAGGGGAGGGGACGATCTTCGACGAACGTCAGAGTGGGCAAAACGATCTCAAGTTGGCGTCCTTGCGGCGCGACCGCGACTGGGTCGTGCGGGCTCGGGCCGTTGCCGAGGAGCTGCTCGAGTCGGACCCCACACTGTCAGCGCACCAGCTGTTGGCCGATGAGCTCGACTGGTTCGAGGCTCGTAACGACGAGGACGCCGACTTCCTTCTGAAGAGCTGAGCTCCGACGTACGGTCCAATGAAAGCTTGAGGCGATTGGTCAGGCGCGTTCGAGGATCGTTATGTGACTGCGGCCATACCGTTTGGCTCGGAGCGTCGTCCAGCCGTCGAGTTCCCCGAATTCCGAGCCGGTCTCGGCCACAAGCACTTTCCCCGGACAGATCGCCGCGAATTCGCTCCATTGCTCGAAGCCGTAGGGCGGGTCGGCGAAGACCACATCGACCGGCGTGCGTCGGCTCAAGATCAACATCGCATCACCGCGCTGCACAGTGCACCGGTCACCAACGCCGAGATCGGTGATGTTCTTTTCGATGACTCGGATTGAACGTGGGTCGGAGTCGATGAATGTTGCGTTTGTGGCGCCTCGCGAAATCGCTTCGAGTCCCATGGCACCAGAGCCAGCGAACGCATCGACGATGGTTGTTTCGTCGAGTAGTCGCATGCTGAACAAGGCGTTGAACAGAGCCTCACGGACTCGATCCGAAGTGGGCCGCACATCGGTTCCAGGCACAGTGTTGAAGTAACGGCCTCGTAGGGATCCGGAGATGACGCGCATGGTCGGGACGCTATCGGGGGCACACTGGGAACATGGACGCCCCGCCGATCATCACTTGTGTCGATTGTGGCGGTCGCTGCCACCTTCTCTCCTATACCCCGCCAGATGAGGGCTTTCAGCCTGGCGACATCGTCGCCTATCGGTGCGAAGACTGTATCGATCGGTGGGACATCGAGCTAGGGGATGAAGACGAGGTCGGGCGCGGCGACTGACGGCCAGTAACAGCTCGTACTGTTGTCGCGGCTGGTCGGTCTGTACATTTGGCGCCATGAGCACCGTCCTGTACCCGGGGTCCTTCGATCCCGTCCACAACGGCCACGTTGAGATCATCGGCACGGCATCTCGTCTCTTCGACACAGTCGTGGTCGCTGTGATGCTGAACCCGGGCAAGGTCCATCCGCTGTTCACAGACGACGAACGGGCGGACATGATCAAAGAAGCCGTGGTACATCTCCCGAACGTCGAGGTGACCATGTTCGGTGGTCTGGTGGTCGACATAGCGACCGAGCTCAAGATCGACCTGATCGTGAAGGGGTTACGCGGTGTCAGCGATTTCGAGGGCGAACTTCAGATGGCCCAGATGAACCGGTCGGTCACGGGCATCGAAACCCTTTTCATACCCAGTACCAGCGAGGACTCGTTCATTGCCTCGAAGTACATTCGCGAGATCAGCAAGTTCGGCGGCAAGGTGAGCCACCTGGTTCCCGAAGGTGTCGCCCGGCGGCTCGCCGAGCGTCATTGATGAGCACGCCTGAGCCACTGAGTCGCCCCGGCGTCGAGGCCCTGGTGCGTCGGGTCATGGACGTGGTGAATGCGGCGCGGCCCATGCCGCTATCGACGTCGATCATGGTCAATCGGGATGAAATTCTCGAGCTGCTCGAACACGCCCTTGATGAGTTGCCCGAGGAAGTGCGCGAGGCCCGCTGGCTTCTGAAAGAACGCGACGAGGTGGTCAAGGCCGCACATGACGAGGCAGCGAAGATCATGGAGCAGACCACGGTCCGGGTCGCTCAGATGGTGCAGAAGACCGAGGTTGTCCGAGAAGCCGAGGGTCGAGCGAAGGCCATCATCGACCAGGCCGAAGCGCAGGCCCGCCGCCGCCGTCACGAAGTCGACGACTACTGCGATCAGAAGCTGGCCCAGTTTGACGCATCGCTCGAACGAATTCACCAGACAGTCGCTGGCGCCCGCGGGAAACTGAGAGTCGAGAGCCCGCCCCCACCGCCGGAGCCGGAACCAACTGCTGAGACTGAGTCGAAGTTCTTCAATCAGGACACCTCACCCAACGCCGAGCAACCGCTGTGAAAGAGCCCCCTCTCCGATCACGGGGTCGTGGACATGCACAGCTGCACTTTCCTCTCGAGCGACTCAAACGACGCGAACCCGAACGTCACTGGCGTGTCAGTGTCGAGGTCGCCGACCTACGGGATCCAGAAGCTCCTGCACATCTCGACGCTCCTGAAGATGCTGCTGGTGACCCGGCTGCGCTTCACGTCAACGACACCGTCGTGCGGTCAGACAGGGTTGTTGACATCGATGTCGAACTCACGACGGTCGCCGAAGGGGTGATCGTCGAGGGCAAAGTGTCGACGGAATGGCAAGCTCCGTGTTCGCGGTGTCTGCGTTCGGTTTCAGGACCCATCGAATCGCAGGTGCAAGAACTCTTTGAAGTTCGTCCTGTCGAGGGCGTGTCGTACCTGCTCGGTGATGAGACGCTCGATCTCACCGGAATGGTTCGCGACGCTCTGTTGCTGGACCTGCCTTTGTTGGCGGGGTGTCCCGAGCCTCAACCATGCCCTCATGCTCCCGCTGAGCTGGTGGAGCTGACCGAGGATGAAATCGACGACGAACCCGAAGGGCCCATGGCCGATCCGCGCTGGGCGGCGCTCGACGGGTTGAAGTTCGAGGACTGACACCCGACTCGGGCGGGGTAGGCACCGACTTCGGGTGAACGGACTGCGCACGATTCTGAATCCGAACGTCGCAGTTCGGGTCGTGGGCGAGTATCATCCAGCCCTCGTGCCGTTCGCGGTACGCCTCTCCCCGCAACGGCCACTCGGGCCGCTGCCGTGCTGGTTTCTCGAGGTCGACGATGGCCGTCCCAAAGGCAAAAACTTCCAAGTCCAAGACCCGCAGTCGTCGGGCATCTGCCTGGAAGCTGAAGTCCGCCCCACGTAGCAGCTGTCCGCGTTGTAAGGCAGCCAAGCTGCCTCACCGCGTCTGTGGCAACTGTGGGTGGTACGCCGGCCGCCAGGCCGTCGACGTCGACTGATTGAGTCTCTCGAAAGTGGTGTGATGCTCCCCATAGCCCTCGATGCCATGGGCGGTGATCACGCCCCAAGTGAGATCATCGCTGGCGCCCAACTAGCGGCCAAAGAACTCGGTGTCTCCGTCACCCTTGTCGGTCGACCCGACGAGATCGGCGGCGACACGGGTCACACGGTGTATCCCGCGTCCGAGGTCATCGACATGGCCGACGATCCGGCTCGTGCCGTGCGCGTGATGAAGGACGCATCGATCGTGCGCTCGGCTGAACTTGTGCGCGATGGCGTTGCCTCGGCGATGGTGAGCGCTGGCAACACTGGTGCAGCTGTCTCGGCTGCGCTCTTACGTATGGGTCGCATTAGGGGCGTGAGCCGGCCGGCCGTCGCCACGACCTTGCCGGTGCCCGGCACCACCCCGAAGATTCTCCTCGACTCGGGTGCGATGGCTGATTGCCAGGCCAGCTGGCTGCTCCAATACGCCCAGATGGGTTCTGTGTTCGCTCGGGTCCGCTACGGGATCGAACAGCCCAAGGTCGGGTTGATGTCGATTGGTGAGGAACCAGGCAAAGGCAATCAGCTCGTCAAAGAGACCTATGCCTTGTTGGCTGCTGATCAGTCGATCAACTTTATTGGCAACATCGAAGGTCGCGATGTGCTCGGCGGCGACGTCGACGTCATCGTGACCGATGGCTTCACTGGCAACGTCATACTCAAAACTCTTGAAGGCACGGTGAAATTCCTCGTCGAACAGATCATCGGCCTGCTGACCGCTGAGGATGCCCCTGCGTCAGGCGTCGAAGCGCTCGGCTTGTTGGCGCCACTTGCTGCGGAGATGAGTCCAGACGCCGTGGGTGGCTCAATGCTGCTTGGGGTCAACGGCGTGTGCATTATCAGTCACGGCTCTTCGTCGGCCGTTGCTATTCGTAACGCGATCAGCGTTGCCCATGACATGGTCGAGGCCGATCTCGTCGCGGCGCTCACTGCATCTGTCGCAGGCTGATCACACTGATTTTTGAATGAAGTAGGGTGCGCTTTCGGGGCTGAGGGTGAATCCAGCTACGATGTCGGCTCGTCCCCCCGACCGCAGGAGGCTATGTGCCCGCGGAAACTCATGTGGAGCAAGACCCGATGGACCGTGCCCAGGTATTCGAGCTGATTCGTGATCAGCTCTCTGACATCCTCGAGATTGAACCTGCAAGCATCAACGAAGGCGATTCGTTCGCCGAGGACCTCGACGCAGACTCCCTTGCCCTTATCGAGCTGGTCGAAGGCCTCGAAGAAGAACTCTCCGAGCGCACTGTTGGCGGCTTCCGCATCGAAGACGAAGACCTCGAAGACCTGAAGACGGTTCGCGATGCGGTCGACTATGTTCTCGCCCGGACCGGGTGAAATTGCTGGACACTTCGCCTGAGCTGGCAGCGCTCGCCGACCGGATCGGACACGAGTTCGAGGATCCGGCGTTGCTCGCGCAAGCTGTCGCGCACCGAAGCTGGTGCGCCGAGCAGGGGGGTATCCCGTCGAACGAACGTCTTGAGTTCCTCGGCGACTCAGTGTTGGGGGTCATCGTCAGCGATCACGCTTTCACTGAATATCCCGAGTTTTCCGAAGGCGAGATGGCCAAGCTACGAGCAGCGGTCGTGAATTCGGCTGTGCTTGCCCGTACCGCCGGCGATTTCGACATTGGACCAGCACTGTTTCTCGGACGTGGAGAAAA
Source organism: Candidatus Poriferisodalaceae bacterium (assembly GCA_047618365.1). Classification (GTDB taxonomy): domain Bacteria; phylum Actinomycetota; class Acidimicrobiia; order Acidimicrobiales; family Poriferisodalaceae; genus JBLHLM01. The sequence goes on along the minus strand of JBLHLM010000003.1, from coordinate 42,716 downwards.
CCTCTCCGGCGGGCGCGAAAAACAATCGATTCTGGCTGATGCTTTTGAAGCCATCATCGGGGCGGTGTACGTCGATGGCGGCATGGCAGCCGCTGAGCGGTTTGTATTGGATGCACTCGGCGACTGCATTGAGCAAGCCGCCGATGTTCCCGGCATCGACGATCACAAGACCCGTCTGCAAGAAGCTGCAGCTCGTGAATTCAACGATGTCCCCGATTACGTGATTACCGAAGCAGGACCCGACCACCGCAAACAGTTCCACGCCACAGTGTCGATAGCTGGCGTTGAGTTCGGCGATGGCGATGGTCGATCCAAGAAGTTGGCCGAACAGGCCGCTGCCCGCGTTGCCTGGGGCACATTCCACGAACGTCAATCCACTGAAAGTGAAACCACCGATGCTTGAGCTTCCCGAGGTAGAGATTGCACGTCGTGATCTCGACAAGGACATCGGTGGTCGCAAGATCAAAGCGGCCGAGGTTCTTGGCACGAAAAAGATCGCCGGCGGAGCGTCGAGCAAGAAGGCGTTCGAGACAGTGCTCGAGGGTCGCAAGATCGTCAGCGTCGGGCGGCGAGGGTTGTATCTGATTATTAATGTCGGCGACGAAGAGGTATTGGTCGTCAATCCTGGACCCGGCGGTAGTTTCCGTCGCTCCACTCCGAAGGTCGACGTTGACAAGTCGACCCAGCTCATCCTCAGCTTCACTCAAGGCGGTCAACTCCGACTGCTCGACGAGGCTGAAGAGATGAGCGTCACCCTTGTCGGAGCCGATGACATCGATGCCGCGTTCCCAGAGTTCGCTGAGTTGGGATTCGACCCCATCGACGAACCGATGAGTTGGACCCACTTCGGTCAGCTGCTGATCCGTCAGAATGCCAAGCTGAAGCATCTCTTGATGGACGACACCTTTGTGGTCGGGCTCGGCCCGGTCTACAGCGATGAGATCCTTCACAGCGCCTTGTTGCGCTGGGATCGGAAGCCGAGTGCTCTGATCACCCAGGAGATTCGCCGGCTGTACCGCGCCATCGTCGAAACCATGCACAATGCTGTGAAACAGCGGGGCATCGTGGATGATGTGTTCGGCGAGTCTGGCGGCTACACCGAGTACCTCGAAGTTTATGGCCGTGGCGGAGAACGAAGCCGGCACGGTCGAGGTGAGGTGCTGATCAGCAAGATCGGTGGCCAACCTCACTACTACTGCGACTACCAGGTCTGAGCCGTAGCGCGCCCTTCCCCGCAGGAGATGTGTCCAGGTGTTCCTGAAATCCCTCACGATCAAGGGGTTCAAGTCCTTCGCTGACACCACCGTGCTCGATTTTGAGCCGGGCGTGACAGTCGTGGTTGGCCCCAATGGCAGTGGGAAATCTAACGTTGTCGACGCCATTGCCTGGGTGCTCGGCGCCCAGGGTCCGCGTACGGTCCGCAGTCAGAAGATGGACGACGTCGTCTTCGCAGGCACTGCACAACGGTCGGCACTCGGCCGAGCCGAAGTCGCACTCGTCATCGACAATTCGGCCGGTCTGTTGCCGGTCGAGTTCACCGAAGTGACCATCACTCGGACCTTGTACCGCGATGGCGATTCCGAGTACTCCCTCAATGGGGTTCCCTGCCGGCTGCTCGATGTTCAAGAACTGTTGAGCGACGCCGGTGTTGGCCGCCAGCAGCACATCATCATCGCCCAGGGTCAGATCGACCAGGTGCTGAACGCCCGCCCCGAAGATCGCCGAACAATCATCGAGGAAGCCGCTGGCATCCTGAAGTTCCGGCGCCGAAAAGAACGGGCCGAACGCCGCCTCAACTCAACTGAGGCCAACCTCACCCGCCTGCAGGATCTGCAGCGAGAGGTGAGGCGGCAGCTGCGTCCGCTGGAACGCCAAGCCGATGCCGCGCGACGTCACGGTGACCTCATCGCCGAGCTGCTGGACCTTCGTCTGCACCTGGCCGGGCGCGAACTCGACAGTCTACAAAAAGGACAAGCTGCCACCCAGGCGCAACGGGCCACCCTGGCCGACGAAGATCGCGTCCTGCGGTCTCAACTTGCCGAGCTTGATGTGAAGATCATGAGCGCCGAGAGTCAACTCGCCGCGACTGGCGATAGTGCACTGGACACCCTTCCACGCGTCGAGTCGCTCCGCGAGCGCTGTCGTGGCCTGCAAGCCCTGATCGATGAACGCCGCCGAGCGGTCGAACGCGACAAGGGCGCATTGCTTTCTGACGACGTTGTCGCGAATATCGAGGCCGACCACGCTCGTAACGCAGCCGAACTCGCCGACCTAGACCGCCAGACCGAGGCGTTTGGACCCCAACGCGAAGAACTCGCGCGAGCTCAAGCCGATCTCGATCGTGATCGGGCTGCGCTCACCGAATCGTCCGACGCCCCTCAAGGAGAGCAACGAGCAGTCGTTGCCGGTCAGGCTGCCGAGGTCCGTGGCGAACGCAACGCGTTGCGAACTCAGGTGCAGCGGGGCGACAGCGAGGAACAGCGCCTCGACAAGCGCATTACTCAGCTCACTCAACGTTCGCAAAGCCGCAGCGGCGAACTCGAGGGACTACGGAACAACGTCACCGGCGCTCAGGATGGTGAAGAGCAGTTGGTCGCAGCTGTTGATGCTGCTGAGGTCGAGGTGGCTGCTGCGGCCAAAGTGGTTGAGGTCGCCACGGACGAAGCGCAGGAAGCGCGCAGCGATCTGGCCAGCTGGAGCGCTAGAGCCGAAGCTCTATCACTCGCTATGGGTGATGCCCGAAGCCGATCTGGGCTCGAGAAACTCGAAGACCTGCCGGGTGTGATGGGTTTGCTTGCTGAGCTCGTCGAGATCGATGCCGGTTGGGAAGCAGCGGTCGAAGCAGCAGCAGGGGACGCGCTCGCCTCGGTCGTTGTCGCCAATATCGGTGCGGCGCGTTCGGCGCTTGCCCGTCTCGTGGAACAGGACGCTGCCGGTGCTGTGTTGGCGTTGCGCCCAAACACCACGACGATCACTCCTCCGCTGCTTGGTGATCCGATTCGTCATCACGTTTCGGCCAGCAACCCCGAAGTAGAAGCCTTGCTCGACCTGCTGTTGGGCAACGCCGTTGCAGTCAGTGGCGGCTGGACCGAGGCCGTCGACGCATGGCTGACTCAACCTGACCTTCTGGTGGTTACTCCCTCGGGCGACCGGTGCGGGCCCCACGGCTGGCGCGTCGGCAAGCGCGGGCAGGGTGCCACAGCGGCTGCTTTGGAAGAAGCCGAGACTGCCACTATCTCCGCACAGGACCGAGTTGATGCGGCGGGGGCGGCGTCGAGTGGGGCCCACGAACGATCCAGGGCAGCTAACCGTCAGCGGGCTGAGGCGGCCAACGCGCTCGAAGCGAACGACGATCAACTCACCAGCGCTGGCGATGCGATTGATCGAATACAGCGCGAACTCAGCGAGGGTGAAACCGAACGGGAGACCCTCTCTCAGCGACGTCAAGAACTCGGGGTGGCGCTGAGCCGCGATCGCCAACGTGTGGCTGAGCTCGAGGAGCTACTGCCTGAATACGAAGCGGCTGAGCAAGCGGTGCGCGATGCAGCTGCGGAAACGGCGCGCGCTCGTGACGTTGTCGGGCAGCGGGCCCAGGCACTCTCGACCAGCAGCGCCCAGCTCGAAGCGAAAGCCAACAGCTTGGTGGAGCGGGGCCAGCGACTCACCGCCCGTCAAGCCGAACTCGAACTCAAGCTCGTCGAGCATGAGCAGGAGCGAGTGAGAGCGGGAGAACGTCGGGTGCGAATCGAAGCTCAGTTGGTGGTGCTCGATCAACTTTCAGCTCGTCTCGCCGGTCGGCGTCAAGGCCTCGACTTCGAACTCGATCGACTGCGTGCCCGGCGCCAAGAACTCTCAGCAGCAGTTCGTGCCATCACCGACGGTCTCGAACAGCACCGAAAGGGCCGAGCGCTTGCTGATCGCCGGCTTGGCGAAGTACGAGAGCTGCTTGGGCGCTGCGACATCGATGAAGCCGAGCAGCGCATGCGCATCGAGAACATTGTGTTGGGAATACGTCAAGAGCTCGATGCCGAGCCCGAAACTGCATTGGCGGCCCCACTCCCTGAAGTAGAGGGTGGCGGATCTCCGGCGGCACGAGTACGCGACCTTGATCGTGAACTGAAACGTATGGGCGCCATTAATCCACTGGCGCTCGAAGAGTTTGAAGCTTTGAACGAACGGCACGACTTCGTCGCAGCTCAGCTCGACGATGTGCGGTCGGGCAGACGCGAGCTCAACAAGGTCATCAGGGCCATCGATGAGGAGATTATTCGTATCTTCGGCTCTGCCTTCGCTGACGTCTCGGAGAACTTTAGCCACCTTTTCGGAACGCTGTTCCCTGGCGGCACTGGCCGGCTGAAGCTCACCGATCCCGACGATTTGCTCAACACTGGCGTCGAGCTCGAGGCCAGGCCCGGTGGCAAGAACGTGCGGAAGCTTTCGCTGCTCAGCGGTGGCGAGCGGTCACTCACCGCACTGGCGTTCCTGTTTGCCATCTTCAGGAGCAGGCCATCGCCCTTCTATGTGATGGACGAAGTCGAGGCTGCCCTCGATGACGTCAACCTGCACCGTTTCCTCGAACTGATTGCCGAGTTCCGCCGTGAGGCTCAGCTCGTCATTGTTTCGCACCAGAAGCGCACGATGGAGGCGGCCGACGTACTGTACGGCGTCACCATGGCTCCAGGCGGCTCGTCGACAGTCGTGTCGGAAAAGGTCGCCTGACCGAACGCCGGTAGCCTCTGATTCTTGTGAGTCAGAACACCATCATCGTCATTCTTTTTGCCCTTGCCTTCGTGTTGTTGGCGCTGCTGCCGTTCATCCACCGGGCTTGGACCGAACGCCGCGGCGGCACGGTGGTGGTGGAGAAACCCCGTGTCGAGCCTCCGACACGCGCGACCCCGACTCTTGAGGCCGACCAAGGCACGGGCCCTTCGCTACTCGAGCTGGATTCCGACGAGCCAGCAGATGGGGCGGTCGACGAGACCGTCGGCGGGTTGGACGATGAGTCAGAAGCCGCCGAAGCGGCCGTCGAAGTCGAGGTAGAACCTGAGGCTCCGGCGGCGCCTGTCGTCGAGAAGGCATCGTTCCGAGGCCGTCTCGGTAAGGCTCGAGCCACAATGTCGGGCTATGTCGGCTCGATTCTCTCGCGCAAGATCGACAACGACACGTGGGACGAAATCGAAGAGGCCTTGGTGCTCGCCGACGTGGGCGTCGACGCCACGCTTGATGCGGTTGAACGACTCCGCACAACAGTCAAGGAACAAAAGATCACCGACGGCGGCCAGCTCATCGAGGCGCTCAAGGTTCAGATGAAGGCCGACCTTCAAGGCGACCGCTCCCTGCGCCTCGACGACGAGGGAACGAACGTCTGGCTGTTCGTTGGAGTGAATGGGGTGGGCAAGACCACGTCGATTGGCAAGGTCGGCAAACGCCTCACCGATGAAGGCAAGTCTGTGGTGATGGCCGCGGGCGACACCTTCCGCGCCGCAGCTGCAGAGCAGCTTGGTACGTGGGCAGAACGTTGTGGAGCTCACTTCGTTCGCGGGGCCGAGGGTGCTGATCCGAGTTCGGTGATTTTCGACGGAGTCGCCGCTGGCGGATCCCGCCATGTTGATGTTGTGCTGGCCGATACTGCAGGTCGACTGCACAACAAGGTCAACCTCATGGAGGAGTTGTCGAAGGTTCGCCGGGTCGCCGACCGTGATCCTGGCAACGTCACCGAGGTCCTTCTCGTCATCGACGCGACCACGGGACAGAACGGGCTTGCTCAGGCCAAGCAGTTCGCCGAAGCCGTCGACGTGACCGGCGTTATACTCACCAAACTCGATGGGTCAGCCAAGGGCGGCATCGTGTTCGCCATCCAGCGCGAGATGGGCATTCCAGTAAAGCTCGTGGGTTTGGGTGAAACCGCTGACGACCTCATCGACTTCGATGCCGACGATTTCGTCGACGCCCTCTTCTAAACGCCCACCCCGTTCTGGCGCCCTGGGATTGGGTCGGGGTCAAATCTGAGGGCTCCGGTTCGTGGGGTTGCGGGCCGGTGGGGAGTGGGCGACCGGTAGTCTGGATCGCCGTATGTTCGATTCACTTTCTGATCGCTTTGACGGCATCTTCTCCCGCCTGAAGGGCCGAGGCCGGCTCTCCGAGGACGATGTCGACGAGGCAATGCGCGAGATCCGCCTCGCCCTGCTTGAAGCCGACGTCAACTTCGCGGTCGTCAAGGAGTTTGTTGGTCGGGTGAAAGATCGGTGCCTCGGCGCCGACGTGGCCCAGAGCCTCACTCCAGGCCAACAGGTCGTCAAGATCGTCAACGAGGAACTCACCTCGATCCTCGGCGGCGAGACCCTTCGTATCACCTATGCCTCGCAGCCCCCGACCATCATCTTGATGGCGGGTTTGCAGGGTTCGGGTAAGACGACCTCTTCGGCCAAACTCGCACGCTGGTTCAAGTCGCAGGGGCGCAACCCGCTGCTCGTCGGTGCTGACCTTCAGCGTCCAGCTGCTGTCGAGCAGCTCCGCACCCTGGCCCGCCAGATCGACGTGCCGATGTTCAGTGACCCGGCCAATCCGGTCGAGACCGCCCGTCTGGGACTTGAGGAGGCCAAGCGCACCGGCCGCGATGTCCTGATCGTCGATACCGCTGGTCGTCTGTCGATCGACACCGATCTGATGCAGGAGATCCAAGAGATCTCCGACACGATCATCCCGCACTACACGTTCCTCGTCATCGACGCGATGACTGGTCAGGACGCTGTCAACACTGCAGATGCTTTTCACGAGACGCTTGAGCTCGACGGCATCATTCTCACCAAACTCGACGGCGACGCCCGCGGTGGTGCTGCTCTCTCGGTCAAGGAGGTGGTGGGTCGACCCATCGCCTTCGCGTCGACTGGCGAGAAGCTCGAAGACTTCGATCAGTTCCATCCCGACCGGATGGCCGACCGGATTCTCGGCATGGGCGACATGCTCACCCTCATCGAAAAGGCCGAACAGGTCTTCGACGAAGATGAGGCCGAAGAGGCCGCTCAGCGCCTCATGGACGGCACGTTCACCCTCGACGACTTTGTCGACCAGCTCCGCCAGATTCGCAAGATGGGCAACCTTTCGGGCCTGATGGCGATGATGCCGGGCGTTCCCAAGGAACTGAAGAACGCGGAGATCGACGAACGTGAGATCGATCGCATCGAGGCCATCGTGTTGTCGATGACCTCGGCCGAGCGAGCCAACCCCGACCTCATCGATGGGTCACGCAAAACCCGCATCGCTGCCGGCAGCGGCACCAGCCCTGCCCGCGTGTCTGATCTGCTGAAGCAGTTCAAGCAGATGCGCACGATGATGAAGGGCATAGCGGGGATGGGCACCAAGAAACGTGCCAAGCCCAAGAAGGGGAAGAAGGGCAAGAAGATGAAGGGCAAGGGCGGCGGACGGGTCACGTCCAAGGGCCCTGCTCCCATTCCCGCTGGCATCAAAGACCTCGAATCCAGCTTCAACGAACTCGACTTCAAACTTCCGGGCACCTGACACCGGGACCCTCTCATCGGGCCAGATCCGATTTCGGACCAAATGTGCCAGTTGGTGCTTGGCCGGATAGGCTATTGCCTTGGCCCTGTGCCATGTGAGCCCCGCCACCACACGCCGCCCCATTGTCTCTTCAACGGACCTTGGTGTTGCGCAACGGCAGGCTCGCCACTAGACGCTCAACTTCTATTGCTGTTACATCGGAGAACCCATGGCCGTTCGACTTCGCCTGATGCGGATGGGAAAGAAAAAGCAGCCCACGTACCGCGTGGTTGCTGCTGACAGTCGCTCACCTCGCGACGGACGTTTCATCGAGATCATTGGCACATACCAGCCACGTCTTGAGCCGTCTGTCGTGAATATCAAGATCGATCGCGCTGTGTATTGGCTCACCGAGGGCGCACAGCCCTCTGAAGCCGTCGAGAAACTGCTGAAGATCAGCGGGGCCTGGGCCGTGTTCAAGGGCGAGGCTCCAATGCCTGTCGCCGCTGATGAGGCAAGCACTGATGAAGCCACCGCTGGAGCCGACGCATGAGCGAAGAAGAAGGAACGACGGCCGAAGAGGTGCTCTTGTACCTCATTGCTCAGCTCGTCGAACACCCTGACCAGGTCGAGCTCGACATCGAAGAGAGCCCCGGCAAGGTCGCACTCATGGCCAAGGTGTCTTCTGAAGACATCGGTCGTGTGATCGGCAAGCGTGGCCGAGTAGCCAACGCTATCCGCACCCTTGTGCGCGCCGCCGCCACCAAAGATGGCGTTGAGGTCGAGGTCGACTTCTCCGATTGATGGTAGATCTCCTGGAGATCGGTCGCATCGGGAAGGCCCACGGGCTGAAGGGCGAGGTTGTGGTGACGCTCACCACAGATCGCCTTGAACGAGTGGCGCCTGGCACGGAGCTGCACGACGGCCACGGCCTGCTGGTCGTGGCCGAGTCGCGACCGCATCAAGAACGTCATCTCGTCCGCTTCGAGGGGCGCACGACTCGCGAAGGCGCTGAGCGGTTGCGCGGGCGGGTTCTGTCGGCTGCCCCGATCAAAGACGATGACGTCTTGTGGGTGCATGAACTGGTGGGCTGCAGAGTCCGCGATCAGCACGGAATCGACCGTGGTCTGGTCGAGGCTGTCCTTTCGAACCCGGCGGCCGACCTGCTGACCCTCGACACTGGTGCGTTGATTCCCCTGACGTTTGTGCTCGACATCGAGGACGACGTGGTGCTTGTCGATACGCCGGACGGCCTGTTCGACCTCGACAACTGATCTACTGAGGCTCTGTTCGTGACCTCCAACGACCCACCAGCGCCGCAGGCGTTGCGCATCGACGTGTTCACGATCTTCCCGGAATCAATCGTTGAGTTCGGTCGATTGAGTGTGCTCGGGCGGGGGCAGGACGACGGACTGCTTGATCTGCGCGCTCATGATCTGCGAATGGCTACGACCGATCGCCACAGAACCGTCGATGACGCACCTTTCGGCGGGGGAGCGGGCATGGTGCTCAAACCCGAACCCATCTTCGCCGCAGTCGAAACAATCGAACCGCCGCGGCCGCTGTTGTTGATGGGACCGGGCGGACGCCGATTCGATCAAGCTATGGCGGTCGAACTTGCCGCTGGTGATGGCTTCAGCATGTTGTGCGGACGCTACGAGGGCGTCGACGAGCGGATTCGAGCTCATCTGGTCGACGGGGAAGTGTCGATTGGCGACTACGTGCTCGCCGGCGGAGAAGTGGCGGCAATGGTGATCATGGAAGCAGTGGGCCGATTGGTCCCGGGCGTCCTTGGCAACTCAGCGTCACCACAAGACGAGTCGTTCGCCGACGGACTCATCGAGTACCCACAATGGACCCGCCCCGCCGACTTCAGAGGGTGGGGAGTTCCCGAGGTGGTTCGAGGGGGCCATCATGCGTTGATCGAGCGATGGCGGCTTTGTCTGGCGATCGAGCGAACTGCCGAGCAGCGACCAGACCTGCTCGCCGAACGGGGCATCAGCGTGACCGAGCGCCGTTGGCTGGAGGAATTCGACATCGATGTGCCTGGCGACTGGCCCGAACGGGCCTGAAGATACCGGGTCTCGGAATCTTTCTGGGTTCCGACACTTGGAGCAGCGTCCCCCTCCAGCTAACATGGTCTGTCGCGTTGGCGGCCCGTTTAGGCAGCCAACAAGATCCGCAGGGGACCTGTCTCCTCGAGTCCCCAACCCACCTTCTTTCAGGAGCGAGTGCGCCATGCACAGCACCGATCTCGTCGATCTGCAGAACCTTCGTAGCGACATTCCCGAGTTTGGCCCGGGCGATACCGTCAAGGTCCATGTTCGGGTCGTTGAGGGCAACCGTGAGCGCACCCAGATCTTTGAGGGCTACTGCATCGCCCGCCGCGGTTCCGGCGTGAGCGAATCCTTCACCGTTCGTAAGCTGAGCTTCGGCGTCGGCGTCGAGCGAACCTTCCCCCTCCATGCGCCAACAATTGCCGAGATCGAGCGCACAGCCGTCGGCGACGTACGCCGGGCCAAGCTGTACTACCTGCGAGACCGCATCGGTAAGCGCGCTCGCGTCAAGGAAAAGCGCTACTAGTCAGCATTTCGCTACATCACGACGGCTCGGTAGCAGAGCGGTCTGATTTCCTTCGGTGTCCAGGTCAGGACGCCCGAACAATCTTCGGACACGGATAGACATGTCCCACGAGGAACTCGAATCTTACGAAGCTGACCTCGAGCTGGCGTTGTTGCGCGAGTATCGAGACGTTTGTCGGCTTTTTCGATTCGTTGTCGAAAGCGAACGCCGTTTCTACCTTGCCAACGAGGTGGATCGGCGGGTCATCGAAGCTGATGATGCGGGCTCCGGCCAGCGCCGCCAGCACATCGAGGTGACCTTGCGCGACGCGTGGGTGTGGGACATGTACCGGCCGAGCCGTTTTGTCGCTGAGGTCACCATCGTGACCTTCAAAGACGTCAATATCGAGCGGCTCCCCGAGGCTGAGCTCGGCACCCCATGAGCTGGCCGTATCTCCGTGTTGTTTCTTTGTTCATTCGTTGACACCCCGTAGCCAGGCTGTCGGCCGTTTCGGCGAGCGCCGCGCGGCGCGCTGGTACACCGACCGCGGCTATGAGGTCGTAGCGAGGAACTGGCGGGTGCGAGAAGGCGAGCTTGACCTCGTGCTGACACGAGGACGAGTGCTGGTCATATGTGAAGTAAAAACCCGAACATCGACCCGGTTCGGCGACGGATTCGCTGCCGTGACCCGAACCAAACAGGTGCGGATTCGGCACCTGGCCACCTTGTTTCTGCGTGAGTGGCAAGGGGCCCGGCCGGCCCAGATCCGGTTCGACGTGGCGAGCGTGACGCCCACATCGGTCGAGGTGATCGAGGAGGCTTTCTAGTTGCGCTGCGTCAACTGCAGTGGTTATCGACGTGGTGTACGGGTGGCCCGGCCGTTCCAGCATCCGTAGTGCCAATGGCGGCGCAGATCGGTGGCAAAGATCGGTACGGCGACCATGTGGCCCATCCCCTCAGGAATGTCGCGATTGCATCCAGGGCAGAGGTAGGCCTTGTGGGCCTCGTAGGGCTGGACGCGGCGCAGTTCGTGGTCTGGTTCTGGGTCGAGTTCGCGAAACACGTTGGCTACCCCCTAAAGGCCCACAGCACGAGCAGGGCTGCTACCAACAGACCGGTGCCGAGGAAGATGAGGTCGCTCTGGCGGCGTTTGAACGGACGGTCGGGGTTGTAACCCATGGTCGTATTCAATCGGCGAAGATCGCCGATCACCACTTGCCGTAGTCTTCCCGCATGCTGCTGAGCCAGGAACAGGAACAGATTCGCCTCTCTGCCCGGTCGTTTGCCCGGAACGAGATCGCTCCGAACGTTGCGGAGTGGGAGGCGGCGGGTGGGGCGCCCCGAGACCTGTATCGACGTATGGCAGCGGTTGGGCTGATGGGTGTCACTGTTGACCCGAGCTATGGCGGAGCCGGCGCCGACTTCGTGAGCTATGCCCTGGCAATCGAGGAGATTTCGGCTGCCGACGGAGGAGTCAGCAACATGATGGCGGCGAACAATTCGCCGGTAGCGCTCGCCGTCGAGACGCATGGAACGGAGGCCCAGCGGTCGACCATTCTTCCCAAGCTGACCTCGGGCGACTGGCTTGGATGTATTCACCTCACCGAACCGCACACGGGCTCCGACGCCGGAGCCATCACCACCCGGGCCGTTCTCGATGGCGATGAGTATGTCCTGTCAGGCGCCAAGTCGTTCGTCACTGGTGGATCAACGGCTGATGTGGCGATGATCATCGCGGTCACTGACCCAGCAGCCGGCAAACGCGGCATCACCGCCTTCATCACCCCAACGGACAATCCCGGCTACCAGGTCATTGCGAAGGAGTCGAAACTCGGCCACCGCACCAACGACACATGCCAGGTCGCGTTCGACGACATGAGAATTCCGGCCACTCACGTGCTAGGCGAGGTTGGCCGAGGCCTCGGAATTGCCCTCGGCGGCCTGTCACTCGGCCGCATTGGAGTAGCCGCGCAATCGGTAGGCGGAGCGAGAGCGGCCCTCGCGGCGGCCCGTAGCTACTCGGCCGAGCGGGTGACATTTGGCAAACCGATCGCCGAACATCAAGGGATTGGGTTCAAGCTGGCGGAGATGGCGACTCAGGTTGAAGTGGCTCGTCAGATGTACCTGCACGCTGCGTCCCTCAGAGATGCCGGCAGGGATTGTGCGATGGAAGCCTCCATGGCAAAGCTGTTTGCCTCGGAGATGGCCGAGCGGGTTGCCAGCGATGCCATCCAGATTCATGGCGGCTACGGTTTCCTGACTGACTACGGGGTCGAGAAGATCTACCGCGACGTGCGGGTGTACCAGATCTATGAGGGCACCTCCGAGGTCCAGAAGATCCTCATCTCGCGGGGTTTGGCCGATCTCGACTTGTGAGGTGAGTCGCAGATTGTGCTGCGAAGCCGAGTACTCACGAGCAAGGGTCAGTGTCCCAGGGCCTCAGTAGGTTCTCTTGTGCCGTTCAATACGGTGCTCTCGAGATCGTCATCGGTCTCCCACAACACCAACGAGGCGCGTCCAAGCACGTGCCCAGCTGTGAGGAGCTTGACCAATGATGACTGCAACCGTGGGGTCCGCGACCCTGTCCGGAGTAGAAGGCCACCGCGTCGACGTCGAGGTGCAGTGCGCCAACGGTCTGCCGTCAGTTGTGATGGTAGGGCTCCCTGATGCTGCGTGCCGCGAGGCACGTGATCGGGTGAAGTCGGCCATCCATTCGGCCGAGCTTGATTGGCCCAGTCGCCGGGTCACGGTCAACCTGGCGCCCTCCACGCTTCGCAAACTTGGCACGGGCCTTGATCTCTCCATTGCCGTTGCGGTCTTGGTGGCGAGCGGGCAGTTACCGCCGGAATGTGTGGAGGGCCGATCGTTCGTTGGTGAACTCGGTCTCGATGGCCGGGTGCGCGCTGTACCTGGCATGGTCCCGTTGGTGCATGCGTTGGCTGGAACCGAAGTTGTTGTCCCGCGTGATTCTTTCCACGAGGCCACGGTTATCCACGACGGCGTGGTGCGCTCGACTCCCAGCCTGCGAGCGTTGTACCTGGCACTCGCAGCAGAGGAGCCGTGGCCGTTGGACCCAGAGCCGGTCTTCGATCTCGAGAGACTCATCGAACCCGACATGTGCGACGTTGTCGGGCAGCCAGCAGCGAGGCGAGCGGTTGAGGCTGCCGCAGCGGGCGGGCATCACCTTTTGATGCTTGGCCCGCCTGGAGCTGGCAAGACCATGCTTGCCCGACGCCTGGTCGGGTTGATGCCCGATCTTGAGCGGACATCGTCAATCGAGGCAACCCTGGTGCACAGCGCAGCTGGCGAACGGCTTCCGGCAGGCGGACTTGTCGCCCGGCCTCCATTCCGTGCGCCGCACCATGGTGCATCGATGTCTTCGCTGGTCGGCGGCGGGTCGGGCATGGCCCGGCCAGGCGAAATCTCCTTAGCCCACCGAGGGGTTCTGTTTCTCGACGAATTGGGCGAGTTTCCGCCTTCTGTCCTCGATGCCCTCCGTCAGCCGCTCGAAGAGGGAGCGATCAGGATCTCCCGCAGCCACGCAACGCTCGCGTTCCCGGCGCGCTTCCTACTGGTAGCAGCCATGAATCCGTGCCCGTGTGGAGAAGCTGGCAAACCCGGGGCGTGTCGGTGTTCCGACGCAGCCAGGTCGCGCTACGCCCGAAGGCTGTCTGGCCCCCTGCTCGACCGCTTCGATTTGCGGATCATGGTCAGCCGGCCAGCGGTCGATGATCTGCTTCGTCGCGAATCACATACAGAGTCAACCGCCGAGGTCGCCGACCGCGTTCGCAATGCCCGAGCTCGCGCCCAGAAGCGAGGTATCACCGTGAACGCCGATCTGAAGCGCGCCGACCTCGCTGAGGTTTGCACGGTGACCTCTGAGGCTGACCGTTTCCTGCGCCACCATCTCGAGGCGGGAATGTTGAGTGCTCGTGGGCTGCATCGAGTTCAGACTGTTGCGTTGACCCTTTGCGACCTGGCCGACGTTGATCCGGTGCTAGATGTCGGTCAGCTCGCTGGTGCGATCAGCATGCGGGTCGAGCCGGGCCGTCTCCTGCAGACCGTGGGAGCATGATCATGAGTCCCGACGTGGTCGACGATCCGAATTCCGAACCGGTAACCGATCGCCAACGCGCCATCGTCGCTGCCCTGGCTGGACTGCCAGGCATGGGGCCGGTTCGCCTGCGGGCGGTCCTGGCCCAGCGAAACCCCGAAGTGGTCTACGAACTCATCACGAGCGGCCGCTTCGAAGCCATTTCGGAACTTCGGTCAGTCCCCGGGTTGAGGGCAGACGATCTCTCGACATGGCGCTGGCATCTGTCGCGAATCAGCGCCGACGACATCCTCGCTGCTCACGCCGAACGTGACATCACGATCGATTGGAGCCCCGACGGAGTGTCGATCGATCGGTTCCGTCACGACCCTGACCCGCCGCACATGCTGTTTCGGTTGGGCGCTCCGATCGACACGAGTCAGCCGTGCGTGGCCATCGTCGGCACCCGCCGTTGCTCTGGGTACGGACGCTCCGTCGCCGCTTCGCTGGGGTCCGACCTGACGTACGCGGGGGTGAACGTGGTGTCAGGCGTGGCGATAGGTATCGATGGCGCGGCGCAGCGGGCTGCCCTTGACTGTCACATGGACAGTGGTCGCGTGGGGAACGTGATCGGCATCGTCGGGAGCGGCCTCGACGTTGTGTATCCGCAGCGTCACCGTGCCTTGTGGGCCGACCTTGCTCGCCACGGAACTCTTCTGTCGGAGTATCCAGTTGGCACCCCGCCGGCCAAGTGGAGGTTCCCGGCCCGCAATCGGCTCATCGCGTCGTTGGCCGACATCGTGGTGGTGGTCGAGAGCCGTGAAGCTGGCGGGTCCTTGCACACGGTCGAGTCGGCCATCGAACGTGATCGACTCGTCATGGCTGTTCCTGGTCCCATCACCAGCGAAGCCTCTGCCGGCACAAATCGACTCTTGGCCGAAGGATGCCCTCCAGTCACCAGTGCCGAAGATGTCCTGGTAGCTCTGGGGCTGGTCGGCAATGGGCGAACCAGCCAGCTCCCGGCGGCGACAGTCCATGACGACGGCAACCGTGCACTGAGGTCCGTTCTTGACGCGATGGGCTGGGAGCCGACCACTGTCGACGAGTTGGTACTGCGCACTTCGCTAGGACTTGACGAGCTCGCGGCGTCGCTGATGACGCTGCGGGTGTCCGGGCGTGTGGTCGAGACCGGTGGCTGGTGGGAACGAGTTGCGTCATAGCGGTCAGGATTTCGAGCGGACTAATCTCGATCTCGTGAACGAACCCGAGAAGAGGGTCGAGGTCGGCCCTGGTGCGTCAACGCGAGCAGGCAAGATTGCTGCGGCCGTTTTTCTTGTCATCTGTGTCGGGGTCATTGGTCTGGTGGTCGTGATCCAGGGCTGGTTCAGGTTTGACAACATCGAGTTGATCGAAGCGAGCGAAGTGCTTGGTCCCGACGACGGCACGTCGTGTCAATGGATTGTCGATATTGAGCTAGCTAGGCATGACCATCAGGCCCGACCGATATTCGTTCGGATCCCGGTTGCAGGCGTCGCTGCGAGTGAGAAACTGACCCGGCTTTCAATCGGTCGGGGCGGCAATTTCCCAGCACAAGTTGTCACTGAACTCTCGCCATGCCCTGCGTCGCTCTCCGATATCGAGCATCAAGAACTCGAAGTCACCTATATGAACGGTGACGATCGTGCTCCGAGCCTGAAGTTCATCGCCATCGACTGACCCAGCTGCTGCTGCCCGATTCCTCGCACTGCCGGGTCTTCGTTACCGTGGAGCGACATGGCAGGAACCATTCCGCCGGCGCCCGCCGCCTGGCGATCCGAGGAGTTTCTGCGGTCGCTCACCGCCGTCGCGCCGGCGACGATCTCGGCCTATGACCGAGATCTTCGCCAGTTCGTCAACTGGGTAGGCCGTATGGGGGTCGATGGGCCCGAATCGGTGACCCGACTGCATTTGCGCCGACACTTGGGGCACTTGACGACTCGCAACTACGCACGTCGCACAATTGCTCGTCGTGCTTCCACCTTGCGACGCTACTTCGGCTGGCTTCATAGGTCCGGCGCGTTCGAAGTCGATCCGTCGGCTGGCTTGTCTGCTCCACGCGGCGATGGGCGACTGCCACGGGTGTTGCGCAGTGAGGAACTCGACCAAATGTTGGCAACGCCAGAAGTAGCTTCGGGGCCAGCGGAGACTCGCGATCGTGTCGTCGTCGAGCTGCTCTACGGCAGCGGTTTGCGAGTCGCTGAGTTGTGTGGGATCGACCTGGGGGACGTCGACGTAGCGGCCGGTACCGTCGACGTGCTTGGCAAGGGATCGAAGTACCGTCGCCTGCCGCTGAGCCCACCCTGTGCCGAACTTCTCGACATATGGATCGGTGGTGGCCGCACAGCGTTCGTCGTCGAAGTCTGCGGATCTGACCACGAACCGGAGGCCCTTCTGCTGAATCGGCGGGGCAACCGCCTCGGGCCGCGTGACGCTAGGCGCCTTCTCGACGCTCGAACAAGCGAGCCAACCAACCCCCATGCGCTGCGTCACACATTCGCCACACATCTGCTCGATGGGGGAGCAGATCTCAGGAGTGTTCAAGAATTGCTTGGTCATGCCGATCTGGGAACTACACAGCTGTACACCCACGTCAGCCGGGAACGGTTGCGAAATGTGTATGAGCAATCCCATCCCCGAGCATGATCGAGACATTCCCGTGGTCAAGCGAGACACCGACATCGACGAACTGTGGATTCGCTATCGCGAGACAGCAGACCCGACAGACCGTGACCGGCTGATTCTCAACTACGCATCCCTGGTCAAGTTTGTCGCGAGCCGCGTGGCGAGGGGGCTCCCTCAGTCCGTCGAGACCAACGAGCTCGTAAGTAACGGAATGTTCGGGCTGATGGATGCCATCGAAAAATTCGAACCAGAACGCGGGTTCAAGTTCGAGACCTACGCCATGTCTCGCATTCGTGGTTCGATTCTCGATTCCTTGCGTGCCACGGATTGGGTGCCCCGCTCAGTTCGCACGAAGGCCCGCCAACTGGAACGTGCGTACAGCCGTTTCGAGTCCAGGTACCACCGTGCCCCGTCCGAGGCTGAACTCGCTGAGGATCTTGGGCTAACGGTCGTGCAGGTCCAGAACATGATGAAGGCTGTTGCTAACAGTGGTGTGATTGCCCTGGATGAAACAGTCGGTAACGACCGCTCGGAGACCATCACCCTCGGCGACACCGTTGCTGATCGCGACGCCGGGCCTACCGAAGTGTTCGACGATGAGGAACTCCGCCAGACGTTGGCGGCCGAGATCAACGAACTTCCCGAAAGGGAAAAGCTCGTATTGGCGCTCTACTACTTCGGTGCCATGAACCTTGGCGACATCGGTGTGGTGCTCGGCGTCACCGAGAGTCGGATCTGCCAGATCCATACCAAGGCCGTACTACATCTCAAGGCTCGCCTCGCCGCTGTCGATCGCGACCTGCACCTCGGAAGCCGAGCGACCTCAGATCGGGCCTGATCCCGCCGGACGACACCCCATTGACCCTGCGTTGGTTCGGTCCTAGGTTCGGTGCGCCAAGCAGGCGCGTAGCGACTTCCCCTCGAAATTCTTGAAGAGACCTTCTTGAGTAGGAAGTCGGGCCGATGCGCTCCAAGATCGTTACGTCAGTGTTCCTGGCCTGCTGCTGTGTGGTGGGCCTGTGTTCACCGGTCGCCGCGGGAGCTGACGATCCGTGGCCCTACACGTGGCCAACCGACGCACCCGTGGTCGACCCCTTCCGCCCGCCGTCGACTCCATACGGAGCTGGCAACCGCGGGTTGGAATTCGCGACCGACCCTGGCAGTGCGGTTCATGCCGCACGCGCCGGATTGGTCACCTTCGCTGGCCAAGTCGGGGGACAACTGCATGTGACCCTGGCGCACCGTGATGGGGTCCGCACCAGCTATTCGTTCGTGGCGTCGATTGTGGTCTCGAAGGGCTCGAGTGTCGCTACCGGACAGGTCATCGCCACATCCGGGCAGCGTCTGCACGTCGGGGCACGAATCGGATCCGCGTACATCGACCCCGCGATCCTGTTCGGGGCCTCGACCCGGGTGCGGCTCGTTCCCGTGTCCGGTTCCCAGGCACAGCCACTGACCGGGTGGGTAGAGCCGAACTGGGTGAGGCGCGACTCACCCACGCGGAAGAAGCACGACCTGTCCACGCGGAAGTAGTGGAGCTGCGGGCCGGCTCGGTACACTTCCCAGTTGGTGTGGATCGTCCGCGCCACTCACTCATTCGCACTGGGAAATGGCCCCACGGTCGCAGTTGCCCGCAGCTGTGCCGTCCCAGTGTCTGCAATCAACCGTGGGGGAGGAAATCATGGCAGTTGTCTCCATGTCCGACCTGCTCAAGGCAGGCGTCCACTTCGGTCACCAGACCCGCCGCTGGAACCCAAAAATGGGTCGCTACCTCTGGGGCGAGCGCAACGGCATCTACATCATCGATCTTCAGCAGACCATTGGTTTGCTTGCCGAGGCATACGAGTTTGTTCGTGACACCGTTGGTGCCGGTGGCGAAATCCTTTTCGTTGGCACCAAGCGCCAAGCACAGGATCCCATCGAAACGTACGCCAAGGCATGTGGCATGCCCTTCGTCAACCAGCGTTGGCTCGGTGGCATGCTCACCAACTTCCGCACCATTCGCGGCCGTATCGACAAGATGGTCGAATACGAGCGCATGCTCGCCGCTGGCGACTTCGACAACATGCCCAAGAAGGAAGCTCTCCTTCTGAGCCGCGAGCTTGCCAAGCTGCAGCGCAACCTCTCGGGTCTGCGCAACATGGACAAGCTTCCCCAGGCCATCTTCGTGCTCGATACCCCGAAGGAACACATCGCTGTCGCTGAGGCCAACCGTCTCAAGATGCCGGTCGTTGCTGTCGCCGACTCGAACTCCGATCCCGACGAGATCGACTACGTGATCCCCGGCAACGACGACGCCATCCGTTCCACGGATCTGTTGTGCCGTGTCATTGCTGACGCGGTTCGCGAAGGTCGCTTCATTGCAGAGAGCAAGGGCATCGTTGCTCCCGCACCTTCGGAGCGCACCCCTGAGCAGGAAGCTCGCATCGCTACTCAGCAGGCCGAAGCAGCTGCCGCCGCTGCCGCCGAAATGGCTGCCCGCGAAGCTCGCATTGCCGCTGAGCAGGCCGCTGCTGTTGAGGAAGCAGAAGTTGCTGCTGAGGCCCCCGCAGAAGAAGCTCCAGCGGCTGCTGTCGCCGAGACTCCTGAGGTTGCGGGCGAAGTCGTCCCCGAAGCCTGAACCACACAAGCGTGCGCGTGCGATACACCTGAGTGCTGAGGCATTCGGGTCTCAGCCACGCGAGCCCAACCACACGACCCGAATTTTCGAGAACAAAGAGAACAGACCCAATGGCCAACTTCACCGCCAAAGACGTACAGGCCCTGCGCCACTCCACCGGCGCCGGCATGATGGACGCCAAGAAGGCGCTCGTCGAGAACGACGGAGATGCCGACGCCGCAGCTAAGTGGCTGCGCGAGAAGGGCATCGCCAAGTCGGCGGGCCGTTCTGACCGTGACAACAGCGAAGGCATCGTTGTTGCTGGTGTCGACGGTAACGTCGCCGCTGTCGTCGAACTCAAGAGCGAGACCGACTTCGTCGCTAAATCCGACCAGTTCATCAAAATTGCCAATGAGCTGCTTGCTTTGGTGCTCGCTGAGGGCGAAGGCGCAACCGCTCAGAAGGCCACCGAACTCGAAGACATGAAAATCACGCTCAAGGAAAATATTGAGCTTGGTCGTGTTGTGCGGTACGAGGCGGCCGAGGGCGCTGCCCTCGACGCCTACCTGCACATCCAGAACGGCCGTGGCGTCAATGGGGTGCTCATCGAGGTGCAAGATGGCACCGAAGAGCTCGCCCACGACATCGCGTTGCACATTGCGAGCAACCGCCCCAAGTACCTCAGCCGTGACGACGTTCCTGTCGATGTAGTTGAGGCCGAGCGTGAGACGCTTGCCACCATTACCCGCAACGAAGGCAAACCAGAACAAGCGATCGAGAAGATCGTCGAAGGTCGCCTCACCGGTTTCTTCAGGGACAACTCGCTCCTCGAGCAGAAGTTTGTGAAAGACGACAAGGTGACCATCGAAAAACTTCTCGGCGATGCTTCGATCACACGGTTTGTCCAGGTAGAGATCGGAAGTTGAGTTGACATCGAGGCCCAAGCGCTGGGAAGGACCATCGCCGTGGAAAAGGGTGGTTCTCAAGTTGTCTGGTGAGGCTTTGGCCGATCCGTCCGGTTACAGCGTGAGTGCCTCGATGGTTGCTCGCCTCGCAGATGAGATCGCCGAAGTCCGAAACGGGTTCGAAATCGATCTTGCGATCGTGGTAGGCGGCGGCAACATCTGGCGCGGCATGTCGGGCTCCGACGGCGGCATGGATCGCGCGCAGTCCGATTACATGGGCATGTTGGCCACGGTTATCAACGCCCTGGCGTTGCAGGACGCCCTCGAGCAGCGCGATGTTCCCACTCGGGTGCAGACTGCCATTGGGATGGCCCAGATTGCCGAACCGTACATCCGGCGAAAAGCCGTGAGGCACCTCGAGCAGGGCCGGGTCGTGATATTCGCGGCTGGAACCGGAAATCCGTTCTTCACTACTGACACCGCAGCGGCCCTACGGGCAGCCGAGATCGACGCCGACGCAGTGCTCAAGGGCACTCACAGCGGCATCGACGGGGTGTACACCGCCGATCCCAAGCTAGATCCCAACGCAGAACTGCTCACCGAAGTCTCGTTCCTTGAGGTGCTTTCGCAGGAGCTCGCTGTCATGGACAGCGCAGCCATCGCGGTGTGTAAAGACAACGACATGCCCATCGTGGTGTTTGACCTGCTGGCCGCCGGAAACTTCAGGTCCATCCTCGAAGGTCAGGCGATCGGTACGCTGGTCAGGTGAGCGAGTTTGCCCAAGAGATCTGTAATGACGCCCGAGACCGCATGAACAAGGCTGTGGAACACACCCAGTCTGACTTCTCGACGGTCCGAACTGGTCGTGCCACGTCGGCACTTGTCGAAAAAATCAGGTGTGAGTACTACGGCGCTGAGGTGACCATCCAGCAGATGGCCAGTTTCTCGGTGCCGGAAGCGCGTATGTTGGTGATCTCGCCGTTCGACAAGGGCGCCATCACCGCGATCGAAAAGGGAATTCAGAACTCTGACCTGGGCATCAATCCGAGCAACGATGGAGAAGTGCTTCGTCTGGTGTTCCCGCCACTCACCGAAGACCGCCGCAAGGATCTGGTCCGCGTGGTGAAGAATATGGCTGAAGACGGCAAGATCGCCGCACGCAATCTCAGGCGTTCAGCGCGCCAAGACCTCGAAGCGATGGAAAAAGACAAAGAAATCTCTTCTGATGAGAGGGAGCGGTTCGAGAAGGATCTCGACCGCGCTACCCAAACCTCCACAGAAGAGATCGACCGGGCATTGGCCGCCAAAGAGCAGGAACTGCTCGAGGTGTAGCCGTCCGGCCGAGGTCGAGGAGGGACCATGGCCAATAACGACGAAACCGACGACTCTGGCCCGGACACAGCCGAGTTGGAACTGAACGATATTGGCGGATCCGGCGCTGCCTTGAGTGATGAGCCCACTGGGCCGCTGCTCAGCTTCGACGCGCAATCGTCAGCATCCTTGCCGCACTGGTCTGACCCGGCAACGGGCGAACTACCTGTCCTCGGCGAAGCAAACTTCGACGAACTTGCCGCCGAACCGAGCGGGTCAAGGCTGTTTCCTCAGCTGCCAGATGACCAGAAGATGGTCGATGGCAGCGCTGGGCGCGCAGACGGATTCAGTCCGGTGGGCGACCACTTGCCACGCAGCGTTGACGAGTTGTTCGGCGATCGTCGACCCATGCTCTCCGACGGGCCCGACGAACCGGTGCTCGACCCCACCGGTCCTATGGACCTTGATGAGCTGGAAGCCGCTGGCATCGTTGGCGAAGCGGTCACCGTGTCGCCCGAAGGAGTCTCGCCGGAGCCAGTCTCCACTCAGCCAGCGCCGTTGGATCCACCTGGTCCGGACCCCGACACGACGATCATTCGCGGATTGGGCGACGAGGAGCCGGCTCAGATGGGGGACCCACTCGGGTTCGACGCCGACGCACCCGATTTCGAGCTTCCCCGTTCCAACAGCGAAGGGCGTTCCGATGCGGTTGGCGAGTCCGCTGATGATGTTTCGCTGATGGGATGCGACTCGGGTCTCGACATTTTTGGTGGTGAGCCATCCGCGGCTGAGCCGTCTACAACTGGAATCTTGGAGGTAGTCGGTGGCGATGCTACCGATTCCCCTCCTATTGCCGAGGACAGCATGGACGACGAGTTCCCCCAGGCCCCCGATGTGTCGGCTTTGTTCGACGACGACGACTTGAACCCAGCGACTCCGCTCGGCGACCCGGCGCACGCTGGCATGCGCCATGTCGCCATCGATCCTCTCGATACCGGCCCCATCGGCGTGTCGCCGCTGGGTAGTGCGAAATCCGGTGAGTCTGAAGGTGCCGGTGGCGCCGCAGGAGCACAGCGAGAAGGCCTCGACGCGTGGGCCACCCTTGACGGCCCAACTCCGCATTGGCGCGAGGGCTCGCAGGACTATGAAGAGCGAGGTCGGGTGCAGGAAGATGAGCGGGCGGTCTTGCATTTCGACGACCGCCGAGGCCCAGGGGGCGACGACGGCGACGAAGTCGAAGAGCCGGAGCCATCGGCTGGGCGCAACGTTCCTGTCGCGATCGCGGTGGGCTTCACGTTGGCGGCCGCGTTCTTCTTTCTGCTCAGCGTCGGGCCGGCCGCAACAATGGTCCTCGTGGTTTTGGCCCTCGTGCTGGCTGCGTCGGAGTTCTTCCAGTCTGTTCGCAACGTCGGCTATCGACCAGCGATCCTGCTCGGGTTGGCCTCCGTTGCTGGCCTCACACTCGCTGCGTACTGGAAAGGCACCGAGGCCTACCCGCTTGTCTTTGGTCTGCTCGTTGTAGCCGGATTGATCTGGTTCCTTCTTGGCGTCGAGGCGGAACATTCAACCGCCAACCTCGCCATCACCATGTTGGGCGTGGGCTGGATCGGCGTCCTGGGTTCGTTTGCCGCCCTGATCCTTCGTCAGCCGTCGGGCGACGCAGTGCTCATCGGCGCTGTGGTCGGCACCGTTGCGTATGACGTTGGCGGATACATCATTGGCTCCACCACTGGTCAAAGCCGACTGGCGCCCCATATCAGCCCGAACAAGACCTACGAGGGTCTGATTGGTGGAATGATCCTCTCGGTTCTCGTGACCACCGTGGTGCTCAGCAAGTACCCGGGGATCCACCCATGGGAAAACATGTCCGACGCCTTGTGGTTCGGCATCGCTATCGCGGTGATGGCGCCGACTGGTGATCTTGCACAATCGATGATCAAACGCGACCTCGGAGTCAAGGACATGGGAACGCTGCTTCCCGGCCATGGCGGAGTGTTCGATCGATTTGATGCCCTGTTGTTCGTCTTGCCTGCCGCGTACTACGTGTCCGATGTGCTGAACATCGCCTCACGAGTCTGAACAGACGTGACCTCATGAGCGATCCAGTGACGGTTGGCGTGCTGGGTTGTTCCGGCTCGATCGGTACCCAAACGGCCGACGTTGTTCGCGCCGAGAAGGACCGCTACAGCATCGAGGCATTGGCGGCCTGGTCATCGGTCGACGTGCTGGTAGCCCAGGCTCGTGAGTTTTCTCCAGCCGCGGTTGCCATTGGACGTGCCGAGCTGCGCCAGCGGGTCATCGACGGCGTTCCTGCGGGTACTGAAGTTCTCACCGGTGCGGAGGGTTTCGCCGAGCTGGCTCGCCGCTGCGATGTTGCGGTCAACGGTGTCGTCGGTTTCGCTGGCCTCGGAGTCACCATTGCTGCTCTTGAATCTGGCAAGCGGCTAGCCCTGGCGAACAAGGAATCGTTGATTGCTGCCGGGCCAATCGTGCAGCCGTTGCGCGAGACCCCAGGCGCCGAACTCATTCCGGTCGATAGCGAACATTGCGCTGTTCACCAGTGCCTGCGAGCTGACGGCCCTGGTGTCGCCGGATCAGCACATTTGAGCGAGCTCGTGATTACTGCGAGTGGTGGTCCGTTTCGGGGTCGTACGCCGGACTCGCTCGCTGACGTGACTGTCGATCAAGCGTTGGCCCATCCGACATGGTCGATGGGTCCAAAGATCACCATCGACTCCTCCACCCTGATGAACAAGGGACTCGAGGTGATCGAAGCTCACGAACTCTTCGGTGTCGGGTACGACGACATCAATGTAGTGGTGCACCCACAGTCAGTTGTCCACTCCATGGCGACGTTCACCGACGGGACCACCATCGCTCAGCTATCGATGCCCGACATGCGTTTGCCCATTGGTTACGCCCTTGCCTACCCCCAGCGCATCACGACGGCGTTTGGCAGTATCGACTGGTCCACGGTTGGATCCCTCGACTTTGAGGCACCAGACAGGGAGACGTTCGTCTGTCTCGATCTCTGTTACTCAGCCGGTCGGATCGGTGGTACCGCCCCGGCGTGGCTCAATGGTGCCAACGAGGCTGCGGTCGAGGCTTTCCTGGCTGGGCGTATCACTTGGGTTGGAATCGGTGAAGTGCTCACCGATGCACTTGCCGCCCACGATGGGGCACATGCCGATTCGATCGAGGCGGTGATCGAGGCGGACCGGCGGGGTCGGTCCTTCGTTAACCGAGTACTCCAGCAGCGGGCCTGACTGCCGACTACTGATATGGGGAGCTACGCAATAGCCTGTGAGGCGATGCCCCCACGAGGAGCGCAGTGTGACTACAACAACTGAACCTTCAGCAGCGGGGGACAACTCGCTAAGCGGTGCTGTGCAGTCATCGGCAACCGATGAGGAGACCGACGTCCAGAGCGATGCGAGTCGTTACGTCGGCGGCATCGTCCTGGTCGGGCTGCTGCTGTTGCTCGGATTCTTCTCCAAAGGCGCCCTCATCACGGTGCTCGTTATCGCCTTCGCGATCACGATGCATGAGGCCGGCCACTTTCTCACCGCCCGATGGACCGGGATGCAGGCGACCGAGTTCTTTCTTGGGTTCGGGCCAAGGATTTCTTCGTTCCGCCGAGGAGAGACGGAGTTTGGCGTGAAGCCGGTCTTGCTCGGCGCGTACGTGAAGATCACGGGAATGAGCAGCATCGAGGAGGTGCCGCCTGAAGACGAGGCGCGCACCTATCGCCAGCAGAGCTATCCCCGCCGGTTATTGGTCGCGTCCGCAGGGTCGCTGATGCACTTCGCCATGGCCATCATTGCCCTCATTGCTGTTTTTGCCTTCATTGGTGCGCCCGACGAAAGCGGAGCGTGGGAAGCCAGCTTGGTCTCCCCGGACTCCGCAGCCGCCTCGATCGGCCTCGAGACAGGCGACGAGATTCTCAGCATTGACGGTGTCTCGACCTCCGACTTTGGTGAGTTGCAGCAGGTCGTCCAAGGACTCCCAGGTGAGGCGGTCGAAATCGTTTACCTCCGGGATTCCATCGAGACCACGACTGAGGCGGTGCTCGGGTCGAGGGTCGTCGAGGGTGAAACCCAGGGACTTCTGGGAATCACGCCCCGTTCGATCTTGGTGACCGAGAGTCTTGTGGGCTCAGTCGCTCAGGGGTTCATTGAGTTCCCGTCGCTTGCGTGGCAGTCGCTCGAAGGCATCGTCACAATCTTCAGCAACATTCCGGAGATGGTCGACCGGGTGATCTCCCCGCCAGGCGACCCCACGGCCAATGAGAATCTTGAAACCCGCCCTCTGTCGCTTGTCGGCGTCGTGCAGATCGGAGCAGACACCGAGTCTGCATTCGAAGCGTTGATGATGTTCGCCCTCTTCAATGTCTTCATCGGTGTCTTCAACTTGTTGCCACTGTTGCCGCTCGACGGCGGCCACATTGCCATCGCCACCTACGAACGAATCCGTGAGGGACGCAGCGGGCGTCGCCACATGATTGACATCACCCGTCTACTCCCGATGACTTACGCGGTGGTGATGTTCCTTCTCTTGTTCGGTGTCGGCAGCCTGTATCTCGACATCGCTAACCCAATCCGTTTCTAGAGGCCCACTTGATGCAATCGTTCGAACGGCGCGCCACCCGACAACTCCATGTCGGCCCGGTACCTGTCGGTGGGGGAGCCCCCGTCTCGGTCCAGTCGATGACCACCACCAAAACCGCCGATGTCGATGGCACCCTCGAACAGATATATGCCCTCGCAGGCGCGGGAGCCGACATTGTTCGGTGTACTTGCAACGACTTGGCAGCCGCGGAGGGACTCGCTCGCATCGTTCCCAGATCTCCGGTACCGATCGTCGCCGACATCCATTTCCAGTACAAGCTTGCGTTAGCTGCATTGGACGCTGGCGTGGCGTGTTTGCGCCTCAACCCAGGCAATATCCGCAAACCTGAGCAGATCAAGATCGTGGCGTCGGAAGCCAAAGATCGCGGAGTCCCGATCCGGATCGGTGTCAACGGCGGCTCGCTCGATCCCGACATCGAGGAGCGCTACGGGATGACTCCCGAGGCCCTCGTCGAGTCAGCCAAACGAGAACTTGGACATTTCGAGCAGGTCGGCTTTGACGACGTCAAGATTTCGGTGAAGGCCTCCGATGTTCGGCTGATGGTGGACTCATATCGATTGCTGGCTGACACAGTCGACTTCCCGCTCCACCTCGGCGTCACCGAGGCCGGACCGCCGCCGGGTGGCATCGTTAAGGGCACCGCTGGCATCGCGACCCTCCTCAACGAGGGCATCGGCGACACCATTCGGTACAGCCTGACCGCTGACCCAGTTGAAGAAGCTCGCATTGGCAAGCAACTCCTTGAGGCGCTGGGCTTGCGCGAACGAACCGGTCTTGACCTGATCGCGTGCCCATCCTGTGGTCGGGCCGAGGTTGATGTGATCGATATCGCTGCCAGAGCACAGGCCGCCCTCGGCGATCGCGATCTGGCCGTTCAGGTCGCTGTCATGGGCTGCGTCGTCAATGGCCCTGGCGAGGCCAAAGGGGCCGACCTGGGTATTGCGGCGGGCCGCAAGCGCGGGCACTTGTTCGTCAAAGGCCAGGTCGTGAAAGTCGTTCCAGAGCACGAGATGGTCGATGCTCTCGTCGAGTGGGCCGAGAAGATTGCCGCCGACGGTGTTGAGGGAGCGCTTGCCGACGCCGATGCTGGCGCGGCCGCAGAGGCCGAAGCAGATCGTCGGGCGCTGATCGAAATTCAAGGCGACGACGTCAACAACAGCGAACAGATTGTTGAAATCATCCGAAAGCGTTGAGCAGTACAAGTTGAGCTGCACTGGTTGAGCCGAACTGAACAAGCGCCGACGGCTGGTACAGTGAGAACTGGTTTGCATCGCAGTTCTGCGAGGCGTGGGCTTTCTGCCCACGCCTTGTGTCGTATTAGACCGAGTTGTGTTTTTGCAGAAAGGACGTCCCGATATGGCTGAAACCGACGACATCGCCGATCTTGTACGTCCCCTTGTCGAGGCCCTCAATCTTGACCTGTACGACGTGGAGCGCAACGGCAAGGTGCTAGCGGTCCTTGTTGATGGCCCTGAAGGCATCGACTCCGATTCCCTCACGTCGCTGAGTCGACAGATCAGCGTCGCGCTCGACGAGGCGGACCCGATCTCGGGCAACTACACCCTCGAGGTATCCAGCCCGGGTGTCGAGCGTCGGCTTCGCCGTCCCGAGCAGTTCACCGGAGCGCTGGGCGAAAAGGTCACGATCCGTACCACGCCGGGTGCTGACGGCCGGCAGCGTCTCATCGGTGTCATCACCGAGGTCGACGATTTCTCGCTTGTCATCAACGACGAGGAACAGGGTCCTCTCTCGGTGTCCTTCTCGGACATCGCCAAGGCCCGCACTGTGTTCGAATGGGGTCCGGCTCCGAAGCCGGGTGGCCCCAAGTCGGCGAAAGCCTCGACCTCGTCGAGCTCCCGCCCCCAGCCAGGCAACAAGAAAGGGCATGCGTCATGACGAGCCCCGACATGATGGAAGCACTCCAGGCACTCGCAGCAGAGCGTGGAATGAGCACGGAAGTGCTCCTCGAAGCCGTGGCAAATGGGTTGGAGTCCGCCTACAAGCGCACCGCCAACGCCGCCGCCGATGCGTACGTCGTCATTGACGAGACCTTCAACATTCGGGTGATTGCGCAGGATATCGACGAGGAAGGCGTTGTCGTTCGAGAGTGGGACGACACACCTGACGACTTTGGCCGTATCGCTGCCCAGACCGCTCGCCAGGTGCTGACGCAACGCATCCGCGAAGTCGAGCGCGACATGAAATACGAAGAGTACGCGGGTCGTGAAGGCGACATCGTCACTGGCATCATTCAGCAGAATGACTCGCGCTACACCCTGCTCGATCTCGGCCGGGTCGAAGCCTTGTTGCCACAATCGGAGCAGGTTCCGTACGAACGTCCGGAGCCCAACAGCCGCCTCAAGGCATACATTGTCGAAGTTCGCAAGACAGCCAAGGGCCCACAAATCGTCGTGAGTCGAACCCACCCGGGTCTCATTCGCGAGCTCTTCAAGCTCGAAGTTCCTGAGATCAGTGACGGCATTGTTGAGCTGCGAGCAGTCGCTCGCGAGCCCGGGCATCGAACCAAGATGGCGGTGTGGTCCAACGACACCAACGTCGATCCGGTCGGCGCATGTGTAGGTGCCCGAGGCGCACGTGTCCGTCAAGTCGTCAACGAACTGCGCGGCGAGAAGATCGACATCGTTCCCTTCTCCGAAGATCAGCACGAGTTCGTGGCCAAGGCCCTGTCGCCCGCCAAAGTACGCGAGGTTCGGTTCCACGAAGCCGAGGGCGTCGCTGAGGTCATCGTTCCCGATCATCAGCTGTCGCTTGCGATTGGCCGCGAAGGCCAAAATGCTCGTCTTGCAGCCCGCCTCACTGGCTGGCGCGTTGACATTAAGTCCGAGACCCAGCTCGCAGAAGAAGAAGCCGGGTACGAAGGCGAAGAGTGGGCCGAAGGCGAGTGGGTGCTCAACGAAGAGACCGGCGAGCAGATCTGGGTTCCCGCCGATGGCAGCGAGGCCATGACCGCTGGTGACTGGGTCGAAGCCGCAGAAGCGGACGAGACCGGCGAAGACACACCTGAAGGCGCTGCCGCTGAAGGTGACAGTGCTGAAGGTGACAGTGCTGAAGGTGACAGTGCTGAAGGTGACAGTGCTGACGACGAAACTGCCCCTGCAGGCGAAGCTACCGGCGTCGAAGAGAGCGAAGCAGCGGCCGAGGCCGCCGCGGAAGCTGCGACCACCGCGGATCTCGAGTCTGACGATGGGGCCGAACTAGCCGCAGACGCTGGCGCTGACTCCTCTGAAGAGGAGTAGTACGTAACGAATCGAACGCCCAGGCTGTTCCAGCCTGTAGCGTGGACGGTTTGGCGGTGCCTCGCGCATGCATTGAGGAAGTCGGGCTCGCATCTGCGATGATGTGAGCCCGGAAGCCGGCCAGTAGTGCCATGCGCCCCGCCCCGTTTCGTCGCCCTGCGCGACGACTCAGATCTCACCTTTGACGAATTCAGGAATTGGCTTGCCCAAGAACATTCGGGTTTACGAGCTCGCACGAGAGCTAGGTCTCACCAACAAGGAGACCCTCGACATTTGCGACGCGCTGGGTATTGGCGTCAAGAGCCACTCTTCGAGTGTTGTTGAGCCACAGGCCGATCGTGTGCGCCGCAAGGCCGAGCGCGAGGGGCTCGTTCGTGACGAACAGCCCGAAGAGCCGGCAGCTCCATCGAAGAAGAAGGCGGCCTCCAAGAAGAAGGCGGCTGGCGTCGAGAAAGAGCCAGACGATCAGCCCGCCGAAGCTGACTCCGACGCGCCTGAGCCGGCACTCGCACCCGCCGCTCCTGAGGCCGCCCCCGCCCCCGCCCCCACCCCCGAGCCCAAGCCCGCTGCTCCACAAGCAGCTACCCCAGCCGCGCCCGCACCTTCCACCCCGACGGCTCCCTCGCTTCCGCCACCCCCGCGTGACCTACCGCCGCCACCGCGCCGACTCATCACCTCAAGTGGTCAGGAATCGCCGCGACCACGTGTAGCGGCTCCAGCAGCAGCTCCGGCTGCACCTGCACCGGCTGCACCTGCACCGGCTGCACCTGCACCGGCTGCACCTGCACCTGCACCGGCTGCAGCAGCTCCGGCTGCACCTGCACCGGCTGCACCTGCACCTGCACCGGCTGCAGCAGCTCCGGCTGCACCTGCACCTACGCCGGCTGCAGCACCCGCCGCAGAGGCAAAAGCTGCTTCCACGGAACCCGCCGAAGCCGTTGCGCCAGCGGGCCCAGCGGCGGACGCGTCAGAGGCTCCGGCCACCGATGCAGCCCCGGCACCTGCCGAGGGCGCAAGCCCGCCAGCGGCACCAGCTGGTCGTCCGCCCGCACCACCGCGGGGCTCGGGTGGCAAGCCTATTCCGCCTCCGCCGGTGCCTCCACGCTCCTCTTCCGGTAAACCAATTCCGCCTCCGCCCGGACCGCCTCGCAGTAGTCGTGGTCCCGCTGGCGGTCCAGGCACCCGTGCCGGTCGCCCAAGCGGTGGCATGCGCCCAGGCGCTGGCGCCGGCGCCAGCGGTCCCGCTGGGGGCCCAGGTGGTCGTCCCGCTGGGGGCCCAGGTGGTCGTCCAGGTGGCCCAGGTGGTGGTCCGGGCCGTCCAGGTGGCCCAGGCGGACCCCGTGGTGGTCCTCAACGCCGTGGCCGTAAAGGCAAACGTCGTCGTCGCCAACGCGAAGAACTTCAGCCCCAAGAGCTGCCGACCTATACACCGGCCGACGCTCCAGTCCCAGAAGGCGAGATTGTCGTCGAGCGCGGCTCCACGGCCCAGGCCGTTGGCGAGAAGCTGAACCGTTCGGCCGCTGACGTGGTCCGATTCCTGCTGGGCCAGGGTGAGATGATCACCGCGACCATGTCGTTGTCCGACGACATGATCCACCTGTTCGCCGGGGAACTCGACGCCGATGTGCGTCTGGTCGATCCGGGTGCCGAGCAGGAAGAGGAAATGCTCAAGGTTCTCGACATCGCGGCGAGCGATGACGACGATGAGAACGCAGTCGAACGTCCGCCGATCATCACCGTGATGGGCCACGTCGACCACGGCAAGACCTTGCTGCTCGACCGAATTCGTAAGGCCAATGTTGTCGAAGGCGAAGCCGGTGGCATCACACAGCACATCGGTGCGTACCAAGCGGTGCGAAACGGCCGCAGCCTTACCTTCATTGACACCCCGGGCCACGAGGCGTTCACCGCCATGCGTGCTCGTGGTGCCCAGGCCACCGACATCGTCATCCTTGTTGTCGCCGCCGATGATGGCGTGATGCCTCAAACTCTCGAGGCGCTCGATCACGCTCGCGCTGCCGAAGTGCCGATCGTTGTCGCTATCAACAAGATGGACCGCGAAGGCGCTGACCTGAACCGAGTCCTCGCTCAGTTGGCCGAACGCAACCTCATTCCGGAGTCTTACGGCGGCGATGTTATTACCGTTCCGGTCTCGGCGATGACCGAAATGGGTATCGACGATCTCCTCGACCAACTGCTCGTCGTGGCAGAGCTGGAAGAGCTCAAGGCTGTTCCTGACGGTCGGGCCCAGGGCACGGTGCTCGAGTCGAACCTCGACAAGGGCCGTGGTCCAGTAGCGACCATCCTGGTCCAGAAGGGCACACTCAGGGTCGGCGATCCGCTGGTCGCTGGAGCTGCATGGGGCCGTGTGCGGGCCATGATCGACGACAAGGGTGAGCAGATCAAAGAAGCTGGTCCGTCAACACCTGTCCAGGTCCTGGGTCTCAACGAGGTTGCACGTGCCGGCGACATGTTCGCTGTGGCACCTGATGAGAAGGCTGCCAGCAAGGTCGCTGAGACTCGCGAACACTGGCAGCGTCAGGCCAGCATGGCCAACACCGCTGCGGTGGCCACGGGTGGAGCCAAGCTTGAGGATCTGTTCAAGCAGATCCAGGCCGGCGAGGCCGCGACACTCAACCTGATTCTCAAAGCGGACGTGCATGGCTCACTTGAGGCTGTCACCGACAGCCTCCGCAAGCTCGAGCGCGACGACGTGAAGCTGGCATTCGTCAGTCGTGGCGTTGGTGGTATCAATGAGAACGATGTTCAGCTGGCCATGGCCTCAAACTCGACCATGATTGGCTTCAACGTTCGGCCCGACCGCAAGGCTCGCCAACTCGCTGAGCTTGAGGGCGTTGAGATCCGCTTGTACGAAATCATTTACAAGCTGCTCGAAGACGTGCAGAACGCCATGCTCGGCATGCTCGAACCCCAGTTCGAAGAGATCGTCACTGGCGAGGCGAACGTGCGTCAGGTCTTCCGCATCAGCGGTGTTGGCCCGGTTGCAGGTTGTTTCGTCGAACACGGAACCCTTGCATTGGGCTCCAAGGTTCGATTCCTTCGAGAAGGCACGGTCATCTGGAAGGGTGCGATCGAGTCGCTCAAGCACTTCCAGGATGACACTAAAGAGGTCAGGTCCGGTATGGAGTGCGGTATTGGTCTCACCGATTTCACCGACCTCAAAGAGGGCGACGTGATCGAGACCTACACCGAGAAGGAAATCCCGATCAGCTGATCGTCTTGGCACCAATGTTCGTACTCGCCATGAGAGTCGAGATGCATTTCTCGGCATGTCGTTCGTTGAAAGAAAAGCGGTCGGTCCTGAAACCGATCGTCGACGGCATCAGGGTGCGCCATCATGCGTCTGTCGCTGAGACCGGCTTCCAAGATCAGTGGCAGCGCGCTGCCATTGGCGTGGCCGTCGTGTCTGGTACTCCCGGTGGCGCCGAGGAATGGATGGACCAGATCGAGCGCTTCATCTGGTCTCGCCCCGACATAGAGGTCACTTCCAATGAACGGGAGTGGACGGAGTTCGAAACATGAGCCGTATCCGAGGTCCCAAGAAGGACTTTCCCCGCACAGCCCGCGTTGGCGAGCTCATTCGCGAGATTGTTGGTCAGGAGATCACCGCGATTGACGATCCTCGTTTGTACGTAGCGTCTCTCACCGGTGTCGACGTCGACAATGAGCTGGTGAAGGCCACGCTGTACTACGACGTTCTTGACGACGAGGACCGAGCTGAGGTCGCCGAGGCATTCGACGATCATCGACACCGCCTACAAAAGGCGCTTGCGAGTCAGGCCCGGTTGCGC
Source organism: Candidatus Poriferisodalaceae bacterium (assembly GCA_047618365.1). Lineage (GTDB taxonomy): Bacteria > Actinomycetota > Acidimicrobiia > Acidimicrobiales > Poriferisodalaceae > JBLHLM01. Next base: position 9,450 of record JBLHLM010000003.1, on the reverse strand, counting down.
CGGACGCCAACCCTGCACTTCACCGCTGACAGTTCGATCGGAAACGCTGGACGAATCGAGTCGATTCTCGATGGACTCAAGCTGGACGAGACCACCGTGGAGTACGACGAAACGTTGTACCGCGAACGCGAGGACGACTCCGGTGGCGCGGCGTAAACCCGCCAAGGTTCACGGCGCACTTCTCGTCGATAAGCCTGCCGGGATGACGAGCCACGATGTGGTTGGCCAGCTCAGGCGTCGACTGGGCGAGCGACGGATCGGACATGCTGGCACACTCGACCCCGACGCCACCGGTTTGCTGGTAATCGGGGTTGGACAGGCGACCCGCCTGCTTCGATTCGCGACCGCTTCCACCAAAACCTACGAAGCCGACGTCGTTTTCGGTACCGAGACATCAACCCTTGATGCTGCAGGCGAAGTGACGGCGACTCACGACATGTCTGGGTTGACGCCAACCCAGGTGACCGCCGCTGCGCTAGGCCTGACCGGCGTTATCGAGCAGATTCCGCCAATGGTGTCTGCTATCAAGATCGACGGCAAACGGCTGCACGAGCTAGCGCGTGAAGGCATTGAAGTCGAACGAGCGCCACGTCCGGTGACTATTCACCGCTTGGACGTAACGGAACTTCCGCCCGACGAAGCGACTGGTGCCCCCGTTTACCGGGCAATCGTCGAGTGCTCGGCCGGTACCTACATCCGTACCCTCGGAGCCGATCTCGGCACGGCCCTCGGCGGCGGAGCTCATATTCGCAACCTTCGACGATCCGCCAGCGGTGCGTTCCGGGTTGATGAGCCCGTGGCCGGTTCTATCGATGAGGCTCCGCTGCTGCCGGTCATCGACATGCTGCGTGGGATGGATCAGCTGATCGTCGACGATGCGCAGGTTGAACGTATCGGGCATGGTGCTTCGATCAGTGACGAGCTGGCCGTCGGCGAGGGTCCATGGGCGATACTCGACGAAGACGGCGTACTGCTTGCGGTGCACGAACGTGTCGACGGCCGTGTGAAGGTCGGAGTCGTCCTTCCGGCACTTGAGCGGTAGCCTCGCCCGACGTGGAGATCATTCGAGACATGGAATGGTGCCCGGTTCTCGATACCGGCACTGTCGTCACAGTCGGTGAGTACGACGGGGTACATCGGGGTCACCGAACAGTGATCTCAGAGATGCACCGTATGGCTGCCGAACGAGGCTGCAAGACCGCTGTGGTGACCTTCGACAGGCACCCGGCCACCGTGGTGCGCCCGGAATCTGCCCCACGGCTGTTGTGCGATCTCGAGCACAAGCTGGAGCTCTTGGCCGAAACCGGGGTCGACTACACGCTTGTCGTGGAGTTCAACGAGAAACAAGCTCTGGTGCCACCTGAGGACTTCGCTCGCCATGTTTTGGTGCAGTGTCTCAAGGCTCGAGCTGTTGTCGTCGGCGCGGATTTCCACTTTGGGCACGAGCGTCGAGGCAACGTCGAGATGCTCCGCCAGATGGGCGTCGTGCACGGCTACGAAGTCATTGGGCTCCCGCTGGTCAAACAACTCACGGGGGAAGGTGAGGTGATTTCGTCGACGTCGATCCGAGCAACGCTCGCCGAAGGGAATGTCGAAAAGGCGCATCGCTTGCTCGGACGCCCATTCGAGGTTCGCGGCGTCGTGACCTCCGGCGATCGGCGGGGCCGCACTATTGGGTTCCCGACTGCGAATCTTCCGACCACGCCTGATCTGCAAGTGCCAGCCAACGGGGTGTATGCCGCGTGGTACGAGCGTCCGGACGGCAGCCTTTTTCCGGCTGCAGTGAACGTCGGCACGCGGCCCACCTTCTATGAGTTCGCAGACCGCCCCCTCATCGAGGCTCATCTCATCGGGTTCCGAGGCGACTTGTACGACGAGAACGCCAAGCTACGTTTCGTGTCCCGCTTGCGTGGCGAAAGGCGCTTCAACGGAATCGACGACCTGAAGGTTCAGCTCGCCAAAGATGTCGCCGAAGCGATCCAAATCCTCCAGTAGCCCATTCTCACCAACAGCTTGGCCAGATCCCGTTCCGGCCGACGGTGTTCACAGCCGGACGCAGATTCCTGTTGTCCGACGTTGTGGGTCTGAGCACACAGACTGCTAACCTGAATTGCTGGTGTGATGCGCTGCACGACAGCTGACATCACCGCCCACTCTTCTTTCCCTTTCTCTTCACCCCCGTCATCAGTCACACGATTTCACGACTGAGTTCAAGGAAACCATGCAAGCAAAGACAACGACGATGGAAGCCCATCGTCACCACGACACCGACACCGGGTCCACAGAGGTCCAGGTCGCTCTGCTCAGCGAGCGCATCAATCACCTCACTGAGCATCTGAAGATGCACAAGAAGGATCATCACAGCCGGCGAGGTCTGCTGAAGCTGGTTGGCCAGCGTCGTCGTCTCCTCGACTACCTGATCAACAACGATATTGAGCGCTACCGTGCGCTCATCGCAAAACTCGGCCTTCGTCGCTGAGCACCCGAGCGGCCTTCGGGCCGCTCGTTTCGCGTTCTGGGCCCCACCTTGGCCCGTCCGCAAGCCGGGTTCGCGCGGGCACACAGGTCGAGTGTGACCACCCGCAGAGCTCATCCACACAGTTCTTCCACACAGTTCTTCCACTAAATGCGCGCCGCTCACCTCATGTGAGACGGCCAAACAGAAACCACCTGGCGGGAGGGTCCCGCCGAAGGAGAAAACCAATGGCTGAAGCCATTTCTATTACCGGGCCGATTGCCGGCACCGACAAGACCATGTCATTCGAAACCGGGAAGCTCGCTGGCCTTGCCAACGGCGCCGTGACATCTCGAATTGGCAACACCCAGGTGCTCGTCACCGCAACTGCATCCAGCAAACCGCGTGATGGGGCCGACTTCTTCCCCCTCACCGTCGATATCGAAGAGCGCATGTACGCTGCGGGTCGTATCCCGGGATCGTTCTTCCGTCGTGAAGGTCGGGCATCTGACGATGCGATCTTGACCTGTCGTCTCATCGACCGGCCACTGCGCCCCAACTTCCCATCCACGTACCGCCACGAGACCCACGTCGTCGGCACCATCCTCGGCGTTGACGGCGAGAACCCGTACGACGTCGTTGCGCTCAACGGCGCTTCAGCTGCGCTGTGGGTATCGGGCATTCCATTCGAGTCACCCGTCGCGGCTGTTCGTATTGCCTACTCGGTCGATGGCACCTGGATTCCTTTCCCCACGTTCGAAGAGGGCGAAGCCAGCACCTTCGAAATGGTTGTTGCCGGGCGTCAGCTCGACAGCGGCGAAGTGGCCATCATGATGGTTGAAGCCGGTGGTACCGAGCGGTCGTTTGAGTTCTACGACAATGGCGCACCCAAGGTCACTGAGGCAGTCCTGGCCGAGGGCCTTGAGGCTTCCAAGCAGTGGATCGACGACTGCATCGAATTGCAGAAGTCCCTTCGTGCCCAGGTCGAAGCAGCCCATGGCGTCATCGAGCCCATCAAATGGATTGAGAGCCGCGATTACAGCGATGAGGTCATCGACCGAGTCCGTGAAGTCGCTGCTCCGCGTCTCACCGAGGTCATGGCGATTGCCGACAAGGCCGAACGCGAGTCCACCCAGGACGCCGTCATCGCCGAGATGCGGGCCCAGCTCGAAGAAGAGTTCTCGGCGCTGAAAGAGGCATCCAAGCAGATCGGCGCCGCTGTTCGTTCGGTCTCCAAAGAAATCGTGCGTCGTCGCATCGTTGAAGACGGATTCCGCATCGACGGACGGGCCACCAACGAAGTCCGTCCCCTCTCCGCCGAAGTCGGCTTCGTCGGCGACACCGCTCACGGCTCGGGCCTCTTCCAACGTGGAGAGACTCAGGTTCTCAACGTCACCACGCTGGGAATGTCCCGCATGGAGCAGATGATCGACACCCTGAACCCGCAGGACCGCAAGCGGTACATGCATCACTACAACTTCCCGCCGTACTCCACGGGCGAGGCTGGTTTCATGCGTGGCCCGAAGCGTCGTGAGATTGGTCATGGCGCGCTCGCTGAGCGTGCGTTGATCCCGGTGATCCCGAACAAGATCGACTTCCCCTACACCCTTCGTCTGGTGTCCGACGTGCTCAGCTCCAACGGCTCCACCTCGATGGGTTCGGTGTGCGCATCGTCCTTGTCGCTGATGGACGCCGGCGTGCCAATCCGTGCACACGTGTCCGGTATCGCCATGGGCCTTGTGTACGCCGAAGGCAAGTACGTCCCACTCACCGACATCCTCGGTGCTGAGGATGCATTCGGTGATATGGACTTCAAGATTGCCGGAACCGAGGACGCCATCACGGCCCTCCAGCTCGACACCAAGATCGAAGGCATTCCGGCCGAAGTTCTGACGCAGGCCCTTCAGCAGGCCCGCGAAGCACGCCTCGAGATTCTTGCCGTCATGAAGGGCGCGATCACCGAACCTCGCTCCGACGTCGGTGGCAGCGCCCCGAAGATCGTGTCGTTCGAGATTCCGATCGACAAGATCGGCGAGGTCATTGGCCCACGCGGCAAGGTCATCAACACCATCCAAGAAGAGTCCGGCGCCGACATTTCTGTCGACGATGACGGAACTGTTGGCATTGTGTCCATTGGTTCCCCAGACCGGGCCAAGGTCGAAGAGGCTGAGCGTCAGATCCGTCTGATCATCAACCCGCCGACTGCTGACGTTGGTGTCGAGTACGACGGTCGAGTGGTGAACATCACCAAGTTCGGTGCGTTCGTCAACATCCTTCCCGGTACCGACGGACTGCTCCACATTTCCAAGCTCGGTGGCAAGAAGCGTCTCGAAAAGGTCGAAGAAGTCCTCAACGTCGGCGACATCGTGAAGGTCCTTGTCGATGACATCGACCCCAACGGCAAGTTGTCGTTGTCGATGGTTCGACCTCCCGGCGACGACTCGGCTGCCGACACGGCGACCGAAGCACCAGCTGCTGCTGCTCCTGCGGCAGTGGAGGCTCCAGTAGCCGACACAGCGGTCGCTGCTCCTGCTGTGGAAGCTTCTGCTCCTGCTGTGGAAGCTTCTGCTCCTGCTGTGGAAGCTTCTGCTCCTGCTGCCGCAGAGCCTGCTGCTGCTGAAGAAGCACCGGGTGCCGAAGCCGAACGCGAGTATGTGTCATTTGAAGAACACTTCGATGCCATCGCTCGCGACACCTATGGTGATCTCGGCCCGGAGAACGAAGATGGCGGAAACGGCCGTAGTCGTCGTCGTCGTCGTGGGCGCCGCTAACCAGGAGTAATCCTCACTCCTGCGTCACCAACGTTGGAGTGCACAAATGACACGGGTTCTAGTTCTGGGAGCAGGCGGGCGCGTTGGCGCCGCTGTCTGCCAAGCGGTACACGAAGATCCTGAACTGACGTTGGCGGCCGCCGTTGATCCGGCGGCCGCTGGCGCGTCCGACCACACATCTGCGGGTGGCGTGCCGTTGGTGAGCTCACCGTTTGTCGACATAGTTGCGTCGATCAACGAGGTCGATCCCGGCACTGTGGATGTAGCGGTCGATTTCACGGTGCTTGAGGCGGCTCGCCAAAATCTGGTCTGGTGCGCAGCTCACGGCGTCCACGCAGTGGTGGGCACCAGTGGATTCACCGAAGACGAAGTTGCTGGGTTGGCCAGCCAGTTCGTTTCGAGCAACTGCATCGTCGCGCCGAACTTTGCCATCGGAGCGGTATTGATGATGCGGTTCGCAGAGCTTGCTGCACCGTTTTTTCCGACCGCCGAAATCATCGAATTGCACCACGATCGCAAGATCGACGCCCCGTCGGGGACCGCCCGCAACACCCTCGAGCGTATGGCCGCTGCCTCCAGTGATTGGGCACCGGACCCGACCGAAATCGAAAGCGTCGAGGGGGCACGTGGCGGCTCTGGGCCTGGCAACATTCGGGTCCACTCGGTTCGCCTTCGGGGCCTGGTCGCGCACCAAGAGGTCATTTTGGGGACCGAGGGGGAAACCCTGACGATCCGCCACGATTCCATCGATCGCACGTCGTTCATGGGTGGAGTTCTCCTCGCGTGCCGCGAAGTCGGGTCCCACCCAGGCGTGACCTTGGGTCTCGACAGCTACATGGGTCTGTGAACGGTTCCCCAGGCCCGGTCGTTGGCAGACGTGTTCGTGTCGCTGTGGTGGGCAGTCTGAATCACGACCTCACCGTGTGGGTGCCTCACCGCCCTGGGCCCGACGAGACGTTGCATGGCGACCGAGTCGAAGAGTTTCGCGGCGGCAAGGGAGCGAATCAGGCGGTCGCGGCGGCCCGCATCGGTGCCGAAGTCGCGATGATCGGTTGTTTGGGGAACGATGCTCGGGCGGCGTTTCTGCGCGAAGGGCTGATCGCCGATGGCATCGACCACAGCCACGTGACGACCGTGTCCTCGCCGACCGGCGTTGCGGTCATCACGGTCGACCCAATCGATGTCAGCATCGTTGTGGTGGCTGGCGCCAACGGAGAACTCGGGACCAGCGCTGTTGAATCAGCCTCAACTGTCATCGAGTCGGCGGACGTGCTGCTGCTTCAGGGCGAGTCGCCGGCCCCGGCAGCACTGGCTGCGGCACGTATAGCGTCGGCGGCAGGGACGCTCGTGGTGTTCAACCCGGCTCCGTTCAACGAGGTGGCCGCGGCGGTTGCGCCTCTGGCTGACGTGTTGATGGTGAATCGCCATGAGGCTGCGTTGCTCGCCGAAGGCGTCGGACAGATTGACTCGCCGGTCCTGGTCACCACTCTTGGCGCCCAGGGCTGCGTTGTCGAAGCGGAGGGTTTGCGCACAGAAGTTCCGAGCCTCGCTGCTGACGTCGTCGATCCCACCGGTGCCGGTGACTGTTTCGCAGCGGCGTTCGCGGTCAGGTACGCAGAGACCCACGACGCTGTGGAGTCGGCCCAGTTCGCAGTTGCCGCAGGCTCGTTGGCTGTTGAGACAAGCGGAGCCCAACCATCGTTACCGACGCGGGCTGCGGTCGAGGAACGCCGCTCCGCTAGCGCCGACTGAACTACGTGTCCTCTGGTCGGTCCTGGGTATTGAGATCGCCGTCGGGCATGTTTCTTTTGGCCTGCTTGCTGGCCTGGAACGTCACCAGGGCGACCATGGCAAAAGTGAACAACAACGAGTAACGGCTGATCAGGTTAACGACGCGCCCGATCGGACCGCTGAAGACGCTGCTCACCCACCACACGAGGGTCAGCCGAGTGACCGTGCCCGCCAGATTCACGATGACGAAGACCACTCGGTTGAGCCGGGCGATACCCGACAATAGACACATCGGGTAGCCGGGAATGGCGAACAACAGGATCAGCCCGATACGTGGAAACCAGCGTTCGAGCCAATCAAGGGCGCTCGTCAGACGGTTGCCTTTGCCGAACTCTGCTTCGAGGTACGCCTTGGTGTTGGGGCCGTAGTCGTGGCCGATTTGGTACAGAAACAGATCGGGTAGGAACAACCTGATCACACCGACGACCATGAAGCCGACAACCGGGGCTTCGTGGGCGACGAGCAGCAAGAATGGATCGGTGGCGTTGAGCCCGAGCAAAACCAGCGGGGCTCGGGTCAGTAAATATCCGGACAGGATCTGACCGATATAGATCACCAGGGCGAGGGCGAGCGGAATCGCGGCCAGGCGCCACAGCCGGCGGCGGTCGTCTTCGCTCAACGTGGGGGTCAGGTCGTCGTCGGTCAAGGCTCACGAGGGTACGGGAACTCGCCAACGACCACGCTGGCTCCTAGCATTGTCCGCCATGCGCTCGACCATGATGGACACTCCGCTCACGCTGGACTAGTTCTTTCGCCGCGCGGAACGGCTGTTTTCCGACAAGGAGATCGTCACCGTCACCGCCACGGCAACTGGCATCAACCGAACCACCTATGGCGTATGGGCCGAAAGCACTCGGCGCCTCGGGGGCATGCTCGACGATCTGGGCGTCTCCTCCGATGGTCGGGTGGGAACGTTCGCTTGGAACACTGACCGTCACCTTGAGCTCTACTTCGCAGCCCCGTGCAGCGGTCGCGTGCTACATACCCTGAACATTCGTTTGTTCGCCGATCAGATCTCTTACATCGCGAATCACGCTGAAGATGAGGTGATCTTCGCTGACCGTTCGCTGCTGAGTCTGCTGTGGCCAGTCGTGGAAGACCTCACCACTGTTCGCAACATCGTCGTCATGGACGACGGCGAAGGCGAAATTCCCGACGATCCCCGCATCCTTGACAATGAAGAGCTGCTGGCAGCTGCGTCGCCGGTTGAGTTCCATGTTGCAGACGAACGCCAAGCAGCATCGATGTGCTACACGAGCGGCACGACGGGCAATCCCAAGGGTGTCGCCGATAGCCATCGCTCAACTTACATGCACACCCTGACGGCCATGACCTACGACGGACTCGGCGTGCATGAGGCCGATGTGATCCTGCCGGTTGTCCCGATGTTCCACGCAAATTCGTGGGGCCTCAGCCACGCAGCTGTGGCCGCCGGCGCGAAGCTGGTGAACCCTGGTCCCAACCTCCAGCCCAAACCTTTAGCTGAGCTCATCGAAAGCGAACGAGTCACCATTGCGGCGGTTCTGCTGTTCCACGCTCGTTGTCGGAGGGATATCGCGAGGCAACTGGGTTGCCGATTCTCCAGGCTTGGGGCATGACCGAGACAAGCCCTCTCACAGCGATCGCCCATGTGCGCTCGGGTCAGATCGGCCTCGACGACGATGCCAAAGCCGACCTGAGAACCTCTGTTGGCACGATCATGTCGACGGTCGAGTTTCGAATCTGCGTGCCAGACACCATCGAGGAGGTGCCCTGGGATGGTGAGTCGAGCGGTGAACTTCAGGTCCGGGGTTCGTACGTGGCACCGGAGTACTACAACCGACCTGACGCGACCGATTCGTTCACCGAGGACGGTTGGCTGCGGACCGGCGATGTCGCCTCATGCGATCCCCAGGGCTACATCCGTTTGGTCGATCGCACTAAGGACCTCATCAAGTCGGGTGGCGAGTGGGTGTCATCGGTCGAGGTCGAGAACGAGATCATGGGGCACCCCAAAGTCGTCGAGGCAGCGGTCATCGCTGTGGCGAGCGAACGCTGGATGGAACGCCCAATGGCCTGTGTCGTTTTGAAAGAAGGCGAAGTTCTTTCTCACGAGGAGCTGATCGAGTTCCTGGCTCCGAAAATGGCGAAATTGTGGCTGCCGAGCACCACCGCAATCATCGACGAAGTGCCCAAAACGTCGACCGGCAAGTCCTCGAAAAAGACCCTGCGCGACCAATTCGCCGACCTCGTCCTAGAGTGATCCTGTGGGTAGCCGAGGCGGAACGATACTGGCGTCAACGAGCGTCGCATTACTGATTGCAGTCCTCGCTGTGGCGTTCGTGGGAGACCGCCGAGCTGCAGATGGGGACGTGCTGGGCAAGGTCGGCGGGGTCTCGCTGTCCGCGGCTGACACGAGTGCAACTGACACAGGCGCGACAAGCACAGCCTCAC
>JBLHLM010000002.1:0-95379 GCA_047618365.1 Candidatus Poriferisodalaceae bacterium | reverse complement strand
CATCACCCCACCTGGCGTCGAGCCCGACTCAGGGGCTGTATCGACCCGTGTCGATCCGCCCGAACAGGCCGCTGCAACCAGTCCAACACCGAGCGCGCTTATGACCAGTCGACGGTGCAGTCTCACCGGCATGATTGTAGGGCTGCGGTGTAGGTCCCACCGTGCAAGCCCAACTTCGGCTAGTGATAGGCCAGCCTGGGACGAGTGGTTCTCGGGTCCAAGGGGGTGCCTGTGGCAAACGAAGCGTTCGGTCCGCTGTTCGACTTCCTCCCTGACGCCGTTGTCGTCATCGACGCGATGGGAGTGGTCTGCGAGGCGAACGCTACAGCGACGAAACGTTTCGGTTGGACACAGGAGGAATTGCTGGGCCGCAACGTTCTTGATCTCGTCCATCCCGACGACATGGAGTGGGTGATCGCTTCACTTGGAACGGTTGTCAACAAGGAAATCGGTAGCCCAATTGAGCTTCGTGTTCGGGCTCGGAACGCCTGGCGACTGGTGGAGGCCATTGGCACACCTTTCGACCATCAGGGCGAACAGCGGATCGTGCTGGCGGTGAGGGACCTCACAGGCCGACGCGGTTGGGAGGTGGGGGGTGACGACACCGAGCTCTTCCGAGCAATCATGCAGAACTCGGCGAGCATTACCCTGCTCGCCGACGCCACCGGAACCATCACCGCCGCCTCAGGGGCACTGGTGCGCATGACGGGCCGCCGACTCGAGCAGGTACTTGGTCGCCCGCTCAGTGACACCATCGTGCCAGGCGATCACTCGTCGCTCCATGACGCATTCGAGCGTCTCCGAGCGGGAAACGAACGACTGGTGACTATCGAGGTTGTTTTGCGTGCTTCGGGCAGAGCACCGGTTCCGTGCCAGTTTTCGATCGTGAACCTCGTCGATGATCCGACCGTACGTGGTTTCGTCGTTACCGGTCACGACATCTCAGAACTGCGAAAGGCCCGCAATGAACTGGAACACCTTGCAGGCCATGACCTCCTCACTGGGCTCCCTAACCGCAATCGACTCGTCGATGAGCTCCGGCGACGCCTGTCGAACCTCGATCGGCGGAGCCAAACAGTGGTTGCGTTTATCGACCTCGACCGCTTCAAGCCAGTAAATGATCTGTACGGCCATGACGCCGGCGACGAGCTACTTGTCGGTGTTGCTCGCCGACTCCAAGAAGCGGTTCGTGACGACGACCTCGTGACCCGCTTCGGTGGCGACGAGTTCGTCATCGTCGCCGAGATCGCCAACAACTCTGGCCCCGAGACGCTGGCCGATCGGATCCGCGCTGCGCTGGCCCCGGACTTCGAATTGTCCATCGGACAAGTGCACATCTCGGCGAGCGTCGGGGTCATTGTTTGTGAGCAAAGCAGCGATGCGAAAACAGTCTTGGCCGAAGCCGACGCTGCCATGTATGCACAGAAGTACAACCGCGCACCCTCAGGACGGGACCGTACCCTCGCCGCTCGTCGCGAACTCGCCGAGCGGCTCACGTCCGCCCTCGACGAGGGCGAATCCGTGGCGCACTAACAGCCAATCGTCAGTTTGGAGTCGGGAGCGTGGGTCGGACTTGAGGCCTTGGCCCGCTGGGATCATCCTGATCGTGGGCTCCTGCGGCCCGACGAGTTCACCGACATCATCGAGAACACCGGCCAGATCGGGCGACTCGGTCAGGTGATGCTGAACTCGGTGGCCCACGACATGCAGCGCCTACGCCAATCCACTGAAGCCACTCCCGGTATCGCAGTCAATCCCGTCTGCCCTGGCCGCCTTGGCCGACGCCGGCATTCACATTGCCATGGACGATTTCGGCACCGGTTACTCATCCCTCACCCATCTCGTGACTTTCCCCGTCGACATCATCAAGATCGACCGTTCTTTCGTGGCCGGAATGGTTCACGATCCACAACGACGCTCGGTGATCGCTGCCCTCGCCGGGCTGGCCCACAACACCAACAGATCCCCGTACTCCGTGATCTTGGCTGCGAGTTCGGTCAGGGTTTCCACTTTGCCAAACCCATGCCCTACGCCGCTGTCGAAATTGGCTACCGCACCGAGATGTCGCTACGCGAACGCAGCCGACTCTGAGCGGGCCAGCGCCAGTCGAGAATCAGACCCGACGTCGCGTCATATGAGCGAGTCGCTACCGTGCCGGACGTGTACTCGTTCGCCCGACAACCAAAGTGGATCGCCGGTCACCTACTCGCGGGAGCGCTCCTGCTGGCGTTCGCATTTGCTTCGGTATGGCAGTTCTCCCGTCACAACGAACGAGTCGAAGAAGGCAACACCGTCAGGGCCCGCGCAACACTCCAGTCGCTTGAGGCAGACGAACTGTTCGCCGAAGAACCAGATGACATCCAGTTCCGCAACGCCAACCTGGATGGAACATGGCTGATCAATGACGCTGTGCTCATCAGAAACCGCTCGTTCGATGGCAACGGAGGTTGCCACCTGGTGGTTCCGATTGGAACGCGGGATCGAGCCGTCGCGGTCACTGTTGGTTGGGTCGGAGAGGTCAGGTGCGACCTGGTCAGCCTCGAAGCCGACCTTCAAGCACTTACTGCCTCGGCTGTAAGCGGGCGAGTTCGGCTCACGCAGGAGCGGGGCAGCATCGGCCCTAAAGACGCTGCGGACGGACGACTCCCCACCTTCGCCAGGGTCGACGTTGAGCGCATCGACCAGCAGGTGTCCGCAGACTTGGCGCCCGTCTACGTCGAGGCGATCGAGCTCACGCCAGCGCCCGCGATCGACGTCCAGACACTTGAGGCGCCCGCTGCGGACAACGGGCCACACCTCGGGTACGCCGGGCAGTGGCTGATGTTTTTCTTGGTGGGCGCGGTCGGTTACCCCCTCGTCCTCCGCCGCCAAGCCCACAAGGGCCAAGCCGAACACATCAGCTAGCAGAGCATCACCTGACAGCAGCACCCATCGCGGTGACGATGAGCTCGAGCATCTCGGGCGACGTTGCGAAGTTGAGCCGAACATGGCCCTGCCCGTCAGGCCCAAAGTTCAGACCGGGGTTCAGCACCACACCGCCGGCCTCGAATGCCTCCGCCGGCTCGACCTCAAGCTTGAGATCGCGACAGTCGAGCCACGCCAGATACGTCGCCTCCGGGGCGCTGTATTTCACCACCGGCAGGTGTTCGGCCAACAATTCGGTCAATCGGTGGCGGTTGTGATCGAGGCCGGCCACAAGCTCGTCGAGCCATGGCTGGCCCTCGTCCCATCCAGCAATCGTCGCCACCTGGCCGAGAATGTTGATGCCGCCGATTATGCGTGGGGGAATGTCGTCGAGTTTGGCTCGTAGCTCCGCTGAGTGGGTGTGCATGAACGACAGCCGCAACCCCGCCATATTGAACGACTTCGTAGCCGCGTTCAGGGTCACCGTGCGGCCAGCCGCTTCGTCGCTGAGCTTGGCGTACGGCACGTGAACGTGAGGCGAGTAAACAAGATCGAGATGAATCTCGTCAGAGATCACGGTGACGTCATGACGAGCCGCGATTGCGTCGATCGCTTCCATCTCCATCACGGTGAACACTCGACCGAGAGGGTTGTGCGGATTGCAGAAGACCAGCAATGTGGTGTCGGAATCCGAACACACCTTGTCGAGGTGGTCGAGGTCGAGTTCCCAGCCATCGTCGGTGTTGATCATCGGGTTAGCGACCACCCGGCGGCCCGTTCCTTCAATGCTGCTAAGAAATGGCGGATAGATCGGGGTTTGCACCACGACACCATCGCCCGGTTTGCTCAGCTGAGTGAGGCAGATCTGTAGCCCCTGAATCACGTCCTGTAGACGAATGACCTCTGACATGTCGGTGTCCCAGTCGAACCGGTCACGCATTCGTCGGACGAAACACTCAAGCACGGGGACCGGCTCGTCGTAGAAGTCGTAGCCCAGACCGCCAGTTGCGATCCGTGCCTGGACAGCATCCAAGACAATGTCAGGGAGTTCGACGTCCATGTCCGCTACCCAAGCAGCGAGCATGTCCGCACCATGGCGACCCCACTTGATGCCTGGGCGATGGCGGACCCGTTCCATGTCGAGATCAAAGATCATCGGCACAAACTAGCAGCCCACAACCGCTACTCTGCGCGTTGCCATTGACGGCAATGCCACTGTAGGTGCTAGACCATTACGGTGATGTTGGCAGCAAGCGGAACCGTGACGACGCTGCTCATAGTTTGCGCAGCGATCACAGCTAGCGTCTACGGCGGTCGTTCGACCCTTCGCGAGTATCGCCGCCACAACGAGCTCGTCATCGATCTGGCCCAAGCGGAGCCAGACGCAGAGACCTACTGGACGGCGGTTCGCCTCATGGCCAGTGGCTTCCGGGACGACGCCCTGCAAGACGAGGTCTGTCATCTGACGAACTGCACACCAGACGAAGCATCGAGCAGCATCCTCGCAGCGAGTCGTGCTGAGGCCGACGGCTCATTCCCAGATCAGTAACGACTCCATATCGGCTGGCCAGCTCCGATGGCTAGTACAGGCCGATCATGCGGCCGGCGAGACCGAAGACCGCGAGGATCATCACGGGACGAATGACCTTCTCGCCCCCGCGTACCGCGATGCGAGCACCCAACACGCCGCCGACGGCAAATCCGGCTGCGAGGATGACGGCGAACCCCCAGTCGATCTGATCTCGGATGATGAAGACCGGCAAGGCAAACGCCGTAAGAGCAAAGATCACCACGACTTTCACAGCGTTGGCGTTCACCAGATCGAGTCCCGACCTGGCCAAGGCCAGAACGAGGATGAGACCGACACCCGCCCGGAACGCTCCTCCATAGAGCCCGATGGCAAAAAAGACCGCTCCCGACACACCTGGCGACCAGCCGAGGCGATCAGGGTCGACCTTCGGAGGCCGAAGACTGAGGAGAAGGACGGGCACCATCAAGATGCCGAACACCCTTTCGAACGTTTCGTCAGCCAGCCCGGAAACGAACAGTGAGCCGATCAGGGAACCAATCACGACCGGTACCAAGATTGGTCCGGCCCGCCGGACGCCCGACACGCCCTCTCGGCGAAAACCCAACACCGACGCGCCGTTCTGGGCAAGAACGCCCACCCGATTTGTTCCATTGGCGATCAGTCCTGGCAGATCGCCGAACACGGCCAGCAAGGCAACGGTCAGCATTGACCCCCCGCCGGCCATCGCGTTCACGATGCCGGCCCCGACTCCGGCGGCAGCGACGATGAGGGCGTCAGTGAGTTCCACGGCACCCATGTTGGCCGGTTTCGCGCCGAGACGCCGAACCTAGGGCGCGATACCGACCACTGGGCTGGTCTGAGGTACGCCGCCGAGCGAACCCTGATAACTGGCGTCTCCAAAGGTGAAGACCCCGCCATCGGCCGCAACCATCCAGTAACCCTGGCCAGAAGAGGTCGCTGACATGTCCACGACAGGCTCAGCCAAACGAATCGCGCCCGTGCTGCCCTTGTAAGAAGCAGAACCGAACGTGAATACACCGCCGTCAGAGGCGGCAAGCCAATAGCCGTTACCTGACGGGTCCGCAGCCATCGACACCACTGGCTTGTTGAGCCGAATGTTGCCCGCCGAACCGTGGAACTGAGCAGCGCCGTAGGTGAAGATTCCGCCGTCGGATGCGCACAGCCAATAGCCGTTGCCCGAGGGGTGGGCGGCCATTGCTACGGCGGGTTTGTTCAGTCGGATATTTCCTGCCGAACCGTGGAACTGGGCAGCACCAAAGGAGAAGATGCCGCCATCAGAAGCGCACAGCCAATAGCCCTCACCTGAAGGATGTGGCGCCATGTCGACGATCGGCTGGTTGAGCGCAACCGCTCCGAGGGATCCAAAGAAGCCTGCAACGCCGAACGTGAAGATGCCGCCGTCGCTGCCAACAGCCCAATAGCCGTCGCCAGTCGGATGCCGGCGAATGGCAACGATGTTGTTGACCCACGGACTACCGAAGTTGGCGTGCTTGCCGAAGTTGTGCACGCCGCCAGCGGCGGTGGCGATCATGTAGCCGTGTTTGGCCAAGGGGTTTGGGGCACCTCTGACGACTGTACCCGCGTCGGGACTGGCACCGAACAGATCGAATTGTTCGTAGTTCGCGCCCAGGACCTCGGCATCGTCGGCGCCGAGCCAACCTCCGAGCACCGTTGCGTAGAGGCTGCGGAAGTCGACCGTTGGATGCAAGTTGCCGCGGGCGTCGAGGTTGGTCATCGACGGCTGCTCGCCGTACAGACCGCCCTTCACTCGTTGGCCGATGACGAACGCCACGCTGGCGGTCCCGTGATCGGTGCCTTCGGCGCCGTTGATCTCGGGCCGACGGCCGAACTCTGAAGCGGTCATGACAGTGACCTGAGGGGCGAACTGGGGTAACAGCTCGTTGAAGAAGCCCTCCAGGGCCGCGTCGAGCTGGCTCATCAGCTGGCCGTGTCGCCAGGTCTGACCGTCATGAGTGTCGTAGCCCAGTGCTTCGACACCGATCACCCTGATCCCGACGTTTGCATTGATCAGCCGCGCCGCCTGCACCATGTCGCGAACAACCGCGTCTCCGGTGAGGGTCTCACCTACATACGCTGGAGCCAAGCGGCCAGCAAGGTCGATCGAGTCGTTGGTGACTCGAGCAAGCGAGTCTGCGAGTGCTCCATAGGGCGACCCGGGAGGGGCCATATCTTCGAGGGCGTTGTACACCCGCTGCCAATCGGGATCGGCCCGGACACCAAACTCCAGCTTTCCGTCGGAACGGAGATTGATTGCTTTGCCTTCGCGACCAGTGAGGTGCAGGGGAATAGCCGAACTGAATACCACTGCGTCGAGCAGGTCGCGCTGGGCACCGCGATCGTCGAGATAGCGCCCCAGCCACCCTGTTTCTGCGCGCACGCCCACCTTGGAGTTGGCGTGGCCTTCGTGCCAGTACGCCATGGAGTCGAAATGGGACAGCGAGGAGTTGGGATAGCCGACACCCTGAATAATCGCGACGTCGCCGCGATCGAATCGGCTCTTCAAACCCCGAAGGTTCGGATGCAACGCCATGCCATTGCCCACTGGGTGAGCTTCAGCCTGATTGAGCGCGAGCACTCTGCGAGCCGAGCGATAGGCGCCATCGTCGATGGGAGCGACAGTATTGAGACCATCGTTTGCCCCGTTCAGGAGCAACACGACGAGCACACCTTCGCCAGGCGCCAGTGGTGTTCCAGCCAGAGCGCCAAACTCCCCGAATGTCAGCGCCAGGGCTCCTGCGCCCGCGCCGGCGGCGGTCAGCTGCAGGAAGCGCCGACGGCTGAAAGCACCGAAGCTCTCATCGGTCGGTGTGTTGCGGAACTCTTGGTGGATCCGGACGTCGAGAAGTTCGTCGGCTGTCATCGTCGTCGTCCTCCTCATGCCATCTGCATTTCGGGCGAGAGCATGGCGAGCACCATCAAGTTGATGGTTTGGGCCCACTTGCCGGTGGCGCGTTCGGCGTGCACGTAATCCTCCAACGCCTTGCGGGTTTGGTTGCTCAACACGTCCAGCCCAAAGACCAACCGCACATGTTCGACCGCATCGGGGACTGTCATCGGTGTGACGTCGGTGACCCGCCCAAGCGAAATGGCCTTCCAGCCGAGGTTGCGAGCGAAATCAGCTCGTGCCCATGCCGCTGTTGGTGTGATCCAGACTTCGTTCTGCTTCCAACCAGAGGGATCTGGGACGTAGTACACGTCCTGCCCCATTGGGGCAGTGGTCCATTCAGGCCGAGAAACCACAGCGCTTACGCCGAGGCTGCGACTGCACGATACGGCCCACTCGATCGGACTACGAACCAGACCGTTGCGGGCTTCGGCACTGTAAAACTTGTCGTGCAGCAAGACCGCTCTCGTCATGCTTGCGAGGCTGAGGTTGTTGTCGAGGTATGGCTGGACAATTGAATCGACGACGTCTGATGAGGGGTTCGGGTACGCCAAGAACGACCACAACTTCGCAGCGATGTACCGAGCCGACGTAATGCGATGGGTGTTGAACACCGCCTCGTCGATGACTTCGGGGCCAGACCAGTTGCGGGTGATTCCGAAGATCGTTTTCTGACCTTCGTCGTGGTGTTGTGCGTTGTAGACGAACGCTCGACGATCGAAGTCAGTGTTGTAGCCCGTCCATGCCCTCGAAGTCTCGACCACGTCGAACTCGGAGTGATGTTCGCCGGGACCGAGCAGATGCAGCTCCAGCAGCTCTCGCCCGTAGTTCTCGTTGAGGCGCGTGGCCTTGTTGCGATAGTTGTCCAGGTACAAGAGCATCGCCGGGCTGAGAGCCGACCCCTGGGCCATGTCGCGGAAGCTGCCGAGCGAGTGGGCGCGCAACATCTGGTTGTCGTTCCAGACCTGATGAGCGAAAGCGACCGTGTAGGCGCTCGTAGCGAAATGGCCATGCCAGAACAGGACAAGCTTCTCTTGCAGAGGCCGAGGCGCCGAGCGCATTCGCTCGAGCCACCAGATCTGTAGCTCGTTGATCTGGCGCCATCGCGTGCCGCCCTCGTCAGAAATACCCGCAGGTGCAACTGCAGGCGCGTTCGGCGAGAAGTCGGTGATGAGGTCAACCGCTGCCGATCGGCTCAGCGGTTCAATCTGGTCGACCAATGCCCAGTCGATACCGAAACCTGTTCGGCGGACCAGATGTATGGCGTCGTTACGATCCATTCGAGGTCACCCCCTGTCTTCAGCTCTCGTCCACCAGTCGTCCAAAATCGGCAAGAGACGAGCCCTCCTCGGCCGAAATCGCCCCCGCCGCAAATTCCGGCACCCATAGTGTTCGACTCGGGGACGCGCATCACTTGAGAGGAACTTTCCACCGTTGGAGGCATGACAAGAGGCTAGGCGGGTCCGAAGTTCATTTTCATTCGGGCTGTCTCACTGCTGGTTTCACGTCGCCTGACGCAATACAGCGTCAGAGAACACGGGCCACTCGCGCGCCGCCCACGGACCAAACTCCCGATCGGTCAACGCAACACACCCAACCCCGGCCGCCGGGTCGATCCAGATGAATGTCCCCGCTCGACCGAAGTGGCCGTAGGTGTTCGGTGCGTTCTGCGAACCGGTCCAATGCGGCGACTTTCGGCCTCGAATCTCGAAACCGAGCCCCCAAGGGTTCGGATCCTGGGTGCCGAAACCGGGGAGGACCCCCGAGAGTTCGGGGAAAACTGCGCTGGTCGCCTGAACCCGGGTTTCCCGGGCTATCAGCACCGGCGCAGCGGACAACAATTCCGTCGCGATGATCAACAGGTCGACCACAGTGCTGTGCCCGCCATGCGCTGGTGATCCCTCGAGGACTGTCCTAGTGAGACCAAGGGGCCGCACGACCGCTTCGTGGAAGTACTCGGCAAAGGTCATCTCAGAGCGTTCGGCAACCAGGTCACCGAGCATTTCATACCCAGCGTTCGAGTAGATCCGGCGGGTCCCTGGTTCGGTGAGAAGTCGCCGTTGGTCAGGAGCGAGACCACCGGCGTGAGCCAGAAGATGCCGAACCGTGGTGCCGGGCGGCCCGAGAGGCTCATCAAGACTGACGATGCCCTCTTCAGCCGCGACCAAAACAGCCAGCGCCGACAGGGGTTTCGTGACGGACGCCAGCTCAAAGGGGCGGTCGGTCGGACCGTGAAGGGTCACCACCGGCTCGCCCGAACGAGTCGAGACCACTCCGACAGCGACGTTCGCTGCCTTCCAGTCGTCAATCAGGCCGAAGACATCCATCTGTCGAACGCTACAGCCAGCAGGACGTTCGAGGGATCTCCTTCGTGACCTGTGCCATCGACCCTCTACCCTCATTCGGGATGGGCGGCAGCAGCTTCGGACAGAACTTCAGAATCAGCACCTTCGGCGAATCGCATGGCGGTGGCGTCGGCGTTGTCATCGATGGATGTCCCCCGCGTCTCGAGCTGACCGCAGAGCAGATTCAGATCGAGCTCGACCGGCGCAGGCCTGGACAAAGCAGGCTCGTCACACAACGCAAAGAAGCCGATCAGGTCGAAATCCTGTCCGGTGTCTTCGAGGGCCGCACCCTCGGCACCAGCATTGGGCTGCTCGTTCGAAACACCGATGCTCGACCCAGCGCATACGACCATATGCAGGACATTTACCGCCCCAGCCATGCCGACTACACCACCGAAGCCAAGTACGGCATCCGCAACTGGCAAGGTGGCGGTCGAGCGTCGGCGCGAGAAACCATTGGCCGCGTTGCGGCGGGCGCCGTTGCTCGTCTCGTCATTGCTCAACTCACCGACATCGAAGTGATCGCGTGGGTGAGCTCCGTTCACGACATCGAGGCGTCAGTGGATGGCGCAAGCGTCGACCGCGACATGATCGAGGCCGACCCCACCCGTTGCCCCGATCCGGTCGCCGCAGCAACCATGACCGAAGCGATCGAACAAGCCCGACGCAATGGCAACTCTCTCGGCGGCGTGGTCACATGTGTCGCTCGACGTATGGTCCCAGGCCTCGGCGAACCAGTCTTCGACAAACTTGACGCAGCGTTGGCGGGGGCTCTCATGTCGCTGCCGGCCGCCAAGGGCATCGAGATCGGAAGCGGTTTCGCTGGAACCCGGATGACGGGCATTGAACACAACGACCCGTTCGAACCTGGCCCCGATGGTCGCCCGATCACCACCACCAATCACAGTGGCGGAATCCAGGGCGGTATCAGCAACGGCGAAGCCATTGAGCTACGCGTCGCGTTCAAGCCAACCGGCACCATCTCCCAGGCCCAGAATACAGTCAACCGCGATAACGAAGCTGTTGTGCTCGAAGCCAAGGGGCGACACGACCCCTGTGTTCTGCCCCGCGCCGCGCCAATGGTCGAGTCGATGGTGTGCCTTGTGCTGGTCGACCACCTACTTCGACAGCGGGCTACCGACGTTCTCAGCTAGCACTGTTGGCCTACTCGTCGTCCCGCTGCTCGCGGAGGAACTTCTGAAACTCGGCCGCCAGATCGTCGCCTGAAGGCAGATCCTCTTCAGCCACCCGATCGGCTTCACGTTCGAGCTGAGTCACATACGAGTTGACCTCGGGGTCTTCGGACACCGCTTCGCTGACTCGTTCTTCCCACTCGATGACGCTTGACTCGAGGTCGCCATGCCCAGTGGGAACGCCGGTGACCTGCTCGAATCGTTTCAGGAGGGCCATCGTGCCCTTGGGGTTCGGTGGCCCGGCCACATAGTGCGGCACGCCGACACGGAGCGAAATCACTGGCAACGACGCCCGGTCGAGCGCGTCGTGCAAGGCACCAACAATGCCGGTCGGTCCTTGATATGTGGGGCGGTCGAGACCGAGCCGTGTGGCGAGCTCGGGGTTGGCCGCGCTGCCCTGGACGGTGGATGGCCGGGTGTGCGGAACACCAGCGACCATTGCACCGAGGGTCACGACCATTTCGCAACCGGTATCGGTCGCCAGCTCGACGATGGAATCGCAGAAGGTGCGCCACCTCATTCGGGGCTCGATGCCAGAGAGCAAGACGATGTCGTGCTGTTCCGGAACCTCAACTGCGTAGCAGTCGTTCTCCGGCCAGGTCAGCACCCGCTCGCCGTCGTTGGTGATCTCGATGTTTGGACGGCTCTCCTGGAAGTCGAAAAACTGCTCCGGATCGATGCGAGCAATCCGTCGAGCACCCTGCTTGTTGCGTAGGAGCCGCACGGCACCAGTTGCGCACTCGCCAGCGTCAAACCAGCCTTCGAAGGCGGTGACAAGAATCGGGCGGTGCAGGCTCGGGGCTTCTTCCCAGATCAACTCGCTCATGGAACCAGCATGGCGGACAGGCGGCCTGATTCCGACATGGACAACAGTTCATTTCTCAACATGTCGTTGCTCAACATGCGGCGTTGATCTCCCCGAGCAATCCAATGGACGTAAGGGCCGCTTGCTGCGGAACCGAAATTTGGCGTGCCGAAATGTGTGTGAATCCGATGTCGGCGAACTGGCGAAACCTGGCGGCTACAGACTCGACTGACCCAATCGCGAGACGGTCGGCGGGCATACCCCGATAGCCGCTCGCGAGCACCGGTTCGGCCAGTTGTTGAGCCTGTTCGTCGGTCTCGGCGACCAACACGTCCTGGCGCATCACCAGTTGACCGGGCTCCCGATCATTGGCGGCGAGGGCCTGGTGGAATCTGGTGACCTTCGCTTCGGCTTCAGCAAGCGCGAGGCCAGGGGAAGCGTACCAGGAGCCGCTCATCGTCGCCGCTCGGTCGATGGCGACGTCGGCGCTTGCGCCAATCCACCACTCAACGGGTTCAGGAGGCCTCGGAGCGATCGACGCATCGGTGAGACCGAACCGTTCACTGTTGACGGTCTCCCCCACCAGAAGGGCCTTCACCATTCGAACACCTTCAATGAAATCGGATGGCCGAGTTCGCGGGTTGGCTCCCATGGCCCCGAACTGGGCCTCTCCATCGCCGAGACCGGTCTGGACGATGAAACGACCTGAGTGGATTGAGGCGAGGGTTCCAATGTGTTCAGCCATCAATACCGGATTCCACAACGGCACCAGGAAAAGACAGCCAGCAGGGCGCTCGCCCCACTCGGCAAGAAGCCGGCCAAGCATCGGGGTGTTCTGGTAGTAGGGCACGGGCCTGTTGTGATGATCACCAATGGTCAGGTGGTCGAGTCCGGCCGCCCACGCGGCAGAGGCTCGGTCGATCATCGACCGAGCCCCTTCCCGATGGTCAGTGACCTGATAGGTGCTGCTGAGAGAGACACCAATGCGCATGGCCGCACATTAGTGCTCGCCGCTGGATCAACGGCTGGCGAAGTCCACGAAGGTGAGATCAGCGAGCGTGCCGAGATCGCTGGCAAGAAGCCCCTTCTCGGACACGGTGAACAGCCTGTCGCCGATCACGACTGAACGTTGGATCTGGGCTTGCCAGTCCTGGTCGACCCAGCACTCTTGGTAGGTCTCTTCTTCACCGTCGTCGTTGATACCGACCCACTCTTCACAGGTCCGCTTGCCAGGCTCTGCATGGGTGATGCGGGCCCGTTCGCTGACGACGTTTTCGGAGACATCCAGGGCAACAGCGCCAAGGAAAGATTCGGCGCCCTGCTCATAGCCCCATACGTTGACCGGCAGCACAAGCAGGTCTTCGGCTGCCCAGTAGAGGAACGCCCTCGGGTTGAACTCAGCCTGAGTCCAGCCGCCCGGCAGGTGCCACTGAGACAGACGAACCGGATTCTCCAGGTCGGAAATGTCGAACAGCGACACCTGAGTTCCTGTGGTCCGACCTTCCTCTGTTGCATCCTGGCCAACTCCAATGACGAGGGTGTCGGAGATCGGATGCAGATATGCCGAGTAGCCGAGGATCTTGAGTTCGCCAAGCACGGTCGGGTTGGTCGGGTCGCTGAGATCGATCGTGTACAGCGGATCGGTCTGCCGGAATGTCACGACGGTGGCGATGTCTCCCATGAATCGAACGGCGAAGATCTGCTCGCCGAGGCCGAGATCACCGACCTGGCCAATGTTCACCAGTTCAACGTCCTGCTGCTCAAGGACGGTGACGAAACTCTCCGATTCATCGGTCCAGCCCCAGAGCGCTCCAACGGTGGTGGCCACACGCAGGTTGCCTTCGTGCTCCGACAATGAGTACTGGCTGAGCACTGTTCCGGTCACGGCGCCGCTGGCGACGTAGTCGGTGCTTGTGGGATCCGAGATGTCGAACTTGTGGATCTCGGTGGTCACTGCCGGGGGCGCTTCGCCAGCGTTTCGAGCGTCTTCGAATTCCGCCCAGTCGACCCACTTGGTGGTACCGATGTACATGTTGTCAGTGCTTGAGTAGACGGTTTGGCCGTCGGCGAGCACGCCGACGCCGTCGATGTCGCCGCCCAGACCGTCGGCGCTCATGTCGATCGTCACCACGTTCAAGAGGTTGAGACCGCTGAACTCTTCAGGGTGATAGGCCCGATCGCACTCGACGAGGTTGCCCTCGCTGAGCTGACGACCGGAGCCATCGCTGAGGATGTAGTACGGCAGCCAGTTGTCGACGGTCGAGTTCTGGATGAGTTCCTGGTTGGCTTCGGTGGCGTTGCGTTCTGCACGCAGGCCGCCGCCTTCGGGGTACTCCCACTCGATGCCCGTAACCGAACTCTGCACGACCACTCGGACGACGCCGTCAATCATTCGTGCGCTGAGGTAGCTGCCGTCCATCTCCATACGACGAACGACCTGAGGGTCGGCGCCATCGCTGATGTCGATCTCAACCAACACGCTGAGCGGCGAATAGTAGTTGCCTCCCCGGCCGTACTCCGACGACGAATGGGCCAGCAGGAGCACGCTATCCCCCTGCATGAACATGTCTTGGGTCCAGATGTCGTCGACGCTCACCGAGCCCTGCAACTCAGCGTTGTCGCCGGTCACGTCGATGATGTGAACCGTGCCCTGAGCCAACGCCACGATGCGGTCGCCGTCTGTCTTGATCAGGTCGGGCTCATCGACGCCGAGCTCCTGCACGTTGGTCGTGCTGAAGTCCACACCGGCTTCACCTGAAGTCGTCGCGAGGGTATCCTGGGTCAAGCCACCGCTGATCGACGAGTCCCTGTCAGCGGACTCTTCGGAGGCGAAATCCTCGACAATCCCGCCTCCGAAGAAGTAGTTCTGCTCGAGTCCCCAAGGTCCGACGACTTCGAGAGCATTGGCCTGCACACTCTCGAGGTACTCCGAGCATTCACCGAATGTGGTGAGGGCGGTGAGCAGAGGAAGGTCGACACCAGGCTGGCCGATGTCGATGGTCCGATCGGTGGGCGTGTCGTCGCGAAGCGTCGCATCGCTGCCGTCGCTGGTGCAAGCGGTCGCTAGGAGCGTCAACCCCATCAGCGCCACCGCGGTTTTCTTGAGAGAGCTGGTTTTCTTCATCAGACTGAACCTCTTCTCGAAGGCTCGGGTACCGAGCCTTCACTGACGGCTTCTTCAACTGGTTAGTGAATGAGACGTTCGGGTTTCGGTGTCTGGTTCCGTTGGATTGTGACGAAACCATGACAGATGCGCTGGGTGATGATCAGCGAACGCCTGACCAGAAGTGTCGGCATCACGGCGCACGAGTTGATGAGACGCGGAACCACCAAGCGCGACTGCGTCGAGTTCCCCCAGACCCAGCGGGGTGATCGCCCGCGCCTGCGAGCCGCCGTTCGCGAACTCGATTCGCCGATAAGAGGCGCCGTCGTACGACAGAAGCGCCACCCGATCGATCTCCACAAGCATTGGGAACACGGTTGGAGGCATCTGCGGGTCAACTGGAAGCGACGCCTCAACAATCACAGTTCCGCCATTGGCAAGACCGCCTGCGATGTCCGGAACAGGTCGGCGAGAGACCTCGTCCGCGAGCCACACAACCGTCGTGCCTTCGTTAGCGCTCATCAACCCGCCAGCCGAAACGAAAGCCGCCGCAGTTGCTTCGTGACCTTTGCCCACGAACGTCGCCACCCTGACATCGCGATCGAGGAGGTACCGGACCATGTCGGCGCGGGGAGTGTCCTCAAGGGCGCGGCTGCTCACACGGGGGACGGTACCGACCGTAAAGGCGGCCGCCGTGCGGCCCACCGTTGGTGTGTGGTCGCCTCCCCGTCGTCGAGTACGACGCGCACTCACTTGAGTCGTCTCGTGTTCCTCACCGTCATCGCGCTGCTTTCGGCCAGCTGCGCTGCGGTGACCCAGGCAGTGAACGATGCAACGGGCGTCACGACCACCACTGAAGAACTCCCAAACGGCGCTGCACAAGTGGATCCAGCCAGCGAATCAGCCACATTCGAGGAGTACACGGCGGCTCTCGATGCTCTCGGCGAATGCATGCTCGACAACAGCGCTTCGCTCAGCAGCACCGTGCTCGACCGGGCGACCGGCCTCTACCTCTACGACACTGTGTATGAGCGGGTGCACGAGGAATGTTACGAGTCCACGTTTGCCGAGGTCGAGGCCCTCTACCGCCTCGCCCCAGCTGAAGACCTCTTCGCTGATGAGTTCACCGACGGACCGTCCGCGGGCTTCGCAGACTACGACGAGGACAGTTGGGTACACCTCCTCGCCTCGATGCCAGACGACAGCGAAACCCGCTTCAACCCGATCACCATCCTTGACATCGACCGAGCCCGGTCCACTTCGACATCGATTTGCCTTCGGATGAGGCACCAGACAGCGCTGTTGAGAACTACCGGGGATCGCTGGCCTCCCGAGCTGACCTGCTCCCGGTCGGCCCGCTCGGAGCGTTCGGCCGAACTGCCACGCCGAACGAGATGCGACTCGAAGTTGGGTTTGATCAACGAGCTTGGGACCAGGTCGTCGAAGCCGCCGTGCAAAACGATCCCAACTGGCGCGACCTTCTCGACGTCGTCGAGTACGAGGGCAACACGATCTACGAATGGGGCACCGACGGCGGGCTCGACATCGACCTGTCCACGACCGGCCGCTCAATCGGCGAATACCGCCGCCTCGCCCTCATCGACGACCGAATTGTTTGGGTCCGCCACACCGACGCAATCCAGGACGTTGCGTCCGCCATCACTGGGCGCCGCCGCACCTTGGCCGACGTTCCGGAACTCCTCCAACTCGGCGTTCTCGCAGACGAGCTCGATCTCTACTCAGCCCTGCTGACCATGCGAATCGCGCCGCTCTCAGGCAACTTCGAGCGCGCTTTCCCCGAAGAGATATTCCTCGATCAGCCTGAGGCGGTCCTGATCGGCGACGGCCAGGACAGAGCCGGGCGCTTCGTCAGCGTTGTGGTGTTGTATGCCTCAGCAGACCTAGCGGATGTGAACCTCGAGGACTTCACCCAACGGATCGAGCAGGGCCCGTCCGCGACCCAGGTCGACGGTCGAATCATCGACATAGGCGATCCCCGCAAGTTCGAAGTCGACCAGGAGGAAGACCTTCTGCAGGCCAGAATCTGACTCTCGAAGGACCCGCTTCCCCCACCGCTGAGCATCGTCCGCTTCGGCGCCGAAGCCGGCTAGGCAACGCCACCCAAAACAAACCGTCGCCCTCAAATTTGGCCAGAGCCAAATCCCGGGGCGCCAGAAGTGGGGTTAGGCGGTGAGGGCTTCGCGGGCGTCGACGTATGGGTAGCCGAGGGCTTCAGCAACCTGAAACTCGGTCACTTGGCCAGCGTGCACGTTGAGACCGTTGAGAAGGTGAGCGTCGGCGAGCATCGCTGCGATGGGGCCCTTATTGGCAAGCGCCATCGTGAACGGGAGTGTCGCGTTGTTGAGTGCCATGGTCGAGGTGCGGGGCACGCCACCGGGCATGTTGGCGACGCAGTAGTGCACGACGTCGTCGACCACATAGGTCGGGTCGGTGTGGGTCGTGGCGTGTGACGTTTCGAAGCAGCCGCCCTGATCGATGGCGACGTCGACTACGACCGAGCCAGGTCGCATGCGGCGAATCATGTCGGCAGTCACCAGCTTCGGTGCCGCGGCGCCAGGCACGAGCACTGCCCCGATGACGAGATCGGCCTCCAGGACCTCTTCTTCGAGGTTGGCGCGGGTCGAGTACACGCAGCGAACGGTGGAGCCGTATTGGATGTCGATCTCGTCGAGCACACCAAGATCGCGGTCGAGGACCGTCACCTCGGCTCCGAGGCCAACGGCCATGGCAACTGCGTTACGACCGACCATGCCGCCACCGATGACCACTACGCGAGCTGGAGCAACGCCCGGCACTCCTCCGAGGAGGAGCCCACGGCCGCCTTGGATTGTTTCGAGACTGTGTGCGCCGGCCTGGATGGCCATGCGGCCAGCGACCTGCGACATGGGGGCAAGAAGGGGGAGGCGCCCGTGACGATCGGTGACCGTTTCGTATGCAATGCAGGTGGCCCCGCTGGCGACAAGGTCTGCGGTTTGAGCGGCGTCGGGCGCCAGATGTAAGTACGTGAACAGGGTGTGATCAGCGGTGAGGCGAGCACGCTCGCCGGCTTGCGGCTCCTTCACCTTGACGATCATTTCTGAGTCCTCGAACACTTCGACAGCCGTGCCGGCGACCTTGGCGCCCGCTGCGAGATACTCCTCGTCAGCGAATCCGGCGCCGAGGCCCGCTCCGGCTTCAACAACGACCGTGTGGCCTGCGCCCGTGAGTTCGCTGACCGAACCGGGGATCAGGCCGACGCGACGCTCTGCGTTCTTGATTTCTGCGGGAACACCAACGCGCATGGGTCGGCCTTTCGATTCGGCTCGCCCAACGAAAGTGCTGGACAAACGTCCAGCGTAGTTGCGAGCCCGCGCCAGCCGATGGCGTTATATGCCGCCACACAGGTTCGTGACACAATTTTATTGCGAAATTGCCCTACTGCACACAATAATGAGCCGCGTGATCGACCTCGACGCAATTGACCGCAGTATTTGCAATGAGCTCCAGGGTGACGGTCGGCTCGCCAACAACGATCTGGCGGCGCTGATCGGGCTCTCCCCATCGGCCACCTTGCGGCGGGTTCGCCGGCTCGAAGAAGCGGGCATCATCGCTGGCTACGTGATGCTCGTAGACCCGGTCAGCGTTGGCCGCCTGGTCGACGTTTTTGTCGAGATCAGCCTGCATAGCCAGGCCGAAGAGGCGTTGAGCGCGTTCGAGGATGCTGTGTCCGAGTGTCCCGAAGTGATGTCGTGTCACCTGATGGCGGGCGAAAGCGATTACCTCATCCACCTCACCGTTCACAACACCCTCGACTATGAGCGCATCCATAAGCAGTACTTGTCGCGCTTGCCTGGGGTGGCGCGCATCAGGTCAAGTTTTGCCATCCGCAAGATCTACGACACGACCCGCTACGACCTGACTGGAATGGCCAACAGCTAGCCGCCCACTTCAAGCAGCCTCGACAACAAGCTGCCCTACCAGGAAGCTGCCCTACCAGGAAGCTGCAATGTATTGGGTCTCGCAGAATTCGTAGATACCTTCGCTCGCGCCCTCACGTCCGAGACCCGACTGCTTCATGCCGCCGAAGGGGGCTGCCGCGTCAGATATGGCGCCACGGTTGAGTCCCACCATGGCTGACTCGAGGCGTTCGCTCACGTTCAGACCACGACCGATATCGCGGGTGTAAACGTAGGCAGCGAGACCCATCTCGGTGTTGTTGGCGTGGACGATCATGTCCTCGGTATCGGTGAATGGAATGACCGGCGCGACCGGGCCGAAGATCTCTTCACTCGTAATGGGTGAGTCCGGAGCGACATTGCCAAGCACGGTCGGTTGGTAAAAGAAGCCGGGTCCGTCGATCACGGAACCACCCAGAGCCGTTTCGGCCCCAGCGTCCACTGCAGCGCCAACCAGTCGGTCGATTGTTTCGATCGCAGCGGCGTTGATCATGGGGCCGCAGGTCACGCCGGCATCCATGCCATTGCCGGTTTTGATGGCACCCATGGCGGCGGCGAGCTTCAACGTGAACTCTGCCGCCACGTCAGCCTCGGCGAAGAACCGGTTTGCCGCGGTGCACGTCTCGGCCGAATGGCGCATCTTGGCAACCATCGCTCCTTCGACGGCCGCGTCGATGTCTGCGTCGTTGAACACGATGAACGGGGCGTTGCCGCCCAGCTCCATTGCGACCTTGAGCACCCGATCGGCACAACGACGAAGCAACACCTGCCCCACTTCGGTCGAACCAGTGAACGACACCATGCGGGTGGCCTTGTGCTCTACGGCTGCGTCGAACCATGAGCCGGAGTCAAGCGTGGGAACCACGTTGACCACTCCGGCCGGGACCCCTGCTTCGGTGAGGAGTTCAGCTAGCCGCAGCGCGGTGAGCGGGGTCTCCTTCGGGGGCTTGATCACCACAGCGTTGCCAGCGGCGAGAGCTGGGGCGACCTTGCGCGTGATCATCGCCGCCGGGAAGTTCCACGGGGTCACCATCACCACGACGCCGACCGGGGGATGACGAACGATGATTTTGTTAGCGCCCGACGGGGCGGTCCCGATCGAACCGCGGATCCGGACTGCCTCTTCAGCGTTCCATCAGAAGAACTCGGCTGCGTAGGCGATCTCTCCCTTGGCGTCAGGCAGCGGCTTGCCGTGTTCGAGAGTGATCAACGCACCGAGTTCGTCGGTGTGATCAACAAGGGTCTGCCAGCAGTTACGAAGAACTTCCGAACGTTCGCGAGGCGATGTCGCCGCCCAGCCGTTCTGGGCGATCGACGCCGCCTCGACCGCGGCGGTCGCGTCTTCGGGGGTACCAGCGGCAACCGTGGTGATTTCCGTGCCAGTTGCAGGATTGAGCACCGAAATACGCTCGGCATCCGAGCCATCGCGCCACTCGCCGCCGATGAACAATTCAGTCTTCATGTGTGCCTCCTAGACAGTGCCTCCTAGACAGTGCCTCCTAGACAGTGCCTCCTAGACAGTGCCTCCTAGACAGTGCGCGGGAAACCGAGGTCGACCGAGCTAGTAGCCGGGTCGGGCCAACGAGCCGTGACCGCCTTGGCCTGGCTGTAGAAACGCACGCCTTCGGGGCCATACATGTGCAGGTCACCGAACAGGGAGGCCTTCCAGCCCCCAAACGAGTGGTATGCCACTGGGACTGGGATCGGCACGTTGATACCAACCATGCCGACCTGCACGTCGAACTGGAATTGGCGGGCAGCGCCGCCATCGCGGGTGAAGATCGCGGTGCCGTTGCCGAACGGGTTGCGGTTGATGAGGTCGAGACCCTCTTCGAAGGTGTCGACTCGAATCACACCGAGCACCGGGCCGAAGATCTCGTCGGCATAGCACTCCATTTCCTCGGTGACGTTGTCGAGCAGGGTCGGACCGTAGAAGAAACCTTCTTCGGGAAGGTCGGCCTGTCCACCGTCGACGACAGCGAGTGCACCATCGTCTTTCGCTCGGGTCACATAGCCGGCCACCCGATCGCGGGCTTCGGCGGTAATCAGCGGACCCATGTCGACGTCTGGTTCGTCGCCGGCGCCGATCTTGAGAGCCGGGATGCGGCTGGCGATCGCTGCAACAAGCGGGTCGGCAGCCTCGCCAACGGCGACAACAGCGCTGATGGCCATACATCGTTCGCCAGCGGAGCCGTATGCGGCGCTCACCGCAGCATCGGCTGCCATCTCGATGTCGGCGTCCGGGAGCACGAGCATATGGTTCTTGGCGCCACCGAGCGCCTGGACTCGTTTGCCAGCCTTGGTACCCGTTTCGTACACGTAGCGGGCGATCGGCGTCGAGCCGACGAAGCTGATAGCTGAGACGTCAGGGTGTTGCAGCAGGCCGTCCACTGCAACCTTGTCGCCCTGGAGCACGTTGAACACTCCGTCTGGCAAGCCGGCTTCGGTGAGCCACTCGGCGATCATCATCACTGCCGATGGGTCACGCTCCGACGGTTTGCAGATGAACGTATTGCCGCATGCGATCGCGGTGGCGAACATCCACGACGGAACCATTGCTGGGAAGTTGAACGGGGTGATGCCAGCCACCACACCGACTGGTTGGCGAAGTGTGTAGATATCGACGCCGCTGGACGCCTGCTCGCTGATCTCACCCTTGAGGTGCTGGGCGATTCCGCAGGCGAACTCGACATTCTCGAGGCCACGAGCGACTTCGCCCGCAGCATCGGAGATGACCTTGCCGTGTTCGCTGCTGACAGCTCGTGCCATCTGGAGGCGACGGCTCGACATGATTTCGCGGAAGGCGAACATGATTTGTGTGCGCTGAGCGAGCGAGCTCGCCCGCCAATGCTTGAACGCCGCCAAAGACGACGCAACCACCGCATCGACCTCATCTGTCGACGCGAGGCCAACTTCAGCCTGCACCTGTCCCGTGGCTGGATTGAAAACGTTGCTGGTCCGGCCGCTGGAGCTCGGAGTCACGGACCCGTTGATGTAATGAGAGATCTGACGCACAGCGCAACGCTACATCTGAGTTAGAGGCTCTAACACCCGTGGTGGACCTTTCGTCGAGTGTCTCCCCTCGCTAGCCGAGACGCCTACGATCTTCGCTCGAACGAAGAGGTGCTCGATGACTGAACACGACCGGGTCCGAATTCTCTGGCCAGACCATTTGGGTATCGCTCGAGGGAAGTACCTGCCCGCGCATTTGGCCAGCAAAGGGACAGGGCATGCAGCCGCTGTGTTCAGCCTTGGCTACGACCGTTCATTCGAACCGACGCCCGGATCATTCATCCTCGAGGGTTTCCCCGACCTACACGCAAAGTTCGATCCGGCAGATGTGCGTCAGGGCTGGGACGACCCCGAGACAGCTGTGGCGGTGTGCGACCTCTCGATGCACGGCGAGCCCTTCACATTTTCGGGCAGATTCGCTCTTCGCAAAGCCGTCGCCGATTGGGAGGCCATGGGCTATTCACCCAAGGTCGGTATCGAACTCGAGGCATATGTCCTGCAATCGGATGGCAACGGTGGGTGGGAAGCCTGGGACACGCCAGAGTCCTACGTCTACGGCACGGGACGATTCGTTGATCCGGTCGGCCTGATCGACACGATCATGCGTCGGGCCGGAAAATCAGGCATCCCCATCGAGTCGATAAACGCAGAGTTCGACAACGGCCAATTCGAACTCACCCTCGAATACACCGACGCGCTCAAAGCCGCTGACGACGCGTTCCTCTTCCGGGTGATGGCTCGTGAAGCAGCCATGGAAGCTGGGCTGCGCATGACGTTCCTCGGCAAGCCGTTCATCGATCTCGAAGGCAATGGGGTACACGTCAACCTTTCGCTCGTCGATTCAGATGGAGTCAACGCGTTCGTCAACGAAAGCGCCGACGACGGACTCTCCGCTTTGGCGAAAAGTTGTCTCGCGGGCATGTGTCACCACCATCAGGGTCTCACGGCCTTATGCGCCCCCACCGTAAACGCCTATCACCGCCTGCAGCCGGGGTCGTTCGCAGGCCGCAGGGCCAACTGGGGATACGACCACCGCATGACTGGCAGTCGGGTTCCGCCACAACGCGGTTCTGGCACGCGGCTTGAGTCCCGCCTACCCGATGGTGCAGCCAGCATTCACACCGCCGTAGCCGCAGTGCTGCAGGCGGCACGTCTTGGTGTGGTCAACGACCTTCCGTGCCCTCCAGCTGAGACTGGTGATGGCATGGACGAGTACAACACCGAAGTTGTTTCGGCAACGAGCCTGATCGAAGCCCTCGGACACCTCCAAGCTGATACCGATCTGTCCGAGGCGGTCAGCCAGGACCTCGTCGACAACTTCCTTGCGATCAAACATCAGGAGTGGGGTCGGTACACGGCCGCCACGCCCGATCACGAATCCGTCGAGGGCATCACCGCCTGGGAATGGTCGCAGTATTTGCCCTACCACTAGCGGGCCAGACTTAGCTCATCGCAGCTATGTCGACGATCGGAGTTGCGAGTGGATTCGCTCCGAGACTTCCCAAGAATTCGAGATTGCTGAAGGTGAAGACGCCTCCGTCGCTCGCCACCAACAGATACCCATCTCCATACGGCACCATGCCGTTGACTGGACGGTTCAGCTCAGTGCCGGAAGAAAGTACCGCTGGAACCGAACCCCGGTAGGGGGCGGAACCGGAGCTGAAGATCCCACCGTCGCTGGCGACGAGCCAATAGCCCCCGTTGCCAGACGTCGCAGCTACCTCTACGACCGGACGGTTGAGCGCCGTACCTTCAGGCAGGACCCCAGGGACAGAACCTCGGAACACGGCGTCGCCGTGGGCGAAAACGCCGCCATCGGCGGCGACCTGGTACTGCCCGTTTCCAGTAGGCGTCGCGACCGAGGCGACGATCGGTCGGTTGAGCGCGAGGTGAACGAGGTCACCTTGATGCTCGGCGACTCCGAAAGCGATAGCTCGTCAGCGATTGGTAAAGATCCAATAGCCGTCTCCTCCGGGAGTCGCTGCCATGGTGGTCGCCAGTTCGCCGTCGTCGAGAGCGACCGGGCTCGTGGAGAGATCGCCATGGAAAGCCACGTCACCTCGAGCGTGCACTTGCCCGTCAGCCCCCAAAATCCAGTAACCCTCACTCTTTGGGGAGGCAACGAGAGCAACGGACTCGCCCACTTCAGTTCCCCCGTAACCACTCGCTCCACCGAATGAATAGACGGTGCCGTTCTCTTCGAGCATCCAGTAGCCGGCCGTCCCTGAGGCCAGCAGAGGTGGGCGAGGCGACGTCGGAGGCGAGGGTGCGCTGGACAAGAAGAGGACGTTGTCAACGAGGTTGCCCTGGTCGTCACCGTCGCTCGCCCGGAGCTGCACGCGGGTGATGGTTTGGCCGTCCGGCACGACGTAGGTTCCGTTGTAGCGGGCCCAGTCGCCTGGAGATGTCGTCGCGGTAGCAACCACTGCCACCGAAGCGGTCGGCGGCCCAGCGAGCAACTCGATCGTGTCGTCGTCCAACAGGCCGCGATGCCAGAACGACCACTCATAAGTGACTCCCGGTTCTGTTGAAACGTCTTGCCAGAGGCTGCCACCTTCATCGCCATTTAGTTCCAGGTATTGGCTGCCTTCCGGTGCTGCAATACCCCTGGATCCTGACCCAATGATCTCGAGACCACCGTAGGAATCGTTGGTTGACCACCCAAACGCTTCGGCCTGTTGAACGTTGGCGCTCGCTGCGGCCGCTTCAACCGAGGGCCGCTCGAAACCACCGTTCACGAGCTCCTCGTTGATGACGTTGGGGCCGGTTTCCCCGCCGACGCTGACGATCGCAGCTATCGACGGAACCCCATTGCTCAGCGCGTACAGGAAATACTCGCCAGGGGTAGCCACCGTGGCGAGCTCCCGAGCGTCGATCGTAACGACACTTCCGGACTGCTCGAAGCCGAGCTCAATGAAGATCTGTTGGTTCATGCTGTGGGTGACGCCGCCGGATTTGATCAACATCACGCGATCGATGTCGCCGCCAGTCACGGCCGCCGTAAAGGACTCCCCGTGAGTGATGTTGCGAGGGACGGCCGTCCGCCTCGGTCGTTCCGCTGGAGCCCCATCGCCGTCGAACAGATACCGAGGGTAGAACATCTCAGCACTCTTGTGAATCGCCGGGCCTGACGAACCGACAAACACCGACAAACACCGACAAACACCGACAAACACCGACAAACACCGACAAACACCGACCCATCGAGCATCAACATGCCAGCCGAGCCGCCGGTGATGAGCACTCGGCTATCTAGGAGCACGACGCTGTCGGCCCAGTGTCTGGCGAAGTGGGGAGGGCTCACCTCGGTGATCACTGGAGGGTCCTGGGTGAGATCGACGTCGTCGGTGCCAGGCAACAGGCGCCAGCCTTCCCCGGCCTCGTAGATCTCTGAAACGGTCACGGGGTTGGCGAGGGACTCCCGACCGGCCTGCACCAAGATCCTGCCATCCCAAAGAGTTGTGGCTGTCGGATAGAACCGGCCGTAGATCATGTCTTCGCCGGTGTCGGTCATGACCCCGGCGTCGTAGCGAAGTGTGAACTGGTTCGGCTCCGGTTGAGCGCGCTCATCGCCGCCTATGACCAAAAGCCCCCGAGATGTCGGATCGCCAATGACGATCGAACAGAACGTGTCGGACACGGTTCCGTTGGGGCGAGTCGAGTGGCGGTTGTTCGTTGGATCCCAGACGTCGTAACTGACCTGACCGCCTTACCCACCAGTCGGATCACTACCGTACGTGAACACGCGACCCTGCTGGTCGACGCCCGCATGAAGTGGGATGAATGGCCATTCGATCCGGTCTGACCACGCTCCAAGTTGGCTATCTCCGCTGTCCACAAACAGGGCGTTGGCCCGCACACCTCCGCCGTTTAGCTGGCACCACCAACGACTAGGGCAAGAACGGCCAGAACCAAAAACGATCTACCAACAGTCTTACCGAATCGCATGATGTGCCACTACCCCACTCGCCATAGCCCCGATCTCAGAAACGGCTATGACGAACGAAACTAGTAATAACTACTAACCGTGGTTTATATCTATATTTGTGACCGTGCGTTATCGGGTCGCGGAAAACGGGGCACACACGAACAATCTCGGCCCCGCGGAGATCAACCGCGTGCTCTCACAGCGCCAGGCAGAGGCAGTGCGAGACCACATGATCGAACCTGGTGTCGGGGGTGTCCCAGCTCACCGCAGTGGCTTACGGCGCCACCCGGTTGAAGGTCGACCCAGATCGAGTTCGCGTAACACGGTCGAGTTCAGGCGCCGGAAGCTTCCAGCTCGCGACGGAGACGATGCGCAGCCCGGTCTTCTTTCACCCGTACGTCAGTCCAGCGGATGGGCCGACCGGCGGGGACGTCGTTGACCAGCTCGACACCGTGGGACAACCCGAGGGGGAACCCACCCAGCGCCAACGAGTCGGCCGCAGGCATGAGCTTGCCCCAAACCGTGAAGCCGCCCTCGCCGTCGAGCATCTCGCCGGCGCGAAGGTTGCGCTTCGCGGTCGACACCACGTCGGCCTGCCAGCCGATTGGGCAGCCGGTGGGTTCACCGCGCAACGCCGCCGACAGGATCGACATGTTGAGCTCCAAGCCGATCAGGTGGTACGGCTTGTACATAGCCGCATACCGGCCTGAGGAATCGGTGCGCAGGCCGTACTGCGCGAAACAGTCGGCAGCGTAGTCGTTCGGGGCTTCGAGCACGACGTAGACACCCCAACGCAGATCTCGGAACACCGGGCGGAAGTCGACCTCGAGACAGGACACCACCTCGACCTGGCCCTTGTGGTGCAACACGCCACCATCGGCGGTCGGACGCAGAATGTGGGGTAGGTCGTCGACTCCACACGGTGGAAACGCCAATCCGTCGGGCGCGGCGCTGAGGCCGGTGGCGTTGGCGATTGCACACATCTCGATCGCCGACTTGGTGCCGTCGAGAAAACTGTTGAACATCTGGCTGTTCATGCCGGCCGCAGCGGCCTGTTCTGCGGTGAGCCCGTAGTAATCCCAGATCGTGTCCGGGGTCGATGAATGGTACGTCGGATGGTGTTTGGTGCCCTTGCCGGCGGCGACCACCTCGAACCCGCAGGAGCGGGCCCAATCGACCTGTTCACAGACCAACGCCGGTTGGTCGCCGTAGGCCAGCGAATAGACCACGCCCGCATCGGCAGCGGCCCGAGCCAACATCGGCCCGCACAGCGCGTCGGCCTCGACGTTCACCGCAACGAGGTGTTTCCCGGCGGCGAAACATGCCAACGCGTGGTCGACGCCGACCACGGGGTTGCCCGTCGCCTCGACCACAACATCCACATCGTCACGGTGCACGAGCTCCTCCGCCGAGGTCAGGAACACGGTGGCCTCGACCGCGGTGTCGGACCAGCCCACCTCACGGCACGCCCGCCGTGCCCGTTCTACGTCGAGGTCCGCAATGGCGCTGACCACCAGCGGCGAATGTGGCGCTTGGGCCAAGAACATCGAACCGAACTTGCCGGCCCCGATGAGCCCGACCCTGACCGGGTTGCCCGCAGCTGCGCGCTCGGCGGCCAATCGGTGCAGGTTCATCGTTCGCCAGCCGGAACGAGGTCGGCCAGACAGTCGTCGGCCAAGGGTTCGATCGGGGTGAAGTCGCGGTGGGCGATCCACTCGGCCCTTTTGAACTGGCGGATGTGGTTGTCCACCCTACACAACGACAGGTACACGATGACCCGACCGAACGGGCTGATGTTCGGCGGGCTGGCGTGAACCAGGCACCCGTGGAACAGGATCATCGAACCCGGTGGACCGGTGGGTGCGACGATGCCGCCACGTTCCGCCAACCGGGTGATGGTGTCGCGGTCGAGCGTCCACAAGGGATAGGACGTGGTGCCGAGGTCGTGGCCGGCCTCGAAGACACCCTCAAGATGGCTCCCCGGTATGAAGAGCAACGGGCCGTTCGAAGCCGTCACCTCATCGAGGAACACGGCCACGTTCATTGCCAACGGCTCGGGCATGGCGTCGTCGCGCTGCCAGGTGCCGTAATCCTGGTGCCACTGCCAGACCTCGCCATCGAATGCGGCCTTGGCGTTGACCTTGTACTGGTGCATGTAGACCGGCCCGTCGACGATCTGTTCGACCGGCCGAACGAGGCGCGGATGGCGGCCCAGCCGGCGAAACGGTTCGGACCATTGGTGCGCCGCGAAGGCCGTGCGCGGTGCCCCGGAGGACTCCCGCCACACCTCGTCTCGTTCGGTCGCGTACAGCACGTCGGCCTCGGAGCGCAGCATCGCTGTTTCCCGCTCGTCGAACCGGCCGGGGAAGAAGAGATAACCCTCGCGGTGGAACCGTTCGAGCTCCGCCGGCGTCAGGTTCACCCTTCGCTCTCCGCGGTCTTCTTCATCGCTGCCAGGTTTGTTGCCATCCCGGCGGCTACCGCCTGGGTCCATCCTTGGAGACCGACGGACTTCTCGACCGCCTCGGGCAGCGTGTGGAGCCGGTAGTGCTGGCTGAGTTTGGTGCCGGAGCCCTCCGCTTCCATCGTGTAGCGCCAATGGGCCACATTCGCAGCCGTTCCCAACGTCCAGAAGCCGAAGTCAGCGCCCGGCGTAGCTTCGGTGATCTCGACCTTGGCGGTCCACTCGTTCGGGCCGGCCTTGTTGCGGCCCTCGAACCAGTCGCCCACCTGGCCGGTAGCGCCGTCGAGCCACTCGCCGCCGATGTTCTGGGACGACCATTCACCATGGCGGGTGAGGTCGGAAACCATTGCGTAGACGGCCTCGGGGGAAGCGCTGACGGAAATCGACTGATCGTCGGAGAAAAGTGGCTCGCTCATGCGCCCGGAGCCTAATCAGTAGGAGCGCGGTGCGCCGCGCTCAGAAGTTCCTGTCGCCACCCTTGCGTGCGTCGTCTCCTTCTTCGAGAGGTCTGTCGGATCATGGTCGACTACTTCCTGGCTGGCGGTCCGCTTGTCTTTGGTAGAGCGCAAGCTGTTGGAAGTAGCCATAGAAGCGGCACATCGGGAGCTGCGCATTCTTCCACCTCGCTGCACCGCACCGGGAGGCGCAGTTCGTAGAACTTGAGCTGATGGGAGGTGGAACTGAGAATGTATTGGGCTCGTTCGTTGATCGAGCCCAACCGCTTGGCCATCTCCTCGGGATCGATTCGGTGCATAAAATCACGGCCCGCCATGCCCGACTTGCAGGCGTCGATGAAGAACACCAACTCTGTCTCGAGCCGGGACACCTTGACGAAAACGATGTCGCAGCCGCGTTGGTCGAGTTCGCGGTCGGCGGCGTCCTCGAACCGAAACCCGACGAGCGCGATGACTGCGCCTTCCAACAAAGGCTGCGCGTTGTCCGAGCGGGACCACCAGCCGTAGTCGGCGAGGTCGTAGAACTTCGAGCTCATGACCCGCCGTCTGGTGACGTTGCGCCCGCCATGCCGTCGGTCAAGGCCGTGTGCGCCGGCCGGGCCGCGTGGGCGGCGAGGCTGCGGTCCCCGTGTTGGTAGCGCTCGAAGATCAACAGCTGGATTACGAGTCACGGCAAGCGAGGTGTGCGTCCGCAATGAGGAAGACGCCGCGTAACGGCGCGGCCGTTGTCGAATCGTGCTGGAATCGACACATGGACGTCGCTGCGCTTCTCCTCGAGCTCTACGGCCGCATCGGGCCACTGGCGCGGCGCGCCGTCGACGGTCTCGACACCGACCAGCTAGTCCAGCTGCCCGGGCCAGATACCAACAGCATCGGCTGGTTGGTGTGGCACACGGCACGGGTGCAGGACCACCACGTCGCCGAACTGCTCGAGACGGACCAGGTGTGGGAGCAGAACGGCTGGTCGGGCCGTTTCCGGCTCGAACCGGACCCCGCCAACATCGGCTACGGCCATGACGCCGCTGACGTTGCGTCGGTGAAGCCGGACGGCCCCCAGTCATTGCTCGACTACCTGGCGGCGGTGCAATCCTGCACCACGAAGATGCTCGAGGATCTGGGACCGCCCGATCTCGACAGGATCGTCGACCGGCGCTGGGACCCTCCGGTCTCGATGGGGGTCCGCCTAGTCAGCATCGCCGATGACAGCCTGCAACACGTCGGACAGGCGTGTTATCTCCGAGGCCTGTTCGGCTGGTGAACGTCGGGTCCGGGCAGCTTGTGTACCAGGTCGACCGTCTTGCGGCCGAACCATAGCGGTATCGAACGGACGGGGCGCGGCAGGATTCCGGCCCGATCGAAGCGGTGCATCGGGGTGGACACGTCGACCACCGGTTCGGTCCACAATCGGCGCATCAGGTCTATTTGGTCGTCGAAGCGAGCGCCACGACCCTCCCACGGGACGTGTGTGACGCACGCGTCTTGATCTGCACCGGGGGACGAGTTAGTAGAGACCAGCGCGGCCGAGACGGTCGATGCACACTTCGACACTCCACGGCAGCATCGTTGCTCCGCAACGGGCATCGCGGTAGTGCTGCTCGAGCTTGTTGGGACGCAACATCGACCTGCCACCACACACTTGGATCGCGAGCGAGGCGATCTCGGGTGCGCCTTCCATTGTCGTAACCATCGCGACCCATGCCCGACGGATGCGATCTTTCGTCGGGTCGATATCGGCCTCGCCGAGCACCCGGTAGGTCACCGACTGGGCGCGTTCGTAGATGAGCTGCATCTTGGCCCAACCCGCCTGCTTGACATGGTTGTCGCGGCGAGCTTCAACACCCGATGAACCGGACAGGTACGCCTGCGTTTCGTCGAGGATTGCTCGCATCAGGCCGAGGTAAGCGAACGACAGGGTCATGTAGAAGTACGGGAAACGTTTGACCATCGCGTCGAACACGCCAGGGGGAACCCACTCGTTGCCGAGCGGCACGAACACATCATCCATGATGAGATTTCGAGAGTCGGTGCCTCGCATGCCGAGCGGATCCCAGTCGCCTTCGATGCGAACGCCTTTGGCGTCAGCGGGAATGCCGATCAGGCGCATGCTTGGATCGCCTTCGACAACTGCAATCACATTGTGCACGTTGGCGGCACCGCTGAGGGAAGCGAATATCTTTCGACCGGTGACGCGGTAGCCGCCGTCGACCGGAACTGCCCGGGTACCAACTCCGGCGACAGCTCCAGGTGCCACGCCCTCAGAGAACGGCTGAGAGTGGATCGTGCGATCTTCAAGGATGCCTCGCCATAGCTCGGGACGACGACTATCAAGGACCGCCTGCATCTCGGGCTCAAGCTTCAGTTCGTCGGCGATGAAGCCAGCCAGCATCGCCGTGGCACTGTGCATGTTGAACGTGAGTGCGGTAGTCGCACAGTGGCGGCCGAGTTCCTCGGCGACGAGGGCGTACGCAACGAAGTCAGCACCCCAGCCGCCAGCCGCCTTTGGTACGCACAGCTCAAGGAACCCAGCGGCCTTCAGATCGTCCCAGTTCTCGTAGGGGAACCGGGCGTCGCGGTCGTAGCCGGCTGCCCGCTCCTGAAACGCCGGACCCAACGCAGCCATACGCGCCACGAACTCCATACGTTCCGGAGTCTTGATCGCATCTGTCATGTTCCTCTGTCCTGCCTCAAATCGGGATCGTGGCCCAGTCTGTCAGCCGAACCGCGCCACCCCATACGGCCGCTCGGTGGTGACCCAGATCTGGCCATGGTCCGCAGCGAGGCCCTGGTTGTGCTGAGCCATCACCTCAATGACCGTCACGAGCTCACCGGTGAGATCCATCCAACGTGATGTCAACGCAAATCTGCACTTCTCCGTCGTGGCCGACGAACCACAGTCGATCGACGGTCTCTCGGTCAACCTCAGTGCCGCCGACGAGCCAAACTCCACCGTCGATCACGACCAGATCGGAGACGTCAACATCATCACCAAACACTCCGCTCACCAACTGCACGTGACCCGTAAGGGCGTCGGCGCGCACGAGGCTCCCGAACGAGTAGAACCACAGTGCTGTGCCATCGGTGGCAGCCGGCCCATCCATCGGGAGGAACCCTCCCGGATGCTCCTCGAAGATTTCGGCGACACCCGGGCGTAACTCGCCAACGATCACTGGCCTCGCAACGGGGTCGAGGTGCACGACATCGCCGGTTTGTTCGCCAGTGAGCTCGCCGAACCGTCTCACCGACCGGCCGGGTTCTTCATCCGATTCGACCGTCGCCCACACAAGCTCGCCGGCAGCGATTGGGTATTCGGTTTCAGGCAGGTCGGCGGTCGCCCCTGTGACATCGTCGACCCGGGAGGACAACATCGTGAGCAACGTCGCCATCGGCCGCAATAAGTACCGCTCGATTGAGCGCCTCATTGTCGCGATCGCCCAGCACTGTCACCCACACGTCGCTGTCCGTTGCCGCCATCGTGTCGACGTACTGCACTTCCTCGGGCGTCACGGACTCCGCCTAGGTTGACGAGGTGGTTTCGTCGCTCGGCACAGCTGGTTCGCCCTCAGCCGTTGACGACCTTCCACAGCTCGCCATCAGGGCGACGATTCCCACAAGCACTGAGACAAGACGAACCAGCTTCGAGCTGGAGTGTTTCGAAAGTTTCACGGTTTCCTTCCAATGGGCCGACGTTGTGGGAACGCCGCTGTTTTGGGAACCATGGTTTGGGAACAATGCGAGACGTCGTTCTTAGCCGGGTATTAGTTGGAGTTTGGCCAGAGCACCGGAAACCAGTCCTGACGCATTGGTTCCCCGGGGCGGAGGCCGAGATCGGGCATCGGGGGCGAGGTTTCGCCCGGTCGGTCGACATAGCGAACATCGTCGCCGAGCCAGCGGGTCGAGAACGCTCGTCTGCGTTGCTCGATCGGCGCGTCAGTGGTGCCGTGAAGGGTCCGAAAGTCGAACAGGAGCGTGTCTCCGGGTTCGAGCGCCGCGGCGAACACATCGTCGCCGTCGGTGATTTCGGGCGTCGACACCATCGTCGGGTCAGAGGTCTCGTACTCGTTGCCACGCATGAAGTCGCGTGGACGATGAAGCTGGCCGGTTCGGTGGGAACCCTTGAGAAATCGAACCGCTGTCTCGGCCGGAGTTGGGTCGAGGGCCATGTAGATGCTGATCGTCTGCTGCCCATCGACGCAGTAGTAGGGAAGGTCCTGGTGCCAGGGAGTCTGCTTCTGGGTGCCGGGTTCCTTGCAGAACGCATGCTCGTGGAACAACTGGGCAATCTCACTACCCATAAACGCCGCTGCCATCGCGGCGGCCTTCGAGTTGAGCACGAAGGTCGTGTATTCGGGGATCCTCTGCCAGTTGCAGTAGCTGTCGAAGAAACGCCCAGTCTCGTGATCGAAGGTGCTCTCACTGGGGAAGGCGTAAGACGCCGGATGTTCGAGGTTGCGTTGGAAGCCAGCCGCTATCGCAGGAACCCATTCGGCGAAGGCACCGCGGAGCAACACGACGCCGT
Source organism: Candidatus Poriferisodalaceae bacterium (assembly GCA_047618365.1). Classification (GTDB taxonomy): domain Bacteria; phylum Actinomycetota; class Acidimicrobiia; order Acidimicrobiales; family Poriferisodalaceae; genus JBLHLM01. The sequence goes on along the minus strand of JBLHLM010000002.1, from coordinate 62,241 downwards.
CACGTTGAAAAGTCGCGATCTCGGCTGGATCAGCTTCGTAGCCGGGCCGCTGGACCGCGTCAGCAAGAAGACGTACATCGTCGATCACTCGCCAGGCGACCGTGGATTGGTTCCCAACTGCCATCGGGCCAGTCTGCCCGAACGAGATCGAGGTCACCTGACCGGTGGAATCGTTAGGCACCAAACGTTTATGCTTCAAGCGACCTTGGGGGTGCCGGAAATGGCCAGAAACGTGACGTTCGCCGAGCCATACACCGACGATTTGGGTCCGGACGACGCCAACATCAGCGACCACGATGTGTGGGCGGCTGGTGTCCCCCACGCCACGTTCGCGCGGCTCCGTGACAAAGAGCCCGTGGCCTGGATCGACGAGATCGACGGTCGCGGCTACTGGGCCGTCACCCGCTACGAGGACGCCTGGGCCGTCAGCCGCAACGTCGAGACCTTCACGAATGCTGTGGGCATCCGGCTCGAAGACATGGACGCCGAAGAGACCCAAGCCCGGCGCACGATGATGGAGATGGATCCGCCAGATCACACCCGCTTCCGTCGTCTGGTCAGCCGCGGATTCACTCCTCGCGTCGTCAATACCTACGAAACCGCCATCCGAGCCATCGCTGTAGAAGTGATCGAGCGGGCACTCCCGAAAGGCGAGTTCGAGTTCGTCACCGAGATCGCCCAGGAACTGCCGATGAGAATGCTCGGCCGAATGCTCGGGACGAGCGATGACGACGGTCTTCGTTTGGTCGAGTGGGGCGACGCCCTGCTCGGCAACACCGATCCTGACTTCACTGATCACCCTGTTGGGCTGGTCGATACCGAAGAGTTCAGGATGATGCCGTTCCGCAGCCCGACCACGATCGAGATCTTCAACTACGCGGCCGAGCAGGCCGAGGCTCGCCGACACACCCCCAGCGACGATGTCATCAGTCAGTTACTGGCGCCCACCACATCCGGCGAGCCCCTGACCGATCTCGAGTTCAAGAACTTCTTCACCCTGATCATCGCGGCGGGCAACGACACCACTCGCTACACGATCACCCATGGCCTGTGGGTCCTGCTCAACCACCCACACTTGTTCGACACCTGGCGAGCTGCTGTGCTGGCTGGCAACACCGACCTCACCAACGCGGCGGTCGAAGAAGTGCTACGAACCGGTTCGGTCACCACCCATTTCCGCCGCACCGCTACAGAGGACACCACACTCGGTGGCAGCAACATCAAGGCCGGCGACAAGGTCGTTATGTACTACCTGTCGACCGACCACGATGCAGCCCGGTTCCCTGACCCATTCCGGTTCGACCTCGCGCGAGCCGACAACGAGCACATGGCCTTCGGAAGGAATGGTCCTCACTTCTGCCTTGGCGCTTGGCTGGCTCGTATGGAAATCAAAGTCGTGTTCGAGGAACTCCTCAAGCGCGTCATTCGAATGGAGCAAAACGGTCCCACCGACCGCCTCCGCTCGAACTTCATTTCGGGCATCAAGCAGCTACCAGTGCGCATCGAGGAGCTCGCTACAGCATGACCGGCACAACACCTCAGCGACTGCGTGCCCTTATCCTGTCGCACGAAGACGCGGGCGGCAGTGGTTTCATCGAGGAGTGTCTCGTCGACCGTGGCATCGACGTGCACATGCACGTGATTCTGCCGGATTTCAGTCGCCCCGATGCCCCGGCCCCATTTCCTGACCATCGTGAATTCGACCTCATCGTGGTGATGGGTTCGTATTACTCGGTCTACGACGAGGCGACGATCGGCAGCTGGGTAGGTGACGAGATCGAGATCATCCGCACCGCTCACGAGGCTGGCCAGCCGGTGCTGGGCATCTGCTTCGGCGGGCAGGCCCTAGCCAGCGCACTCGGTGGGTCAGTCCAAGAGGGTGAAGTTACCGAGCTGGGCTGGTTCGAGATCGAACCGACCAACGAGCCCCTTCCAATCTCGTCGGGCCCATGGCTCGAGTGGCATCACGACTGCTTCACTCCCCCGCCAGGCGCTCAAGTCGTGGCTCAGACCGTTGCCGCGCCACAGATGTTTCGCATCCGGAAGAGCCTGGGCACCCAGTTCCATCCCGAGATCAACACCGAGCTGCTCACCGAATGGCTGCAGAAGGCTCCCGACGAATACCTCGCCGAACAGCAAGTGACCCGTTCGCAGCTGATGGCCGACCTCGCGGTGCACGAACAGGCGAATCGCAAGAACTGCCATGATCTCGTCGACTGGTTCCTCGAAGAGGTAGCCGAACTCACTACACCCGGAGAGCTCTGATGCGCCCATTGATTGGCCTTCCCGGTCGCCGCAAAACCGGCGCACAGATCGCTGGTTTCCCAGACGCGCTCCTCGAGATTCGTCTCGATGTGTACTTCGCCGATTACGCCCTAGCCGTCACCGAGGCCGGCGGCTTGGCGGTGCACATACCGTTCGACGTCGACCCGGCCGAGATCGTTGGACGTCTCGATGGCATTCTCCTTCCAGGTGGGGCCGACATTGCTCCTGAACGATTTGGTCACGAACCCGAGACCAACGACTTTCCACCGGAGCCCATTCGCGATGATTTCGAGCTGGCCCTCCTGGCAGCGGTCCAAGAACGCGAAGCGCCACTGCTCGGCATCTGCCGCGGCTTGCAGATGATGAACGTCCACGCTGGCGGAACCCTGAATCAAGACATCCCGCCGCACGTTCGCTTCGATGTGCCCGTCGAGACCGAAGTCCATGATGTCGAGTTCATTGCCGGCTCGGTTCTCAGCGGGCTCTACGGATCCCGTCGCTCGGTCAATTCGCTGCACCACCAAACCGTCGACACTCTCGGGGCTGGCCTCTCCGTCACTGCGAGAGCTAGCGATGGCACTGTCGAGGGCCTTGAACACGAAAGCCTGCCGTGGGTGTCTGTGCAGTGGCATCCGGAGATGATGACCACCCGGGCCACCGACCCCGCCTTCACCTGGCTTGTCGAGCAGGCCTCCAAGTACGCCGTTAGGTAACGGCATCTGCCGTCGCTGGGTAAGAGCGCCACACGTCAGAATCGACGACCGAAGCTAGACGCATCAGTGACGTGTGCACGTCGAGGTGGCTGGTATAGAGCGGGCCGAAACCGAGTCGCAGATTGTCGGGCGCTCGGAAGTCGGGCAGCACCTTGCCGTCGGCGATCAACGCCTGCGTGATCTGCCAGGCATCGGGATGTCGCAACGAGACATGGGAGCCACGGCGATCTGGGTCCGTCGGCGACGCCCACGTGAATCCACGGGATTCGAGGTGGGCGCCGAACATCCGGTCGGCGAATGCCATCAAAGAGATCGATTTGGCTCGGATCGCTGGCATCCCGGCTTCGACGGTCAGAGCGATGCCGGGTTGGGCCGCTGCGAGCGACAGGGTCGGCATGGTGCCAGCGTGGAACTTGCGAATGCCTGTGACCGGCTCAAACTCGAGGTCGAAGGCGAATGGTTCAGCATGGGCCCACCATCCGCTAATGGGGCTGGCGAGCTGTTCCTGCAGATCCGATCGGACGAACAGGAACGCCGGCGATCCAGGTCCACCGTTCAGGTACTTGTAGGTGCAGCCCACTGCCAGGTCGGCTCCCGCTCCGGTGAGGTCGGCGTGGACTGACCCGACTGAATGGCTCATGTCCCAGAGGATGAGTGCGCCAGCGTCGTGGGCGATCCGGGTCAGTTCGGCGAGGTCATAGGTGTAGCCGGACTTGAAAACGGTGTGCGAAAGCGACACCAAAGCAGTCGTGTCGTCGATGGCAGCTACGAGCGCCTCGACCGGGCCCATCACCCCGTCGGATGGGACGATCTCCAGGCGGTGTGCGGGCCCAGCGGCTCGGGCGATCTCGGCAAGGACGTAGTGATCGCTGGGGAAGTTGAGGTCATCGGTGACGATCTTCGTGCGGCCGGGGCGGGCAGCGAGCGCAGCGGCAGCGAGCTTGTGAAGGTTGACCGAGGTCGAGTCCGAGATGATGACTTCGCCCGGCTGAGCACCGATCGCCGGTGCGAGCAGGTCGCCAATCTCAAGCTGGAGGTTCCACCAGCCTTCGTTCCAGGAACGGATCAATCGGTCGCCCCACTGCCGGTCGGTGACATCGTTGATGACGGCGGAAGCTTCAACGGGCAAGCGGCCGAGTGAGTTGCCGTCGAGGTAGATGAGTTCGGGGTCGACGTCGACAAACCGATCCCGGTAGCTGGCCAGCGGATCCGTGGCATCGAGTTCGACCGCTGGGGCGTACAACGGATCGTCGGGAAACGGGCCAAGTGAGACAGCGCTACTCGTCATCGTCAGGCTCTGTTCAGTAGGCGGTCGGCGTACCAAACCGCGAAGTTAGCGACACTGGGCTCGAGGTAGGAGAACCTGCCCTGGCGGGCGAACGGCGACTTCAGACCGGCGTGCTGTTGCTCGGGCACCGGCACGTCCTCTGCGATCGCTGCATCGAATCGTTCGTAACAGAGGCGAGGCTTTCTCCTCGAACCCTGGCGAGTCGATCGTCGACTGCGGGAAGGCAACCGATTGAGCACACAGCACCTGGTCGGCCGATAGCGGGTATGTCTCGTAGATCCAGATCGCTTCAGTGCCAGCGGCGAAGGTGACGTTCGGGAACATCCACGTGTAGCGAACGCCCGACGCCGGATGCCCGGTGAGCCCAGGAATCTGCGGCAGGACCTTGTCCCAGTCCTTCTCGAGCAGGCCACCTGTTCCCTGGGTCGTGCCAAAGTGCGAGGCATAGGCACCAGTCGTGACATCGGGGTCGTCCGGCTCGTCGTAGTTGGCGTCGAGACTCAGGGGATGCACGTAAGGCAGGTGGTAGTACTCGTTGAAGACCTCGACAAACGGCTTCCATTTGCAGTCAACGACGAACTCGCGACGGTGAGCCAGCTTCAGATCACCGAGCGACCAGGCGGAATGAACCTCGCCAAAGTCGCCCATCCATTCGTCGATCGACGACGGCTCGGCTTCAAGGCTGACGAACGCGAACCCGTGCCGCACCTCGGCATGGAACTCGTGCAGCCCGTGATCGGAGCGCCCGAAGCCAAGGGTCTTGGCCATGCTGGGCGCCCCGACGAGGCGACCGTCCAAGCCGCAGGCCCAAAAGTGGAACGGGCAACGCATCCGTGCGCAGCTGCCTTCGCCGACCATGATTTGGGCCGCCCGATGGCTACAGCTGTTGGGGTAGGCCCGCAGCTCGCCAGCGTCATCGCGCACGACGACAACAGGCACTCCGCCGAGATCGATGACTGAATAGTCGCCGGTTGCGGGCCAACAATCAGCCCGGCCGACGCCAACCCACCCCTGCTGGAACAGCGCCCGCTGCTCCCAGACAAAGACGTCAGGGTCGGTGTAACAAGCCGGCGGCAACGTCGGCGAGTCCTCAATCGGCCGTTGGACTGTCGCCAACTCCGCCCCCACCCGCAAATGTGCGCGAGAAGTGACATCAGACGTCACGTTTCGCGCCCATCTGATGCCTGGTATCTGCGATCGTCGCGTTTGCCTTCGTAGACCCGCATGTCGATTGCCCTCCACACTTCAGGGGTGACCTTGATGAGTAGACGAGGCTCAGTCTGCATGTTGGCGAAGAAGGCCTCGACCGCCTTGTTATTCGCAGGGTCGTTCTTCCCGACGTACTTCTCGGCGAGCTGCCGAGAAATCGGCCAGATATCAAAATCGCCGTCCCGCAGGAACATCTCACATGATCCGTCGATCCCGATGTGTCCAGCGACGGGGGCCATGGCTTCCACGCAGAGCGACACCCGTGGGTCCGCCATGATCTGGCGACACCAGACCCGAGAGTCGGTGCCGGTGAGCCAGATGTGCTCGCCGTCCCACAGAAACCAGACCGGCACCGTGTACGGCCGACCGTCCTGGCGAAGCGACGCCACCACGCCAACGTGAGGCTCAGCCAGAAACTGTTCCTGCGTCGCAGCATCCATTCTCGGCATGTCGCTCCCCTTTCAAGATCGCCCACGGTCTTAGGTTTCCCCGCCGATGGGCTATATGGACGCTAGCCCCAACGCGATCGACCCCTTGACTCCCGAACCGCAGCGCTCGTAACGTTCGGCTCACCTCGAGTCGGGCAGGCAGCGAGGATAAAAGGTGTGTGCCCACGTCTTGTCAGTCGACAGAAAGGCGTGGCCATGCACTTTGGCTACTTTCTCAACCAGAGCAATGTTGGATGGAAGAAGTCGTTCACCGACGTGGTGAACGAGGGTCACGAAATCGCTGAGTACTGCGATCGAACCGGCTGGGACTCCATCTGGACCACCGAACACCACTTCGGCCACGAGGGCTGGGATGTGTGCTTCAACCCGGTGATGATGAGCACCGACCTAGCCGCCCGAACGAAGCAGATTCGCATCGGGCAAGCCGCGGGCGGCTCGAGGTCGGCATCGGCCGGGGGGTGTACCCACGCGAGTCGCTCAACCTGAACCCGATCGCCGCAGACGGAGCGATGGGACTGAACGCCTTATTCTGGATCCCTCCCACCGACTCGTTGATTCCGCGGTTTGAAATGTTCCGCGATGCGGCATCGGAAGCTGAGGGACGAGAGCTGGCGTTGGGCGAACGCTGTGGAGTGCTCCGCGACATGTTCGTCACCGACACCATGAAGGAGGCCGAGGAGCTGGCCGGGGAACACATCATTAAATACATGGAATGGGTCTGCCATTTCGGTGGCCTCAGCAACCACGCCTACCCAGGCGAGAAGATCCCTGAAACCGAAGACAAACTTGAGATGCTGAACTACGACTTCCTGCATCCTCGCAACATGTTGTTCGGCACCCCCGAGTTCGTGGCCGAGAAGATCCACGAGCTGAAAGAGAAACTGAACCTCGACCGCCTGCTGTTGTGGTCATCGTTCCCAGGCATCGACCATGGCCCAGCCTTGAACTCCATCGCCGGATTCACAGAGAAGGTGCTTCCGCTCTTCTCCGAAAACCCGATCCAAGTAGCTGCCGAGCGGCCACACGCAGCCCAGACAAACGGAGCTCCGACCCAATGACTCTCGAACTGCACAAGCTGGTCTGGCACACGGAGGAGATCTATATCGAAGGCAGCAAAGCTGCCGAAACACCGCTGCGGCTTCACGCAGTGTCGGCGATCATCACCAACCCTTGGGCCGGTCGAGGTTTCGTTGAGGACCTCACTCCAACAATCCTCGACCTCTCGCCACAGCTGAGCGACATCATGGTTCCCCGACTCACCGACATTGCTGGGAGTCCAGACAAAGTTGAGGGTTATGGCAAGGCCGCGATGGTCGGCACGAGCGGCGAGATCGAACATGGCTCAGCCCTCATCCATACCTTAAGGTTCGGCAACAAGTTCCGTGACGCGGTCGGGGGAACCGCCTACCTCAGCTTCACGAACAGCCGTGATGGACCTGGCGCCATGATGCAGCTTCCGATGATGCACAAGGTCGATGCAGAGTTGAGGTCGCGCTACCTGGCCCTCGACTTGCAGGTGAGCAACGCCCCGTTCCCGGACGAGATCATGCTGGCCATCGGCGCATCAGTCGGTGGACGCCCCCACCATCGCATCGGCAATCGGTACTCCGACATGCAAGAGATGGGCATTACCGAGAACCACTCATGACTGCAGCGCACCACACCCACGTGGTGTCCGAGGGGTCGGGCCCGCCACTCGTACTCGTGCACGGCGTCGGCCTAGACCACACAATGTGGGACGCAGTCACCCCTGTTCTTGCCGAGGAACACACTGTTGTCCGCTACGACTTGTGGGGCCACGGTGGCTCCGACGATCCACCGGGGCCACGGTCCCTGGAGGACTTCGTCGATCAGCTCGTCTCGGTGATCGACTCGCTCGGCGTCGAACGCTGCGACGCTGCTGGGCTGAGCATCGGCGGTCTCATCACCCAGGCGTTCGGTGTTGGGCGACCCCACCGGGCTGGACGTCTCGCCATGATGAACGCCGTCTACAGGCGCACCCCAGACCAGCTCGCTGCGATCAAGGTTCGCCTCGACAGAGCTGTCGACGCTGGGATGGAGGCCATGGTGCAGCCTTCCCTCGACCGCTGGTTTACGTCTGAGTGGCAGGCCAAGCACCCAGACGAAGTTGCTCATATCCAGCGACTGCTACGCGGCAACGACGTGCATGCCTACGTGAAGACCTACGGGCTGTTCGCCACAAACACCTCGATGGACGGTCAACTCTCGACCATCACATCACTCACACTCGTCTTCACCGGACAGCTTGATGTCGGCTCAACCCCCGCAATGGCACAAATCATGGCCGACGAGATCAACGACGCGACGTTGGTCATCCTCGAGGACGCCCGCCATGTGCCTCCGGTCGAACGTCCGGCCGAAACGGCACAAATCCTCAACCAGTTCTTCACCCCTACCTCTTCGTAACGTTCATCTCAGGCAGCACCTCGATCTCTACATCGACGGCGAGTTCTGTGCCGCCTCAGACGGCGGCACCCTCGAGGCCTCCAACCCCGCAACCGGCGAAGTTTGGGCGACCTGCTCAGTAGCGACCGAGGACGATGTGAACCGTGTGGTCGATGCTGCGAACAGGGCCCTCTTTACCGGCACCTGGGCCGAGATGAACGCCACCCAGCGAGGCAAGATGCTCTAGGGCCTGGTGGACCTCATCGAACGAGATGCCATCGAACTCGGCACCATCAAAACGACCGATAGCGGCAAGTTGGCGGCCGAAACCCAAGGCCAAATGGCCTACCTCGCCGACTACTACCGGTACTACGCGGGGCTCGCCGAGATGTTCCTCAGCGCCACCAAGGTCGGCCCGCTCGCCACCAAAGACCAGCGGGACCACATCAAGTCAGTGCTCGCCGACTCGTTGGCCCAGGGAGCCGAGTTCATCACCGGCGGCGGACGCCCACAGGGTTTCGATCCTCAAGTTCGAGACCGAGGAAGAGGCCATCGCCGACCCGTTCGTGATGCGCTGATTGGCGAAATCCCATTGGGGCTTGGTTCCCGACGCCTCAAGCGAGGCTGCCGAACACGTCTTTCGCCAATGGGTTCTTGCCGGAGAGCTGACCGCTGACCGACAGCGGTCGCAGAGTCATGAAGTTCGCGTCTTCTTTGAAGAACTTGGTGCCTTCGGGCAGCGAGGGGTCGAAGCCAGCAGCAAGGAACTGCTCCTCGATCTTTGTGTTCAGCATGTTGAATGGGATACCCCGACTCTTTCGCAGCGTGCCGATCGAGATGCCGATGATTGGATCGTCGCCGGCGACTTCAGCGCGCGGCACGTCATCGCCGAAACCGGCCCACGACCCACTGCCACGAACTGCTTCGCAGCCGGCACGCCAACCAGACTCCCAGTACTTGGCTTCGCTTGAGGCCAGATAGGCGGCGAGTGCCGCCTCGTCTTCCCAGACGGCAAGGAAGCCGTTGCATCCGAGCCGCGGCTGTGAGCCGCTGGTAATCAACCAAACCAGGTGTCGCTGCGGACTTTGGGGCCGGGTGTCGCAAGAACCCCATGACTCCGGTGTCGGCTACGTGAAGGGAGCTGTCGACCATTGGGTGACCTCACCATTCGACTGAAGCAACAGTCCCACTTTGTGAATCAACGCACAGGCGACCTTCGCCGCCTTGACGCCAGCAGATGCAGAGATATCGGCGACCATGTGAGTCGCCGACCGAGGGGCAACGGTCGGCACGTGCCATGCCCGACCCAGGGCACGGTCGTCGGTACCCAGAATGGCCAACATCGCGCACACATCACCGATGTAGGTCCAGCTATGAGACGCTTCAGGATCACCAACGACACCGACACCCTTGCCCTTGGCGGCCTTGGGAACAACGCGATCGCCGAGGTGGGCCGAGTCACCCAGGCCCGGTCCGAAGTAGTCCGACGCCCTCAGCTCTGTGACACGAACTCGGCCAGTCTCGTGAGCGGCCAGGGCCTCATTCCACATTTGCACCCGGATGGCGCCCTTCGTTGAAGGTGGGTCGAGTGGGTCAGTCGCACGCATGGGCGACGAATTCTTGGCATATCCGTACAGGTTGCTCATGGTGACCAAACGAGCGCCGCTCTGTTTGATCACCATGGGCCAGCGGTTTCCAACACGCAAGAGCACTGCTCTCGTTTGTTACCATTGCTCTCACAAGACGCCACAATGACGCCATGGCCGAGAGCGCACCACGAACCGCCCGCGACAAGGCCAGAGCAGAACTCACAACGGAAATCACCGCCTGCGAGCGACGTCACCTCGCCGAAGAAGGGGCTGCAGAACTGTCTCTGCGAGCTGTCGCCCGCGAGCTTGGAATGGCCTCGGAGAAGAGTCCGAACGAGCGGCCACAGCAATACCGGGCACCAATGTACTGGGCCAATGGCAAGCCATCGCCAACGCGGCTCGCACGTGGGCGTTGGCCAATCCACACGAATACACACTCGTCTACGGCAGCCCCGTCCCTGGCTACGCCGCTCCGCTCGACACGATCGACCCGGCGAGTCGGATCGTTCGGCTCCTAGTTGGATTGGCGGTCAATCTCGATACTGCCGGTGCACCCACGCCAACGAAACTGAAGATCAGCAAGAACCTCAAGAGCGACATTTCCAATCTGTTGACAGGCGAAGCGACGAAAGTGGAGCGGCAACGTTTGCTTGCAGTAGCCAACGCCTGGGCCCTGTTGTTCGGCATGATCAGCTTCGAGGTGTTCGGTCGCTACATCGGCATGTTCGAAGATCAGGACGCCTTCTTCGACCATCAGATCAACCGAGCTGGAGCGACGTTCGGATTGGAGCCCTAGTGCTCGATATTGGCAACGACACCTCGAGGGTGTTCTGCCGGTCGTCTGAACAACGAACTCAATAGAGCTCGTTCCCGTCATGCCAGGTGGCGAAACGAGTCTCCATCTGACCCACGGTCTCATCAGAGTCCGTCTGGTCGGCCAGACATTCCGCGTAGCTGGCCAGGCCATCGATGTCCGGCCACTCATCCGACGACCACAGCTTCGACCGGATCACCGACTTTCCGCAGTGAAACATGACCTCGTCGATACTGATGACCAGCGCCAAGACGGGCGGCCGTTCCGCCACGGCCATAGTCGATAGCAACTCGGGATCGGTGACGATCTGGCCTGTGCCTGCCACTCTCACCACCTCACCCCGGCCCGGAACAACAAACATCATCCCGACCTCCGGCCGCTCTATCACGTTCTGCAAAGTGTCGAGTCTGCGATTGCCGGGGCGATCGGGAACGGCCAGAGTTCTGTCGTCAAGAATCCGCACGAACCCAGGCGGATCTCCCTTGGGCGACAAGTCCATCTTGCCGCTCGAATCAATGCTGGAGATGACGACGAAAGGACTCCGCTCGATCCACCGACGGCAATGACCATCAAGCCTTGACAGCACCTTGGTTTCCTGGGCCGGGCGAGGCGGTGGAACGAGCCGGCGAAGCTCGGCCTCCGTCGTGATCACGTGTTGTGAATCGAACATGCGCCCATTCTCGCGTCGTAGGAATTGTCGCGTCGTAGGAGACCCGTCTGACCCTCAGATTTCGACCGAGGCCGCGGCAACCTCGAGCGCCCGCAGCACCAAGGTCGCTGCTTCCTCCTTGCGACTCAGTAAGACGAGAGGGACAGAAGCCGTGAGGTCGTTGATTTCGCTGTAGACGATCTGGGGAAGTCGCAACGACAACACGCTTGCTGGAACGATCGCTATGCCTTCGCTAGCAGCAACCAGTCCAAGGATCGGCGTGTATTCCGTGGCCTCGATGACCGGGTCGTAGCGAACCCCCGAGCGCCCCAGCATCGTGCGCAGCTCCTGGTGCAGGCTCGGCGACACTTCCCGATCGAAGCCAACGAACGTCTCGCCGACCAGTTGCTCGAGAGTGACCGGAACGCCAGGAGCCAATGCATGTGCTGTCGCCGCTGCCACGTGCAGCCGTTCATTGAACAGGGGGGTCACCCGAATCGCTTCGTCGTTGTGGATGGAACGAGCAATACCGACATCGATCGCAACTCATAGCGGATCTCGGGAAACTGCTCACGATGGCTGTGCAAGAAACAGGGCAAAGTTTCATATGCAGCTGAGTCGACGAACCCGACCCGCAACACTCCCCGGACGCCCGACCGATGTTCAGCCATCATCCGCTCGATGTTGTCTGCCTGGACCACAAGCCGGCGTGCCTCGCCGAGCAACAACTCGCCTGCGGCGGTGAGAGCTACACGCCTCGTCGATCGTTCGAACAGCTTGGCGCCGAGGTCGGCTTCGAGCAGTCGAATCTGCTGGCTGAGCGGCGGCTGAGCCATGTGCAGTTTCTCTGCAGCACGTCCGAAGTGAAGCTCCTCGGCCACCGCGAGGAAATACCGCACGCGCTTGAGATGCATCACCTCAGGATAAAGGCCAAGCGATATGTGATCCGTCTCAATCGAGGGGCACCGCCGATATTCAAGACTGGCCGAACATAGAACGGCAGGACGGTCGAAACCATGGACGCTCAGAGCTGGCCCCTCTTCGGCCTTGCGATTCGGACCCCTCTGTTGGGACTCCACGTGCCCACCGATGCCGAGCTCGCAGAGGTCATAGAGTGCGCCAGAGATATTCACGATGGCGGGCCCCATCCGTTCAATCTCGACTGGTCGTTGCTACCGGAGTCCGCGTTCTCACGAGGCATCTGCCAGTTCCACTGGAGCACGAGGTCCGGCTTCTCCGCCGATGAGTGGAATCTGCCCTTCGTCTGCTTCGTCGACGGGCGAGCTGTTGGAGCTCAGAGCCTCTTCGCCACCGGCTTCCCCGTCTGAAGAGTGCTCACACCGGCTCATGGCTTGGCCACCACCACCACCACCACCACCACCACCACCAAGGCAACGAACTCGGCAAGGAGATGCGTAAGGCAGCGTTACATTTTGCGTTCGCTGGCCTCGGGCGGCCGAGATTCACAGTGGAGCCCGCCAGACCAACATCGCGTCGATGCGGGTGTCTCTAGCCGCCGGCGATCAGGACAACGGCGTCAAGAATTGGACGTTCGGCGCAACAGACACTGATGTGGAGCGGCTCTTCGTGATGCAACGCTCGGCCTGGGAAATGCGCCAGCGCGACGACATCGAAATTGTCGGTCTCGGTGCCTGCTGCGACATGTTCGAGTCTTAATTGATACGGGATTGATACTTAAACAGTCGCACGGAGGCAAATATCGTCTGATCTTGTGTTCAAGAACCGCTCCAGCAAACCGGCCAAGTATTCAGCCGCATCACTGATCTGGAAAGGGGCCCGGTCCAAGGACTGGCCCCGCGTCTGGCGTTATCACGAACTGGAGAAGTCCTACGACGTCGTCATCATCGGCGGCGGCGTACACGGTTTGGCCTGCGCCTACTATCTGGCTAAGAACCACGGCATCACCAACGTCGCCGTGCTGGACAAGTCGTACCTCGGCTCCGGCGGCTCAGGCCGCAACACCGCCATCGTGCGCTCGAACTATCTCACGCCCGAAGGCGTGGCGTTCTATGACCGCTCGCTCAGCCTATACAACGCGATGTCGGCGGACCTGAACCTTAATGTGATGTTCAGTGAACGTGGGCATTTGACCCTCGCCCACACCGACAGCGCCCTGCGGGCCATGAACTGGCGGGCCGAGGTCAACAAACTGCAGGGCATCGATTCGTCGGTTATTGACCCGGCCGAGGTCAAGAAGCAGGCCCCGAGCCTCGACGTATCGGGCGACAGCCGTTACCCAATCCTTGGCGCGCTCTATCACCCCCAGGCGGCACGATCCGACATGACGCTGTTGTCTGGGGTTACGCACGTGGCGCCGATCACCATGGCGTCGAGATGCACCAGAAGACTGAGGTGCTCGACATCCTCGTCGAAGGCGGTAGTGGTCGTGACGGCAAGGGACTAGGTGGCAAGGTCACCGGCGTGCGCACCAGTCGTGGCGACGTATCTGCCCCTATCGTCGTCAATTGCACCGCTGGCTGGGCTTCGCTCATCAGCGACATGGCCGACGTAAAATTGCCGATCTACACCCGTCCACTGCAGGCGGCCGTAACCGAACCGGTCAAGGTGTTCCTGCCTACCGTCGTGGTGTCCGGTTCCCTGCACGTCTACGTCAGCCAGACAGACCGTGGTGAGCTCGTGTTCGGCGCTTCGGTTGACCCGTTCAACACCTACGACACTCGCGGCTCCCTCGACTTCACTGAGGAACTCGCCGGCCACGTACTCGAGCTGATGCCTGGCATCTCGAAGATACGTCTACTTCGCCAGTGGGCGGGACTGTGCGACATGACGCCCGACTACTCCCCCGTCATGGGCTTCACCCCAGTCGAAGGATTCCTCTGCGACGTGGGCTGGGGCACCTACGGATTTAAAGCCGGGCCTGTATCCGGCGAACAAATGGCCGCGTGCATTGCAACCCAGAAGACTCCTGAACTGATCGCAGCCTTCGGGCTCGAGCGCTTTGAAACCGGCCAACTGGTCGGCGAAAAGGGCGCTGCCGCGGTCGGGCACTGAGACAAGGAACCGACTGAAACATGATGCTTGTCCCATGCCCCAACTGCGGGCAGCGAAGCGCTAGCGATCTCCGCTACGGCGGCGAGGCCCACAGCCGTCCCGATCCCAACGCCGCCACCCCAGCGCAGTGGCGGGATTACCTCTATCTGCACGACAACCCTGCTGGTTGGCTGAAGGAGAACTGGTATTGCAGCTCAGGCTGTCGCAAGTTCTTCCAAACCGAACGCAACACGTCGACCAACACGTTCCGCAACAATCCCCTCCCCGGCAACAAGACAGCGGGCCCGGCATGAGCTCTTCAGATCGTCTCCCCACTCAAGCCGGCGAGGTCATCGACCGGTCCAGCACCATCAAGTTCACCTGGAACGGAAAGAACCACACCGGTTTCGAGGGCGACACCATCGCCTCGGCCCTAGCTGCCAACGGGGTGAAGGTCTTCAGCCGATCGATGAAGTATCACCGGCCGCGTGGTCTACTCACCGCTGATTTCCTCGACCCAAACGGTTTCGTCTAAGTCGACGATGACCCGAACGTTCGTGCCGGCCATCGCCTGGTGGAAGAGGGCATGGATGTCAGCGCCCAGAACGTATGGCCCTCACTCGACCGCGACATCAAGGCTGTCAACGGACTGGCCAAACGGTTCCTCACCGCCGGCTTCTATTACAAGACCTTCATCAAACCTCAGAAACTCTGGCCGTACTACGAGAAGATCCTCGCCACGTTCGCCCCTGGCGGCAAGGTCGACCTCGATACCCCGCACGGCTACCACGACAAGCGCTACACACATCCCGATGTGGTGGTCGCTGGAGGTGGTCCCGCCGGTATGCAAGCTGCGATCTCCGCAGCCAAAGCCGGCGCAAGCGTCATCCTTGTCGAACACGAACACCAGCTCGGCGGGCATCTCCGCTGGGGCAGCAGCACCGAACTCGAAGCTCTCGCTGGGCTACGAGCACGGGTCGAAGCGGCAGACAACATTGAGGTCCTCACCAACTCGACGGTCACAGGACGCTACGAAGACAACTGGGTCGCCATTGTCCAGCGCAACCATCCAATCGCTGTCGAGCGACTCATCAAGGCCCGGGCCAAGAGCCTCGTCGTCGCACCTGGCCTCATCGAACGGCCCTACGTCTTCGCTGGCAACGACAAACCAGGGGTGATGCTCTCAGGCGCGGCCCGTCGACTCATCAACCTCTACGCAGTCAAACCAGGAACCCGAGCCGTGGTCTTCACCGCCAACGGTGACGGCGACGCAGCTGCGCAGGACCTCTCCCGCGTCGGTATCGAAGTGGCAAAGGTTGTGGACGCACGCGCCGGGGGGAATGTGGTCGAAGCCAAAGGCGGCTCGAAAGCAGTCAGCTCCGTGTTGCTCGGCGACGGCTCAGAAGTTGAGGCCGATCTACTGATCACCGCGACCGGCTGGACCGCTCCGACCTCGCTGCTGAACATGACCGGTGATCGACCGGCCTACGACGAAACGACTGCTCGGTTCTTCCCGGTGAACCCGCCCGACAACGTGCTGGCAACCGGCGGCATCGCCGGAGACGGCAGCCTCGAAGTCATGCTCGAACACGCCTCAGCCACAGGCCGACTGGCAGCCGAAAGAGCAGCCACCATCACCTACGCATTGCAGTCGATGACCGCTCGTGCAGCCGAAGTGAGCGGCGACGCTCCCAATTTCCCGAACGACGACCGCCCAACCCTGCCCCGCGACGAGCACCCCGCCTTGTTCCGCTCGACCACCCACGGCATCGTCGACTACTCCGAAGATGTCAGCTCAAAGGACCTGATGTCGGCAGCCAAGGAGGGCTACGACTCCGTCGAGCTCATCAAGCGCTACACGACAGCAACCATGGGCCCAGCCCAGGGCAAACTGGAGACGGTCAACACTGTGGCAGTGCTTGCCGAACACCGTGGCGAAACCATCGCCGAAGTCGGCACCACGGTGTGGCGTCCCACATACGCGCCGATCACCCTCGGAGCGCTCGGTGGCCGAATCTTCGAACCGGAACGAGTCTCGTCGATCCACCCGTGGCATGTCGCAAACGGGATGGTGCCGATTCTGGCCGGTCAATGGATTCGTCCAGAGCACTACGGCGATTCGGCAGGCGAGGTCCGCAACACGCGTAGGAACGTCGGAATCATCGACGTGACACCGCTCGGCAAGCTCGACCTGCAGGGTCCTGACGTTCCAAAACTTCTCAACCACCTGTACACAAACAAGTGGTCGAAGCTGCCGATTGGGTCGGTGCGCTACGGCATGATGTGCGCCGAAGACGGCGTCGTACTTGACGATGGAGTGACTGCTCACCTCGCCGACGACCATTACCTGATGACCACCACCTCTTCAGGTGCCGGATCAATCTGGGAATGGGCCGAGAACTGGCTCCAGACCGAACACCCCGACTGGCAGGTGCATGTCACCCCGGTGACCACTGCATTCGTATCGATCAACGTCGCAGGTCCGAAGAGCCGTGAGCTCGTCGGGCGCCTCTGCCACGACGTCGACCTCGGTCCTGAGGCCTTCAAGTACATGCAGGTCCGCGAGGGAACTGTTGCTGATGTCGAGAAGTGCGTCATGTGGCGCATTGGTTTCACCGGCGAACTCAGCTACGAGCTCCACGTTCTCGCTGGTCACGGCTTGCACGTGTGGACCGAACTGCTGGGTGATGGCGAGGACCTCGGCATCGGTGCGTTCGGTCTTGAAGCGCAGCGCATCATGCGCCTTGAGAAAGGTCACTTCATCGTGGGTCAGGACACCGACGGTCTCACCAAGGCTCCGACTGTCCAAATGGACATGTTGCTGAAGACCGACAAGGACGATTTCGCCGGCAAGACCGAACTCGTCTGGGCAATGGACCCGGGCGTTCGAGCGACACTGCCGGTGCTGGTTGGACTACAGCCAACCGATCCAACCGTGGTGCCCGAAGAGGCTTGTCAGATCGTCGTCCCAGGAACCAACAACATCCTCGGCCGAGTCACGTCGTCACGAATGTCGCCGACGTTGGACCGGTCGATCTGTCTCGGGCAGGTGCATTCATCGGTAGCTGCGCCCGGCACCGAAGTCATCATCCAGCTGGTGAACGGCGACCGCATCACCGCCAAGGTGATGGAACATCACGCACACTTCAACCATGAAGGAGCAAGACTCCGTGGCTGACCTGAGCTTTGAAAGCCCGATCACTTCGTCGTATTCAACGAGTTCGAGCAACCAAACGCTCACTGATATCTCGGCCACGACCAAGGTCCTCGTACGCGCCTCAGTGGACTCTGCCGCAGCGGCAACCCTCGGCGTGTCCTACGGGACGCTACGCCGCGAAGGCGACACGATCATCAGCGGGTCCAGGCCCGATGAGTGGATGATCCTCGGAAACGTCGACGGTGTGGCCGCAGTTGTTGGCGGACTGGACACCAGCGGACACGTTTCGGTTGTCGACTTCACCCACGGTCGTGCCATGTTCCGCCTCGCTGGGCCTACGAGTGCGTCGGTACTCGAGAAGGTCTGTGGACTCGACTTTGCCGACAACATGACGCCAAACCGAGCGGTGGTCTCTGCCAGCGTCGCCAAAGTCGGATGCGACTTGGCGCGGGACGACCAAGACGGTGTGCTCAGTTATCTGATCCTCTGCGACCGTAGTTTCGGTCAGTACCTCCTCGACGCGGTCCTCGACGCCGGCAACGAGTACGACCTCAACCCCGTCGCTCAGATGTGACGAATATCACATTTAATTGACACTTGGGACGAACGACAGGACATTCAGGTTGAACAACAGGGTGATGTCATGTCGATAAGTCCGTACTTCTTCTTCGATCCAGTTCACTACCGTGACGCTGGCGTTGCCCACAACGACGAGTTTGTGTCGAATGACCCCTTCCCTCATGTGGTCATCGACAACTTTCTTCCAGAATGGGTCATCGACCGTGTCATCGATGAGACGAAAGCACGGCGCGAAGGCGACTGGGAAAACTACGAAGATCGGCAGCAGAAACACCGGTTCATCTCCGAAGCCCATGGGACAATGGGGCCATTCAGCCAACATCTCTTGTCTGAGTTCAACTCCGCCGCGGCATGCACATTCATCGAGGAGTTGACAGGCATCAAGGGCATCGTTCCCGATCCATACCTTCAAGGTGGCGGGCTGCACTCGATGAAATCCGGCGGCACTCTGAAGGTGCACGTCGACTTCAATCGTCAGAAACGAATCGATCTGGCTCGGCGGGTGAACCTGCTCGTTTACCTCAACCGCGATTGGCAGCCGGAATGGAACGGCGACCTCGAGTTGTGGAACGGCGACATGTCTCAGGCCGTCAAGAAAATCGCGCCAGTGGCGAACCGTTGCGTCGTATTCGCCACATCCACGACGTCGTTCCACGGAGTTCCTAAGATCCTGGCGTGTCCCCCGGATCGCAGCCGCGATGTGATTGGGCTCTACTACTACACCAACCATCAGGTCGATTTCGACGATGGCGACGAGCACAACACCCTCTGGCAAGAACGCCCAGAAGACAATCGCCCGCCCGGGGTAAAGAAGCTGCTTGAAGCAGGTGATCGCGCTCGCCAACTGAGCCGACGCGCAAAGTCGCTTGCAGGCAGGGCCATCCGCAGAGTGCTGTAGCTAGCGACACATCATCCGCAGTACGCCCCGCGTCGGAGGCTTCTTAGACAGATACTCCGGCCGAGCAACTCTCATCTCTGTTGATCCGTTTGGCTAGCCGATTGGGTCGGTGCGGTAGGGCATGCTGTGCGCCGAAGACGACGTCGACCTCGACCCCGAGACCTTTAGGTACATGCAGGTTCGCGAGGGCACCGTTGCTGGTGTCGAGAATTGCGTCATGTGGCGCATCGGTTTCACCGGCGAACTCAGCTACGAGCTGCATGTTCCCGCCGGCCACGGCTTATTCGGGAACCGTGGCCAAGGTTGGATGCGACCTCGTTCCGCCAGTTTTCTCGCCAGAGCAGAGAATTCTGTCCTGGCGAGCACATTTCACGGCTGAGACCCAGCCCGACTTCTTTCATCCTGGGAAGTGCCCAGCAAGACCACCCGGCAGCAGCGAAGAGAGAAGATCATGGCCGCAATCACGATCCCCAACACCAAGCCGCACAAGGGCGTTTGGCATCACCCGAAGGCCGCCTTCGCAGCTGCAGCCGTGCTTGCGGCCGTCGGGCCATCAACACATCCAATCCAATGACGCTCCGGCCCCATGGTTGGAGCGTCATCGCGTTTTGACCCGAAAAGCCGACCGAAGACCTACCCTTCGACCCCGAGGGCACACGGGACCAATGAAGGATATGACGTGGAGGAATCAGCGCGCGAGAAAGTCATTCGGCTACTCGCTCAGGTGCCCTCTGGTCAGGTTCGCACCTACCCGTCCGGGTCGATCCTGTTCATCGAAGGCGACGACAGCTATCGGGTGTTCGTGATCCGCAGTGGAGCAGTGAAACTCACCAAAAGTGCGTCGAGTGGTCGCGAGGTTCTGATCGACGTCGAGGGAGCCGGTTCACTCATCGGCGAACTCGGCGCCATCGACGGCGAACCAAGATCAACAAACGCTGTGGTGATCCAAAACGCTGAGATTCAGACCATTTCGGCTCAAGACTTCAAGGAGCTTCTTCGGTCTTCAGGCGAACTCAGCTATGCCCTGCTGCGTCTCGTGACAGAACGTCTGAGGGGTGCTGGCAATCGCCAGCTCGAAATGGGCGCCTCTAATGCACTGACCAGAGTCGCGAGTCGGCTCGTCGAGCTACTGGATCGCGAAAGCGGCAAGAGCAGCGGACCCGTCACCATCATGAATTCCTTAAATCAGCAAGAACTGGCTGAGTGGTCGGGTCTGTCGCGAGATGCAGTGGTGAAGGCCCTGCGGACCATGCGACAGCTCGGATGGATCAACACGAGCCGAAACTCGATCACCGTCGCCGAGGTGGGCGAACTGCGATCTCGGGCGGCTCAAACCTGAACGGGCATCCAGTCTCGTCAGGGCGTGCTCAGCAACGGGCAATCGTGCTTGCCGGAGCGGCAGGTGCTTTCGGCTCCCTCGACACAGCGTTAAACATCGCGTTCCCGGACCTCGCCGCGTCGTTCGATGTTGAGGTCGCCGATCTGCAATGGGTCGTCATCAGTTTCGTTCTGTCCTACGGCGGGCTGCTGCTAGCGGCTGGACAGCTCGGCGACCGGGTCGGCCACCGCCGGATGTTGATGTTCGGTGCCGCGGGATCAGCCGTCGCCATGTGCTTGTGCGCCATCGCCCCCTCATTCGGTTGGTTCCTTGGTGCCCGGGTCGTGCAGGGATTCACGACCGCGATGGTCATGGCGGCAGCTCCCGCCCTCGCCACCATGGCCGCCGGATCACAACACCGGGGCCGAGCAACCGGTGTGTTCCAGATGGCCGCCGGGATCGGGGGCACCATTGGACCAGTGGTCGGCGGACCCCTCGTTGATCTGGGCGGTTGGCCAGCGGTCTTCTGGTTTCGGGTGCCAGCTGCGCTCGCTCTGGTCGCGCTCGGGGCTCTGGTCCGCGGCGAGCAGGGGCCGGCTGCGGGACGCCCGGATGTCGGCGGAGCGGTCCTCACATCGTTCGTGCTCGCTGGCGGGCTGCTGGCCCTCAATTCGGGTCGGAGCCTCGGGTGGACCTCGCTGACGATGCTCGTGATCGTGCTGGCAACGTTGGTAGTCGGTGTTGCTCACGTTCGTCGAGCGCTGCGACACCCGGACCCGATCGTCGACCTTCGACTATTCGCTATTCCGACGTTCGTGATCGCCAACTTCCTCACTGTCGCGGCCAACGGGTCGATGTTCGTGGCGTGGCTGCTGGTGCCGTCGCTCGTTGTGGATCATCTCGGTAGCAGCGCGTTCGTTGGCGGCCTGGTCCTCGCTTCATCACCACTTGCGATGTCGCTCACATCACCTCTCGCCGGCAGGTGGACCGACAAACACGGGCCGAAAGTGCCTCTGCGGCTCGGATTGCTGCTGGAGACGATTGGCATCGTTCTCCTGTCGCGGGCAACACCCGATTGGTCACCGGCTGGCGTCGCCCTGGCGCTCGCCGTCATCGGCTCAGGACTCGGATTCTTCGGGGCCCCAAACATGGCCCACGTCATGGGCGCTATGCCGGCCAATAGGCAAGGCGTCGCCGGCGGTCTCACCCTGATGATGCGCACAACCGGCATCGTCGTCGGTGTCGCAGCATCAGGAGCGTTGTTCTCGTCCTTGGAGCCGAGCAAGGGATTCGTCGAGGCCTTCCAGCTCACAGTTCTCGCCAGTGCCGTGACTGCCGCCCTGGCCACAATGATCGCCGGGCGTTCAACAAGACGGGACGATGCGTAGCCCGGTTCGGCGGTACATCCTGCAGCTTGTAGCGTCCGGCACGTGACTGAATCCGTGGCATTGCCTGGCGCACACTCGATGGTGGGCCAGCTCCAACTGGTGGCTGTGAAGGGACCCGAGGCCGCGTTCGCTCATGTCGCCGACACGACCTTGGACGACCTGGGCTGGCACGGGACTCCCGACATGACAATCGCCGTCGCCGAACACCAACGCCTCGTAGATCTTCTGACCGCTGCGGGAGCCGAGGTTGTGGAACTGCCAGCTGACGAGCGGACCACGCCCGACTCCATGTACACCCACGACCCTGGGCTGGTCACCGAAGCCGGCTGGCTTCCATTCACGATGGGCAAACACTTGCGGCGCGGTGAAGCGCTCGCCATGGGCAACATATTCACCGGACGCGACATTCCAGTTCTTGAACACATGGGTGGAGGCGAAGGCGATGCCGCGGCCGTCGCAGAGGGCGGTGATCTGATCTGGCTCGATCGCTCAACACTCATAGCCGGCAGAGGATTCCGCACCAACGCTGGCGGAATCGGGGCAGTTCGTGCTGTGGTCGAACCTCTCGGCGTCGAGGTCATCGAGATGCACCTTCCGTACTGGCGTGGCGCCGACTCGATCCTTCACCTCATGTCATTCATCTCAATGCTCGATGACGATCTTGCCGTCGTCTACCCCGAGCTGTGTCCAGTTCCCTTGATCGAGCTGCTCGACGGACGTGGCATTGCTTGGGTCGAGGTTCCACCCCAAGAGTTCGACAGCCAAGGCTGCAACGTTCTGGCCCTCGGCCCACGCCATGTCGTTGCACTCGAGGGCAACTCGGTGACGAAAGCCCGAATGGAAGCCGCTGGCTGCACGGTCGAAACGTTCAGCGGCACCCAGATCTCGTTGCTCGGCGATGGCGGTCCGACCTGTCTGACCCGGCCCCTTATGCGCGCCCAAACCTGAGAGCTGGCCCGACCATGGTCGATCGCACGGCGAACAACAAAATTCTCGTCATCGACCGCGGCGACCCAGACTTCGGTGAGGCGTTCCTCGACGCATGCCGGTCCATCGGGTTCGTTGCCATCACAGGTCATGGCTTTCGGCCAGGGCTCTTCGAGGACGTTCGCGCGATGCTCAACGACCTGTTCGCAGTCGACGAGGCCACGAAGCAAGCCGGGGCGATCACAAAGGACAACTGCAGGGGATTCATCCCGCTCGGCTTCTTCACCCCAAATCGGGAAGAAGCGAACGGAATCACGCCAGATCTCTATGAGGGCTACAAGCTGCATTGGGAATGTCCGACCGGCCACCCGGCCCTGGCCGAGACTCACCTCTACGGCCCGAACCGCTGGATCGATGCCGTCCCGCAGATGCAGCCACTCATCGCCGAATACTGGGCAGCCTGCGATCAACTCGCCGCACGCCTCCTCGACGTGTGCGCATCAGCTCTCGCTATTGACGCGACGACTATGCGTTCGTGGCATCAGGCCCCACTGACCGACATGACCCTGCTCCACTACCCAGCCCAGACGGCCACAAACGAGGCAACGGGCATCCATCCGCACAAAGACACGAACGTCATCACGTTTCTCCATCCCGATCCGGTCGGTGGACTCGAGGTCAGTGGACGTGGCGACTGTGGCGAAGATGCCTGGATCGATGTCGCATGCCCGCCGGATGCGTTGCTGGTGAACATCGGCGAGATGCTGGAACTGTGGTCCGGTGGCGAGCTGGTTGCCACACCGCATCGTGTCGTCAACCGCAGCGGACAGGAGCGGTACTCGTTCCCCTACTTCGTCGTTCCGAATCACGCAGTGACAGTGGAACCACTCGTCCCTTGCGTTGACGGTTTCAAGCGAGCACCGATGCCAGTCGGCGAGCTGTCAGCCGAGGTCTGGCGTACCAACTGGGCCGACGAAGCACCTTCAAGTGCCGGATACGACCTGGGGTATCGGTCGTGTTGGTCGAACGCTTCGGCTGCTTCGGTGGCAACATCACCCAGGTCGGGGTCGAGGGCTTCGCCTGGTACCGCCACGAGAAGACGATCGACAGCGAAGGCATAGAGTTCGAGGAACGGGCGAAAGCAATGGGCGCCGCCCAGGACAAACCTCAGTCGGACAGCCACACCCTCGAATCCGAAGGCTTCAAATACGTCGCCGACATGATGGTCGGCGAGACCGACATCGAGCCTTTGCTGCACTGAACAGTTGTCGCTCCAATCGTTGAGAACGACGGGTTGCGAGGCGTCGTCGTCGAGTCGAAATCTGGCCGTCACGCCATCCTGGGCAAACGGTTCATCGATACAACTGGCGACGCCGACATTTGCACACCGTGCTGGGGCTCCGACGCACAAGACACAGCGTGAAAACATGATGGCCGCGTCGATGATGTTTCATCGGTCCGGCCTCGACAAGCAGGCGTTCCTCGCTGGAGTCGCGCAAGATCCCCAGACCTACACGGACTGGGAAGGCAACGGCTGGACCGTTGAAACCAGCGGCAAGGAGGATGCCATGTTCTCCCCATTGCTCCGCAAGCCTTTCGACAAGGCGCGGGAAGCTGGTGTCATACCTTCTGATATGACGACGATCGGAGGCACCTGGGGCGCCATCTCCGACAACGGCGACCTCAGATACATGAACGTCTTGAACCTTGGTGAAATCGACGGCACTGATGTTCGCAGCCTCACCAAGGGCGAGATCGAGGGCCGCCATCAGGCCATGATGGCCATCGAGGCGATTCGCTGTTTCACACCCGGCGCGGAACAGGCAAAGCTCCGGAATTTCGGCATGACCATCGGCATTCGCGACACCCGCAAGATCGATGCGCTCTACAACATGACCGCCCACGACGTTCGTGAGCAGGGCAGATTCGACGACTCGATCGGCAACCTGCTCGTCACCGGTCGCAGCATCGGCCGCGACCGAGACAGCGATGCCGCGGCGCGAAACATGATGTGTTGCGCCGTTGCGCCGTTGCGCCGTTGCGCCGTTGCGGGGCAAGGGGCCGGAGTTGCCGCCGCAGTCTCGATCAAGACCAAACGAACCGTCGCTGCTGTCGACATCGCTACTGTCGACATCGCCGGTGTCCAAGCCGAGCTGAAACGTCAAGAAGCGAGGGTGTTCTGAGCATGACTCTTCCAAACAGCGGTCTTCCAAACACGGACCGGAAGATCCCAGAAGGTTCCATCGCGGGCAGGACCACGCCAGAGTTCACCGCCGAGACGGTTCCAAATGCGTTACTCAACAACCACCACACCACCGTGTGGGCTGAACTCATCGTCGAAGAAGGCAGCGTCCGGTTCTTCCAGGACGACCCACCATTCGACGCGATCTGCTCGGCCAATTGTCCGGTCGTGATCGTGCCCAATGTGAAACACCGCGTGGAGCCAGTGCCCGGGTGTCGCTTCAGGGTTCAGTTCTGGGAGAGCGACGCATGACCGATCTGCAGACCACCGCGGCGGTGATGCACGGTGAAGTAACGCAGCTCGGTGTCGGCGACGATGGAACGAAGAGTTCCCGCGGCGATGAGCGCCACTGACCCGGCTGCCAGCGCGCTGGTCTGACCCTCGATGAACAGCGAGCCCGATCCCGCCTGGACTATCAGCACGACGTCGAGCTGATTGTTCACGTGCGCTTCAATCGACGAGCCGGCCTCGAGCACAACGAGATTGGCGTTGAGTTGTCGGCTGTCGAGACCCCAAACCGACCCGCTGCCAGACATGACCAGCCCAAGTCCGGGCTCGGCGATCAACGATTGCCCAGGTACAACACTCACCCGATCAGTGCGTGACGTGTGTGGCTGTGACATGGGAGACAGTGTCGACTCTCAAATTGGCCGGTGCTACTGCGTAAACGGGTCGCCCGTCAGGTGCAACATGCTGTGATTCGCGAAGGCCGCTTTTCCGTGTCTTGACGCAAGCTGGAACTCGGAGTCAGAGAGCATTTCCATAAAGGCACGACGCGTAGGGAAGTACATGATCGCAGCAATATCCCAGGCCGGCTGCTCGGGCCCGATCATTATCTGGTCAACCGGTTGATACTCCGCTCGAGCATTGAGTTGAAAGACGTTGAGTGCGCCTACAGGCGCATCCATGGGTAATGACGTCAGCTTCTCCAGCTGAGATTGCGTTGGTGTGGACTGAGCGTGCATTCCTTTGAGTTCAACTTCAATTACGGAGGATTTGATATCCGCCCAGTATCGGCATCACACAACGGCTGATGGGCCGTGGTCAAGGCTCCAAGGTTGAGCGCTCTGCTCAGGGTCGATGATCGAGGACTGCAACGCCGGGCAGATCGTCAAAGGCAGTTCGATCTGCGCTCAACACTGTTCGCTTCGTCGCTCGCGCCGTGGCAGCAATGATGAGGTCGTGAGCTCCTCGTGAGCGACCTTGGGCGCGGACCGCTGCAAGCAACGCCGCGTGTTCTTTGGCAACTTCGAGATCGTACGGGATCAAGGGGATGCCCTCGACGACTGCCTGGGCATAGGCGCCACGTTGGGCTTTGTGCTGCTCCGAGGCAAGTTCAACGCCGACGAGTAACTCAGCGGCGGTGATTGCTGCGATCGCGACGTCGTCATCGTCATCGATGACCGCATCAAGATCGCTGCCTGACCGCTCGGCATCGATAAGAAAGGTCGTGTCGAGAAGTAGGAGCGTCACGACCGTTCCTGCACCCCGAGTTGCCCACGAAGCTCGATCAACTCCGACAACCACTCAGGGTCCGGTCGATTCAGGCGAAGAACTTCCTTCGCCGAATCACCTCGACCTGCCGCGGCTGGGCCGAGGTGCGCAACCACGCGACCATGACGCACGATTGTGAATCGGCGACCATCATGTTCGACCGCGTCGAGCAGGTCCGAGAACCGTCGAGCTGCCTCAGTTGCCGTAACATCGCTCATGGGAATCAGATTATCAGATTATCCTAGGCAGTAGCGATCCTTCTTATCCAGCCTCTCGCCGTGCTGTATCGATAGGTGAACAATGCACCGGCTCGAGTTGCACCAAGGGTTCCCGCTCGCGCAGGAGCTGCCGCGAGTCGGCTATCTCCGACTGCCGCACTACTGGGGCGACACGGACGAGAACGGCCCATCGATGGAGCGCTTCTGACGTTGTAGCCCTTCAACCAGCAGCGTGTAGGCGTCGCGCTTCGACACGGAGGTCGTCGTGAAAGTCAGGGTGTGCAAGCTCGATCAACATGCCCGCCCGGTGCCTACGAGCCGGCAATCATGAACACTGCCCGGCCAGCGAGATCAACAGCCATCGGCATTGTTGACGGTGACGAAGTTCTCGTTCTGGATCAAACGTCGGAGATCGTCGGTATAACCAAAGTCGTACAGCTCGTACGTCGGGTTGCCGTCGATCATCCTCATCTCCGCCTCGTCGAGTGCAACCAGTGCGCTTGCGACCACCTTGTGTTCGTGAATCGACTTGTACTTGCCGGTCACCACCCCTTGCTGAACCAAGGTTGCGATTCCGCCCGCTAGCAGCTCGGCCTGGATGCCAGGGTCATTTTTGAATCCCAGGAGGTTGTATGCGGTTGTCGACGCGTGAGTACCTTGCCGAGTTCGCATGCGTCCGCGACGACGCGGTCGGCAGCATCGTCGGGACCCTAAGCCCGGACGACGGCGAGGTGGGCGATGTTGCGAAGCCGATCTGTCGGGGGATAGGCCACGCCGAACGTGTCCGCGAGATCGTGGGAATGGGTCCAGGTCTCCAATTGCCCAGGTGTAACACTCACCCGATCAGTGCGTGACGTGTGTGGCTGTGACATGGGAGACGGTGTCGCCGATCACCGTCCGCCGAGATTGGGTAGGGCGCCTCGCTTCATACACTGGAGGCGTGGACACCGAAAAAAATCTCAGCCATTCACAACTGGCTGCGGAGCAATCCACGACCCTTGACGCGGAACGTTTGGCGCCCGGCCCTGGGGCACGGCTCCTGTTCCTCGTGATGGACCTGGTGTACGGCCAGGCCGGATCGCTGGAGAAGTTCCGGGTCCTCGAGGTGGTGGCGCGAGTGCCGTACATCGCCTGGGAGCAGGTGGCCTACGTTGCCATCACCCACACTCACTCGTCGCCCCGATTCGCACGAGACATCCATGCCGAGGTCACCGCAATTCGTGCTCAGCAAGACAACGAGTTCTTCCACCTGCTGATCCTGGAGGAACTGTTGCAGAAACGCGGGATCCGGCTCGGATTCTGGAAACACCGGGCAATTCCGCAGGTTCTGGCATGGAGCTACTACCACCTGAGCTGGCTGCTCTATGTGCTCCGCCCCCGACTGTCGTACCTGTTGAACGCCCAGTTCGAAGACCACGCTGAGCACGAATACATGAGTTTCGTCGCCGAGCACCCCGAGCTCGATGCTGAAACTTGGAGCTCTTCCTTTGAGGCCGACTACGGCTCGTTTGAGTCGGTGAGCGACATGTTGCGCCGGATTGCTCTAGACGAACGGCACCACAAACTCGAGAGCCTCGACCGAATCAAAGGCGCCCGTTTCGGAAGCACAGCTTCGGCTGCTGAAGCGACACGAGGGCAGGCAACGCCAGAACCGTCGACAACCAGCTGAGCAGCAGGATCGACGCTAGAAAGGCGCCAACCACCACATAGGGCTCGAGGGTGGACAAGAACAGCGGCGTGAATCCCGCGGCGATGACAGCGGCATTGCAGCTCAATGCCCGAACTGGCTCGCCATAGAAAACATGCAGCGCAGGGGCACCGAACCCTCCTCCTCGACAAGGGTTCTGCGTGATCGCTACGGAACCACCGTACTGGGTTGTCATTGATCTGGATCGTGGTGATGCCGGGAATGGCGACTGCCACAAAGATGCCGAAAACCCGAACGGGCGGAATCGGTACGAGAGCAAGCGCGCCAAACCCCACAGCCGTAGTGATCGAGGTGAACAGCAGGGGGCTCCGCAACTCGGCCATGACCCCGCGGAGCGATGAACATCTGCTGACCGAAGGCGTCCTCCGCTAGCGGCAATCCTGCGATTGCCTGGTCGAGACCAGCGAGGCCCGGGGAACGCGAGACGAGCGTTTCAAGATCGTCGCTGATCACGTTCCCGGCGAAGACGGCATCGGACTCAATCGCCGACAGAATCGCCTGGCCGGGACCGGCCAATGGCCAACTCGGTGAGGCGCTGCGTTGTCGCCGCGAATTCTGCGTCTTCAGCCAACGGAGATTAGAAACTGCAGGACGGCATCGTTCCAAGCGGCCGGTTGCTCAAAATAGGGCGAATGCCCAGCGGCCGGGATCTCGACGTATCGGGCCCCGTCAACAAGGGCGCACGAGTTACGAAGAGCGGGTGCTGGGAAAATCTCATCGTGGGTGCCGGCAAGAAACAGAACCGGCACGCCCAGCGCAGAAATCGCGCTGTGTTCAATTGCGTCGGCACCGAGAACCTTCCCAATCGCAGCAAGCGGCGGCGAATGAAATGAGCCGAGCGCCTGGTACAGAAACGCGAGCGCAGGGTCCCGTTCAGCCGTTCCTGACCACAGGGCGCGATGTGTTCCCACGATCGTCGGGCCACCACCAGCGAGGCCGCCCTTCTTCTGGAAATCAACCATCGCCTGACGTAACTCATCGGTCCACAGCCCGCCAACCGTGTCGGCGTAGGTAAGCGAGAGCACACGGCCCGGGTGTGCCAGAGCGAATGCAGTGATGTGCCAGCCACCCATCGACTGGCCAATGAGGTGCGCCCGGTCGACAGCGAGGTGATCGAGAACGACGGTGAGGTCAGCCGCTGCGGCCGCGGCGGTGGGTGTCTCGTTGATGTTCGTCGAATTGCCAAAGCCGCGGCTGTCCCAAGTGAGGACTCGGAACTGGGCACCGAGGGCCGGAATCTGCTGATACCAGACGGCGTGGGTGCCGCCGGCACCGTGGGTGAGCACCACAACCGGCCGAGTGTCTTCGGCTCCATTCGTGACGAATTCCCAGTAAATCGACTCGCCCTCGCGTTCGACGGTTCCCTGTTCAAGCTCCAAGTCCATACCGCCAATACTCGCGGACTCTCAGTCAGTTCTGAAGGATGTCCGGTAGGGCGGCCTCGCGAGACGGCCGCCGTCGACGGTGATGATCTGGCCTGTGACGAAACGGGACTCGTCGCTCGCCAGCTACACGGCTACGTCGCCAACGTCAGCAGGGTCACCAATGCGTCCGATTGGGTGGAGACGCCCCAAGGCTGCGACAGCCTCATCGACTTCAGCCAGATACGCACAGCCGGGGCCAAACGAGATGAGCGGAACTACTGCTCAGCTAGTTTCTGGTCATGATGAAGGAACTCCAGTGAGCGACATCAGGGGCGTGTGCATCACCATGTGCACCCCGTTCGCCAGCACGGGCGAGTTCGCCTACCTCTCCGAAGCGGAGAAGCGCCAGGTCATCGAGGTCGCAGACAAACACATCGACGGCCGGGTGCCGATCGTCGCCCAGAGCTCTGCCATGAGCACCTCCGCCACTATCGAGGCGTCGAAACACGCCGTTGACCATGGTGCCGAGGTGTTGATGGTCCTGCCGCCCTGGCTCGAAAGTCCATTTGAGCGCGGCGTTCTGTGGCACTACGAGCAGGTCGCCAAGAACGTTCCTGATGCGGACATCATGGTGTACAACATCCCCGGCGCCAGCGGCGTTGAGGTCACACCGAACATGTACCGGCGGCTCCTGCAAGTCGACAACATCCAATACATCAAGGACAGCGCCGACGATCTGGCCCGTCATCAGAAACTGATCGCAACTGGCGGCAAAGTCTTTTGCGGGGCGGACCCGATCGCTCCGTTCGCAAAGATGGCGGGCGCCGTCGGCTGGATCTGGGGGCCGCCAACGTGATGCCTCACGAGTGTGTGCAGCTGTTCGAGTTGCTCGACGCTGGCCACCACGCCGAAGCCCCCGAGCTGTGGCAGTTGATGCTCCCCACCAACATGTTCCTCTGGGAAAACAACCACGGTGTCGAGTACCTCGTCGGGGCAAAAACCGGCGTAAACATGATGGGTCGCAACCTCGGTCCGAACCGTCGCCCTCAGCTGCCCATGACCGGTGACGCCCGCGTGGCGTTGGGCACCGCGATGTCGACGCTGCCCACCAACCGGGTGGAACAGAACCACCTCGTCTACCGCGAATGGGACACCGAACGCGACTGGCTCATGCAGATGAGCCGTCGCACCCGAATGCTCAACCCCAAGCAGGATCGAAACAACCAATGAGTCTTTCCGACGCAGCCGCACTCGCCGGCGCCCTCCGCCTGGCCGAGTTGGCTCTTAAAGCCGGCCTCCCCGACTTCGTCGTGAACGCGGTTCCTGGTTTTGGCGACACCGTCGGCGAGCACCGAGCTCAAACCACATGGATCGACCTGAGCTGAGATGACTGACGAGGCGCGCAGGACCATCAAGCGACTCCCTGCGTATGACCAGCAAGGTGGCTGGAACGAGATTCTGCCGCCGCGCCCAGAGCCCACGGTGCTGAGGGGAGACGTCGAGGCTGACTATGCCATCGTCGGCGCCGGCTACGCGGGGCTCGCCGTTGCCCGTCGTCTCAGCGAGCTCGCCCCCAGGGCGAAGATCGTGCTGGTTGAAGGCACCCGCATCGGCAACAACGCCGCGGGTCGCTCGTCGGGTTTCGCTATCGACCACGCCCACAACCTGCGCGCCAAGGGTTTCGCCGACGACATCGCAAACGCCAAACTCCAGGTGGCTATCAACCGAGCCGGCCTCGACTATCTCGACAAGGCAATCAGGGAACACAAAATCGATTGCGGCTGGGTTCGCGAAGGCAAAGTCCATGCAGCCGCAACCGACCGGGGCGCCAAGCTGCTCGACAACTTCGCAGCCTCGCTCGACGCCATCGATGAGGACCACACTCATCTCAGCCGCGCCGAGCTGAAGGACTGGTTCGGCACCGACTATTACCAGGCCGGCGTCCACGCGCCCCACAGCTATCTGGTCCAGCCCGCAGCAATGGTTCGTGGTCTGGCTGACCATCTGCCCGAGAACGTGCGGGTATTCGAGAACACGATGGTGACCAGCGTTGTGTATGGCCGACCACACAAGCTCAACACCGCATCCACATCGGGGCCCGCCAGCATCGCTGCCGAAAACCTCGTGCTGGCGAACAACGGCTTTGTCACCGGGTTTGGTTTCGCCGAGAAGCACCTGATTCCCATGATCACATGGGGTTCGATGACCCGACCCATGACCAACGACGAAGCCGCACGTCTTGGCGGTCGCGAGAGCTACGGCATCATCGGTGCCCATCCCGCGGGGAGCAGTGTCCGCCGGATGCCTGACGGACGGATCCTGATCCGCAACATCTTCAGCTTTAGCCGTCGCAGCAAGATCACCGGCCCATGGCTGGACAAGGCTCGGGCTACCCATCGGGCCTCATTCGAAGCTCGTTACCCAATGCTTCGCGATGTCGAGTTCGAGCACACCTGGGGCGGGGCCCTCAGCCTCACCCGCAACGGCGCTCCCCTCTTCGGCGAGCTTTCCCACAACGTGTACGGATGTTCGGTACACAACGGCGTAGGCATCGCCCGCGGCACGATCAGCGGCAAACTCCTCGCTGAACACATGCTGGGCGACGACAACGAACTGGTGCAAGCCATGCTCACCAAGGGCCGCCCAAGCCGCAACTACCCCGAGCCGTTCAACTCTTTAGGGGTGCGGATGAATGCCAGATGGCGACGCAGGCAAGCTGGCGCCGAGGAGTGACGGGCAAGCCAAGCTGTCGAGACTGACAATCGAGTCCGGAGGCGCCACATGTGGCGGCCACAGACTCGGTTGAGCTATCTCAGCAGTTGGGGTTGCACTGCGATGATAGCGACGCGCAGACCATTGACGATCTCGTCGACCTCGTCGGGGAATCCCTCGTGGGTGTCCTGGTTCGAGACGAACTCCACGCAGACCATCAGGCCCAGTCCCCGGACATCTCCAACTAGCGGCAGGTCGCGCAGGGTCTCGAGCTGTTCGAAGAAGTAGGGGCTCAGTTCGCGCACTCGTTCGAGCAGACCCTCGCGTTCGATGATCTCGATGTTCTTCAGGGCTTCGGCGCACGAAACCGGGTGGCCCGAGTAAGAGAAGCCTGAAGCGAAGTAACGACCATGGCCGGGTTCGGAGATGACGTCGAAGATTTCGTCGCTGAATATCATCGCTCCAAGGGCAAGTAACCCGAGGTGATGCCCTTCGCTGAGGTGATGATGTCGGCCTCAATACCGAACACTGCTTCGGAGCCGAACCAGTGGCCCAGGCGACCGAAACCGGTCACGACTTCGTCGGACACGTAAAGGATGTCGTTCGCCTTGCAATACTTGGAGATCGTGCGGAGGTAGTTGGCGGGCGGGGGCACCACCCCACCGGCGCCCATGATCGGTTCGGCGAAGAACGCGGCAACCTTGGATGGTCCGCCCTAGCTCTCGATGAGGACAACGAACTCGTCGACGAGCCCAGTCGCGAACTGTTGCTCGGTCTGTCCGACACCGTGCCGGTACTGGTTCGGTGAGCTCAGGTGATGGATGTTGTCGGTGATGAACTCGAACTCGTCCGGATGATCAGCCGGCTTGCCACCGATCGACGCGGCAGCGTAGGTCATGCCGTGATAGGCGTCGGCCCGACTAATAATCTGGCGTTTGTCATTGAGCCCACGGCAGCGTTGGTAGTACTGCACCAGCCGGAAGGCCGTGTCGACAGCGGTCGACCCACCGGTGGACAACATGGTGTGGTTCAGGGAACCAGGAGCGAGTTCGACGAGCTTCTCGCACAGCTCGATCGCCGGAACGTTGCCCATGTCGGTGAAGGGGTTGGCGTACGCGAGGCGGCGGACCTGGTCGGCGATGGCATCGGCCATCTCGTCGCGACCCAGGCCGATGTTTGTGCACCAGATTCCGGCGATGGCGTCGAGGTATTCGTTCCCATCGCTATCGATCAGTCGAGCTCTCGCGCCATGTTCGATCGTGAGAGGGTCGACGGCTTGGTAAGTGTCGAAGGTTTGAAACGGATGCAGATGGTGGCGGCGACCCGACTCGATAAGAGCTTCCGTTCGAGCACTGTGTTCATTTATCTGTGTTCGATCGTCCTGTGCTCGATCATCGGGTACCCCAGTCGTAGACCTGCTTCACCAGCGACAGGTACGACATGACCTCAACGGTCGCAACCCCATCGATCGGACGAACTACATCATTCACCAGTGCCAGCAGGTGTTCGGCGTCTCGGCAGACCACCTCGACGAGCAGGTCAAATCGGCCAGCGGTGAGAAGGATGTATTCCATCTCGTCGTGCTGTTCGAGAGTGCTGGCAACTGCTCGCGCGTCCCCATCAGTGTTGATACCCAGCATCGCCTGATGGGTGAATCCAAGCGCTCCTGGATCGGTGACGGCAACTACCTGCATGACTCCGCGGTCGATGAGACGGTTGACTCGCTGACGGGCCGCAGCCTGTGACAGTCCCACCTTGGGTCCGAGGTCGGCGTAGGACATGCGACCGTCATGCTGGAGTTCGCGCACGATTGCCTTGTCGACCTCGTCAAGTTCCATCAGTTCTGTTCTCCGCTCAGCGTGAGGTGGTACGCCTCGCGCAGTTCTTCATGCACGACCCACCGGCTTTGATAGCCAGCGGGAAAGGTACACAGGTCGCCGGGCCCGATGTCGAACGGCGCCGATCCGTCGACCGGTTCAATCGTGGCCCGACCGGACACGACGACGAACGTCTCGTCGCCCGCCATGGTGTCCTCGACGGTGCCCGGTGACAGAACCCAGACGCCGACATAAGTACCAGCGGCAGGTTCATGGACCGGGAAGTCGAACGCCTCAGGAAAAACTGCAAGCACAACAACTGGGTCGGGATCCCTCGGGTTGACCTCGGCAGTGCGGGTCACCGTTGGAGCCGAACGACCTTCGGACATCACACTGCGCCTCTCACACGAACCGCTATCTCGGCAATCAACACCGCCAACTGGGCCGCCCGCATCGAAGTGCGAACAGCCCAGCTCAGAGGCGGGTTCAGATGACTCTTGGATCAGCCCTTGGCTTCGATGAAAGCGTCAGCGAAGTTGATCTCGAAGTCGCCAGTGTCGGAGATGAACTCCAGCTTCGACGTGTCGGTCGGGTAAACAACCGGATCGTCGAGGACTTCCTGATCGATGAACGGACCAGCTGCTTCGTTTGGGCTGGCGTAGAAGTTCCAGTTGGTCAGAGCCGCACCATTCTCGGCATCAAGCAAGAAGTTGATGAAGGTGTGAGCGGTGCAAGGATGCGGAGCGTCGGCAACCACTGCCATGTTGTCAACCCAGCGGGTGCCGCCTTCGTCCGGAACGAAGTACGTGTATTGGTCCGGGTTGTCAGACTCGCCGAACTGGACGAGGAAGTTACCGCTGTAACCATGAGCCACAGCCGACTCACCTGCAGCGAGCAGTTCGTCGTACTGGTCCGAGTCGTAGGCCGCAATGCGATCGCGAGCTGCGGCGATGATGTCGCGAGCTTCGTTCAGTTCATCTTCGCTGGTGGTGTTGAGCGAGTAACCCAGGTACTTCAGTGCAGCGCCAAGGGTTTCGCGCGGATCGTTCAGCAGGGTAATGGAACCGGAAGCGTTGTACTGCTCAGCGAGGTCCGCGTCGAAGATCAGGCCCCAGGTGTGAGGGACATC
The DNA here is from genome assembly GCA_047618365.1 of Candidatus Poriferisodalaceae bacterium. Taxonomy (GTDB): domain Bacteria; phylum Actinomycetota; class Acidimicrobiia; order Acidimicrobiales; family Poriferisodalaceae; genus JBLHLM01. The sequence goes on along the minus strand of JBLHLM010000002.1, from coordinate 26,896 downwards.
TTCACCGGTGACCGCCAGATCGACGCCAAGACCGGTGGTTCCCCACTGGTACGGCACTGAGTAGACGCCCTCGGGGTCAAATGGAAGGCCAGCTGCGAACTCGGGCAGCAGGTTGGCTCGGTTCGGAATGGCGTCCCATTGCAGCTCCATGATGTCGCCGCTCTCAATGAGGATGGAGACCATGTAGTCGGACGGCACGATGAGGTCGAAACCCGAGTTGCCCGCAGAGATGATTGGCTGCATGGCCTCGTTGGAGTCGTAGTTGTCCTCGGTGACCGAGACGCCGAACTCCTCGGTGAACGCAGCCTGCAACTCTGGATCCATGTATTCGGACCAGTTGTAAAGGTTGAGGTCGCCGTCAGTTTCGCCTGGCGCGCATCCGCTGTCGGCCGCGGCATCGGAACCCCCGCCAGAAGCGGAGTCGCTATCGCTGTCGCCACAGGCCGCTGCGAAGAGCGCCGTTGCGAACAGCAGCGCCATCAGGCGCATAGCTGTTTTGGATGATTTCATGTTCTTCCTCCAGATTGAGTTGAAAGATCTTGTGGGGATGGTGGGGGTTTAGCCTTGGCCGCTTCCGATCGCCGCTGTAGAAGCACCGAAATCAGCACGAGCCCAACGGATGCTGCGAGCATCACGACCGACACTGCGTTGAGCAATGGGGTCACACCTCGTCGGATCAACGAGAAGACGTAGACCGGCAGCGTTGTCGAACCGGGACCCGCAACAAACTGGGTGACGACCACATCGTCGAGCGACAACGTGAGTGCGAGCAGTCCGCCACCGGCGATGCCAGGGGCGATCTGGGGAAGGGTCACATAGCGGAACGCCTTCCACCGTGTGGCGTAGAGGTCGGCAGCCGCCTGCTCGAGCGTGCTGTCCATACCTTCGAGGCGAGCACGGACCACGACCGATACGAAGCTGATGTTGAACGCAATGTGGCTCACCACGATTGTGCGGAAACCTTTGGTCATCTCCCAGCCGAACCATGCGTCGGCGACGTTGAAGGCTTGGCTGAAGAACAGCAGCATCATCACGGCCATCGTCACATCGGGAATGATGATCGGCAGGTACAAAAGGGCATCGAAGACTCGTTTGCCCTTAAACGAGAAACGCTCCAATGCCAGCGCAGCGAGAGTCCCGAGAATCACAGACACCAGGGTCGACACGATGGCCACCCGCACCGAAATCCACAGGGCGTTCTGGACCTGATCGTTAGCGCCGAACTCGCGGTACCAGTTGAGTGTGAACCCACCCCACTGCCCAACAATGCGGTCGTCACTGAAAGAGAAGATGATCAGCAACAGGATCGGGGCGTAGAAGAATGCGTAGATCAACCACGCGTTCGCTCCCAAGGCGATCCGGCTGGCCTTACCCGAGCGAGCGGCGATCACAGGTTCTTCCCAACTGATCGGAAGTAGACGAGTGTCGCCACCAACATCACCGTCATCAGCACAAACGAAACGCTCGCGCCGACTGGCCAGTTTCGAGCTGTAAGGAACTGGGTGACGATGTACGAGCCGAGGAGGGTGGTCTTGGCGCCACCAAGAATTTCGGGCGTTACGTATGCGCCGAGCGACGGCACGAACACCAGGATCGACCCAGCGACAACGCCGGGACGGGTCAGCGGGAAGAGCACGTGACGGAACGTCTGCCAGCTGTTGCCATAAAGGTCGCGGCTGGCTTCGAGTAGACGTCCATCGACCCGCTCGATCGACGCGTAGAGCGGCAAGATCATGAACGGTAGGAAGCCGTAGACCAGGCCAATCACCACCGCTGTTGGGGTGAAGAGGATTCTGGTTTCGCCGAGACCAACGAACTCCGTGACTTTGGAGACGGGTCCGTCGTTGCTCAGCAGCACTCGCCACGCGTAGTTGCGCACGAGGAAGTTCGACCAGAACGGGATCATGACCCCGACGAGCATCAGATTGCGGACGAGGGGTTTGCGAGTCGCCAGCCAATAAGCGAAGGGGTAGGCGACGAGCAGGCAGATGATGGTGGTGAGTAGAGCCAGCCAAACCGACCGCATCACGATCGTCCGAACCAGGGGTTCAGTGAGCTTGCGATACGCCTCGATGTTCCAACCGGAGAGGTCGGTGCCGCCAAACCTGTTTCGCGTTGCGAACGAATACATAAACACGATGACGAGTGGCAGAGCGAAGAAGACAGCCAAGTAGGCGTATGCAGGGAGGGCCATCAAGAACCCGCGCCGCGATTCAGCCCGCTTATGGGCAGCCTCGAACTCGGGGGTGGCAACAGCGACCTGGCCTGAGTCCGGGTCTGGGCCCGAAGCCGGCGGCCGAGTTGCGACGCCGGTCATCAGCCAGACACCACCGAAACGGCATCGGGCGCCCAGGAGATCGTCACATCGTCGCCCACCTGAAAGCGGTCAGCGCCCGGGTCATTATTCGCTCGGGCCTCGACCTTCATCCAGTCGAGGGCGACCGTGTACGACAGCGAGTTTCCGAGATAGGTGACCTGTTCCACCCGACCATCAAGGCTCGGACGTTCAGGCGGCGCATGGTCGCGCTGATGAAGCGTGGCCCGTTCGGGGCGCAGCGATACGGCGACAGACATGCCCGCATCGAATCCATTGGGGTGATGGAGACGTGCCCCGTTGGCCAGACAGACAGTGTCGGAGTTCTCGACGGTGGCATCGAGCAGGTTGGATCGACCAATGAAGTCGGCGACAAAACGATTGGCTGGCTGTTCGTAGATCGTCTCGGGCGTGCCAACTTGCAACAGCCTGCCTTCATCCATGACAGCGATTCGGTCGCTCATGGTGAGGGCCTCCTCCTGGTCGTGGGTGACGAACACAAAAGTGATGCCGACCTCGCGCTGAAGACTCTTCAGTTCGTCCTGCATGCCTTGGCGCAGCTTGAGGTCGAGGGCGCCGAGAGGCTCGTCGAGCAGCAGAACCTTGGGGCGGTTGACGAGGGCCCGAGCGAGAGCGACTCGCTGCTGTTGGCCACCAGACATCTGGCTGGGGCGGCGAGTCTCCATGCCCTCTAACTGAACGAGGCTGATGGCTTCAGCGACGCGCGAGCCAATCTCGAACTTCGGCACCTTCTGCATCTTGAGCCCGAAACCAACGTTGGCCTGGACTGTCATATGCGGGAACAACGCATAGTTCTGGAAGACGGTGTTGACCGGCCGTTTCTCTGGGGGAAGAGTCCCGACTTCGTCGCCGAAGATCCGAAGGCTGCCCTCGGTGGGAACGTCAAGCCCAGCAATCATCCGGAGTGTCGTCGTCTTGCCGCAGCCACTGGGGCCGAGAAGCGCAAAGAACTCGCCGTCGTCAATGTCGAGATCGATGGAGTCGACGGCAGTGACCGTGTCGAATCGTTTCGTGACGCCCGTGAGCTGTACTGCGCTCGAAGCCTCGTACACGTGACCCTCCCCGGGTGCCATCGCTCGTGGGGCAGGACATTAGCGGAATCGTCAACGAATGCGAACAAACTCAAGCGGTAAGGACATCTGATCGTCATCTAACAACTGAATTCGTTGCAACATGGCAACCTGACGCGGGATCTGGCACTGTGGCGATCATGCACCCGATCGCTGCAGCTCTTACGGGCTCGAAACCAGCTCCGTACTGGACCGATGTACTGGCGCGTTCGGCTGAGGTTGAGCCCCTCACTGCGAACGATCGGGCCGACCTGGTCGTCGTGGGCGGCGGATTCTCTGGCCTTTGGGCCGCTTACCAACATTTGGAAGACAACCCTGGCGCTCAGGTTCGCGTCGTCGAAGCCGAACGAGTGGCGTTCGGCGCCAGCGGTCGCAACGGTGGATTTTGCGCCGCCTCGCTGACCCATGGCCTCTTCAACGGCATGAGCCACTGGCCGGACGAGATATCGACCCTCGTCCGAATGGGAAATGAGAACCTCGACGCCATTGAGGCCACCGTGCATGCCGAAAACATCGCCTGCGGTTTCGAACGAACTGGCGAGATCGATCTGGCTCTTGAACCTTGGCAAGCCGAGGAGCTCGAGGAGTCAGTCGCCCACTATCAGGCGCACGGCGAAACGGTGAGTCTGCTCAACCGCAACGGGATCCGGAGCCTGGTCCACTCCCCGACATATCTGGCGGGATTGCGTCGCACCTCCGGCATCGCTCTCGTCGACCCCGCCCGCTTGGCCGCCGGACTCGCTTCCGCCATTGGAAACCGCGGTGGGGTCATCTTCGAAGACTCGGCGGTCACCGGACTCGAGTCGAGCGGCCACCGAGTCAACGTCGCTGTTGGTGCACATCACATCTCGGCCGACCGGGTGGTAGTCGCAACCAACGCATATGCCGGTCCGGTCAAGCGCGCCCGTCGTTACGTCGTTCCCGTTTACGACCACGTGATCATGACCGAGCCGCTCACAGCCGAGCAGCGGATCGCGATCGGATGGCAGGGTCGAGAAGGCCTTGGCGACGCCGCCAACCAGTTCCACTACTACCGACTCACTGAGGACAACCGGATTCTGTTTGGTGGCTACGACGCCACCTATCACTTCGGCAACGGGCTTCGCCCCGAACTCGATTTGCGTGACGACACCCACGCCATGCTCGCTCGACACTTTTTCGCCACGTTTCCACAGCTGGAGGGGCTCCAGTTCAGTCATCGCTGGGGCGGTCCCATCGGAACCACGAGCCGATTCACCGCCGCCTGGGGGACCTCCATGGACGACAAAGTGGCATGGGTTGCCGGCTACACAGGGCTCGGCGTTGGGGCAAGTCGTTTCGGTGCACGGGTCGCTCTCGACCTGCTCGACGGCTCGCCAACCGAACGTACCGAGCTTGAGATGGTCCGTCGTTCCCCGCTGCCGTTCCCACCCGAGCCGCTTCGTTGGGCTGGTATCCAGATCACGAAGAAGGCCATCCAGCGCAGCGATCGCCGCGAGGGTCGCCGCGGCGCTTGGCTAACGCTTCTCGACAAGTTCGGTGTCGGATTCGATTCCTAACTTGGGTCGCGGCGCAGCACCCCGGCAAGTCGCGAGGCCCACCTGGCTTCTTTGTCGGTTCGGTACTCCCTGTTGTCCGCGAGGCCGAGCGCGAACCGCCCGCCGCGCACACCGACCCATCGCAACGGCTCGATTTCCCAACGACGAGAAGTCACATCGACCCACGGCAGATCCGTGCGCTCGGACGGAGTGTCGGCGATGAGCTCGGCGAGGGTGCGGCCCGCAAGGTTCGCGGCAGCGACTCCCTCTCCGACGTATCCGCCCGCGGCAGCCATACCGGTGGTTCGGTCGTAGCGAACGGCCGGGGTCCAGTTGCGTGGCATGGCGAGAACGCCACCCCATCTATGGGTGACCTTGGCGCCGCCGATAACCGGGAACAGTTCACCGAGCGAGGCCCGAATGCCGTCGTGCGACTTGTGGTGCCGTTCGAACGCCGGGTCAATACGAGACCCGAACAGATACGGGACCCCTCGACCACCGAACGCGAAACGATCGTCGGCGGTGCGTTGGCCATAAATCACCATGTAGCGGTCGTCGGCGAACGTTGATCGATCAGCGAGCCCGATCTCGTCCCAGATGTCCTTGCCCAGCGGTTCAGTGGCGATCATCAGCGAGTAGATGGGAATGAAGTCTCGCTTCATACCTTCGAGATCGCGGGTGTAGGCCTCCGTGGCACGAACAACCACGTCGGCTTTCACCGTGCCCCGATCGGTCAACACTTGTCGGTCGCCGATGCTCGTCGCCGCGGTTCCTTCGACGATGGTCGCGCCCATCTTCTCGACGGTGTCTGCCAGGCCTCGGCACAATCGGGCTGGATCCAAAGCCGCGCCAGCCGCGAAGAAGATGCCGCTGCGGACATCGGTAGCGTTGCCGTAAACGCGAGCCTCATCGGGGGTGAGGAGCCGGATCTCGTCTTCGGTGAGTCCAAGCGAGCGATCGTGGTCGACCTCTTCCCTTTGACGTGCTGCTTGGGGTGCGTTCCGGGCCCAGCGGATAACTCCGCCTTTGACGTACCGACAATCGATGTCTTCTCGCTCAGCCACCCGCCCAATCTCGTCGACCGCATCAAACACTGCTCGCAGCAGCCGTAGAGATGCATCAAGATCCGACCGAGCTGCGTATGCCCCTACCGACGCCGCCAGTTCGCCGACGGCCCAGCCGCCGTTTCGTCCCGACGCCCCGAAACCACAGATCTCTCGTTCGATGATGAGCACCCGCAGCGACGGGTCAATCGACAGCAGGTAATACGCGGTCCACAGGCCGGTGAAACCACCGCCGACGATGGCCACGTCGCAGTCCGTGTCGCCTGCCAACGACGGACGCGACTCAAGGTCCTCCTCTAGGCCATCGAGCCACAACGACAGATCCGAATAGGAAGAGGTACCAGCACCAGCCATGCCAGGATCCTAAGCGACCAGCGCCGCAGGATGGCTGGAATGCAACGAATTCAGTGCCAAGCAGCCCTCATGCCAATCTGATCAGTTGCCTATAGTAGAAATGTCCGGGAATCAATCGTTCCCTCGCCATATGGCGACTGATTCGCTACTGTCCATGACATACGGACGTCGGCAGGGTCACTCTCCCGGCGCCCCTCACCAGTTTCTCGGAGTCGAACGCATGTCATCTATCAAACTCGTCACCGAAGTCCCCGGGCCCAAAAGTCAGGAGATGGTTGCTCGACGCGCCGCCGCCACAGCCGTGGGAGCGGCATACCTCACCGAACTCGGAATCGCCTCCGGTGCCGGCGCCGTCGTCACCGACGTAGATGGCAACCAGCTCCTCGACTTCGCTGGCGGAATCGGTGTGCTTGCCGTTGGCCATTCGGCACCAGCGGTAACCGCCGCCATGCAGAAACAGGCGGCCGAACTGATCCACATGTGCGCCATTGTTGCCACCTACGAGCCCTACCTCGATGTGGTGGAACGCCTCAACACCCTCACCCCAGGTGACTTCCCAAAGAAGTCGGTGTTGCTGAATAGTGGCGCCGAAGGAGTCGAGACCGCCATCAAAATCGCCCGGGCCGCCACAGGCCGGGCCGGAATTCTCGTATTCGAAGGCGCCTACCACGGTCGCACCAACCTCACTCTCGGCATGACCAGCAAGTACGGGCTGTTCAAGAAGAGCTTCGGTCCTTTCTCACCAGAGATCTACCGGATTCCGTTCCCCAACGTCTCAGCCCGCCCGGTCGAGATGAACGAAGAGGCCTTCATCGACTGGTCGATCTCACGGCTACACGAAGCAATGATGGCTCAGATCGATCCCGGTTCTCTCGCCGCCATCGTCATCGAACCAGTCCAAGGAGAGGGCGGCTTCATTCCCGCGCCAGCTCGGTATCTGCAGGCGATTCGTGACATCTGCGACCAACACGGAGTGGTCATGATCGCTGATGAGGTCCAGTCCGGGTTCGGTCGTACCGGCAAACTCTTCGCGGTCGAACACAGCAATGTCGCCCCCGACCTGATCGTGATGGCTAAGTCTCTGGCTGCCGGCATGCCGCTCGCCGCTGTGACGGGCAAGGCCGAGATCATGGATGCCCCGCACGCCGGCGGTCTCGGCGGCACATACTCCGGAAACCCGCTGGCCTGCGTGGCGGCCCGTGAAGCGATCGACATGATCACTGGCGAGGGTTTCCTCGACCGGGCTAACGCGGTGGGCGCACGCCTGCGAGCCGGCCTCGAAGTTATCGCTGATCAGCACCCTGGGTTCATCTCCGAGGTTCGTGGACTTGGGCCCATGCTGGCCATCGAGATCGTCAAGGATGGGACGACACCGGACCCCGACTCCACCCTCGCGATCAACAAGGCGACCATTGCTCAAGGCCTCATCACCATTAGGGCCGGCTTATACAGCAACTGCGTCCGGTTCCTCCCACCGCTCAACATCACCGACGACCAGATCGATGAAGCCCTCGGCATCATCGAAAAGGCGGTCGCCGAAGTCGCATCCGCCAGGGTCGCCTAATGGAACTTCAGTACGTACGCCTCGACGCCAAGTGGGCAGTCGATCTCGAAGCCATTGAACTGGCCTGTTTCCCGACGGTCGACCCGTCCGATCTGTACAGCGCGGCTGAGATCCGTCGTCTCGCCGATGTATTCGCTGAGGGCTGTTTCGTCGTTCTCGACGGGGCCGAGCCGGTTGGCATGGGTCTCGGGGTGCGAGTGAACTTCGACTTCGACCACGCCCAACATTCCATCCGCGAACTCCTCGGTGATGACGGAGTTTCGGGCCACGTCGCCGATGGTGCGTGGTACTACGGCACCGACATTGCGGTCAGCCCAGAGCATCGCCGCCGAGGTATCGGCGAAGAGCTTTACCGGCTGCGCAAAGACGTGTGTCGCAACCTGAACCTGCAGGGCCTCGTTGCCGGTGGAGTCATCCCCGGGTTCGCGGATCACAAACACGAACTGACCGCCCACGAGTACATCGCCAAGGTCATCGCCGGGGAGCTATACGACTCCACCCTGTCGTTCCAGATCGCCAACGGGTTCGAAGCTCGCGACGCCATCGCCAACTACATGGACGATCCCGCCGTGGATGGTTGGGCGTCGCTCATCGTGTGGGACAACCCGGACTTCAGTCGCGAGCACAGGCTGGACGAGTCCATATGAACACACCAGAAAAGATCAACGGAGACCAGGCCTTTCGTACCCCCCAGCTGTTGGGCCGCGAACGCGAAATGACCTACGGCGGAGCCCTTTCCTTTTTGCGTCGCATGTACACCCGCGACCTCGAAGGCGCCGATGTCGTCGTGTCGGGAATCCCGTTCGACTCCGCGACCTCATTCCGCAGCGGCGCCCGTCTGGGGCCCCAGGCGATTCGAGCGGCCTCGGTGCAACTCGCCGAGCTCAGGGCGTTCTCGTTCGGGTTTGATCCGTTCGACTACCTCGCAGTCGCCGACTACGGCGACTGTTTCCTCGATTCGGGTCACCCCACCGACGTAGTGGGCGTCGTCATCGAACATGCCAGAACCATCCTGGCGTCCGGTGCGAAGATGCTGTCGTTGGGTGGCGACCATTTCGTGTCGTACCCGCTGCTTGTCGCCCATGCAGAGAAGTACGGGCCGATATCCCTCGTACATTTCGACGCCCACAGTGACACCTGGGCGGACGACGGCACCCGCCTCGATCACGGCTCGATGTTCCTCCGCGCGGCGCGAGAAGGAGTGATCGACCCCTCGACGTCGATCCAGGTCGGCATCCGAACCGACAACCCCGAGACCCACGGCTTCACCATTTGCGACGCTCCATGGGTGCACGAGAACGGCATCGCCGCAACCACGGCCGAGATCTTGCGAGTACTCGGCGACAAGCCTGCATACGTCACATTTGACATCGACTGTCTCGATCCAGCCTTCGCCCCCGGCACGGGTACTCCGGTTGTCGGAGGACTCACCTCAGCCCAGGCGGTGGGCATCATTCGCGGCCTCGGACCGCTGAACCTGATCGGAATGGACGTAGTCGAGGTGGCACCAGCGTACGATCACTCTGAAATCACAGCTCTCGCTGCTGCCACGGTGGCCCACGATCTGCTGTGTCTGTTGGCGGTGAAAAAGCGGGACGGCGTCTAACCAGACGCCCACGGGTTGAATGATGACAGTCGAAGTTCGATCCGAGTCCCGGCGGCTCAACGCGACGACGGGGCCATACGCGATCCTGTTCGCCGGGGTGGTGTTCAGCTTCGGCCCACTCGCGTTCCGAGGCAAGAGCGATGAGTCAGACGAGTGGCAGTTCTTGTTCTACCGATCATCGAGCCTGATCATTGCGATGACCATCGCTCTCGTGGTATCTCACCGGTCTGGGGCAATCGCAGCCCTCCGGAGGGGGCTGCTCAAGAACCTGCTCGGCGGCGCCCTCATGGCCGGAATGCTCACGTCGTTCATCGTGGCTATCGCCCGAATCGACGCAGCTACGACACTCCTGCTGCAAAGCCTGGCGCCCTTCTCCGCAGCCCTACTTGGCTGGATGTTGCTTCGAGAAAAGGTCGACGTCCACACGTGGGTCGCCATGGTGTTGGCCGTCGTCGGCGTACTCGTCATTGGGAGTAGCTGGGACACAAGCGACACCGTGGGCATCATCGTCGCCTGCGTGATCCCAGTCCTATTGGGGATCTACACAGTCCTGCTACGGGACTCGTCTGACCGCGACGCGATGGCCCTGGTGTTCTTCGCTGGGATCTTTGGAACCGTTGCCTCGTTGTTTGTTACCGGCGGCGACGTCGCCGTGTCATTCAACGATGCATCGATGGGCGTTATCAGCGGTGGCGTGATTCTGGGTTCAGCGCTTCCCCTTTTCAACGCTGCCGGCAAGCACGTTCCTGCAGCGCGCACCACCCTCCTCCTTCTCACCGAAATCGTCCTCGCGCCGCTGTGGGTATGGATGTTCGTCGACGAGACGCCATCGGCGAGCACACTGATCGGTGGAGCGGTGATTCTCGGTGCTTTGGTCTGGCTCGCCACTCATCCAGGCAAGCAAGAGCTCGCCTTCACCAGGGCCACAGCGTGACCAGCAGACAAATGATGCCGCCGGATCAGTCCTGTACCTCGTCGGCTCAGTGATCTTCCTATGCCAGGCAGCCGCAGCCAACGACTTTGGGGCATCGGCCGGTTCCGTTGCCTTTCTCGTGAGTTCGTTCGCATTCGTTGGGTCAGCGATTCGCGACCAGAAGTAGCTTCGGACAGATGAACTCCGTCACCGAACCACAGCCACTATCGGGACTACGAGTTCTCGATCTCGGAGCGAGCTTTGCCACGGCAGCGTGCGCTCGCCTCCTCCGCGGTTTTGGTGCTGAGGTGACCTGGATTGAGACCGACGGCGATCAGTGCCTCACACGGGACGAAGAGACGTTCTTTCGCCACGGCACCCACACAGCGGACCTGTCAGACCTCGATGAGCTGATCGGCGTGGCCGACATTGTCCTCGACGGGCGAGCCCCGGGGTGGCTTAGTGCTCACGGAGCCGATCCAGTTGAACTGCGGGCCAGTCGGCCGGGCCTAGTCATCACGTCGATCACCCCGTTCGGTCAGACGGGTCCCCAGTCCCAGTGGCAAACAACGAACGCTGTGCAGTTCGCGGTGGGCGGCATCATGAGCCTCACAGGCGAACCAACACGAGCGCCGTTGGTGACTGGCGGCCAGCAAGCCCTGTTTCTGGGTGGGCTCCAGGGTTTCGCCGCCACTGTCACAGCGTTAGTTGGCCAGATCAGAAGCGGCCGGGGTGAATGGATCGACATTTCGATGCAAGAGGCGGCAGCCTCAATGCTCGAGCTCTACGGAGCGATGAGCGAATACGAGCTCGGGGCCGCGGTTCCCCGGGCAGCGAACAGTGTCCGCTCCACCTGGGGGGTGTACCCCTGTGCCGACGGATGGGCCGGAGTTTGCTGCCTCGAACGACAAGTGCCCTCGCTGTTCCGCCTCATTGGCGAGGGGGTCGCCGGCAACCCCGACTTCACTGATCCAGTCACTCGCCGCGATCACGACGACGAACTCCTGGCCCACGTCATGGGTTTCATGCTCGACCACACCAAGGACGAACTACTCGAGCTCAGCCCAATTCATCGAGTGCCGTTCGGAGCCGTCCGAACACCGCTCGAACTTCTCGACGATGCCGCGTTCAACGAACGGGGTTTCTTCGACGCCATCGACACTCCCGAGGGTCCAGTGACCATGCCTGGTCGACCCTTCCCGGGACTGGGATGGGCGGGTCCGGGCGAATCTGTCAGCGACCATTCCCCAGACGAGACCGTCTGGCCTGAACCCGAAAGCCAGTCACATCTGAACCGGCCGATGGTCGGGCTGCGAGTGCTCGACCTCACGATGATGTGGGCTGGCCCCTACGCCACAAAACTCATGGCCGAATGTGGGGCCGAAGTCATCAAAATCGAGTCGCCGAACGCATGGGACAACATCAGAACCCTCGTTCCTCAGGACCCTTCCGTCGCCGATCCGTGGAACAGCGCCTACTACTTCAACGAATACAACCATTCGAAGAAGTCGCTCACCCTCGACCTGGCCACCCACCAGGGCAAGGAATTGCTGCTGCAGTTCGTAGCGGACGCTGACGTGGTGATCGAGAACTACCGGGCCGATGTGCTCGACAAACTTGGGCTCGGCTACGAAGTCTTGAAGCAGGCCAACGAGAACATCGTGCTCGTCTCGATGGGTGGGTTTGGCAAGACTGGAGCCTTGTCCAGCCACGTCGGATTCGGCCCAATCATCGAAATGATGTCCGGACTCATGTCCCTCAGTGGGTACGGAGGCGAAGACGTCCCCTATAAGACGGGCGTCTCATACGGGGACCCTGTTGGTGGGCTTCACGCTGTGGCCGCTACCTGCCTCTCCCTCATCCAACTCGCCCGAACCCGCACCGGACGACATATCGATATGGCCCAGAGCGAAACGGCCGCGTCGATGGCGGGCCCCGCATTCGTCGCTGCCTCCCGTGGCGAGCTGCCCGTGCCAACAGGCAATCGGTCTCCCGGCATCGCGCCCCAAGGCTGCTACCCGGCTAGTGGTGCCGGCGAATGGGTGGTCATTTCGGTTCGATCCGACGCCGAATGGGCTGAGGTGTGTCAGCTGATCGGGCGTGCAGACCTCTCGGAGTTGTCGCTCGACGAGCGCACCACTCGCCACGACGAACTCGATGTTCTCCTGACGGCATGGACCGGAGGCCGAAGCGCCGCAGCGACCGCCGAGTTGCTCCAGGGACTCGGCGTGCCCGCTGGACCGGTGCTCGACACACTGGCCATTCATGACGATGCACACCTCGTCACCCGCGAGTTCTGGGTCCAAGTCGACAATCCGAAGATGGACACCTACCGCCAAACGGGACCCACCTGGCGGCTCGCCGACGCAACCCAACATCAGATGCACCGATCACCCTGGTTCGGCGAACACAACGAGGAGCTCCTCGCCGAAGTTGGCCTCGACGCCGCCGAGCGGACCGAGCTGACCGAGGCTGGCATCATCGCCACCGCTCCGGTCAACCCCGGCGTGGGCTGAGCAGCGAAATCGTACGAAATCGAACCGATTTCCGGAGCCGCCGCGCCCGCCCCGTCGTTCTTCTAGCGACAGGTCACACATCCGTGATCTTGGTGGATCCAAAAAAATGGTGAGGGGAACATGACGTTCCTTTGCAACTTCAGCCGTTTTGTCAGCAACCTGTTCGTCAGTGATGCGGGCAAGGACGCGGCACGAGGCAACATCGACACCTCGTTGTCGGATACGGCCCGTGACATGCGAATCGTGAACATGTCCGCCGAGGACGATCGACTCGACAGCAGCTCGACGCAGGCGTACTCGAACTCGTTCAAGCGCAAGTAGACCGAACCAGGCCTGACTCTCTACACCGACGCGCCAGCTCGATCGGTGATGGCGATTGCCGTAATCGCGAGGGCAACCAGCACCATTACAGCGAGAACGAATCCGTTCTGGCTATCGCCGACGAGTGCTGTCAACGTGCCCCCGATCAGCGCACCGAACAACAGCCTCCCAGCGCTGATAAGCGAACTGGCAGTGCCAGCCATGTCGGCCATCGGCGTGAGTGCTGCCGTGTTCAGGTTCGGCGTCAGCGCCATGAACGATGCCATCGTGAGGCCGAGCAAGGCGAAGAAGAGCACCATGTTGGGCCTGCCCGACACGCCGACCGTGACAACCCCCAACGTCGTAGCGAACCCGGCGAGAAGGAAGCTGGTGCGGCGCATGATCTGCGGCATCCCAAGTCGGACAACGAGCCGACTGTTCACGATCGCTCCAGCGGCGAAGAACAGCGCAACCGCTCCGAATATCACTGGGAACCATCCTGGCCTGCCGTAAACCTCACCCACGAGGAACTCTGACGTCGTGAGGTAGAGGGTCATGACCGCTTGGATGAACACGCTAGCGAGGGTGTAACCCGCGGTCACCCTGGTGCGTACAACTCGTCGCAGTCCGTCCCACAATTGGCCCGGATTGATCTCGCGGCGGTAGGCAGGATCAAGCGTTTCTTTCAGCCTGATCGACCAGAACAGCAGGAACCCAGACATTACGGCGCAAGCCCAGAACACGCTGCGCCACGGGAAGATGACCAGAAGCCCGGAACCAACAACGGGAGCGATGATCGGGACGATCATGAACACCGCCATGACGTGCGACATCGCCCGCGCCATGGCAGTGCCCTCGAAGCTGTCGCGGAGGACGGCAGTTGCGACGACGCGCGGGCTCGCGGCGCCGAGCCCCCAGAAGAATCGGGTGGCGAGCAAAACGCCGAGGCTGGGTGCCAGAGCACTGGCAGCAGCGCCGATGACGTAGGCAATGACGCCAGCAAGCAACACGGGTTTTCGGCCGAAACGATCTGCGAGCGGCCCCCAGAAGAGCTGCCCCAGGCCGACGCCAAGGAAATATACGGTGACGATCTGGCCAATCTGGGTCGCGTCGTCTCCGAGTCCGAAGGCTTCGCGCATGTCGTCGAACGCTGGAAGCATCATGTCGACGCCAAGGGCCATCAGGGCCATCGTCGCCGACATGAGCACGATCAGTTCACGCGGTCCCAGACCATGCGCCGCCTGCTGATTGCTGGCGGCTGATGGGGCTGATGGGGCTGATGGGGCTGATGGGGAATCTTCGCCAGTGGTTGTCACTCTCCACTTCGCGAGCCCGAAGGAGCCCCAAAGGCACCTCCGCCGGGAGTCTCAAGCTCGAACATGTCGCCGGGCGCAACCTCAACTCGGGCGAAGCCGGGCAACACGGTTTCGGTGCCATCAGCTCGTATGACCCGGTTGATGCCAGGCAGTCCGTCGCCGCCGCCGTCTACCCCGAACGGGGCGACCTTACGGTTGGAGGAGAGGGTGTTGACCGTCATGTCTTCCATGAATCGGATTCGGCGCACGACGCCGTCGCCACCATTGTGTTCACCGATGCCACCGGAGCCGCGTCGGATCTTGAAGTGTTCGAGATGCACTGGGTGCCGCCATTCAAGGATTTCGGGGTCGGTGAGGCGTGTGTTCGTCATATGGCTGTGAACAGCGTGAGCACCGTCCTGGCGCGGAGTCGCACCGGTGCCGCCACAAATCGTTTCGTAGTACTGGTGCTCGTCGTTGCCCCAAATGAAGTTGTTCATTGTGCCCTGCGAACCAGCCACCGGGCCCAATGCCCCAAAAAGAGTGTCGACGATCAGCTGTGATGTCTCGACGTTGCCAGCGATGACTGCTGCCGGGTAACGGGGACTGATCATCGAGGGGTCGGGAATCACGATGTCGAGCGGGATCAGGCAGCCCGCGTTCAGGGGAATCTGGTCGTCGACCATGCAGCGAAACACATAAAGCACCGCCGAACGGCACACAGCCTTCGGCGCGTTGAGATTCCCGGGGTGTTGTCCGCTGGTGCCTGTGAAGTCGATGACCGCTGAGCGGTTCTCGTGGTCGACCGTGATCTTCACTGCGATCTGATTGCCGTCGTCCATGTGCCCAACGAACTCACTGTCGGACAGAGCGTCGATGACCCGCCGCACCGACTCTTCGGCGTTGTCCATGACGTGACCCATGTAGGCGTGCACGACATCGAGGCCGTAGTGGTCGATGACTCGATGTAGTTCAGTGGTGCCACGTTCACACGCTGCAACCTGGGCTTTGAGGTCGGCGACGTTGTAATCAATGTTGCGCGCCGGCCACTGACCGCTCGCCAGCAGCTCGCGAATCTCAGGCTCTAGGAATCGTCCTTGCTCGACCAACTTCACATTGTCGAGCACCAGTCCTTCTTCTTCGATCGATGTCGAGTCGGCCGGGGCAGATCCGGGAACGGTGCCGCCGATGTCAGCGTGATGTCCACGAGCAGCGACGTAGAAGATGCGGTCTCCCGTAGCGCTGTCGAACAAGGGCTTGACAACGGTGACATCGGGAAGATGAGTGCCGCCGTTGTAGGGGGCGTTCAGAACGTAGGCATCGCCGGGAGCCATCACTGGGTTGTTGCGGATGACCGACTTGATGGCCTCGCTCATCGACCCGAGATGGATCGGAAGATGCGGCGCGTTGGCGATCAGCTCACCGTCGGGATCAAAGATGGCGCAACTGAAGTCGAGCCGCTCCTTGATGTTGACCGACACTGAAGTGTTTTCGAGCACCACACCCATCTGCTCGGCAATGTTCATGAAGAGGTTGTTGAAGATCTCAAGCTGGACCGGATCGACGTTCGTCCCGACCGCGGCGCGTTCGGGCAGAGGCACAACCCGACGCATCACGAGATCGCCTGCATCGGTCAGAACCCCCCGCCAACCCGGCTCGATCACGGTCGTGGCATTCGGCTCGACAAGAACGGCTGGGCCGTCGATGAGCTGCCCTGGAGCAATCTTCGAGCGATCGAGGAACGGAGTTGACGCCCCAACTCCCGCCATGACCGTTGGTTCGTTGGCCAGCATCGAGTTGGTTCCGTCGCCGGTTTCGACCTCACCGATCTCAACCGGCTCGGCGTGGCCGACTGCTTCGACCTGTACGGACTCGACGATCAGCACCTTCTCCGGGGAGATGAAACCAAAACGTGACAAGTGGATTGCCTCGAATGCAGCAACCACGTCAGCGAATGGGCCGGCTGGAACCTGCAGGGCTGTGTCCGAGCCGGTGTAGCGCAGGCCGAGACGGTGGATCAATTCGGTGCGGTCGGCACCAATGCCCTGATCGAGCAGGGCTTTCTCGCCGGCATTGTCCATCAATTCCCAGCGAGGGGTCAGACTGGCAAGCAGATCGGCGGTGAGCGCTGCTTCGACAGCGTCGTCGAACACTTGGCGTACATCCGCCAGACCAATGCCGAGCGCCGACAACACTCCGGCGTGCGGATGGATGTGGACCTGCTCGATGCCGAGACGATCTGCGACCAAACATGCGTGTTGTCCGCCGGCGCCACCGAAGCAGACGAGTGCGTAGCTGGTGACGTCGTGGCCGCGCTCGACGCTGATCTTCTTTATGGCGTTGGCCATGTTCTCGACCGCAATAGCGAGGAATCCCTCGGCGATTGTTTCGACGCTCTGCTGGATTCCAGTCGCCGCGGAAATCTCCTCGGCGAGAGCGGCGAACTTGGCGTGAGTGGTATCGACGGCGAGTGGTTCGTCACCACCAGGGCCGAAAACGTTGGGGAAGAACTCGGGACGGAGTTTGCCGAGCACCACGTTGCAATCGGTAACGGCGAGCGGGCCGTCGTTGCCGTAACAGGTCGGTCCGGGATCGGCGCCTGCTGAGTCGGGACCGACCCGCATCCGGCTGCCATCGAAGAAGAGGATGGAGCCGCCACCAGCCGCAACAGTGTGAATGTCGATCATCGGGGCACGCACCCGCACACCCGCAACTTCGGTCTCGTAGCTGCGTTCGAGCTCGCCTGCGTAATGCGAGACGTCGGTCGAGGTGCCACCCATGTCGAAACCGATGAGTCGATCGAAACCGGCGGCCTCAGCAGTGCGGACCATGCCGACCACTCCCCCGGCGGGGCCCGACAGCAATGCGTCCTTGCCCTGGAAACGATGGGCGTCGGTAAGCCCGCCGTTCGACTGCATGAACATGAGCCGCGGCCCAGATCCGTCGACCCGCAAGCGCTCATCGACCTGAGCAACATAGCGACGCAGGATTGGAGACAGGTAGGCGTCGACGATGGTGGTGTCCCCTCGCGGCACGATCTTCATGAGGGGGCTGACTTCGTGGCTCACCGAGACCTGACCGAAGCCGATCTCCCGAGCGATAGCGCCGAGACGGGCCTCGTGATCGTGGTAGCGGTATCCGTGAACGAGCACGATGGCAACCGAGTCGATGCCGGCTGCCTTGGCGGCTTCCAGACCCACTCGGGCAGCGGATTCGTCGAGCGCGACGAGCACTTCGCCGTGGGCGCTGAGCCGTTCATCGACCTCAAGGACGTCGACGTACAACATCTCTGGGAGGACGATGTCGAGGGTGAAGAGGTCGGGTCTGGTCTGGTAGCCGATCCGCAACACATCGGCGAAACCTGCTGTGGTCACAAGCAACGTCGGCTCGCCCTGCCGTTCAAGCAAGGCGTTAGTGGCAACGGTTGTACCCATCTTCACCGATTCGATGTGCTCGGTGGGGAGCGGCGAACCGTCAGCCACTTCGAGCAGATCACGGATTCCTTGGACCGCCGCGTCTGCATACCGTCGAGGGTTCTCGCTCAGCAGCTTGTGGGTGACGGTTGAGCCGTCGGGCCGGCGTGCCACGACGTCGGTGAACGTGCCGCCCCGGTCAATCCAGAAGTGCCATCCGCCCGAGCCTGTAGCCATGGGCGAATCCTACGACGAGTCCTGCAGAACGAGAATCTGAAAACCACCGAGAGCGGCATTCGCCTCGGCTCACGTGCGCTGGTAACAGACGTTCTGAATCACAAGATGGACACCCGCGACGTCGATATTGAACGGATGTACGCCGTCTGCGGTGACACCGCCGCGATCGCGCACCTCGCCGCCACAACTCCGACCGGTTTCCATTTCCAGTCGTCCCCGTTCCATACCCACGCCACGATCGCTGATGGTGGGCCAGTGGTGAAGGACGGTCATATGTCGGTGAGCACAGACCAATCCGTCTGAGCAGTAGTGCTGGGATGACCGACTACGAAAACGTCACTGTCGAACACGACGGTCACATCGCCACTGTCACGTTCGATCGAGGCGGCAGCCTCAACGCCTTCAACCAGGCCACCATCCTCGAGCTCACCGACGTCGCCCGCCGCTTTCAGGACGACCTCGAGACTCGGGCCGTCGTTCTCAGCGGAGCGCCGAATGCCTTCTCGGCCGGCATCGACCTGAAGGACGCAGCTACTTGGGAGGACCTTGGAGACGACGTAGCTCTGCGTGCGCGTTTCTACCGCGGCGTGCGGCTGTGCCAGGCGTGGGAAGACATGCCCCAGATAACCGTCGCAGCAATGGAAGGCATGGCGGTCGGCGCCGGTTGCGCGATAGCCATGGCCTGCGACTGGCGAGTTCTCTCGAACGACGCCTACCTGTACGTGCCCGAGGTCAAGATCGGTCTGAACCTTCAGTGGGGTGCGCTACCCCGCATCGTCACCCTCGTCGGGCCGGCGAAAGCCAAACGCATCGTGTTGCTCTGCGAGAAAATGGGCGCCGATGGTGCCCTCGACTGGGGACTGATTGACGAGATCGCTGACTCCGGCCAGACCGTCGCCGTCGCCCAAGGCATGGCACGCCGCGTGGCCGAGATGCCAACGGCCACCACCCGCATGGTCAAGGAGGCCGTCAACGCGACAGCCAACGCCTTGCATCGAGTGAGCTCGTTCGCTGACGCCGACCAGAGCGCCCTCACCCGTACGTTCGCTGACGCTGTCGCGGCCCGAGCGAACTTCTCCAAGTAGAGCGCTACGCCGCGAGAATCGCTACGAGAAAGTCGGAACTGTCGTCGAACGGTCGGACATCCCAGGCCGACAACGCAAGGTCGACTCGAAGTCCAGCCGCCTCGGCATCAGCGAAGAAGTCATCAAACTCGTAGTCGCGTCCAGCACCAAACCCGATCACGAGTCGGCCATCCGCACGAAGGTGGCGACGCAGGTTGGCAAGGACGTCGCGCCGAGTGCTCGGCGCCAGAAACGTCATCACGTTTCCGGCCGAAACAATGACGTCGAACCCCTCACTGATCCCGGCGGCTGGCAGGTCGAGTTCGGCGAGATCTGCCACGAGCCAGCGCGGACCTGAGTGTTCCGCGATCGCAGCCTCGACCAAGACCGCGTCGACGTCGACGCCCACCACGTCGTGGCCAAGTTCAGACAACCGAGCGCCTACACGGCCCGGGCCGCAACCAGCATCCAGCATGCGACTTCCTCGCGATGCCATGGCATCGATGAGCCGAGCTTCACCAGCAAGGTCCCGCCCCTCGGCTTCCATGTCTTTGAAGCGCCGGATGTACCAGGCCGAATGATCTGGGTTCTCCTCGGTGATGACCGTCCACTGACTCTTCTCAGCCATCTCGTCAGGATATGGCTGAGGCGAACTACATCTGCGCAGCCGAAGCCTTCAACCAGTCTCGAAGTGCAACGGTGTTGGGGGTGAGAGGACGATTGGATCGGGCCAAGGTCACTAGACGGCCTTGATCAATGAGGTTTTGCTCGATGTGACGCCATCCGAGGGCGACCCCTTGGCCTTCGAACCACCGAGTCCAGCTGAACCGCGGTTCATACCGCTCTTCCAGCGCCAGCAATGGCGCCCGTCTGATCGCGTCGATGTCGTTGTAACTCGGCAGGCCCTCCATGTTGGGTGACGCCACCGGAATCAGTTCCTCTTCGCAGAAGAACACTGCCTCGAGGTCGGCATTGTCGGATCGACCGAGCGGGATCCACAAGTCGGCGGCGTCGAGCCCAACGGAGTTATCGGAGTCGGTGGTGATGAGCCGCAGCTCAACCTCGGGATGACGCAGTTTGAACTCAGAGAGACGCGGCAACAACCAGAAACTGGCGAGCGAGGTAGAGACGCTCAGGGTCACGGTGGCTGGCCTGGCCGGTTGAAGGGCTTCCGAGACCGCTTCGGAAAGGTTGACCAGCGGACCTGAAATCCTGTCATGCAAGGTTCGACCGAGACCGGTCAAGGACACTCCCGCCTTCGAGCGGACAAAAACCTGGTAGCCCAACGCTGATTCGAGTTTGGCGACGGCGTGGCTCACTGCCGACTGACTGACCGACAACTCAAAGGCGGCATCGGTAAGGCTGCCGCGCCGCTGCATCGAATGCCCGCAACATCTTGTCCGTGACAGGAATCTGATTCATAGAAGTCTGACAAGAATAGCCATATCGCCTAGTCCACTAGCGCCTCATGCTGGTCGGACGTATTCACTTCTTTCATGATTGAGGTGTCGGATGACCGACCAAGCTCTCCCCCACATTGGTTTTGTCGGGCTCGGCAACATGGGCGGGCCGATGGCTCGTCGTCTCGCGGGTGCCGGCTATCCAGTGACCTGCTTCGATATCAATCCTGAGGCCATGGCCGAAGCGGTCGAGGCTGGCTGTACCGCTGGTGGATCTGCCACCGAATGTGCGGCGGGCGCAGAGATGTTCCTGACCTCGTTGCCTCGACCCGACCACGTCGAGACGGTGATGGCTGGTCCCGATGGGGCGTTGGCAGCGCTACAGCCCGGTTCGATCTGGGTCGACCTCACCACGAACCGCAAGGAACTCGTCCAGGCATACGCGTCCCAGGCTCCCGAGGGCGTGACCGTCGTCGACTCCCCCGTCACAGGAGCTGTCGACGGAGCGCGGACCGGCAAGGTGACTCTCTTCATTGGCGGCGATCAGGCATCGGTCGATCGTGTCGCCCCAGTTCTCGACAACCTTGGCCTGGTCATCAAGTCAGGCGAGCTGGGCAACGAAAACGTCGTCAAGCTGGTCACCAACCAGCTGTGGTTTATCGCCGCCGCCGCCATTGGCGAAGGTTTCGCTACCGGTATGGCCAACAGCGTCGACCTCGACACCCTCTGGTACGCCATCAAAGAAAGCGTCGGCAGAAACCATACGCCGGTCGACCTCCAGCTCGCAGAAGTCTGGAACTGTCGAGACCATGTCGCCGCCACGGATCACACTCGGGCAAACCTTGCCAGTGCCACACAACGGATGCGGCTCCTGAGCGACGACCTCACTGCGATATTCGTCAAGCACCCCGAGGACCTTCACCATGTGCTCGATGGCGTTCACGCCAGTCTCCGCGATGCTCGAATGCACCGCCTCTCCATGGGTGCGAAGAACGAACGTGTACTGCCCGAGGTGAGCGGTGCACACTTCGAGGTTGGTCGGTTCGCCCACGATGGTCATGTCGACGGCCGGGCCGTGCTCTAGGTATGTCGCAGAACCGACCATCGCCGCCCGACGACACCCCCCACGCGTTGGGCCGACCTTCGACCGGAGCATGCGAACCGGTCTCGTAACCCAGCCGACGCAGGTGAGCGAGGAGCGTCGATGAGGTCGTGAAGACTGCCCGATGGACCTGTCATCGAGACATCATCACAGGCCGGCGTACCAGTCGTAACCTCTGTCGCCCCAGTAGTCGCGAGGCTGCACATCGGTGAACTGGATCTTGCCGATTCGTTTGAGCTGTTTGATGCCGTACTTGAGTGGGGTAGCGAGCCGTAGCGGCGCCCCGTGGAGAGAGCTGAGCGGTTCGCCTTGGAGTTCGTACGCCAGCAACGTCTGATGATGCATCATCGAGTCGCGATCCATTCCGACGTAATAGTCACCGTCGGGGGTTTCGAGACTCACGAATTTGTTGTCGCTCACCTCGTCGGCGTAGAGCTCGGCGAAGTCGGAGAAGCGCGCGCCGCCCCACGTGACGATGTGACTCCAACCCTCGATGCACTTGTGTTCGATCGTCATCTCGTACTTCGGCAGCGCCCGGATCTCATCCATGAGGTGGGTGCCGAGGGCTGTTCCGTCGGGACCAACAACGTTGAGTTCCCACGTGTCGAGATCAACTTCTTCGCGCACGCCGTGACGACCATTGACCCGTAGTACGGACGACTTGCTCCGGGCGAACGTGGGCGCAGAGTGCCCATCACGGAACAGGCCAGACCAGATTCTTTCGTTTCGTTCCAGGCCAGTACGCAGCACCCCAGGAATGTTGTTCTCGGACGGCTGGGTCTGCACCCAGCGCCACCCGAAGACACCGAGCGCAGCGGCGCCGGCACCAGTCAAAAATCGGCGACGGCCAACACGTCGGAACTCCTCCAACGGGATCGTCTTCAGCTCCGCTTCTTCGACTACGTAACGCTCAGCCCGTTCAGCGTTGGTCTCACGCATCGGCCGTCTCCTCCGCCTCGGTGCCTTCAGGGCCAGTCGTTTCAGGGTCAGTCGTTTCGGAGTCAGCGAGCTCGGCATCTTGACGGGCGATCTCAGCAAACTCGGCGGCGACGTTGGCTCGACTTCGATGGCCAGGTCGTTCTCGCTCGTAGCCGATGACCATGCTCCAGAAGTTGTCGAAGCCCGCTCGCAGCACCTGGAGGATGTGGATCACGAAGAAAAGCAGGAAGGCGATGGTGGTGTAGAAGTGGATGAACCTGGCGACCTCGTACCCACCGAGCAGCGACGTCACGAAGCTGAGCTGGGTCGGCTTGAAGATTGCGAAGCCGGAGAACAGTGCGACTGCGCCGAGAACGATCACCAGGGTGTACGTCAGTCGCTGAGCAGCGTTATACCTGCCTTGTGGAGGTGGTGGCTTCTTCGTGAGATGCAGATCATGGGCGACGACCCGTTGCGAATCACGGAAGAAACCTCGCTCAGGAAGCAGCTGACGCCACTCACCGCTGATCGCCATGTAGCCGACGTACGCAACACCATTGATGAGAAACAGCCACGCGAAATTGAGGTGAAAGGCCAAACCCCTGGCGAGGTGACGATCGAGGTCGAGCTCGGAGTTCACGTACTCGGGCAGGAACTGGAACAGGGTCGTGTCGCCCCATCCGAGCCGGTAGATGTCGTTGGCCCAGTAGATCCTCAGGCCACTCCAAATCATGATGGCGAGCAAAGGAAAGTTGATCCAGTGCATCCAACGCGATGCGCGTGAGTGTTTGAGGCGCGCTCGTTCCTCGGTGACGGCTTCCGTCATGAGGTCCAACTTCCTAGAGATCCTCGGCGCAAACTCGTGACCCATGGCCGCGGATTAATCAGTGATCGGCAATCTGTAATGGGAAATGTGTAGTGGGCATGGAACGGACAACTCCCCACAAAGGTTCCCAGGACTTCGCGACTGCTACGTACGAGCGGCAGGCTTCACGAGATGGCCCGGACGGGCGGCGTGCGCTTCTTCGACCGGCACACCATCGCGCTGGATTGGCAGCCCGTTGACCAAGACATGCCTTACGCCAGTTGGAGCGTCAGCCGTAAGGCGTTCAGCGTCAGCCGGGAAGTCGCGGACTCGGCGGACCGGGCCCGGGCCCACCGTCTTAGGGTCGAACACGGTGATGTCGGCCCAGTAGCCAGGCCGGAGATAACCACGGTCTTCGAAGCTGAAGAGATCGGCTTGCTGGCCAGTCAGCTTGCGAATCGCGGTTTCGATGGGAAGCACTCCACGACCGCGTACCCAGTTTCCGAGCAGATCGGTCGGCAAGGGCGCGTCACACAGCTGACCAACGTGGGCTCCAGCGTCGGACAAGCCGAGGGTGGTGTGTTCGTCTTGAAGGAGGATGGCGATGCCCTCTTCGTCATCGTTGGCGAGAACGACCTTGATCCGAAGCATCAGGTCGGGCTCGTCGAGAGTCACGTCCATGAGGGCGTCGAACGCGTCGACTCCGCGCTCGCTGGCGATGTCTTCGATGCGACGACCGACAAGATCGGGATTCGCTTCAGAGACCATCACTTCCATCGTGGACCAGCGAGGGGTAAGGATCCGCTTGTCGGTCCACTTCTCGCGTGTCTCGTCCCGCCAAGCCGAATCGGCATAGGCCTCGCGTCGCTGCTCAAGAGTTCCAGCGGACAAGCGGGCAAACACTGGATTGGTGTTGAGGGTGAATGGCTCCACCATCGTCATCGAGAAGGTCAGCGGCCGGCAGGTGACCTGAGGCCAGACTTCAGCGCCGTCTTCCCAGCCTTGCCGATTGATCTCCAGGGCCTTCAGGTGACCGCCCTTTGGATTGGTCAGAATAGCGGTATAGGTAAACGGGATGCCGATCTGCTTTTGCAGCGTGTAGTTGTCTCGCAGCGAAAGGTTGTCTCCACCGTTCACACCAATGAGGCCGCGACCGGTGTCAGCGACCGCGGAGAACAGGGCCTCCAGTTCAGATCGGTCGGCCCAGCGGCTAGGAATCGGGCTGCCGTCGGCACCCAGATGGGTCTGAGCGAAGCTGGTGGCGAACCCGACCGCTCCGGCTTCCATTGCATCGCGAATGATTGCTGACATTGTTTCGAGCTCATCGTCGTTCGCCGGGCGCCCGACGGCGTCGTCACCCATGGCGTACAGACGCAGCGCTGTGTGGCCGATGTAGGCCCCAAAGTTGAGCACCATGCCGTGTCGTTCAACTGAGGCGAGATACTCGGGGAACGTCTCGAAGTCCCACGGCACACCCTCGAGCAGGGTGGCCGGGTTCATATCTTCGACCTTCTCCATGGTGTTCGCCATGAGTTCTTGGTCGGCTGCCCGAACGGGCGCGATGGAGAAACCGCAGTTGCCTCCGACGACCGTGGTGACCCCGTGGAAACAAGAAGGGGTGAGAGACGGATCCCAAAAGACTTGGGCGTCGTAGTGGGTGTGAATGTCGATGAACCCTGGCGATACCACACAGCCGGAAGCGTCGAGCACGGTGGCTGAGCCAACGCGATCGCCGTCGATGTGCTCGCCAATCTCGACGATCCGTCCCGCGGCGACAAGCACATCAGCGATGTAGCCCGGCGAGCCGGTGCCGTCGATCACCGTCCCGCCTCTAATAAGAATCGTTTCTTGATCCGTGGTCTCTTGGTCAGTGCTCATCGAATACCCCCTAGTTGTCCGATTCCCCGGACCCATACCAATCTAGAGCTTCTAGCTCATCCGTCGAGCGACGAGTAACAAGCGCGAAGGATTGTGTGTGCTCGATCGTCGCCGACGGTGCCTTCGCCCATCTTGTTCATCACATACGCCATGGTGAACCCGGCGTCGATGTCGTTGACGACGAGGGAGCCTCCCCAACCGCCCCAATAGCAGACCCGTTCGCTTGGGCTGATGGGCGCCCGTGCAGAGTTCAAGCCGTAGCCAACGCCAAAGGTGACACCGATGCCAAGCACCAGGTCGCGCCCAGCAGCTTGGACATCAAAGATTCGGTCGATAGTGCCCGTATCGAGCAGATCGGCGCCAAACGCCGAGCCTCCGTGCGACACAGCGGCCTGGGCCATAGCGACGCTACGAGCGTTTCCGTGTCCGCCGGCCGCGGGAATTTCGGCGCGGCGCCACGGGATTGTGTACGACGCTTCGGCTTCCAGCCTGGGGTTCGCTGCCCGATACGGAATGGAGTCACGATCGGGCGTGCCGCCGCCCCCACCAAAGTCGAGTGGCGGAACGGGGATGAGCGGCGCAACGCGGTGGTCGTGCTCAGCGGCGGTGCCGATGTGGAAATCGGCGCCAATGGGCCCGGCGACTTCCTCGGCGAAGAAGGTGCCAACCGAGCGACCATCGACCCGTCGCACGAGTTCACCAACGAGATATCCCTGGCTCACAGCGTGGTAACCCGATGCGGTGCCCGGTTCCCACCACGGCGACTGGGCCGCCAACAGAGCGCACACCTTGTCCCAGTCGTAGAGATCCTCGGTGGTCAGTGGTTCGTCCCAGGCGGGGATGCCAGCGGTGTGAGACAAGAGGTGGCGCACCAACACGCCCTCTTTCCCACCTTCGGCGAACTCGGGCCAGTACCGGCTCACGGGGGCGTCAACATCAACCTGGCCGCGGCTCACCAGCATGAGCAATGACAGGCAACTCATGGTTTTGGTGGTCGAGAACACGTTGACGATGGTGTCCTGCTCCCACGGTGTGGTGCCGGCCTCGTCGAGGGTGCCACCCCAGAGATCGACGACGAGCTCCCCCTTGTAGACGACGGCGCACGAGGCCCCTACGTCGATCCCCGAATCGAAATTGTTGGCGAAAGCATCCTTGACGGACGAAAACCCTTCCCCACTTGTTCCACTGACATCGACCATGGTTCCCCCTCAGGACCTCAGAATTGTGGCTCAAAAATGGTGAACGCGTCGCCGGTCATCTCCGCGACCATGAGTGGTGCTAGGTCGATGAACGTCGGTTCGCTGGCTTCAGTCGCCAGAACTGCCAGCGTTGGCGACCCCTCTTCGACTCGCATCCACGCGACGAACGATGAGTCAGGCGCCCAGACAACTTGGCCGGAGATACCGGCCGGAATCTCGCGACTGTCGCGGCGCATCAAGTTGTAGAGCACGGTTCCGGTTCGGCCCGCCGACAACACGTACCGATTGTCCGGCGAGATCTGCAGCGTGCGCGACGCACCCAACTGCTCGGGAAGTGAGACAGCTG
>JBLHLM010000001.1:0-95803 GCA_047618365.1 Candidatus Poriferisodalaceae bacterium | reverse complement strand
AGGGCTCGCCGGTTCGACCGTTGAAGAGCGTGGTCTTGCCCTCGCGAGTCATCAGACGAACGTTGTCACTCGACTCCGGGTGCAGACCCATGAGAGCTTGCTGGATGGTCGGGTGTTTGCCGGCCTGGTCTTCCTCATCCCAGTACGCACCATCGAACACCGGGGTGGCGATGTGAACTGCGGGAGGAGTTGTCGGGCGAGTTTTCTTCGCCGTCGTGCTCGTGGGATCGACGCCGACGCGTTCACCGTCAATTTCCCAACCCCACCGTGCGGCGTAGCCGAGGTGAGATTCGAGGACCTGACCAACGTTCATCCGGCTGGGCACGCCAAGCGGGCTCAGGATGATGTCGAGCTGGCTGCCGTCAGCAAGGTATGGCATGTCTTCGATCGGGAGGATCTTGGAGATGACACCCTTGTTGCCATGACGGCCGGCGAGCTTGTCACCGACGCTGATCTTGCGCTTTTGAGCGACATACACCCGGACCAGCTGATTGACGCCCGGAGGCAGTTCCTGCTGTTCGTCACGGGCGAACACCTTGATGTCGGTGACGACACCGTTCTCGCCGTGCGGCACCTTGAGTGAGGTGTCGCGAACTTCGCGAGCCTTCTCACCGAAGATGGCACGAAGGAGACGCTCTTCTGGCGTGAGCTCGGTTTCGCCCTTGGGTGTGACCTTGCCGACCAGAACGTCGCCCGGGCGCACTTCGGCGCCGACACGGATGATGCCGCGTTCGTCGAGGTCTGCGAGGACCTCGTCGCTCAGGTTCGGGATGTCACGGGTGATCTCTTCTGGGCCGAGCTTCGTGTCGCGGGCATCAATCTCGTACTCATGGATATGGATCGACGTCATGACGTCGTCCTTCACCAGGCGTTCGGAGAGGATGATGGCGTCCTCGAAGTTGTAGCCCTCCCAAGCCATGTAGGCGACAAGAAGGTTTTTGCCGAGCGCAAGCTCGCCATGATCGGTCGAAGGACCATCGGCGAGAATGTCACCCTTGCTGACCTTGTCGCCGTACTTCACCAGGGACCGCTGGTTGATGCAGGTGTCCTGGTTGGAGCGACGGAACTTCTGAAGCCGGTAGAAAGCCTTGCCGGCCGTCTTGTACTCGACCTCGATGTGATCGCCGGTGAGCCCGGTGATGATTCCGTCATCGGTGGCGATGACCATGTCGGCGGCATCGCGGGCAGCGCGTGCCTCGATGCCGGTTCCGATGTACGGCGCCTCGGGGCGCAGCAACGGAACGGCCTGACGCTGCATGTTGGCACCCATGAGGGCACGGTTTGCATCGTCGTGTTCGAGGAATGGAATCAGCGCTGTGGCGACCGAAACAATCTGCTTCGGCGAAACGTCCATGCGCTGGACCTCTTCGCCGGGCACAAAGCTGATCTCGGTGGTCGCAGCGAAGTAGGTATCGCGCTCCATCTGCAGCTTCAGGTCGGCGAGGCTCGCGCCCTGGGGGCTCTTACGCACGAGCACGCGCGGATTCTTGAAGGTGCCGTCCTCGTTGAGAGGAGCGTTGGCCTGGGCAACAACGAACTGCTCTTCCTCATCAGCTGTGAGGTAGGAAATCTCGCTGGTGACCTTGCCGCCTTCGACCTTGCGGTACGGCGACTCGATGAAACCGAAGTCGTTGACCCTGGCATAGGTGGCCAGGGCGCCAATCAGGCCAATGTTTGGGCCTTCAGGAGTTTCGATGGGACACATGCGGCCGTAGTGGCTGAAGTGCACGTCTCGAACTTCGAAACCAGCACGTTCACGCGACAGACCACCAGGGCCAAGCGCCGACAGACGACGGCGATGGGTCAGACCTGAGAGAGGGTTGACCTGGTCCATGAACTGCGACAGCTGAGAGGTTCCGAAGAACTCCTTGATGGCAGCAACAACAGGCCGGATGTTGATCAGGGTCTGCGGAGTGATGGCCTCGACGTCCTGGGTGGTCATGCGCTCACGCACGACACGTTCCATACGACTCAGACCAATACGAACCTGGTTCTGGATGAGCTCGCCGACCGAACGGATACGACGGTTGGCGAAGTGATCCTGATCGTCGAGGCGGTAGCCGGGCTGGGCATCAGCAAGGTGAAGCAGGTAGGTGACCGCAGCGAGAACTTCGGCGCGAGACAGAACCGACTGGTCGAGCTCGGGACGCTCCAGCTTGACGCCGAAGAGCTCTTCGATCCGATCGAGTTCTGGGCCAAGCTTGCGGTTCAGCTTGTAACGGCCGACCTTGCTGAGCGAGTAGCGACGCTCTTCGAAGAAGGCGTTGCTGAAGTAGTTGGCTGCGGCTTCAGCGGTAGGTGGTTCGCCCGGACGAGCACGCTTGTAGATCTCGATCAGCGACTCTTCTTGGGTGGGAGCAATGTGCTGATCCTTCTCCCACTGGCCCTCGAGGAAGCTGAAGTGCTGCACGAACTTCTCGAGGAAACCCGGATGGGTTTGTTCGTCGAAGCCGAGGGCGCGCACAAGGGTGAAGATGCTGAGGCGACGCTTGCGGGCGACGCGGGTGCCGGCGGTGACGTCCTTGCCGGGCTTGTGCTCGACATCGAACTCAATCCACTCGCCGCGGTACGGGTGAACCGTTCCGGTGACGAGCTGATGCTTCGACATATTACGGAGGCGATAGCGTTCGCCCGGCTGGAAGATGACGCCGGGCGAACGAACGAGCTGGGAGACCACGACACGTTCGGTGCCGTTGATGATGAACGTTCCCTTGGGGGACATCATCGGGAAGTCACCCATGAAGACGGTCTGCTCTTTAATCTCACCCGTCTGGGAGTTCATGAAGCGGGCGCGCACAAAGATTGGCGCGCTGTAGGTCATGTCCTTTTCTTTGCACTCCTCCACCGAAAACTTCGGCGGTGGACGCAGATCCTCATCATCTGGATCGAACTCCAGCTCGAGGCGAAGTGCCCCGGTGAAGTCGGTGATTGGGCTGATGTCAGCGAAAGTTTCGGCCAGGCCAACATCCAAGAACCTCTGGAAGGAGGCTCTTTGGACCGCGATGAGGTCTGGAAGATCCAGAACCTCGTCGAGGTTGGCGAACGAATACCGTTCCCGGGCGGCGCGAGACGACAACGGGCTCTCCTCGAGTCAAGACTTGTCGGTCCCTGCCAGAACCGACATGAAGTAGCACGCCGAAAAAGGCGCGCAGGGGCCGCAGCCACAATCTTCCCTGCTTACGCAGGTCGATAGACAAGCCACGGCAGCTGACAGCGTACCCGGCGGAGAGCGCGAAGACAAACAGCCCACGGAGGTAACAGATTGGAGGCGGCGAATGCACTTCACAGCAGCCGTCGAACTTTCGAAGGAGCGTAGAGGTAGCTCAAGGCCGTTTCAACCCCCACGCCAGCAACTGCCCTAAAAACCAAACCAGCGGCGCCCCCGAAGGAACGCCGCTGAATTAGGTATTAGGTATTCGGTTGCCGTGTGTCCGGTAGCGCCCAAGTGTGAGCGCTAGCGAGCAGTTGGCAGAACAAAAAGCCCGCTAGGGCTGAATGTCCTACTTGACTTCTACAGAGGCGCCGGCTGCTTCGAGAGCTTCCTTGGCCTTTTCTGCTTCGTCTTTGCCAACGCCTTCGAGGATCGGCGCTGGGGCCGATTCCACGAGATCCTTGGCTTCTTTCAGTCCGAGGCTGGTGAGCCCGCGGACTTCCTTGATCACCTGGATCTTCTTGTCGCCTGCGCCAATGAGAATGACATCAAAGTCAGTCTTCTCTTCGGCGGCTTCACCGGCGTCGCCGCCAGCTGCTGCCATCATCATTGGTGCAGCGACTGCGGCAGTGACGTCGAACTTCTCTTCGAACGCCTTCTTGAGCTCAACGAGATCAAGGACCGACATTGCGCCGATCGCGTCGAGGATCTCCTCGGTTGACATGGTTATCTCCTAGAAAAATCAGTCTTCGGTGGTTTCTGCGGCAGCCTCATCTGAGTCTGCGCTTGCCTCGGGTGCCTCTGCTGGGGCTGCCTCGGCGGGTGTTTCTTCGGCGTCTGCTGCATCTGCGGCGACAGCTTCCTCTACGGGAGCTGCCTCTCCGGCTGCTGCTTGTTCCGTCGGTGCTTCTTCGGCTGCTGGTGCAGCGTCGGATGTTTCGCCGGCGTCTCCCTTGTCGGCCAGGGCCTGTATCAGGCCCGCGGTCTCTCCGAGGAGGTTGTTCATCATTGATGCCAGCTGCTGCATCGGTGCGGCGAGGCCACCAGCAATGCTGGACAGCAGTTCGTCGCGCGATGGCAGATCGGCCAACTCCTTGATCTGACTTTCGTTCAGCAGGCCCCCGCTAAGGGTGCCGCCTTTGATGATCAGATTGTCGTTGCCCGATGCGAAGTCACGTAGTGCTTTGGCTGCTGCTGAGGGATCATCTCCCACGAACACCAGGGCAGTTGGGCCGACCAGTAGGTCAGCGAAACCTTCCGGTGCCGAATCGGCAACTGCGCGACGCACCAACGTGTTCTTGTACACCTTGTAATCGGTTCCGGACGCGCGCAGGTCTGCGCGGAGTCCGGCAAGGGCGCTGACTGTGAGGCCCCGATATTCGGTGACCATCACCGACTCTGCCGCCTCGAAGCGCTTTCGCACCTCGTCGACGACTGCGACCTTGTCCGCTCGCGGTTCTCGTTCCATTTTCACCTCCTCTCGGATGTCTCGGTGCTCGCTTTGCAACGAACACCACATCCGAGAGCTGGCGGTGAAGCCAGAGGGAAACGGGTCCGCCTCTTCAGGCTCTCCACTGGTTTGGAACCGGTGCAGAATTGTGGCCAGGGCCACCGGAGGTCTACGGCGAGCGTAAATAGAATTCAGAACTCAACGCTACCGGCGATGAGTAGATCTTCACAAGATTGCTGTCCACGAGGTGGACAGAACCCAATCTCTCGTTACGGAGCTGGCTTCAGGGAGCCGAGATCGACACGGACGCCGGGGCCCATGGTCGAAGAAAGGGTGACCTTCTTGATGTAGCGACCCTTGGCCGAAGCCGGACGGGCACGCTCAAGCTCTTCGATGACCGTGGTGAAGTTGACCGAGAGATCGGCCACTTCGAAGCTGGCCTTGCCAATAGCGAGGGCCACGTTGGCGAACTTGTCGGTGCGGTACTCGACCTTGCCGCCCTTGAACTCGACGACTGCTTTGCCAACGTCAGGGGTCACGGTGCCGGACTTAGGGTTCGGCATCAGGCCACGCGGGCCGAGCACACGACCGAGCTTGCCCACGATGGGCATCATCTCGGGGGTGGCGATAGCGATGTCGAAGTCGGTGAATCCGCCTTCGATGCGGGCGGCGAGATCGGCGCCACCAACCTCGTCGGCGCCAGCGGCTTCGGCTGCAGCGGCAGCGTCGCCTTCGGCGAACACAGCGACACGAACGTCCTGGCCAGTTCCCGACGGGAGCGCAACGGTGCCACGCACCATCTGATCGGCCTTGCGGGGATCAACACCCAAACGGACGGTGATCTCCACCGACTCATCGAACTTGGCGGACGCAAGCGTCTTCACTAGATCGAGAGCGTGGGATGGCTCGTGTTCAGCCGTTCGGTCGTAACGTCGGGTTGCGTCTTGGTACTTCTTACCTGCCATGGCAGTCGCCTTTCAGCTACCTCGAGCGAACCCTGAGCCTGCGCGCGAGGTGATCGCGCAGAAGGTGAAAAACCTTAACCAGTGACTTTGATGCCCATCGAGCGGGCGGTGCCGGCAACCTGGAGCTTGGCGCCTGCGAGGTCGATGGCGTTGAGGTCAGGCATCTTGATGTTGGCGATCTCGGTCACCTGAGCATCGGTGATGCTTCCGGCGACTTCGCGACCTGGGTGGTTCGCAGCCTTGTCAAGACGGGCGGCTTCGCGGATCAGCACCGACGCCGGTGGCGTCTTGGTGACGAACGTGAACGTCCGATCCTCAAATACCGTGATCTCAACGGGAACAATCGTTCCACGCTGGGCTTCGGTTTGGGCGTTGTACGCCTTGCAGAAATCCATGATCGCAATACCGTGGGGACCAAGAGCGGTACCTACGGGAGGGGCAGGCGTTGCGCCGCCTGCGGGGATCTGGATTTTAACGAGGGCGGCGACCTTCTTCTTCGCCATGACTTGCACTCTCCGGGGATCAGCCGCTCGACGTGGGAGGTCGGACGCGGGCGGGATTGACTATCGTGCCCGGCGCGTTGGGTCAACGCCAACCGAGCGGGAAAAGAATCAGAGCTTCGCGACCTGCGCGAAGTCGAGTTCGACCGGGGTTTCCCGGCCGAAAATATTGACGAGGACCTTGACCTTGAGCTGTTCCTCGTTGATTTCGACGACCTCGCCCTGGAAGTCCGCGAACGGGCCTTCCTTGATGCGGACGGTCTCGTTGATTTCGTACAGCATCCGCGGCTTCGTTTTGCGTTGGACCTCTTCAGCGCCTTCTTCTGGCACCGTCAGGAACGCCTCGACTTCGCTGCGTCGCAGCGGAGAAGGCTTTCCACCAGGTCCGGCGAAGCCGGTAACACCTGGGGTATTACGAATCATGTGATGCACGTCGTTGCCCCGACGACAGCGAATGAGCAGGTAGCCGGGGAACATCTTTTTCTGCACCACGACCTTGCGGCCGTTCTTGAACTCGACCACGTCCTCCATCGGGACGGCGACCTCAAAGATCTTGTCCTCCATGTTGTAGGACTGGACCCGGGCCTCAAGATTTTGCTTGACCTTCTTTTCATACCCGGACTGGGTATGGACCACGAACCACTTGCCCGGACGGTCGAAGGGGCTTTCCGGCGCGGCGTATTCGTCGAGTAGTGCCTCGCCATCGACAGCAACGCCCAGAATCTCGCCGGTCTCAGGATCGATGACCGGAGCAGCCTGATCGCCACCTTCAGCCTGATCTCCGTCAGCAGGAGCGTCCGTGGCCTCAGGGACCGGAGCTTCCTCGGCTGGAGCTTCCTGGACGACCGCTGGAGCGGAACCCAGAAGGGCTCGGGCAGCTGCCATGGGATCTACAGGTTCGGTGGTGGTGGTGTTGGAGTCGCTCATGAGCCTGTGTCGAAGAGTCGGAGTACTGCGTCGCCGGTCACCCAGTCGAGGCCAGCAATGATTGCGGTGAGGATGACGATGGTGAAGAACACGACCACGGAGTAGTTGATGAGTTCTTCGCGAGTAGGCCACACGACCTTACGAAGCTCACCGCGCACCTCGCCGACGAACTGAGCCGGGCTGGTGAGCTCGGCGGGCGCGGCGTCCTGCTTTGTGCCGCCGCGCGACTTTTGTGCAACTGGTGCACCTTCGGCGTTCATCTCACCCTGCTGCTGCAGGTGACGCCGTTGTCGTCGATTCATCGCCATCGGGCTACAACCATCATGAGTGATCTGGGGTACGGAATGAGCAGGGCAGGAGGGACTTGAACCCACAACCTTCGGTTTTGGAGACCGGTGCTCTGCCAATTGAGCTACTGCCCTCTACCTTCGAACCACTCCCTAGGAAGAGGAACGACCCCTAAGGCTAGCACCTCGTCTAGCTGAAACCCTCGGCAGGCAGCGGAGGCCTCGGGAGCCGTGCTCAGCTAGCTGGCCAGACCAAGGACCCGTCGCCCGCGGCGGGTGGCAAGACCAAGGATCACAGCCCCGGCCATAGCACCGCCCATGGCACAGGACGCTATGACTCGCCCGGCCAGCCAAGAACGCGAGGTTCCGGCCCGGCTGCTCTGTGGTTCAGCTGCTACCTGTTCCAGCGAGGCCACGATCCGCTCGAGCAGACCAGCTGGCGGCTCGACCTGGCTGCCATAGCCCTTGAGTTGGCGCACCATACGCCGTTCCCGAGCTACTGCTGCCTGACACTTCAGGCATGCATCGATGTGGCGTTGGGCCCGAACCTTCACCTCACGCTGTCGTGCCACTGCCGGCACCGAACGACGATGCAACTCACATCGCACGGCGAAGCCCCTCTTCAGTTGACTCAGAAGCAGCGGTGTCGGCGACCAGGCGGGTGTTCTCGACAAACTCCCGGAGACGTTTTCGGGCCCGATGCACCCGCACCTTGGCCGCAGTAACTGAAATGCCGAGCTCGGTGGCGATGTCGGCATGTGTGAGGTCGTACACATCGCGCAACACAATCACCGTGCGAAGGTGATCGGGCAGCGACTCCATGGCAACAATCAGTTCTTCACGCAGCTCAGAGTGATCAACGAGCAGTTCAGGGTCGTGTTCGGCCCTGACGTCGGCGACGTCGTGGTCGGTGAGCTGTTCGGTACGGTCTCGGGTGCGCTTTCCCAGGTGGGACGAAGCACAATTCGCTGTGATTCGGTACAGCCAGGTGTGGAATGAGGCGTCGCCGCGGAAGCCATCAATCGATCGATACGCGCGCAGGTAAGCCTCCTGCACCACGTCGGCAGCATCGTGCTCATTACCCATAAGCCGGAACGCCAGGGTGAAAGTGGCTCCGTGGGTCGCGACAACAAGCTCGGAGAACGCAGCGTTCTCGCCAGCCTGCACGCGCTCAACAAGTGATCCCAAATGCGACACGAAGCTGAGCCTAGTGGCGTGTCCCGAAATCACGTAGGCGACCATGTTGGGCCTCAGCCGCATACCCACGCCGCGCCGAGCTTGCCTGCAAGCTCCATCCCTATCCTTCCGCAATCTCCGGAGTTACGGAAGGACATTGCCGCCGCGGGGTCAGTCTTGCGCGGAAGACTCTCCCTGAGGTTCGATGAGGCTCGTCGGTTGGCTGTTGGGTTGTGTTTGGGGTCTCGGCTTAACCGGCAACGCAGGGATCTGGGTGCGCTCTAGGCGTTCACCCGCCCATTTCGAATCGATAGTGCCTGGAGGGAGGTTCGGACTGTGGTCAGTCTTTCGCGGGAGACGCATAGCGGTTGGTTTCGCAGCAATGACCGTGCCGTCAGGCCGACGAAACAACCAAGAGGTATCCAGTTTGCGGGTCACTTGGTACCCGTGACGGTGCAACACCCGATGATGATGACCACACAACAACACCAAATTCTCAGGGACCGCGAGACCACCATGGCCACGGTGAATCACATGATGAGCATGCAAATAACGGGTGTTTCCACAACCCGGCCACCGACACGACCGATCCCGCAACAGAAGCTACCGGCGTAACCGTTCCGACACCCCAGAACAGCGCCGCCCAGCCGCGACCTGGTCACCGTTTTCGCCCGGTTCGATGGTGATGTGAGATGCATCGCACTCAAGACGTTGCCGAGTCCCAACATCAACCCGACTCCCGTCTGACAGCGTTCCTTCAGGATTGTCCGGTTCAGTGTGTAACACCACCAAAGTCCGATCGTTCCCGTTGCGATCCGCCGCCACCCCAGCCAACAACGAAAACACGACGCGGCCATCACCACGCCGAGACAACCTCGGCGGAGCCCGAGGAGGTGTGGGCTTCGACAGGTCATCGATACGGCGCAGGTCACGAACCAACGTCTCCAACTGAGCACCAGTCGAATACTTCGCCCAACCCAACAACGTTTCCTCGGTCTCAGCCGCCGCGATAGCGGCCTGCGAAATCACCGAGTCCGCCAACTCCGGCAACGGCAACGGCAACGGCAACGGCAACGGCAACAAATCCAGATCAACACCCGGACGCCGTAGCTCGAAAATCAGCGTGGTCCCTACAGAAGCCGCGTTCCCCATGAACTCACTCAGGAACAAGGATCAGACCCCCCAACACCCGCAGACGCTATCGGCGTCGACTTTGATCTTCCTCGACTGTCGTAAGGTCACCGCCGTCAGGACGAGTTCGGCGCCACCGAGTAACGCTCGTGAAGCTCGGTCGGCGGTTTGGCCAACAGTGCCAATGGGATCGACAGGGCTCCGACTGCAAGCGCTACGAGCCACGCAGCTGAATAGCTGCCGTCGTTGCGGTCGACCATCAGCCCCACGATTGCGCCGCCGGCAGCACCGCCGGTGGTGGACAACAAACGCCCGGTACCCATGATGCGGCCGAAGATCGACATGCCGAAGTAGTTCACGTAGAGCGCTGGACGAACCGGAACCGATGCCCCGAATCCAATGCCACCGAGCACGGCGGCCACAACGGCGTGCCACGGCTCCGTCGCGACCGACAGCAGGGCGACACCACCAATGAACGGCACCATCGTTGCCGCGGCAACGACTCGCACTGGCATTCGATCCGCAAAGTAGCCCGACCCCAGGCGACCGGGAATCGACGCCACACCGCTCACGCCGACAACCACGCCCGCCATGCTGGCGCTCCCGCCGAGGTCGCTAGCGACGAAGTTGGCGAGGTGGGTCAGATAGGCCAAGCGGCTGAAGTCCGTCACGATGTTGTACATGAGCAACAGTCGGAAGGCCTTACTTCGGACCGCCTCACCAAACGGGATGTCCCAGTCGCTGCTGGTCGTGGGGTTCTCCCCTTCGAATCGGTACCCGTCGATGGGCTGGTGATGATCCAGCGGGCGCGAGCGAACGAACCTGGCGAGCAGGTGGCCGCCGATCAGTATGACGACGGCAAGAATTCGGAGCGTTGCCCTCCACCCGATGGAGTTGACCCCGACGCCGACAACCACCGCGACGAGACCCCCAGCCGCGCCGCCGAGCGTCATTGCAGACATTGCTCGGCCCCGACGCCGACGGAACCACGAGGCCACCGCGTGATTCCCGACCTGGCCTCCACCAGCGGTCTGCCCAACAGCGATCAGCAGCATCGCCGGCACGAATACCCACAGACCCGTGGCGAATGACAGCAGTAGGCAGCCAGCTGCGGAGATGGTGACCCCAACGCGCACGACCGATTGAGGACCGACCCGATCGAGCGCCATTCCGACGAAGGGCGCTGCGATACCGCCCACTTCTGAGCGGAGGCTGAACAGGATCGAGACAGTGAACGTCGAGAGAGCGAGCTCGGTCTTGATGGGCTCGAAGACGACGCCGAGCCCGTAGACCAGCGAGCCAGTGGCCAGCAGCAGCACAGAGGCTGAGCCGCCGACAACTTTCCATCCCTCGTAGATGCGACCGTCTTCAGCAGTGAAAAAGTCGCGTGCCCGACTCAAGAGTCGGCGGTGCCGGAGCTCGCTTCTTCAGCCTGGATCTCGCGATAGCGAGCCAGGGAGGCGACATAGTGATCAACATCGACGGCGCCCGAAATCAGGAAGCGGTCGTCAACGACTACTGCGGGCACGCCATTGACGCCACGTTGAATGGCTTCGTTGTGTTCGTCGATGACCCGCTGGGCAAGTTCAGGGCCCTGTTCGTTGAATACGGTTTGGTAGGCCTCGGCGTCA
The DNA here is from genome assembly GCA_047618365.1 of Candidatus Poriferisodalaceae bacterium. GTDB lineage: Bacteria > Actinomycetota > Acidimicrobiia > Acidimicrobiales > Poriferisodalaceae > JBLHLM01. The sequence continues at coordinate 84,585 of JBLHLM010000001.1, read as the reverse complement.
ATGCCAACGTCTTTTGCAACCGACACCAGGACCCCAACATCGGACACGGTCCGGTTCTCGACGAAGTACGCCTCGAGCAGACGGCGATGGAACCGATGCCATGCCTCTTCGCCGAAGGTCTCGGCTGCCTTGCCTGCAACAGCGGCGGGCACCGAGAACGCTGGCGGTTCGTTCAGACCAGACCAGGGCCAGAAGAATGGAGCGCGAGGCTCCATCTCGGCTGGCCGCTCCCAGCTCTTCGTGTATTCGACGAATTGTTCCATCGAACGTTCCTCTGGCTCTGGGCGCAGAAGGAACGTTTTCCACTCGATGGTGATGTTGTCGCCTTCACGCTCGGCGAGCTCTTCGAGACGCACGGTCCCGACCCAACACCACGGTCAGAGATAGTCGGACCAAACGGTTAACGGGATGGGAGTAGACACGGTCAACCAGCGTACGGTGCAACAATCGCCTCCGCTCGATGGACGTCGCAACTCACTAGGAGCCCCCATGGACATTGCAATCAACGGCTCGGGAACTCTCGCCAAGCCCTCCATTGCCGCCGCCACCACCCACATCGTCGAGGCGGAACAGCAAGGCTTCTCCCGCTACTGGCTCGCCCAGACCGGCCTGGTCGATGCACTGACCCTGTTCACCGCGTTGGCTCCAGCAACGAGCACCATCCGGATGGGCACCGCTGTTGTGCCGACCTACCCACGGCATCCGTCGATGATGGCTGGCCAGGCGCTCACCGCTGCGGCCGCGACCGGCGGGCGCGTCGATCTCGGTATCGGCCTCTCGCACAAACCGGCTGTGGAGGGTCGGTGGGGACTCAAATTCGAGAAGCCGATCCGCCACATGCTCGACTACCTGAACATCCTCGAGCCGCTCATGCACGAGGGTAAATCCGACTACTCGGGCGAGATGTTCACCACGATCGCCGAGGCGGCGCTCATAACCGACACCCCACCGCCTCTCTACATAGCGGCGCTCGGGTCTCAGATGCTGCGCATCGCAGGCCAACGCTCGGCCGGAACGCTTCTTTGGATGGTCGGCCCGAAGACCATCGCAGAGCACATTTCCCCTGAAATCCAGGCCGCGGCGCAAGAAGCCGGCAGACCTGCGCCAGAAGTCATCTGCTCACTTCCCGTCTGCGTCACCGACAACGTCGACGACATGCGGAAGCTTGCTGCCTCGGCCTTCACTCTCTACGGCGAGCTTCCCTCGTACCGAGCGATGCTCGACCGCGAGGGTGCAGCAGGGCCAGAGGACGTCGCCATCATCGGCTCTGCTGGTGAGGTCGCTGACCGACTCCGCGCCATCGGCGATTCTGGTGCAACAGAGTTCTCGGCGGTCGAGTTCGTGACCAACCCCGACGATGCCGCAGCCACGCGCGAATGCCTCCGCTCGTTGCTCCCATGAGTCGTCGGTGACCGTTCTTGCTGCCATCGACCTCGGTACCAACTCATTTCACCTCGTCGTAGCCAAAATTCGAGACGATGGCAGCTTTGAAGTCCTGACACGCGAGAAGGACCCGGTGCGTCTCGGCTCCGGCAGCAGCGATATGAAGACCCTGTCGAGCGAAGCGATCGATCGGGGCATTGTTGCCCTCACTCGAATGCGTCACATCGCCGACCACGCAAACGCCGACGCAATCATTGCGGTGGCCACCAGTGCTGTACGCGAGGCCGATAATCAGGACGAATTCGTTCAACGTGCGCTCAACGAGGCAGGCATCCACGTCGATGTCGTTTCCGGCGTTGAGGAGGCCCGCCTCATCCACCTCGGCGTAGTCCAGTCGATCCCGGTCGCGGACCGCCAACACCTGGTGTTCGACATCGGCGGCGGTTCCACAGAATTCATCGTCGCCCACGCCACTGAACCCCAGCTACTCCGAAGCATGAAGGTCGGGGCCATTCGGCTCACCGACCGCTTCTTCCCTGACGGCCGGGTCACAAGAAACTCAGTGGCCAAGTGTCGGAAGTATCTGGATTCGTTTCTTGGGCCGCTGATCGGTGAGATCACAGATCTCGGATTCGACGTGGCGATCGGCTCATCGGGCACCATCGAACAAATCGGCCGGCTCGCCTCGCTCGCACGAGGCGACGGTCCGGCTCGCTCCGGGTCGATCAGTTTCACTGCCTCCGAGCTGGTGGATGTCGTCGAACAGCTGACAGATGCGACAACAACCGAGGAACGTATGTCCATCGACGGACTCGAATCGCGGCGCGCCGACATCATCGTCGGCGGAGCGATCCTGCTCGATGAAATCGTCCGGCTGGCCAAGATCGAGACGGTGGTCGTCTCGGACTTCGCCCTGCGCGAGGGCATCGTCCTCGAACACCTGCGTCGCGAGCGGGCACATGGCGCCGATCCGTTCCACCGGCTGGGTGATTTACGGCGCAGCAGCGTCATGCATGTTGCTTCGCGCTACCACGAGGATCTTGCGCACGCCCACCACGTCACCGACCTCAGCCTCGAACTGTTTGACGAACTCGACTCACTGCATGGCCTCGACGATGCAGCACGAGACCTGCTTGAAGCAGCGGCGTTGCTGCACAACGTGGGTTTGTACATCTCGCACAGCGCTCACCATCGCCACAGCTACTACATCATTCGCAACAGCGAGCACCTCGCTGGATTCAGCGAACGCGAGGTCGAGATCGTCGCCCAAGTGGCCCGGTATCACCGCAAATCGGCTCCACGTTCCAAACACGCTGAGTACGCCCAGCTCACGGACGACGATCAGCGATTGGTCGAATGGTTGTCTGGCTTGCTTCGGGTAGCCATTGGTCTCGATCGTTCAAACCGCCAGGTCGTGAACCGGGTCGACGCTGTCTACACCGACGACTCGGACGGACCGATCACCCTCACCGCCGTAGTCCCGCCCGGCGAGGACGCCGACATCGAGGTGTTCACTGCAGACGCCAGAAAGAGCCTTCTGGAGACGGCGTCGGGACGCGACATCATCATCGATCAATCGGTCGGACCGATGCTCGGCCAGGCCGTACACCCGACGAACGCCGCGTTCGGGGACCCGCCTGTTCGCTAGGACCGCCCGATGTATGGGCTGACATTTGCCTTCCGGCCACACACCTACTTCACTATTGGTGATGGATGCGAGCGATTTCCACACCGTAAGTGATGTAGGGGTCTCTGGCTCAGGGCCGCCGCCCGACTCAACCGACGTTACCCAGTGGGACACAGCCGACCTCCGGCTTCGCCACCGCAACATCTCATTGACGCGGAGCAGCGCCGGCAGATGGCGCTTGCAGCTCCCTGCGCAACGGGGCATGGTCAACGCTCCCGACCTCGAGTCACCAGCGTCAACACATCCACCCGCGGAGCTGCTCGAGATTCTCTGGCCCATATCCATGGGCGCACCTCTCATGGCAGTGGGGACAGCACTCCCGTCACCAGCACTGCTCACACCGGCGCCGCAAGCACTGGCAAAGCAGCAGCGGGCAACTCCAGCGACTGCACAGGACTTGTTCGACCTCAGCTTGGGAACGGAGATTGATCAACTTCACATCGCGCTGCCATGGATTCGGGCAGCGCACGGTGACCAGCAGTCGATCAGGCAATCGCGCGTCGCTGTTCGTCGGGCGCGCACACTGCTGCGCGCCTACCGCCCATATTTTGTCGAACGTCCGCTCGAACTCGAGGCACGCCTCGGGGTGTTGAACAATCACCTGCGCGCCGTTCGCGATGTCGACAGCATCAACAGCACCGTTGATCAACTCTCTTCCACGATTGGGAGAGACCTGAGCCCGCTTGCGCTTGCGGCTCTGCGGCAGACACTGACACGCGAACGGCGGGTCACTCTCGGCGACCTCGATGCCGAAGTCGTCCACCTTCGCACCGCGCATCTGCTGAACGATCTTGGTGAACCACCAGTGGTTCGGCTCGTTGACGGCGACGTTGCCCCCGAGATCACTGCTCGACAGATCATCCAACGAGCGGTGCGCTCCTCGCGCCAGCAGGCAAAACGAACCAGGGCCGAATTCGACGACCCGTCAGCACGACTCGACAGCCACCTGCGACTCAGGACCTTGGTTCGTCGGCTACGGGTGATCTCCAGCGCCGCAATCCCCGTCATCGGCGACGATGCCAGTCGGCTCGCTCGACGAGCTGCAGGCGTGCAGCAACAGCTTGGTGACATCGCAGATCTTGCAAAGACCGTTCGTTGGCTTTCCAACGGCGACGTGGGCACAGCAGAAACTCGTGCCGCGCTGTCAGCCCATGCGGTTGGGCTCATCAACGGGGTGACCGGAGCCTGGCAAACCCCGTGGGGGCGAGTCGTCGACGCGGCCGAGGCCAAATCGCTCAGCGCTGGCATCCTGCCCGAATCTACGGATGATCCGAGATCCGCCGGTCAAGCTGGCGTCGCGCGATCCCCAGCTATTCGCGCCAGGCCCGAATCCCCTCCGCACTGACCACAGTCACCTTTCCCCGCCCAAGAACGACGAGGCCTTGATCTCGAAAGGTCGACAGAGCGCGCGACACCGTCTCGCGAGTGACCCCGACCCACGACGCGAGTTCGACCCGCGTGAGCACAACCGGGCTGTCGACGCCGCCGTCAGCATTCACCGCGTCAGCTAGTGCCGCCAGTCGCCCCGCGACCCGCTCGGCGACACTGCCAGATTGGCGTTCGGTGAGGCGCACGGTGGTGCGGCGGAGGTGGCTTCCCAACGCTCGAACGATCGAGACCGCTACCGCAGGGTGAGCGAGCATGAGCTGCTCGAACCCTTCGGCCCGGAGCGCGACCGCTGAACCCGCATCCATGACTGTAGCTGTCGCGGACCGGAGCCCCCGGTCGAGAACACCGAGCTCACCGACCAGTTCCCCGTCGCCAAGCTCCGCAAGTGTTGTCACCTCACCGTTGGCGGAGCCAACCGTGACCCGAACCTCACCAGCGAGGACGACATACACCGCGTCGGCGTCCCCGCCTTCTCTGAACAGAACTTGCCCGACTCGAAGACGACGTCGGGTCCCGAGTCGAGCAACCATTGCGAGCTGTTCAGCGCCCAAACGAACGCCTTCACGGCTCATCGAAGAACCAGTCGATACTAGTGTGCAGTGGCATGGCCCGGCATCGTACCGGCGAGCGCACCCTTGGTTCCGCTACGTTCCCGACATGCCAAAGCTGAGCACCGACGAACAGCGCACCTTTCTCGACGAACCCGGCCACCTGGTCCGTATCGGAACAACCGATGCCGACGGCATGCCGCGTATTGCCCCCACCTGGTTCGAACGCGAGGGCGATCACATCCTCTTCACCCCACGCAAGGAGTCCGTGTTTCTAGAGAACCTGCGCAACGATCCCCGCGTCGCTCTGCTGTTTGACGAGACCGCACTGCCATATCGGAAGGTCAACATCCGCGGTGTCGCCGAGATCCGGTACGAGCTCGAGCACGACGAGATATGGCGCGAGACCTATCGATCGATCGCCTGCCGATACATTCCGCGAGAGTCAGCCGATCGCTACCTCGATGACACGATCGACCAGACCCGGGCGCTCGTCGCCGTCTCGCTGGTCGACGCTGAAGTGACCAGCTGGCGCATGCCCATCGAAGGCGAATCCGGCACAGGAATCTGGGCCCGTCGCTACTACGCCCAAGACACCAAGATGGCTCGTCGAGCAGAAGCGGCCGCCGACGGCAGCTAGCCACTAGCTCGGTATAACCAACGCCTGCGGCGCCGTGTTCCTCACCCCCCCAGGGTGTCCATGATCTGGAACGCTGCTGGCCCGAGAATCACAATGAACAGCACGGGAAGGATGCACAGGACCATTGGGAATACAACTTTCACCGGGATCGTCGCAGCTTTCTGCTCGGCCCGCTGGCGACGTTTGTCTCGCAACTCCAAGGCCTGCACCCGAAGTATCTGAGCGATCGGCAGGCCATGTCGCTCGCCCTGGGTGAGGGCCATCACGAACTGGCGGAGGTCCGGCGACTCGGTGCGATCCAGAAGTGCCCTAAACGCATCCACGCGACTTGAGCCAAGTCGAACATCTTGGAGAGTCCTGGCGAGCTCTTCTGCGAGCGCACCCTTGCCAGTCTGGGCGAATCGAAGCAACGCGGCGTCGAACCCAAGACCTGCCTCCACGCTGATCGTGATCTGGTCAAGCGCTCCGGCGAGCGAGTTCTGGACTTCATGCTGACGGGTCGCCGCGAGTGACTTCAATCTGAGGTCCGGATGCATGTAGCCGAGAACTGGTGGCCCCAGAATCGTCAGCCACTTCATCATCCCGGACATTCCTGGGGCGAGCATCCACGCCACGGCAATACCTCCGAATCCGCCAACGACTTTCGTGGTGAGGATCCGCTCCACGTTCTCTGACGGCTTACCAGCGAGCAGCAAACGACGTTCGAGATCGCGCAGTACTCCAGTAGGAGTGAATCGTCGGAATCGGCGCCCCATTGAATCCACCGCTGGGCCGATAACTCGCTCGCTGGCGCTACGGTCGAGCTGTTGATCGCGAAGACTCTTGGAGCCTGTGCTCAATTGCCGAGCTGCGCTCGACGGCTCGCGTTTGCCAGACAGTCCCCACATCAGGGCAAGGAATGAGGTCGCCATGAGGGCCGAACCAGCGACAACGCTTGACGGCAGATCGAACATCAGAAGACCACCTTCGTGAGCTTTATCAACCAGGCCGCTCCACCCACCAGCAACATAATTGCAATGCCGAGCAGGACCCGGCCACCCGACCGGACCACCAGCGGAGCAAGGTAAGCAGGCGTCTTCAGCGAGATGAGCCCTCCGACAACGAACGGCAGCGCGATCATCACGAGCGACGACATCTTTCCGTCCGCGGCGAGTGACTCGACATGGCGGGCAAGGCGGGCCCGCTCGGACAATGTCTCGGCCACATTGTCGAGGACCTCGGCTAGATCTCCACCAACTTCACGCTGGATCTCCACCGCCTGCGCCACCCAATCGAGATCCTCGCTCTCGAGGCGGTCGGACATCGCGTGCAGGGAATCACTCAGCGATCGCCCTAGCCGAACCTCAGCCACAACCCGCTGGAACTCCTCAGCTGATGGAGCGATGGACTCTCGTGCGACGCTGTCGACAGCCGCAAGCATGCCGTGCCCCACCCGAAGGTTGCCGGCGAGCAACTGAAGCGCCGGTCCGAGCTGTTCAGCAAACAGCCTGCGCCGCTGCGATGCCCGCCGCGCCAGATACAAACGCCCCATGAGGGGGCCGAGTGCAACGAAGACAAGTCCCAGCACTGGGCCGTTCAGCACAATTCCCGAGAATCCTGCGGCGCACGAGACTCCGCCGACGATGACCATGTACTCGCCGGGGCGCCCCGGCGCGCCTGCCTGCTCGAGAAGCACGTCCACCGTCGATCGTTTTCCACCCCGCCGACCCACACGCTCCAACATCTCAGCGAGAACTCCGAAGCGTGTGCCCTTGACCGAATTCTTGGGACCTGGCCGGTGACGATGAGCCAGGTCCTTTCGTCGCCGCTCCATCCTGGTCGGCTCAGGCACCGGCCACATCAACACCATGCCGACAAGTAGAAAGGCGATTGCGATGCAGATCACGCCAAGCCGTTGTGGCACATCCGCGAAAAGGCCGGAGGGAGGCTCGACGATGCTGGCCTCTGGCGCCGAGACAAGGATCCGTGGGCTGTCCACCGGAGCAACACCAATGGGCACAGTGATTTCCGGCGCGGCACCGCCGCTTTGAGCGAATTCTTGGCCCCAGGTGGCGTCGGTAACCACGATCGGAGCTGCCGGCGAACCCACCACCCCGATGCTGACCTCAGTCGCAGACTCGGCAACAACAAAGGTAATTTCGTATCGGCTCGTCACTGCAGAGGTCAGCTGACCGAATGCCTCGCTGAGAGCTGCCGGGTCAGTGGCAGGCAGCACCAGCCCAGACACTGCGGCGCCTGCCAGCTGATCGAGCGCTGCCAGCTGACTTTCTGCGGTCTCTAACGAAACCCCGTGGAGGGTGATGCCGGACTCGGTGATCCGCTCCAGAACAGCACCGAGGCTGTTCGTGCTGACGGTGTCTGCGCCGTCAGTCATCACGACCACGATTCGGTCCGAGCTCTGCTGGCGTTGGGCAAGCAGATCGATCGACGCGGCGATGGCGTCGTACACCGCTGTCTCTCCCTCAGCGACAAGTCCTTCGATGCCTGCGCGAACAGCAGCGTGATCGGCGGTGATTGGAACAATCACTTGGGCGCCAGCCCCTGCAGACACCACGCCGACTTCGACTCCAGCAGGCATCGAGTCAAGAAACGCCGCCGCCGCCGACTTTGCTTCGTCAATTGCCGCGACGCGCATTGATCCGCTGGTGTCGATCGCGAGCACGACCTGCACCCCTTCGGTGGACACCGGTCTCACCTGTGGAGTCAACCCCGCCTCGGCGCCGACGATGTCGAAATCCTCGGCACTGAGCACACCTGCTCCGTGCACGATGACCTCCACCCACACCTGGGGTGGGAATCCAGTATCGGCACGAAGTACCTCGACCGTCGGGTGGTCGAAGAACTCGGTGGCTTCTTGGGCTCCAGCGGTCGAAGGAGCAGCGACAAGTAGGCATGCCATTACCCACACAACCAACATCTGAAATCGTCGGCTGCCTATCACCAGGCCCCGGAACCCGCGTCCTCGGACTCGAACATGGAAACCGGGAGAACCACACCTTGTTGTTCGAGGCGTTCGGTACACCTAGGCCGAATACCTGTGGGAACCAACGATCCGAGGTACTTCCCATCCGCGTCGACACCCCGGCTGTGATCGAACACGAAGAGATCGGTCAGGGTGACAATCTCACCTTCGAGTCCTTCGACCTCCGTTATGTGGGTGATCTTTCGGCTGCCGTCAGGCAAACGAGAGACCTGAACGATCAGATCGACCGCCGAACCGATCTGTTCACGTATGGCCCGCATCGGGAGATCTAGTCCACCCATCAGAACCATTGTTTCGAGACGCGAGATCGCGTCGCGTGGTGTGTTGGCGTGCAGTGTCGACAAAGAACCTTCGTGGCCCGTGTTCATGGCTTGGAGCATGTCGAGTGCTTCGCCGCCGCGACACTCGCCGACAATGATGCGATCGGGACGCATACGTAGTGCGTTGCGCATGAGGTCTCGGATGCCGACTTCGCCTCGGCCTTCGACGTTCGCTGTCCGGCTCTCCAGCCGAACCACGTGGTCCTGGCCCAGTCGGAGTTCAACGGCGTCTTCGATGGTCACGATTCGTTCGTCCGCTGGAATGAACGAAGACACCACGTTGAGCAGGGTTGTCTTACCAGTGCCCGTGCCGCCGCTAACCAGCACATTCAGCTTGCCGTGCACACAGGCCTGCAGGAAGTCGGCGGTCGCCTGGGTGAGGCTGCCGTAGGCGATCAGGTCCTCAACCCCCAACGCCTCCTTGGCAAACTTTCGGATGGTCAACGACGACCCGTCCACCGCCAATGGCGGAATCACCGCGTTGACGCGGGACCCGTCAGGGAGCCGAGCGTCCACCATCGGGGACGATTCATCGACACGACGACCCACCCGAGCAACAATGCGATCGATCACACGACGAAGGTGTTCCTCCGAGAGAAACTGCACGTCGGTGCGATGAAGTCGGCCAGAGCGCTCAACGTAGACACGGTTCGTGCCGTTGACCATCACCTCGCTGACGCTGGGGTCTTCGAGCAACGGTTCGATCGGGCCATGGCCGAGAACGTCGGCAGTGAGACTGCGAACCAGCTCCGCCCGTTCTTCCTCGGTGAGCGGCGTCAATTCACCGGCGAGCACCAGGGTGAGTTCTTCCCCGACGAGGAGACGCATGCCGTCTTCGTCGAGGTTCGGGTCGTACAGCCTCGAGCCAAGGCGGGCGAAGAGTTCAGCGTGGGCGCGTTGGCGAAGTGCCTGAAACGGCTGGATGATGGGCTCGTCAGCTGGTGCGGCAATCTTTTCGACCACCTGCCCATTCGCAACGTCGTTCGCCACAAGGTCGCTCCCCACAACGTCGCTCCCCACAAGGTCGGGCGTCGACCGGGTGGGCGCGACTTCGACGGCGACCTGACGGAGGCGTGCGGCGAGCCTCATGCCCCGACCTTCGCGTCACGCCATCTGCGACGTGTTGGAGCCTGCGGCAGGAAGCGCGAGGCGAACTCGACCAAGGACTTGGACGCAGCCGACTTCGGCTGACATTCCACAATCGGCGAGCCATGATTCATGGCAGCGCAGACCGCCCGAGACTCGGGCACTCGGGCGTCAGTCTCAATGCCGATCGCGTCTTCAACGTCGGCGGCGCTGAGACCAACCCTGGCGTCCGCACGATTGAGCACGACATGCCACGGCCTGTCGTCGCGGCCAAGCTGTTTGAACACAGCCAGAGATTTCTGTGCAGAACGCACAGTCGGGACGTCAGTCGAAACAATGAGCACCACGTCGGTAGCAGCATCTACCGCAGCCAAGGTGTGCTCGTCGATCCCCCCGCTTGTGTCGAGGATCACGAATCGAAACTGGCTGGCGAGCAACCCGATGACCGTTGCCACCGCCTCAGGGTCGAGCCCATCTGCTTCGGCCGGGCTTGGCGGCGCACACAACGCATATATACCTGATGGGTGCGAGGTGAGGAGGCCCTTCAGTTTCGTCACATCAAGCCTGGAGCGAGAGCGGCAGGCGTCGGCCATCGTGAATTCAGGCTTCAGCCTCAACGCATACTCAACGTCGCCGAACTGGAGGTCAAGGTCTACGACCACGACCTCGCCTGGCGCAGCTTCGACCAACGCTATAGCGAGATTCACTGAGACGGTCGTCTTGCCGGTGCCTCCCTTTGGCGAGGTCACGGCGATCACGCGACCTACCAACGCTCCGCTACTAGCGGGCACGCTGAGGTTCACGAGCTTCTCGGCGTAGTCGATTGCTTTGCGAACGCACGACTTGATGTCCTGGTCCGAGCCATGGGGGGCAATGACCCCTCTGGCACCTACATCGACGGCGACTGTCAGCATTTCCGAGGTCGGCTCGCCCCACAGGACAAGGGCCACGTCAGGGCGGGAACGTTCAAGCAAACGAGCGACCTGACTGGCGATGTCCATGTCCAGACCGGGCCCGATCACGACCACCATCGCCCCGCCACCTGGAATAGCTGCCACGATCGACTTGGCTTTGAGTTGTTCGAATTCGAGCGGCAGGCGAGCAATCAGATTGGTGTCTTCGCGGCTGGCACTGCGAAGGCGCTCAACAGCAGCCTCGTCGTCGGTGAGTACCACCACCCGACTCATTGGGCGACCTTCAGTTCGTAGATCCTGGTTCTGGTCTGAATCTCGATGTCGGACAGATCCACGTCTCCGCGCTGCGCTGCCAGCCAGACGTTGCCGTGCTCAGCTCCGAACACCAAACGCGCGACATTGGCGGGAGATACCGCCAAGGTGATGAGCAGGTTGCCAGTCGGAGCGATGGCGCGTTGGCGTCCCTCAACTCCGGATTCACCCACCTCTATCGCAGGTAGTTCCTCCAGCTGAACGTTGGTGACCAACACGCCGTTGAGTATCAAGCCGGTGCTATTTGGGGTTTTGGCGTCGCCGACGAGCCGCGTTCCGTCGACAATCACGGTTTCGGGAACCTCAGGGTCGGCTCCGGGAGGCGCCCCGATATCGAACGGTTCGAACGAAAGAGCAACCGCCACGGAGTCACCAGGCAGGAGGGTGCCGCCGACTGCCCGCTGGGGATCGAGGGCCAACGTGACCTCGAGTAAGCCGTCGGGCACGGCGAATCTCGCTGCTGTCAGGAGGTCTGGCTCGACGAACCGAGTCGAAACCAGCTGTTCACCGGGCTCAAGTCGGATCTCGGTGACGAGACCCTCGACCTCAGTGAGGTCGTGCAGAGCATTCTGAGCACGCACCTTCACTGGGACCAGTTCAGTGCGAACCAGCTCTTCCACAGCAGAAGCATCGGTTCCGGCTGCGACTTCGTCGACAACAACCAGCACCTCCACAAGCTCCTCGCCAGCAAGCGCCCTGGCCTCAGCGTTCTTCACGAACGATGCAACCAGCGTCGTTCCGACGAGGGCCATCACAATCGCTGCGATGATGCCTGCGAGCCTACGTTTCACGGACAATCTCCTTCGTCGTCTGCCCGACACAACCCGATCGCGAACGCTCCGGTGTCGAGGGCGCCTCCTTCGCAGCACCGACCCGGGGCCACAGCACTCACAAACTGGAGGTCGAGATATCTATCGGCAGCGTCCCCGTTGGCCTTGACGTCATAAACCACGACCGACACGAAACCGGCTATGTGTAGCTGCGCGTTGGCGCCGTTTCCCTGAGCTGCGTCGAACACCGGCAGAAAGATCGTCTCGCCGATGAGTCCGCTGACTCCCACGCTGTTCGAAAACGCTCCAGGATCGCCCTCGTACCAAGTGCCAGCCTCGACGGTGCCGCCATACCCGTTCTCGATCCAGTCCGTGGTCTCTTGGTTGGAGTTGCTCCCGCCGTTGAAATCGATGATTGCCCAGTTGCCTGGAACCGCGGCGCCACCGCAAGCCGAGATGTCGTCCTTGCCATACGAAATTCTGAAGACCTGTGTGGTGGAGTGACCCGAGGCCTGCCATGCCAAAAAGCCATTGCTCCCGTTGCATAATCCGAGCGGCCGAAGGCCCGATACGGCCGAAGCTGCACCAAATGAAGCCGTACTGGAAGACTCGACAACTGTAGAGTTCCGTCCCAGAATCGCTGCGAGTTGATGACTAACAGTCACCGATGCCGAGACGGTTACCGTTCCCGATGTTCCCGAACCGGTCCGCGTACATGTCACGTCTTCGGCACCCGAATAGTTCGAATCAACAAAGTCGACGCCGAGCCCTGCGCAGCCAACAGCGCTAGATGCGTACTCCTGAGCTTCGGCCAGAGCAGCGGCGTCCGTCGCCGTTATGAGCTGGCGGCGGGCAGTCCAAATTTGCCCCCCATCGATCACTAACGCAGCGGCGCCAAAAAGAACTACGAGGCACAGGGACATAACGACGCTGACTGCGCCCTTGTCATCACGGTGCCTCATAGCTCGCATCGAAATTCACCTCGTCCACTCAGCGACACTGAACGATCGCCGAGCATTGGGATACTCACCTCTTCGGTGGCACCAATGACGACCACTGCTCGGTCGCCGGGACATGACTCCTCAACGGTGCAGGTGACCGCTGAAACCCCTAGGCCGTCGAGCGCACTCAGTGCTCGGGCACACTCGTCCCCTGGGGAGACGGCGCCGACTCTGGCCCCTTCGCGGGCTGCAGCGTGGACCCCTTGCAGGCGGTTAAACGCCAACCCGAACTCGACGATGCCAAACATCAGCAGGACAAGAACAGGAAGAATGATCGCCATCTCGACCGCGGCAGCGCCGCTCTGGTCTCGGCGATCACGGAAAGCATGACCGCGGGAGCAGCGCCTGGCGTCTGTCCGGACCTGCTCCCGTGGACGCCGCGTCACAGAACAGAATCGAAGAGAGCCCCGATGCGCCCGCCCAGGGTTGCCGCAGCGATTGCTACTACAACGGCAACCCCGGCGATGATGACGCCATACTCTGCTGCTACACCGCCCTCTTCATTATCGGCTGCAGCGTTGATCTCGATCAGTTTCGCAAGAACCTTGTCAGTCATTTGACGATCCCCTTTTTACGTGAGACCGGTATGGTCTCTCACGTTAAGAGGATGATCGACACGCTCTTTGGTGAAACTTGAGGGATTCGCCCAAATTTATTCAGAGCCGAATCTATTCAGCCCAAGCCTTGATCTTTTCGATGACCTGGAGTGGATTTTCGGTGCTGTGCGGAATGTCGATGTTCAGGTAGCTGACACCAACTTCCTTGTAGACCTCGATGCGCTCTCGTACTCGTCCCTCGTCGCCCGTGAGGCTAGCGAGATCGATGTATTCGTCGGGCACCGCCGCCATGGCCTCTTCGCGTTTGCCGCTGAGGAAGAGATCCTGAATGGCGATGGCTTCGTCGACGTAGCCGTAGCGCTTGAAGAGGTCGTTGTAGAAGTTCTTGTCGCGGGCGCCCATGCCACCTACGTAGAAACCGACGTTGTCACGCACCCCTTTGCGGGCGGCATCAACAGCGGGGCCGCTGCCGAGGGCGACCGTGCCGCCGGCGATGATCTTCAGATCGCCAAGATCGGCCGAACGCTTCGCCTTGCCGGCTGCGAGGCTCTCGCCCCAGACCTGGTTGAACTTGTCTGGCACGAAGTGAATCGGCTGCCAGATGTTCGCCGATTCGGCAGCGAGTTCAACATTCTTGGGGCCGATCGCTGCAACCGCAATCGGGATGTCCTGACGGAGAGGCTTACACATCAGCTTCAGCGGTTTGCCCAGTCCAGTGCCCTCGCCTTCGGGAAGGGGCAGGCTGAACACCTTGCCATCGTGCACGACCTTGTCGCCGGACCACACCTTGCGGCAGATCTCGATCACATCGCGGGTCATGCCAATCGGCTTGTTGAACGGAACGCCGTGCCAGCCCTCGATGACCTGAGGGCCCGAACTCCCAAGACCGAGAACAAACCGCCCTTCGCTCAAGGTGTCGATGGTCGCTGCTGTCTGAGCGAGCAGCGCTGGCGAACGGGAGTAGATCGGCAAGATGCCAGTCATCAGCTCCATGTGTTCGGTTTTGCCCGCCAGGTAAGCAAGTGTCGAGACAAGGTCGAAGCCGTAGATCTCCCCACCCCAGACCAGGTCGACGCCTGCGCGCTCTAGGTCCTGGGCCTGCTGAGCAAGGCTGGCCGGGTTGAGACTGGTTCCGGTACCCAGCACCATTGAGATTTTCATGTCGACTCCTCTACACGTGCGGACGTTGCGATAGTAGGAAATGCTGGAGCCGCTAGCGAGAGTTGTGCCGAATGACTGACATTGATGTCGCCAACGAGATGATCGCGACCCTCGCGAGATGGGTCGATGATGAGGTCGCACCGAACGCCGCGACGTTCGATCTGCCGGACGAATACCCGGAAGCAATGGTGGCCCAGATGGCCGAGTTCGGCCTGTTCGGAGCCACCATCCCCGAGGAGCACGACGGCCTCGGGCTCGACAACATGACCTATGCGCGGGTGATTGCCGAGATCTCCCGCGGTTGGATGTCACTCGCCGGGGTCATCAACAGTCATCTAATCTGCGCCAAGCTCATCACCCGATTCGGAACCGCCGAGCAGCAGTCCGGCGCGCTGGCTGCCATGGCGTCCGGGGATCTCCGCGGCTGCTTCTCGTTGTCGGAACCCGACAGTGGGTCCGACGCAGGTGCGCTGCGCTGCAAGGCCGAACGCGACGGCGACGAATTCGTGATCAACGGCACGAAGATGTGGGTGACCAACGGAATCAAGGCCGGCATCGTTGCCCTTTTGGCTCGGGTGCCCGAAGGCGACTCCTCGGGATCGAGCGGCATCACCTGTTTCCTCATCGACAAGGAACCAGGGCCAGACGGCAGCGGAGGCATCTCGATCAGTCCCAAGATCGACAAACTCGGCTATCGCGGCCTGGAAACAGTCGAGATGTCCTACGTCGACCACCGTGTGTCCGCCGATCGAGTCCTGGGCGGCGAAGAGGGCATCGGCAATGGATTGCGATGGGCTCTCGCTGCGCTTGAGCTTGGCCGCATCAACGTCGCTGCCCGCGGCGTCGGGGTGGCCCAGGCAGCCTTCGACGCTGCGCTGTCGTACGCCCAACAGCGAGAAGCATTCGGCAAACCGATTTCGCAGCACCAGGCAATTGCCTTCAAACTCGCCGAAATGGCGACGAAACTCGAAGCGGCAAAACTCCTGACCTACGAAGCTGCCCGCAAGGCCGATGCAGGCGAACGAGTCGATCTGGCTGCTGGTATGGCGAAACTGTTCGCCTCTGAGACCGCCAGCGAGCTGGCGCTCGACGCCATGCGGATCCATGGAGGCAACGGGTTCAGCACCGAATATCCAGTCGAGCGCTACTACCGCGACGCTCCGCTCATGATCATCGGTGAAGGCACGAGCGAGATTCAGAAGCTCGTGATCTCGCGGGCACTACTCGCCGACGCAGCTGCAGCCCAGGCCGACTGAAGTCAGCGAATCGAACTCAAGTCGCGCTCGATCGACACCAAAACCCGCAACGTGTCGACCTGGCGGATGACGACCGTCACGGCAAAGGAGCTTCCGCCGCCACCAGCCTCGGTCACAACGATCTGGTAACCGCTGTCGCCGAGTTCGACGAGACGTCGGATTGTGCGCCCACCTGAGCTGCAGTCCGCGAGGCGCTCCCCATCGACAGCCACAACTGCTGCGGCCGAGCGCAGCAGGCGGGACGCGAGGTTCGGGCGTGAGTAGGTGAGGAGCACGTGGCGGACTCCGTCTTCTCCAACCGCTGAATCGGTTTCACGCTCCTCCGCCGGGCCAAAGTCGATACAGCCGAGTAAAGGCAGCCCAGCAGCAGACCTGACGAAGGCCCCCGGCTCCATTCCAAGTGACTCAGCCAGAACGTCGACGTCAAAGGTCGTCGACGCAAGTGAGAGATCCCAGACCACTTGACCGTGCTCACACATCCCGCCGCAACCACCTAGGTCGGTCGGTGCAACGGTGACGGGGACGACTCCATCGTCAAGGTCAGAGGGAACTTCCTCCTCAACAACGGCCTCGACAACTTCCTCTTCTGGATAAAGGACTTCGTCGATCCGGGCGCACCCGGCCAACACAAAAAGTGCACAAATCGTTACCCACCGGGTCAACACGGGAGCATCTTTCATCACTAGGGGTACACGCCGCGGGCTCCGCAAAGTCGCGGGCCACATGTCACATCTGCACTGAGCCTACGAAACCGTTTAGGTTTCAGGGATGGATTGGGGCGTACATCTACCGCATCTCGGCCGCACTGTGAGCCGAGAGTCATTAATCGAATTCAGCCAAGAGGTCGATCGGCTCGGCTTTACCGACGGCTGGACCAGCGATCACGTGTGCTGGCCGGCTGATGTGGAGTCGAAGTATCCGTACACCGACGACGGATCGTTCCCGGCAACACCGGACATGGGCTGGCTCGACCCGCTGGGCACGTTGCAGTTCGTGGCCGCGTGCACAGAGAACCTTCGTCTCGGAATCACGGTGCTCATCCTCCCTTACCGACTGCCAGTGGTTACAGCGAAGCAGCTGGCGACCATCGACGTCTTGTCGAACGGGCGTCTGATTCTGGGTGTTGGCGTTGGATGGATGCAGGAAGAAGCCGAAGTCTTGGGTATGCCATGGGATCAGCGCGGCAGACGCTCAGACGAACAACTCGAAATATTCGAGACCCTTTTTAAGGACGAAACGCCGAGCTACGACGGCGACTTCTACCAGTTCCCCGAGGTCGGCTTCTTCCCGAAACCAGTGCAGGATCCGGTACCGGTGTGGGTCGGCGGGGCCAGCAAGGCTGCGTTCAAGCGCACCGCCCGTTTCGGTCACGGTTTCCACGCCGCGTTCCAGCCGCTCGACGTCGTGAAGGACGAGTGGGCTGCGATCCAAGACGAGTGCGATGCCATCGGTCGCGACCGCGACGAGATCACGCTGTCGTTGCGGGTGTATCTCGACCCTGGCTCCGCGATGGAACCGAAGAAGTCGGTTGGCGGCAGCGTCGAACAAATGCTCGACACCATCGGCCAAATGCAAGAAGCCGGTATCCAGCACATCCTGCTCGACCCTGTCGCTCGCGGCGGAGTCCCGGGACGACTCGACTCACTTCGGGCCTTCATGGCCGACGTCGCCAGCCAAGTCGACTGATCAGCAGATGTTGCTGGCCCAGGTCACCGAAACGGTTGCCCAGGTCGGTGCCACGTTCAAACGCGGCGACAAGACGGTCTTGTTAGCCGCGCTGCTGCGCAAGGCCGCGCCAGACGACATTGTTCCCCTGATCGGTTTTCTCACTGGCCATCTCCGCCAGGGGGCCATCGGGTCGGGCTGGGCCGCTGTCACCGCCATCGATTCGGAACCAGCTCTGGAGCCGTCGATCACGGTCACTGAACTCGACGCAGCAATCTCGGCGTTGCAGGCCACCAACGGTCCCGGCTCGCAGGCCGATCGCTCCGGGCAACTTCATCGACTCTTCGCGAAGGCCACAGCGGGCGAGCAGGAACACTTGGGTCGCCTCATTGTTGGCGAGTTGCGTCAGGGAGCTCTCGCCGGCCTGGCCACCGATGCTGTCGCCAAAGCAGCGGGCACGCCTGCAGCCCTCACCAGGCGAGCAGCGATGTTGAGCGGCGACCTCGGCCTCACCGCCCGGTCGGCGCTCTTCGGCGGCTCAGACGCTCTCTCTGCGATTGGCCTTCGCGTCGGTCGAGGCGTCCAGCCAATGCTGGCGTCAACCGCTGAGTTGGTGGCTGATGCAGTCGAAGCCCTCGGCGAATCGTCGGTCGAGTGGAAGCTCGACGGCATCCGAATTCAGGTCCACAAGTCCGGCTCGGGGGTCCGGGTTTTCACCCGCAACCTCAACAATGTCACCAGCCGGGTGCCCGACATCGTAAACATCGTGCAAGCCTTGGAACCCAACACCCTTGTGCTCGACGGCGAGGTCATCGGCGGGGGCGGCGAAGACGCTGCCCGACTAGCGCCGTGGTTCTTCGACGTTCTACACGTAGGTGGAGAAGACTTGATCGACGAGACGTTGCGTTGGCAGACCGAACGGTTCACTGAACTGGCAGTCGCCCCGGACACCCTTCACGAACATCACGTCGTCGAGGTCCACCCGGTGCAGGTCGTCGAAATCGCGATCGATGGGGTGCAGCGCTCGACCAGGTATCGGGGCGGCGTTGCCCTCCGGTTTGCCCGGGTAAAGGGGTACCGATCCGACAGACCAGCCTCCGAGGCCGACCTCATCTCCAGTTTGCAGGCCCTGCTATGAGCGATCCGGGAACCGTACGAGTCGACAAATGGTTGTGGGCTGTGCGGGCTGCCAAGACACGCACGGCCGCCAACGATTCGTGCACCTCCGGCAAGGTTCGTGTCAACGACGATCCAGCGAAGCCAGCCACCAAACTCAAGGTGGGCGATCGGGTACAGATTCGCGGCGGCGTTGGCCTGCGAATCTACGAGGTGACTCGCCTGATTGAGAAGCGAGTCGGCGCTGCGATCGCCGCCGAGTGTTACGTCGACCACAGTCCCCCGCCCGAACCATCCGATCCATTCTTCGCCGTTGGGCCGGTACCCGGCGTCGATCCCGGCCGCCGTGAGCGCGGCGCGGGTCGGCCAACCAAACGAGATCGCCGTGAGATCGACGAGCTTCGTCGCCGAGGCCGGTAGCGTCGCCTCTCGTGCCGCTTCCGCTCCAGATCTCTCTCGCCCATGCCCGCATCGCGGGAGAAACAGTTGCAGCGGAGAGCAGCCCAGTGCCCGGATCGGCCGCTGAGGCGTACGCAGTTCAGGATCAGCTGATCAACCTCATCGACTCGCCGGTCGTGGGCTGGAAAATCGGCGCCACGTCTACGGCGATGCAGGAACGCCTCGGTCTCCGAGCGCCCATCTCTGGGCCGATCTTTGCCAACTCACTGTTCGAATCGGGAACGACTCTCGAGCGCGACTCCTACCCCCACGACCTCGGCGCAGAGTGCGAGATCGTGTTGCGCACCAAAACCGCCGTGCTGCCTGGAAGCGATCCGTTCGACGTCAAGAGGGCCCGCGCGCTGGTCGACGCGGTGATCCCTGCAATCGAGCTCGTTTGCAGCCGCTTCGACGCAAACCTCGACATTCCGCCAGCCCTCATAGTGGCTGATGGCTCACTTCACGCTGCCTTGGTGACCGGTGTCCCCCTCGACCCGCCAACGCACGATCTGACGACAGCCACGTGCACCTCGATGATCGACGGCGAAGTCACCGCATCTGGCACCGGTGTCGACGTCTTAGGCGGGCCATACATTGCCCTCGCCTGGCTGATCAACCACCTCATCTCGAGGGGTCATGAACTTCCAGCGGGCAGCCTCGTATCGACCGGCACCTGCACCGGAATCGCGCCGCTCGCGCGCGAACAACACGCCATCAACGATGCCGGCTCCCTGGGACGGGCTGACGTGCGCCTCTCGTGAGACTCCCGAGTCCAGCGGCCACTCGCCTGCAAGGCGGGGACAAGCCGTTCTACGGGTGGTGGATGGCTGTGTGGTGCGGCATCGCCATCACCCTCACAGCGCCTGGGCAGACCATCGGCGTATCGGCCTATCTCGACAGCTTCAAGACCGATCTCAACCTCACCGACAACAGCGTCGGCCTGGCCTACATGGTTGGAACACTGTCTGGAGCTGTGGCGTTGCCCTTCATCGGGCGCTGGATCGACGTGTTTGGCGTGCGTCGATCGATGTTCGTGATCGCGTGCGTGTTCTCCTCAGCCGTTGCGCTGACCGGTGCGGTCCAAGGCGTGTTCACCCTTGGGTTGGCGTTCGCCGGAATCCGGATGTTTGGACAGGGTTCCCTCTCGTTGGCTGGCACCACAGGCATCGCCCTGTGGTTCGACGTCCGCCGCGGCTACGCCCTCGCATGGGTAATGACGCTGTCAGCCGGGCTCATGGCTCTCGCTCCGCTCGCTCTCACACAAGCGATCGACACGTTTGGGTGGCGACTGGCTTGGGTGGTTGTAGCGAGTTTCGTGTTCGTCATTGTTGCCCCGATGTCGTGGTTCCTGATTGTCGACCGACCTGGAAGCATTGGCCAGGAACCCGACGGCATAGCTCTTGCCCACGACGCACCTTCTCGGACCGCGTTCGACTTCACCGTTGCCGAGTCGGTTCGCACGCTGGCCTTTTGGTCGCTTGCCCTCGTGATGTTCGCGACGGGCGCGCTCATCACGGGATTGACCTTTCACCACTTCACGATCATGGAAGGCCAGGGCCTCACCAAAAGCGAGGCAGCGCTGGTCTTCGTTCCCCAGATGGTCGCCACGTTCGCCACCAGCTTTGCCGTCTCATGGATGACCGACGGTGTCAGCTCCCGAATACTGCAACCCTTCTCGATGCTGACGTTGGCCGCTGCCATGCTCTGGCTCGAACGAGTGACACCCGGTTTCAACGCCGTGGTGTATGGCGTGCTCACCGGCCTTGCCGGCGGAGCCGCTCGTGGTGTCTTCTCCGCCTATTACCCCAAGTGGTTCGGAGTGACCCACGCCGGCGCCATCCGTGGAGTCGCCTCATCGATCGGCGTAGCCGCATCCGCCGTCGGGCCAATCATGGTGTCGTTCGGCAAAGACCTCACCGGGTCGTACCGAACCACGATGTTCGTCCTGATCTCCGTCCCGATCGCAGGACTTGTGGCCAGCGCAATCGTCGGTGCACCCACCCATCCGAACCGGAGCCCTCAAATTCGGCCAAAGCCAAATCGTGAGGCGCCAGTCGTTCCTCCTCGCTGACGCTCCTCGTCACTTACCGAGTTGCTCGCTGACGCTCTCAACTCGCCGCAAGGATCGGGTAACGGTCTCAGGTGAAGGCGCTGCCCAGGGTGGCGAGGGCTGAGGACACGAAGGCGTACATGTTTCCTGTGCGATCGGATACGCCGGTGAGGATCTGGCGGGTGGCTTCGATTGGGCCCGACACCGCGCACCAGCCGTGGCCAGCAGGATCGCCGTAGGGATTGCCCGTTGGACCAGTAGCGCCTGTCTCGCCAATACCCCAAGTCGTGCCGGCGACCTCACGAATTGCGGTGGCTTCCCAGACCGCGAATTCTTCAGTGGCACCACGCATACCCTTCGGCGGCCGGGGTCCATTCGACAGCAGCGCTTGTCGGGCGTCCATCGTATAAACAACCGCTCCGCCAATCATGTAGGCCGACGCGCCTGGCACTGCCGTCAACGCGGCGGCGAGCAAGCCACCAGTCGACGATTCACACACTGCAATCGACTCGCCGCGTTCCTTCAACAGGTTGGCAACAACAGTTGCCTCGTCGACCAACGTTTCAAAACTCGCCATGTCTCTATCTCCCAGTCCGCTCGCAATCTAGTCCCACCGCCAAATCCGAACCGGAGCCCTCAGATTGGGTCAGAACCAAATCCTGAGGCGCCAAAAGCAGATGTTCTCATGCGGGTCCACCTCACCAGGGTTAGTTTGTCGGCCTCGCCCAACATGAAGATCGGCACGTCATGAAAATTGGAGTTGTATATCCGCAGATCGAACTGAACGGCGATCCCGACTCAGTTCGCCAGATTGCCCTCGCCACGGAGGAGCTCGGCTTCGACCACCTCCTCGCGTACGACCACGTTGTCGGAGCAGTGCACGCCGACCGCGATCCGAAGCTGATGGGTCCGTACAACGAACAACATCCGTTCCACGATCCCTTCGTGTTGTTCAGCCATGTGGCCGCCATCACGACACGAATCGAACTCGTTACTGGGGTCATCATCCTCCCCCAGCGCCAGACCGCTCTCGTCGCCAAGCAGGCAGCAGGCGTCGATTTGTTCAGCGGCGAGCGTTTCCGTATGGGGGTCGGCACCGGTTGGAACCACGTCGAATACGACGCCCTCGGTCAGGACTTCGCGACTCGAGGCAAACGTTGTGACGAACAGATCGAATACCTGCGCCGGCTATGGACCGGCGAAGTACTCGACTGGACAGGCGATTTCGACAGGGTCGAACGCGGCAACTCCCTCCCAGCTCCGAAGCGACAGATCCCGCTGTGGGTCGGTGGGTTCAGCCCGCCAGCGTTCCGGCGCGGGGCACGTCTCGGCGATGGGTTCATCTTTGCCGGCACCGACGAAGCGGCATTCAGCCACCTCGCTCAAATGAAGGAGCTCCTGGCTCAGAACGACCGCGACCAGTCAACGTTCGGCTTGGAGTTCATGATGACAGGCGCGCGCTCAGCCGATGCTGCGGTCGAATGGGCCGAGCGGTGGGAAGAAGCGGGTGGAACCCACGCCACCGTTGTCACCATGAATATGGGCCTCGACAGCACCGAAGCTCACCTCGACTACATCAACCAGGTAAACAGCCGCCTCGGGCGTTAGCCCTTCCGGGCCCGATGGCGGAGCGGGTCACGGAGACCAGCGCAGATGACGAACTGGTGCATCTCGTGCCAACACGGTTCGGTCGAGTTGTGATCCTCGACTCGATCTCGTCGAGCAAGGAGACGGCTAGTTGGTCCCCCATCGCGGCATCTCCCTCAGCAGTTACCAGGGCACAAGACACACCCCAGCCCGTCGCCGCCACCTATTCGGCCGTTCGGTCGCGCCAGGCATCAGCGCGTCCGGCAACTACCGAACTTTGGGCCACGAGCCCAGCTAGCGATCCACCGAGCACATAGTTGTCGCAACCCTTGACCATCGCGTTCACTTGCGACGTCTTCAGCTGGGCAGGATCAGCAACACGACAGAGAACCTCGCTAGCGTCGTGATTGCCGGTCGCCCACAGATCCATAGCCAACAGTGTTGCATCCGCCACACACCGTCGTGAGTAGTCGCCGGTAGCCTCGTTCCCCGTGTTGACCGCCTCCGGACTAACCAAAGCGCATGGGCCCCGGACCCTCTTCCGTGACGTGACCATCCAGCTCTCGGCTGGTCGCAAGATCGCGCTCGTTGGCGGGAACGGAATGGGCAAAACGACGCTCATCGAGATCCTTCTCGGCATACAGGAATCCGACGCTGGTGTCATCCACCGGCCAAAGGACATGGTCATCGGCTACCTCCCCCAGGAGCTCGATGACGAGCTGGAGGGAACCGTTCTCGAGGTGACGCTCGAGGGCGCCGGCCGCATCAACAAGATGGCCAAGCAGCTCAGCGAGCTCGAAGCTCGACTCGGCGACACCGATGATCCGAACTACGACAAGATCCTCGCTCGCTACGGCGAAGCCCAATCCTCGTTCGAGCAGCTCGGCGGCTACGCAATCGAGGCCGAGGCCCACCGCGTGCTCAACGGCCTTGGTTTCGCTGGCGACGCTGCCCAGCGCCAGGTAAAGGAACTCTCCGGTGGCTGGCGTATGCGTGTGTCGCTCGCCCGCCTGCTGTTGTCAGACCCCGACGTCTTGATCCTCGATGAGCCCACCAACCACCTCGATGTCGACTCAGTTGCCTGGCTGGAACAGCGACTTGCCGATTGGAATGGCTCATTGCTGTTCGTGAGTCATGACCGTGACTTCATCGACTCGGTCGCCAACCGAGTGATCGAGCTCGACGGGCAAAGCAGCCAGGAGTATGTCGGCGGTTTCGCTGACTTCGTGCTTGCTCGCGAGGAACGCCTCGCCCAGATAGAGGCCATGGCCGCCCAGCAACAGCGCAAGATGGCTCATGCTGAGCAGTTCATCGAGCGGTTCCGTTACAAGGCCACCAAGGCCCGCCAGGTCCAGAGCCGGATCAAGGCCATGGAGAAGATCGAGCTCATCAAGCCGCCGACCCGCAAGGAACTCCAGGCTCGATTCGAGTTCCCAGAACCGCAGCGTTCGTCGCGTATCGTCGCCGAGATCGAGAATGCCAGCGTTGGCTACGACGGCGTAGAGGTACTCGGGGCTGTCGATCTGATAGTTGAGCGGGGTCGCAAGATCGCCCTCATTGGCCCGAATGGTGCTGGCAAGACCACCCTGTTGAAGATGATCCTGGGTGACCTGGCGCCCACGACCGGCACCGTCACCATTGGCAACAACGTCGATCATGCAACCTTCGCCCAGCACCTCACCGAGGTCATGGACCCCGATCAGACCGTGCTCGGCGAGTTCAAACGCAACGTTGGCGATCAGGGAATGCGTAACCTGCGCACCATTCTCGGCGGCTTCGGATTCCGCGCCGACACCGTCGACCGACACATCCGGGATCTATCAGGCGGCGAACGTACCCGTCTCGCTCTCGCTCAGACCATGTGCAACCCAGTGAATCTGCTGATTCTCGATGAGCCCACGAACCACCTGGATCTGCCCAGCTGCGACCTTCTCGAAGATGCGCTGCAGGTATACCCGGGAACAGTTCTGCTCGTGACTCACGACCGGCATCTCATTCGCAATGTTGCTGACGCTCTCGTCGAGGTCCGCGACGGTATGGCGGTGTGGCACGAGGGTGTCAACGAGTCCATCCTCACCCCCGGGCAGAAGCCAGCGGCCAAGGAAGCAGATCGAGCCCTCAAGCCAAAGCGTGAGGCCGGTGCCGAGCCGGGCCGCAAGAACGATCGTCGGGTCGCAGCCGAGCATCGCAACAAAAATCATTCCGCCACCAAGGACCTCCGCAAGCAGCTGAAGAAGGCCGAGAGCGACTGGGAAAACGCCGAATCGGTGGTCGCTGATCTCCAAGCTCAGATGGCGGATCCGGACACCTATGCCTCACCCAATCTGATCCGTGACCTCACCACGCGGTACGACGCTGCCAAGAACGAAGCGGCCCGACTCACTTCGGAGTACGAAACCGTGAGCGGCCGGCTCGAGCGAGCAGGCCAGTCCTGACAACGGCCCAGTCGAGGATGGCGTTAGCAGCCTTGTGCTGGTGCGGTCACCGACACGTGTTCGATCACGACGCCGTCGGGCCCGAACGTAGTGAGGTTGGCTGTCCCGCTCGTGACCGAACCCATCGGTGCGCCCGGGTACCAAGCGGGAACATCGCCTGCTGACACGTCAGTTCGAATGTGCCAGTGGCCTAGTGCCACGTAATCGGCACCCGACGATGCAACCTCGTCGGGTGTGATCGGCGAAGATCGGTACGACCCTGACGCTGGCTCCTCATGGTGGCCATGGCCGGCAACGACCCACCAGCCAGAATCAGGCCGGGCCGGAACTCCACGGAGTGGTTGGTACTCGGGATGGTGTTCTTCCATGGCCTGACACCAGATCGACAGGGCCCCGTCGAGCAGCTCAACTTGAGAGCCCTCGGGGTCATCGAGGAGCACCACCCCTGAAGCCGCAACCTCGGCGGCCGCCCGATGCCACAGGGACGTCCCGTCCAGCACGTCGTGATTGCCCGGGATGATGACAACTGGCACGCCGGCCGAAGCCAACACCTCAAGCGTTTTGCCGATCACCTCGTTACTGAGCCGAGCGTGGTCAAAGAGATCTCCGGCCACAAGCAGCAGATCGGCATCGTGTTCTCGAACGGCGTCGACAACACCTTGGACCGGGCACAAGCACACCTCGAGGTGCTCAGCGCCGTCGCCACGAGTCCAACCAATGTGAACGTCAGAGGTGTGGATCATCGAGACAGTTTTGGTCGAGGTCACAGGCCACAGACTGCCAGACGCGCATGGCAGAGGACGAGTCGATAGCTTCGCTTCGATGCGCATCATGGTGACAAACGACGACGGAATCGACTCGATTGGCCTGCACGTGCTGGCACGATCGATGCGGGAACACGGCGACGTGGTCATTGTTGCCCCCGATAGCGAATACTCCGGAGCGGGAGCAGCCCTCGGCCCGCTTCACCTCATCAAACCTGATGTCCACAAGCGACACATCGATGGCATCGATGAGTCGTGGTCAGTCGAAGGCGCTCCCGGACTCTGCGCAATGTTTGGTCGCATGGGCGCATTTGGCCCTATCGACCTTGTGGTTTCAGGCATCAATCCCGGTGCGAACGTCGGCCGCGCGGTCTACCACTCAGGCACGATTGGGGCTTGTATCACCGCCCGCAACGGGGGCGTCAGTGGGGTCGCGGTGAGCCAATCTGTTGCCAACTTCGGGGTAGAAGGCCAAGCCTGGGACGACCTTCTCGCCGACCAGATGTGGGAGACAGCCGCAACGGTCGCCAGCAACGCGGTCGGCCAGCTCATTGCCAGCCCGCCCGAAGAGCCATATGTGCTCAACCTCAACGTTCCGAATGTGCCGCTGGACGAAATCAAAGGATGGCGTTACACCGATGTTGCAATGCTTCCGCCGCGCACGGTCGGCTCAGTGAAACTGGTCCCTCGGCCCGGGCATGAAGAAGCGTTCACGGTGGAAATGGAATGGGGCGACACCCTCGAGTTGCCGGCCGACACCGACAGCGGCGCCATCATGGCGGACTATGTCACGGCCAGCTGGCTGAGTCGCCTGACGCACGTGCCCACATCTCACCCTGAGATGGAAGCTGGGTTCGACGAACTGCTTGGGTAACCGACTTGGGCGACCTACTCGGCTGGCCCCTCGCGCGCTGACAACTGTCGTAAGTCGAGCTGTCCTCGCTCGCCCTTCTCGGCCTTGTCGTTCAATCGGCCTGGCCGGCAGACGAAGTAACTGCACGTCAGCAGCAATGACATGACGCCGGCAGCGATGAGCCACGCAGGTCCGGCACCAAGAGCCTCAAAGATCGCTGGTGCAGTGAATGCGCCAATGGCCGATGCAGCGGAGCCGCCCGCCTCTGCAAGCCCTTGGGCTGACGCTGCATCGTCATCTGCGGTTGCTTCCGCGATCGCTGCTTGAGACCCAGGCGAGAGAATGGCCTCCATGAGCCCGTGCGGCACAGCCACGAGAAAGATGATCCATACGACACCCGCGTACCCGTATACAGCCATCATCGGCACCGTGGCTGCAGCTGCAAGTAACGACACCACTCGAGGGTTGTAACGGTCGGAGAGCCGACCAGCGGGCCGGGCGACGATAAGCATCGGTAAAGCGAAGAAGGTGAGCGAGACCCCAATCAGCAATGTTGAGGCCCCGAGATCGTCGAGGTGGGTCGCCCACAGGGGTTCGAACACGCCGATTGAGTAGCGGAACGACACGATAATGAGCAGCGATGCCACAAACGCTCGGGAGCGAAGGAGTCGCCGAATCACTCGGCGACTCTCGGCATCGGTCGGCGCGTCGCCGCGCTGAGATTCGGGCAGTTCGAGTCCGATCAACGAAAAGAATACTGCGACGGTACCGATGCCAAACACAAGAAACGGGACACGAACATCGTCGGTGAGCACCGTGAGAGCGCTGGCAACCGGAGGACCGAATACAAACCCAGCCAAATATGCGGCGTAGAACGCCCCCAGCCGCTCGCCCGTAGAGTCTCCCGAGGTCAAGACGATCGCCCTTCGTGCGGGCGGGATGATCATGCCGACGCCGGCACCCAACAGAGCCCGTGCCGCAACAAACTGCCACGTTTGGGTCGAGGCGCCGAACCATATGAGACCGGCTGCAGCGATTAACGTGCCGAGCCGCAACAGGGTGGTTGCGTGCCCACGATCGGCGTAACGCGCCAACCACAGCTGAGTTACCAGAGCGGCTAAGAAGGCGCTGCCAGCAATCCAGCCAAGGCTGGTCGTTGACAGATCAAATTGTTTTTCGAGTTCGGCGAGCAGGGCAAAGACAGCACTCACGCCTGCCATCGCCACTGCGGCCAGCAAGTACAACCGGCGCACGCCCGGAGTCTCTCAGACTTCACGCCATATAGCTCGGGTGAGCGTTGGTCTATTTCTCAGTTTCGGGCAGAGACCCATTCCGCAATGAGGTCCGCTGCTTCTGTCCGGGCACCAGTTGGTTCTCGAAGATAGTGATCGGCGGAGACCGTGTGAGTCGAGAGATCCGCGGCTGCCAACGCTCCAACAATTGACGCTGTATCGCTCGGGAATACACCACTATCAGCGTCGGCATCGATAACGAGCGACGGCACGGTCACCTTGTTCAGATGAGGCACTCCGCGGCATTGCGATTCTTCCAAACTCCACATGGACAACCATGTGCGCAGCGAGCTGACCGTGCCAACGCCATAGATGCCGGCGTTAGCGACCTGAGGATCGCCCAGATAGCAGGATGGCGTGGGTCGATTCGACGGCTCAAGAGTTGGATCGATCATGCGGGGATCGGCCCATAGCCGTGACGTTGTGAACAGCCGATCTCGCACCCCGACTTGAGACAGCCGAGCGAGTTCGTCCTTGCACCATTGTGTGATTCGTGCATTCCTGTCGAGCTGAGCGGAGCGATAGCGGTCGAGGAATTGTTGCGAGAACGGCGGCCCGTTATCGGGGTTGAAGGGATCGAGTGCGACGTCAGTCGCGACAGGGTTGAATTCATCCGTTACCGACGGATCGAGCCAGCCGGTGAGGACGTCCGGTCGCCCTGGATGGGCGGCCAAGGAGATGTACAGATCACATTCAGGGACATCCATCGCCGCTGGCAGCACCGATGACCGCCCGAAGTCAGGCAGCAGATCAGGCGACACAGCCTGCGATTGGTAGGCGGCCATTAAAGAGCCACCGCCCGAGTTTCCGAGGAGCACTACTCGGTCGACCTTGGCCACCTCCCGCAGCCAACGCACCCCGACGGCGATCTCGGCGATGGCGTGGTCGAGCAGGAAGTACATTTCACCGCCGCGGAAACGGGTGTTCCAGCCGAGGAATCCGAATCCACGCTCAGCCATGTACGAGGCCAGGTAGTGCTCGGAGAAGTCGACGTTGTAGTGGGTGGCGATGAAAGCAGTAGAGGGCTCGCCGTGAGCGGGGCGGTGGTAGAGGCCTTGGCACGGGTGTCCACCGGCGCCAGCTCGCCCTACGACTGGCGATGGAAGACCAACGAACTCGACCCGGGTCGACGGAGTTGCGTCAGTCACAAGATCAGCTCGCCGACCCGCCGACGGCTTGACGCAAGCGTGCGAGGGCACCTGCTGGGTCGGGTTCGAACCCAGGATTGTCGCGGCAGAACTCGACCATGATCCCGTTGGGGTCGACGTAGTACAGCGAATGGCACCATCCGTGATCGAGTTCCATCAGCGGCTCGATGCTGTCGGCGGACATGCGTGTTTTGAGATCGGCCTGCATCTGCTCGGTAGCGTCGAACGCACAATGGTTCACCCACACAGGCACCCCGACGGACTCGGCCAGGTCGGTCTTGTAGTCGGGCTGCTCGCCGATCCCTTCAAACGCGAAGAAGGCGATGCACTCACTGTTTCCGGTGTCGTAGAAGACGTGCTTCATCCAAATCCCGCCGCCATGGTCTTCCAGCTCGCTGTGGACAAGCGGGAACCCCATCAGATCCTCGTAGAAGTGGTGAGTCGCTTCCAGGTCCTTGGTGGCGAAGGCAACGTGATGAAACGCCATGACAGGCTCCGATCAGTTCGAGACGACCAGTCTTGCCCATCCCAGCCTCAGTCGACGGATATCTCCTGGCGAAGGCGCAGAGCCCGCACAACTCCGACGAGCGCTAGGACGATCAGCGCGATGGCGAGGAATCCAGCCCAATGCGACAGATCTTCATAGCTACGGGACTCGACGATGATGCCCGAAGTGATTCCGGCGGCGGCGCCTGTCAGGGTCATGATGAAGTCAGCGGTTGCCTGCACCCCGACTCGCTTCTCCAGCGGAGTTGACGATGTGAGCAACGCGCTGCCGGCCACCACCGCGAAACTCCAACCTGTGCCGACGAGGAACAACCCAACGAAGTGGCCCATGGCGTGTTGTGCCTCGGTGTGGGAGGCGACCTCGGCACCGATCAGCAACTGAATCGCTCCGAGAGCGATGACGACGTTGGGGCCGATGCGATCAACCAGTTTCCCTGCGTAGGGCGAGAACGCATACATCCCAACGATGTGCAACGAAATGACGAACGGGATCATGTTCTCGGACTCGACACCGTCACGAAGGTGGAGTGAGGTGACCGCCATTATTCCCACCATGACGGCCTGCCCAAGCCCCATACCTGACACCGCAAGGAACGGTCGATAGTTCGACGCTATGAATCGCAGGTCCGACATTGCTGGAGGACGGATTGTTGGCACCTTGCCGTCTCCGCCGGCCACGTGCAGCGGGTCTGGCCGGAGGTACTTGTGGATGACAACCGCAGCGATGATGAACAGCAGGAACGACGCAGCGTATGAACCGGCGTATTCCTTGAAACCAATCGCCTCGAAGAGCGGACTAGCGACCGAGAGACTGAAAATCGGCCCCAGCACCGAGCCAACCGTGCCACCCCACATCACGTTGCCGATGGCTGACGCTCGATTCGTATCGGCCGCTAGATCGGCTCCGGCATAGCGAGCCGCCAGGTTGCTCGACTGCCCGGCGCCGACCATCAGCATGCCGATGAGCAGGAACGGAAAGAAGCCGGTCGCGATAGCTACGAAAGCAAAGAGGCCGCCAACAAGTCCAGTGAGATAGCCACCCCGCAAACCCGGCCGACGACCGCGCCGACTCATGATCTGGGCCAGCGGAATCGTCGCAATCGTGCCACCGATCGACAACGCCACGCCGGCGATCACACCCCATGCCTTGCTACCGGTCATGTCCTCACCAGCAAGCGCTGCCGCAGCGAAGGCACACGTCATTGCCATGCCGCCCGGCACTACTCCACCCTGGAGAACCCGGACGGTGCGCTTTTGCACCACCTCACGCTCATCTGCCGTCATAGGCGTTGCGGCGTCGGGCGTCATGGGCGGGGCGCCGTCAGGTACTGGTTCAGTGGTGGTCACGAAGCCCTCTCCGCGCCTGCGGCTGACTGGGCGGTTTCTTTGGCCCAACGGTAGTCCGGCTTGCCGGCCGGACTGCGGACAACCCGATCGACACAGACTACGGCTTTCGGCCACTTGTAACGTGCGAGAATTCCATCGCAAGCATCGATGATTGCGCGTTCGTCGAACGAGTGACCG
Organism: Candidatus Poriferisodalaceae bacterium; assembly: GCA_047618365.1. GTDB lineage: Bacteria > Actinomycetota > Acidimicrobiia > Acidimicrobiales > Poriferisodalaceae > JBLHLM01. The sequence goes on along the minus strand of JBLHLM010000001.1, from coordinate 53,199 downwards.
TCTGTCATCTGGACGATGGCAACTACCTCGCTGCCCCATCGTTCGCTGGGACGACCGCAGACGACCGCGTCATAGACCGCTGGGTGGGTCTTCACCGCGTTCTCGACCTCCTCGGCAAATATCTTCTCTCCGCCAGAGTTGATCGTGACCGAGTCGCGGCCGAGCACCTCGATTCGGCCATCGGTCAACAGTCGGGCGCGGTCGCCTGGCACTGCCATTCGAGACCCGTCAATCACTGGGAAGGTACGGACCGTCTTCTCACCGTCGCCCAGATACCCGAGCGGTACTCGCCCACCCATGGCGAACCAGCCGATGCCTTCGTGGCCCGGCGCGTGGACTGCATCAAACGTTTCGTTCACCACTGTCGAGCCGGGACTCGGCTCGAAATCGCCCGTGCTCGCCTTTGCCCCAGCGCTGACGTTGCTCCCTTGAACTCCGGTCTCACTGGAGCCGATCGAATCTCGAATAGTGACGCCGAAGCCTTCTTGCAGCTGGGTTTTCACCTCGGCGTGCAAAACAGCGCCACCACTGATGATCGTCTCCAACGCGGCAGGGATCGGTGCGCCAGCGGCGAGCGCGTCGAGCAAGGGACGAGCAAACGCGTCGCCGACAATCTGCAGGTACTGAACGTTCTCCCGATCGCAGACTTCGAGCACCGACTTCGGGTCGTATCGGTCGCCGATGTCGGGCAACACAACGGTGTGGCCCATGGTGAGCGCCTGCAGCGCTATCCATTGGGCCGCGCCGTGCATGAATGGCGCAGAGGTGAGCCAGCGGATCTCCCGCCGACTCGCAGCGGCGACCACTTCTTCCATCGACTCGAAGTCGCGGCCCTCTCGGCGATTCGATCCACCAAGGGCTCCTACGAAGAAGTCGGCCTGGCGCCACAGCACACCCTTCGGCATGCCTGTCGTGCCACCGGTGTAGAGGATGTAGAGGTCATCTGGCAAGCAACCGGAGAGATCGATCGGCTCTGCCGCCGCGACGGCGTCGTGATAGTCGATCGCTCCGGGCAATAGGGCGTTCCCTGAGTCGTCGGCAACTTGGATCAGGAGTTCGATCTCGGTTAGGTCGGGCAACACTTCGGCCAGTGTTGGGGCGTAGCAAGAGTGATAGATGACGGCCTTCGCGCCCGAATCATTGAAGAGGTACCGGAGTTCGTCAGCGACGTAACGATGATTGACGTTGAACGATGCGGTCCGTGAGGCCCATGCCCCCAACATGGCTTCGAGATACTCGGGTCCGTTGTTGAGATAGAGAGCTATATGGCTCTGGCCCGTCTCGTGACCGGCCAACTCAGAGCGTTCAGTCCCACACCCGAGGCCAGCGGCAGCGATCACTGACCCCAGACGGCGGTAACGATCAACGAACTCTGGGAAGGTGTGCTCCCGTCGATCGTGGACCATTGCGACCCGCTCGGGTTGGGCGGCGGCGATGGCGTCGATTACTTGTGCAAGATTGAATTCCACGACGGCAGAATCTACTCGCCGTTCGAAACGCGAACCCGATGCAGCGAGCTGCTTCTCAGGAGGATCAGGAAATGCTGGACACCACTGGACGAGTCGTGATGATCACGGGCGCCAATCGGGGCATAGGGCTGGCACTCGCCGAAACCCTGCATGGCGAGGGCTGGACGGTCAGCCTCGGAGGGCGCGACGTCGCTGCACTCACAGCGGCGACGGAAGAACTTGGGTCAGACCGCGTCTCTCGGCATCGCTACGACACCGAGGACCGGACGACCGAAGGTGCGTGGGTCGAGGCGACATTGTCGGCGCACGGCCGCATCGACGTGCTGATCAACAACGCCGGCATCGCCGATACCGCCTCGTTGGTTGAGTTGGACGACGCCGCCCTCGACGCGATGTGGTCCGTCAACGTCAAAGCCCCGTTGCGCATGATCCAGCTGACGCTCCCCCATTTGAGGGACACGGGGACCGGTCGGATTGTGAACGTGGTTTCGATGTCAGGCAAGCGGGTGAAGGGTCTCTTTGCCCCCGGCTATGCAATGACCAAACACGCCACGATGGCGCTCACCCACGCGACCCGTCATGCAACCTGGGACGACGGCATCCGGACCATGGCGGTCTGCCCCGGCTATGTAGCGACGGACATGACGGCGGAGTTCGGACCCGATGCCTCGACGATGATTCAGCCCAGCGACCTCGCCACAACCTTGGCCACCCTGCTGCGCTTGCCCAACACCGCTCACGTCGCAGAGCTGCTGATGACGTGCGAGCCGGAAGTCATGGCATGAAGGTCGGAATCAACCTCATCAACTTCGGGCCGTCCGCTCGGCCCGACGTGCTGCTGGGCTGGGTCGAGCTCACTGAACGGCTCGGCTACCACAGCCTGCTGACGTCGGATCACCTCGCGATCACCCCCGACGTTTCGGCCAACTACCCGGCACCGTTCTACGAGCCGCTATCGATGCTCGGCTGGCTCGCTGGTGTGACAACCAACATCCAGATCGGCACCACAGTGACGATCGTGCCCTATCGCAACCCTTTGGAGTTGGCACGGTCCTACGCCAACATCGACCAGCTGTCTGGCGGACGACTCATCTTCGGGGTCGGCGTCGGCTGGGCTCAGCAGGAATTCGCCGCGCTCGACGTTCCGTACCACCGTCGTGGAGCCATGACCGACGACTACCTCGACGTCATCACCAAGCATTGGACTGAACCACTACTTTCGCACGACAGCCAGTTTCTCACTTGCGTCGATGTCGATACAGCTCCGCGACCTCTCCAGGAACCAGTCCCGATCTGGGTCGGCGGCAGCAGCGACGCTGCCCTTCGCCGAACGGTGAAGTTCGACGCCAACTGGCACCCAATCCGGCTCCGACCCACCTGGCTACGCGATAAAGGCCTACCCCGACTGGCTGCGGAGGCTGAGCGAGCAGGCAAGCCCACCCCGCCCGTGTGCCCCCGGATCATGTTTCACTTGACGGATCAGCCGGTCGACGAGGCCGAACGTTTCATGGGCCACGGCACGCTCGAACAGGTTCACGGCGATCTCCACCTGCTGGAGAGCCTCGGTTGTGAGCACGTGATCCTCGATGCGTACAGCCCGTTCGCCGACATCCCAATTCGTGACGCTGTAACCGACCCCGCAGGCGGCTATCGATCAGCCTGGGATAGCTACGAGCTTGTCGCCGCCGAGGTACTCGACCTCGCCGGCGAAACAGTGCGATAGCCGAGTCGACGAAACCGCTAGCGATACAGATCGAGGATGGTCTCGGCGCCAGGCTCCATCACCAAGACAGAAGCTCCGCCATCGGTGACGTGGCCTCGTACCGGCAAAGGCTCGGCCTGCTCGGCGTTTTGGATCATGCGAGCGAAACCGATCAGGTCGCCCATTCCGGCTCCCCCGTCGAGTCGGACAGAGTCAGCAATTCCGGACATCGCAGAATTCACCGCCAACGGGTTGCGCAGCGAGGCGACCTTCGCGCCGAGCGCTCGCAGGAACCCTTGCTGTCGCAGGGTTCTACCGAGATCACCAGTGCCATCTGGGGTCTCGACCCCATCGATGAGCTCAACCCAGCGCCGCGTTCGTACGTACGCGAGGGCCGTCGCTCCGTCGAGAGTGACCGGCCCGGCTTGACCGATTCGCAGACCGAGCGAATCGTCGTATCCCGGATATGGAATGTCGAGCGTCACCCCACCTACGGCGTCGACCACGTCATCGAGCCCGGCCAGGTCCACCTCGGCGTAGTGGTGAATCGGGATACCGAGCTGGATGCTGATGAGCTCGACCAGATCGGCCGCTCCACGATTGAGGGCCGCATTGATTCGGCCAGCGTTGTCGGGCCCAGCGGGATCGATCCACAGATCTCGAGGCAGCGACAACATACGGATGCCCTGGCCAGGGATATCCCGAACAAGGATGATCGCGTCCGCGCGCTGGCCGGCCACCACTTCGCCGAGCAAGCCACCGGCATCGGGCCGATTGGGGTCGATGCCCTCGCGTGAGTCGGAGCCGACGACGAGCCAGGTGGGACCGCCCGCAGATACGGGGGCGAGCACCTCGTCAAGATCAACTCGTTCGATCTGCCCCAGTCGCCAGCGGCCGTAGCCAAAACCGGCAATACCCAGGATGATCACGATCAGAAGGATTACGACAGCGGGACGCACCAGCCGGCGGGGCCCGCTCTTCGTCCCTCGCGGTGTTCGCTGCCGCTTAATCCTTGGCTCCGATTTGGAACCCGGTGGGGCTGTCGGGTCCTTCTGCGGAGTCGCTGGAGGCTGCGTGATGGCGCGTGCAGCCGCCGTCGTGCCCTTCAGACCCGGCTGTGGCGGGCCGTCGCCGGTCAGTTCCGTTTCAAGATCACGCAGGCGCGACCAGGTGTCGTCGGAGGGCATCGCAACAGTGTCGCAGCCCCGCGCCCAGATACCTGTTCACTCCCGGATCAGGCTCGGAATGAGCCAGATCAGGCCAATGAGTCCCACCAGCGCTCGGCGAGCGCGGTGAAGTTCGGCTGCCCCGTGGTGGCGGTAACTCCACCGTCAACCACCAAACCGTGGCCGGTGACGTACGAGGCATCGTCGCTGGCCAGGAAAGCAACGGCCGACGCGATTTCTTCTGGCAAACCCATCCGAGCTTGCGGTACCAGACGGGAGTACTCGACTTGGGCTCGCTTGCTGGTGACGATCGAGGCGGTCATTCCCGTCTCGATGCCTCCAGGGCACACGGCGTTGATGCGGATGCCGTCGCGTGCGTGGTCCGCGGCCATGGCTTTGGTGAAGTTCATCACAGCACCCTTGGCCGCGTTGTACGCCGGAAGTCCCCAATCGCCGAAGAGACCGGAGATCGACGCAGTGTTGACGATGGCGCCACCACCCTGCTCCCGCATGATTGGAATGGCCGCTCGACATCCGTAGAACACCGAGCTGACGTCGACCGCCATCACCCGGTCCCAGTGTTCGTTGCTGAGTTCATCGACCCTGCCGACCGAGCTGATGCCAGCGTTGTTGAACACCACGTCCAGGCGACCGAACTTCTCCACCGTGCCGACCGTCATGGCATCTACCGCGTCGGAGTCGGTGACATCGACCTGCACCGCGTCGGTATTGGCACCGAGTTCGGTGGCGAGCAGTTCGGCGCCTTCACCGTTGACGTCAGCGATCATGACCTTGGCGCCCTCATCGACGAGGCGGCGCACAGTGGCAGCCCCGATGCCTGAGGCTCCACCGGTAACGAGCGCGACCTTGCCATCAAATCGATTCACTGAGATTTTCTCCTATTTGTTAATAGCTTGTTAGCGGCGGCCGCGGACGAGGCGACCTGGGCGGGCGCCCGTGAATTCGTCGTTCTCACGAACGATCTCGCCGGCGACGATCGTGGCTCTGTATCCCACCGACTCTTGCATGAGGCGCGGCGCGTCAGCGGGCAGGTCGTTGATCATCTTCGGCGGCTTCAACGCCAAGGCGGCGTGATCGATGACGTTGATGTCGGCACGTTTACCGACTTCGAGCGTGCCGCGATCGCCGAGCAACCCGTAGACCTCGGCAGTGTCGTGGGTCATCAGCTTCACTGCCTCTTCGATGGTCAACTGTGGGCCTTTGACCCGATCACGCGCCCAATAGGCGAGTAGGTAGGTCGACGTCGAAGCATCACAAATCAGGCGGCAGTGGGCGCCACCGTCGGAGAGGCTCCAGAACGCCCCATGGTGCTGGAGTCGTTCGTAGGTCGAGTTGAGTGAACCTTCACTGAAGTCGGTGAGGGGAAAGAAGATCAGCCCCTGGCCGTCTCCCGAGAAGAGGGTGTCGTAGGTGAGTTCGTAAGGATCAATGTCTGCTGCCTCGGCGCGCCCGGCGACACTGTCGACACTGTCGGGTTCGTAGGTGAGGTCGTCGATGAGCGGATACATCTTGTGGAATCCGTGGGCTACGTCATGGTTGAAGCGACCCGTGAACCCAGTGGTCTCGGCGAGGATCGCCGCCTTCACTTCGGGCTTGGCCAATTCGGCCAACAGCGCGTCGCCCTCGTGTTGCTCGGTGAGAGCAACAAACGTCGGGTGCATCTTGAACGGATGAAGTGAGGTTCGCAGGCCGAACAACAGACCGGCGGGCCTGCCGGCAATTTGGGCGATGACTCGACCATCACCATCAATCGGTGCCGAGGACATGTCGAGCAGCTCTCGCCATTGGTCAGGGTGGGCATCGGACTGGGTCAACGCATATGTGACGGTAAGGCCGTGGTTGGCAGCCAGCTCCCGCATCCAATCAACGTCGTCGCCAAATTGGCCCTCAAGGCCGCCGAGCCCAATGTCAGAAGCGACTTCGACAACTCCGCCACCAGCGTCGGCGACGGCTCGACCCATCGCAACCATCTCATCAGCGCCAGCGAACGTGCCCGGAACCGCCTCACCGTCGAGGGCCCGGTGCAGCTTCGTCCGAGATGACGTAAACCCGAGTGCCCCTGCCCGAATGCCCTCTTCGACGATCTTGGCCATCGCGGCCAAATCCTCTTCAGTCGCAGGCTCGTTGCGCGCACCCCGATCGCCCATTACGTAGGCCCGGACTGCGCCGTGAGGCACCTGAGTGGCGATGTCCATCACCCGAGGCAAACCTTCGAGCGCGTCGAGATACTCAGGAAACGTTTCCCAGTTCCACGTAATGCCTTCGGACAACGCGGCGCCAGGGATGTCTTCGACACCCTCCATCAGCTGGATCAACCACTCGTGCTCGTCAGGCCGTGCTGGAGCGAAACCGACGCCGCAGTTCCCGAAGACGGTCGTCGTCACGCCATGGAGCGAACTGGGTGCGAGCTCGGGATCCCACGTCGCCTGGCCGTCGTAGTGGGTATGGACGTCGACAAAACCAGGAGTGACGAGCAAACCCTCAGCATCGATGACTCTGCGGCCCTCACCAACATCTGACCCAATCGCGGTGATGACTCCGTCGTCAATTGCGACATCAGCGAGCCGTTCAGCAGCACCTGTGCCGTCAACAACTCGGCCGCCCCTAATGACTACATCGTGCATGATTTCTCCCCGAAGACTCATCTGCTAGCAGATGTAACTCCATCCGCCGCTGCGCCCAAGGGTAGTTTGAGGGTGAATCTCGTGCGGCCTGAGCGTGCCCTTGCCCCAGACTTTCGACAGACTGGAGGGATGTCTCCCCTCGTGCTCGCCTCCGGCTCCCCTCGCCGACGCGATTTCTTTGACCAGCTCGGGCTCGAATACACCGTCCGCGTACCCAACGTTGACGAATCGCCTCGGCCGGCCGAACACCCGGAGAGTTACGTCGACCGCATCGCCCGCCGCAAGGCACAAGCGGTGGATGCCACCTCGTCGGAAGTTGTTGTTGCCGCCGACACATCTGTAGCCCTCGACACAGCGATTCTCGGCAAGCCCGTCGACAACGCTGCGGCGCGGCGCATGTTGCGTTCGTTGAGCGGTCGAACTCACCGGGTGCACACCGCCGTGGCTGTCGCAATGAACGGCAGGATCACCAGCGAAACCGTCACCACCAAGGTCACGTTTGCCGAACTCAGCAACGACGACATTGACTGGTACCTCTCCACAGGCGAACACAGCGACAAGGCCGGTGCATACGGCATCCAGGGCGCAGGTGGTGTGTTCGTAGAGTCGATCGACGGCAGCTACAGCAACGTCGCCGGCCTGCCACTCGCTCAGACGACAGCCCTACTCCGGAGCCTTGGCGTCGATCTACTTGTTACACCAGTTACACGGGTCGGTTCATGAGCAGCTACCGCAGCCCGATGAACGAGGGCATCGCTCCCGCCGCGCCGGGCGAGTTCGCTCCCGTCAGCATCGGCCCGATCGACCTTCCAATTCCAGTCATTCTCGCCCCAATGGCAGGCGTGACCGACTGGCCGTTCCGTGCCCTGTGCAGTCAGTTCGGCGCAGGTCTGTACGTGAACCAGATGATCACTGCCAGGGCTCTGGTCGAGAACAACGAGAACACCTGGAAGCTCGCCGAATTCGGACCAACCGAATCGCCTCGCAGCATTCAGCTCTACACGACCGACCCGCTCTACACCCGTGCTGCGGTCGAGCGTCTGGTTGGCGAGGGTCGCGTCGACCACATCGACATGAACTTCGGTTGCCCAGCACCCAAGGTCACCCGCCAGGGTGGTGGCGGCGCACTTCCCGCCAAACGCCGCTTGCTGCGCGAGGTCATTCACGCTGCGGTTCAAACAGCCGGAGACATCCCGGTCACGATCAAGTTCCGCAAGGGCATCGATGACGACCACCTGACGTTCCTCGAGACGGGTCGCATCGCACAGGACGAGGGCGTTGTTGCTCTGGCTCTGCACGGGCGCACGGTCCGCGAGCTCTACAGCGGGCACGCCGATTGGTCCGCCATTGGCGAACTGGTCGAGGCAGTCGACATACCGGTGTTTGGCAACGGCGACATCTGGGAAGCATTCGACGCTATGCGAATGATGCGCTCCACCGGATGCGCTGGCGTCGTCGTCGGCCGCGGATGTTTGGGGCGCCCATGGTTGTTCCGTGACCTGGCCGACGTTTTCTCCGGCAACGAACCCACCGACCCGCTCGTACCACTGTCCACAGTGACCGAAGTGATGATCGATCATTGCCAGCGCCTCGTCGACTTCTACGCCGACACCAACCGCGACGAGCAGAAAATTGTGCGTCGGTTCCGCAAACACTCCGGCTGGTACCTCGCTGGTTATCCGGTCGGTCGAGACGTGCGCCGCGAACTCTCGATGGTCGATTCGATGGACCAGCTCACGACGATCCTGAGCACCCTCGACCCAGACGTTCGTCTGCCGCCTGAAGGTGTACGGGTGAAGCGCAGCCACAGCGGCGGACCACGCAAGGTGTCACTACCCGAGAACTGGTTGATCAACCCCGACGAACACATCCGGCTCAGCGCCGCTGCCGAAGCGAGGGTCTCAGGCGGCTGACGGGCGTTTTATGGACGGGTGAGTCTCCAGATGAGTTGATACGCAGCGAGTTTGCTATTCACCGTCAGCTCGCCGACACCCACCGTGCCCTCCCAGGCGCCGTTGGAGACGTCGATCCGGATATTGAAGTTACTGAACGGAGTGTCTTCGTATGTGAAGCCGGCGTCGGCGACCACTCCGCTTGCCAGGAATTCTTCGAGTTCCTCATAACGATCAACGGGGTAGTCGTAGCGAATCGAGATCGAGCCGTCTTGAGCGACCGAGCCAAAGTCCTCCACTACGCCGCGGCCCTCACGCACGCTCGAGAGCGTGCCGCCTTCGAGGATTGGCAGTCCCGCGGCCCACGCCGGCACCGGGATCTCGGTGGGTGCCGCTTCGAATTCAAACCGAAGCGGGGACTCGCCTGGGTCGGGAGCTTCGGTTCCAGTGATGACCAGTCGGTCCTTGCTGGAGACCCCATCAAGCGCCTCAGCTGTGTAGAGATCGTTGGTGAAAGAGTCGCGCTGCGATGACACTCGCCGCCAGCGTCCGTCGACGTCGGCTTCCACGACCGCCGCCAACGAGTCGAGGGCCGCAGCGCTCGGGTCTCCGTCGACGCCAATGATGCGTTCCTCGGTTATATCGATTTCGTCGCTGCGCTGATCGAGGTCAAATGAGTGGAAGACACCAAGCACGTCGCCAGCTGGGTACGGGAAGTCACCAGGCAGGGCAAAGAGCGGCGCAAGCGCCGACGGAGTGGCGGGTTGGCCAAACGTCAGCGCGATCTCATCCATACGAGCGTCGACCAGTGCCACAAAGTCGCCACCGTCCCAGTTTCCATTTCCCAACGCGGAGATCGAGCCCGCGCCAGGCTCCGGCGCTGCTGTCGCGCTGGCCGAAGTCGTGCTTGAGGACACGGGTTCCTCAACAGCCAGGGTCGTGACAGAGGCGTCTTCGGCCGTAACCGTCGGTTCGGTTTCAGCGTCATTTCCTCCTCCTCCGCACGCCCCGAGCGGCAGCGCTAGTACCAAGAAACCTGCGCCGATACGCCGAGTCTTAGATCCGCTGAACTTCCGAGTGTGAGGGAGGAGCATGGTGAGCAACCGTAATGAATCACGGCGGCCCGGGCGGCTGACGGGCGTAGTCTCAACTCCGTGCCGAAATCTGATGACTCCGAGGGCGATGACAACCCCCGTACCCCAATTGACCGGGCGTTCATCACGAACGACCCGAAGCGCACTGAGCTGATCCTCGTTCGTCACGGGCAGCAAAACTTCCCCGATATCGATGCGGCAATCGAAGATTGGCGCGATCCCCCGCTTACCGATCTCGGCGAGCGGCAGGCGCATGCTGCCGGCGAATCGCTGGCCAACGACAACATCGCGGCCGTCTACTCATCACAACTTCAGCGAGCACACAGGACCGGCATCGCAGTCGCTGAGCGGCACGGCCTAGACGTCGAGGTCATGGAATCTCTTGCCGAGATCCATATGTTCGGCGAACTCGAGCCACACCAACGCCCGATCGACGTCATGACTGAACGCGAACTCAACGGAGCCCGACACCGATTCGCCCTCCAACGTCGGTGGGAGGCATACCCGCACACCGAGTCGAGCATCGATTTCAGGCGCAGGACCGCCAACGCCATCGAGGGAATCATCGCCCATCATCCTGCCGAAACGGTCGTCGTCGCCTGCCACGGCGGGGTGATCAACGCCTACCTCGCCGACTTCCTTGGTCTTCACGCAGACATGTTCTACCGACCAGCCCACGCGTCAATCCACCGCGTGCTCGCCCGACACGACCGACGGGTAGTGCTGTCGCTCAACGAGATGCATCACCTGCGCGGCCCAGCAGATCTGCTGACCTTCTGAGGTAGCTTTTGGCGCATGAGCAATGATTTGGACGGAACGGCGGCGATCGTCACAGGTGGGGCATCGGGCATCGGCGCCGAAATTGTGCGCCTGCTTCGGTCACGTGGCGCAGACGTCGTCTTCGGTGACCTGAACGATGATGCTGGTGTAGCGCTCGCTACAGAGACCGGTGCCACGTACCAGCGCACCGATGTCACTGACGTCGATGCCTGCGCTGCGCTGGTGGCGAGGTGCACCGAGTCCTTTGGCGGGCTCGACTACGCGTTCTGCAACGCCGGCATCTTGGGTCGCGACATCGAAGAACAGTTCTCTGGCGCCACCTGGGATCCAATCGCCGCTGGGCTCGACCGTTACAGGGCGGTGATGGCCGTGAACGTCGATGGCGTCGTGTACACCATGAACGCAGCAATCCCGGCCATGCGTACTCGGGGCGGAGGCGGCATCGTTGCCACTGCATCCATCGCAGGGATCATCGACTACTCGGCCGATCCCTACTACGTGGCTTCCAAACATGCCGTAGTTGGCTACGTGCGCGCCCTCGCAGCGAACCTTCGCGACGACAACATCACTGTCAACGCGATCTGCCCAGGCGGGGTTGCAACGCCGATGACGAAGCTCGGCGAAGATGCGAATAGCGACATCTTCGTGCAACCGAGTGCCATCGCCGAGGCCCAAGTCGACGCGGCGCTGACTGATGCGAGTGGACAGTGCTACACCGTCGTTGCTCGTCACGGAGTTACACAACACGAGTTCAACCGGGTCCGAGGTTTCTGATGGGTGCGACTCCTGTCGGTCCGGCTTACACCCACGTCCCCCGCTTCCATGCCGGGTCCCAGGAGATCCTGGACCACCTCGAGGAGCAGGGATTTGTCGTCATCGCCAACGCCCTGACCGCTGAACAGTCGCAGCACGCGCTCGGCCTCACCTGGGACTTTCTCGAAGGTCTCGGCACCTGCATCGACCGGAACGACCCCACGACTTGGGGTGATGATCGCTGGCCCACCGCCGTGCATGGCGGAATCATCCCGAGCCAGGGCATCGGACACAGCGAAGCGCAATGGTTCATCCGTTCGGTGCCAGCGGTGAAGCAAACATTTGCAGCGGTGTGGGGCGACGACGACCTACTGGCCAGCTTCGATGGCATGGCTCTGTGGCGGCCGACGTCGGTCGATCCCGAATGGCGCACCAACCGAGGCGCCTCGTGGCTGCACCTCGACCAGCATCCAATCGGCCGGCCCGGCTTTCACTGCGTCCAGGGCCTGGTGTCGTTGCTGCCGTCGTCGCTAGAGGACGGCGGGAACATCGTGATCCCCGGATCACATCGAATGTTCGAGTCGATTCCCGATCTGTACCCGGAGCGGTTGGCGCGCATCGACAGCTCGATCGACCACTTTCGATTCCCAGCCGACGACCCCCAGCTAGCGGACACCCCACCGATCATGTGTCACATCGAAGCTGGCGACCTGTTCTTGTGGGACTCCCGCACCGTCCATTGTTCGAGCCCCGGCACTGGCAACCAATCCGCGAACTCAGAATTGCTGCGTGCCGCCAGTCTCATCTGCATGATGCCGAAGGCCCGTTCGAACCCCGAGACGATCAAACAACGCCGAGCAGCCGTGGAGAAACGAACGTCGACCACCAACTGGAGTGACGTCTTCATCGATGCCGACCGGTTCCCACCGGTGCTCGCATCACCGATGCGCGACGAATACGTGCTCCCGCGCGTTCCCACGCTGACCCAAGAACAGCGGGCGCTAGTTGGTTAACGACGCAGTGGCGATTCCGCCATCAGGTGCCGAGAAGAAGGAATGGCGGGCATATCTGCGAGCTACCGCCAAACCTGTGGATGCTCCAACGACGGCAGCGCTGGTCGCCAATGTCGTGAAGTTGGTCAAGGGCATTCCCGGCCTCATCCTTTTCTACCGATCGATGCCGGGCGAGGCAGCTCTCGAAGATGCTGCCGACGAGTTGGGCTGGCAACGATTCGCAACGACCCGCACTCCAGACGAAGGCCCCCTCACCATTCACCCTGCGATCGGGGCGATGGAGCAGCATCGGTATGGATTCGCTCAGCCGGTCGACGATGCGATGGACCTGCCACCGCATCACATCTCGGCGACACTCGTGCCTGGCATGGCGTTCGACCAATCCGGCGTGCGCCTCGGCCACGGTCGCGGCTACTACGACGAGCTTTTGAGCCGCATCCCAAGCGACCGACCACGCATCGGCATTACCGTGGATCGGTTGCTGTTCGACGCTCTGCCGTCGGAACCCCACGACATCCCGATGACCCACATCGTGACCGAGTCGCGGATCATCGAGTTAGATCAGCGTCACTCCCTCACCCACCGAGAGGTACGAAGCAGATGACAGGACGATTCGAGAATGGGTTCGGCGGACGTGTAGCCGCAGTCACTGGGGGCGGCACAGGCATGGGGCGCGACCTGGTGCTGCAGCTCACTGCCGACGGTTGCGATGTCGCAACATGCGACGTCATCCAGACCAACCTCGACGAGACGGCTTTGCTCGCTGCGTCCAATCCTGGCGAGTTACTGACCCACATCGCTGACGTGTCCGACGAGGATCAGGTCACAGCCTTCGCCGTCGCGGTCGCCGACTGGCGGCCTCACGTGAATTTGCTGTTCAACAACGCTGGCATCGGCGGAGGCGGCACCATCATCGACGTCGACCGCGAGCAGTGGGAAAAGGTCTTCAACGTCTGCTGGTACGGCGTGTATTACAACACCCTCGCCTTCCTTCCGGCGCTTCTGGCCGCCGACGTTGGACAGGTCGTGAACACCAGCTCGATCAACGGCTTCTTCGCATCGCTCGGACCGGGCATGCCCCACACCTCATACAGCGCGGCCAAGTTCGCGGTGAAGGGCTTCACCGAGGCACTCATCACCGATTTCGCCCAGAATGCGCCTCACTTGCGGGCGTCGGTAGTCATGCCGGGGCACATCGGTACGTCGATCACCGAAAACTCCGACAGGCTCCTCGGCATCGACAACGCTGACAGTCTCAGGGAGCGTTACGCCCAAGCGGGCCGCGATGCCAGTGAGTTCAGTGACGAGGACTTGATGGCTCGGTTGGAGCGTCGCGGCGAGAACTTCAAAGAACGCGCCCCAACCAGCGCGGCACAGGCGGCGACGATCATTCTCGATGCGGTGAAACACGACGAATGGCGAATTCTTGTCGGCGAAGACGCTCTGGTGATCGACGACATGGTTCGCAAGAACCCTGAAGGAGCCTACGACCCCGAGTTCTACGCCAGCTGGGTCGAACAGTCGAAGTCCGCCCGCTAAACGTGGGCTTATGCCTCGTTGTGTCGAGGTGAGATGACCACCATGAAAGTGCAACCGTCGGGAGTAGTGGGCTGATGCCACGATCCAGGCTCGTTCTGGATGAAGGTTCCTGGTCCCGACGACCGGTGCTGATCAACGAATGTGCCCGACAGGATGTAGATGAACTCGTCGTAGCTGTGCTCGTCACGGAACGGCAAGGTGTAGCCCGCATCCCATTGAACCATCAGGATTCTCTCGCCCGTTTCTTTGTTGGAGTGCAGGGTCCGGAAACGCGAGCCAGGATCGATGGGCTTCCAATCGACTGACTCGGTATCGACGTACCTCATCAGATCGTGCAATGTTGTCGCTTCGGTGAGCGTCATTCGTGTTCCCCCTGGTTGTTGCCCGTAGAGCCAGCAGCTCTTACGGAGAGAGTAGGCCGATGCTCAGCGGAGCGCCGCGGTCGTCTAGACCCGGAGTTGCCGCCAGCGGGACACGGCCCCTGTCAGCTCTGTTCCGTCGGGGGCGCTGATCGCACCTTCGACGTGGAAGTCGCGACCATCGATCCGGACAACCCGTGCCGTCGCCACAACCTCTTCGTCCATTGGCACGGGGCGGCGATAGGTCAGGTGCATCTCAGCGGTGACACAGGCCATGTCGTTGGCATCGTCGGGAAGGCTCATCTGGGCTGCGACGCCCATCACCTCGTCGAGGATCGTGGCCTGGATGCCGCCGTGCACGACAGTGTCCAAACCACAGTGGTGCGAGGCGGTCTGGTGCCGGGCCTCCACCGTTCCATCTTCGTACTGGGAGAAAACCAGACGAAGCCCGTCTTCATTGTCTTGACCACAGCCGAAACAACGATCGACTCCGCTTCGGTCCATGTCGATGGGCACCGGATCAGTTTTGGGCACTGGCTCGTTCATGAGCGCCGATCGTAGGGCGATGGGCACCGCTTCGTTCCAACGAGTTGTCGACAACGGCAACTCACGAGAGAATAGGAACATGAGTCGCACCAAAGGCAAACCAGGACGCACCACTCCCAAAGGCGGCGGCGCCAACGGACGCCCGCCGCGCCCCAGCTGCGCCGAACACGGCAAACACAAGTGGTGTGACACCCACCAGCGCTGGGAACACCCCTAGGTCGAGCCCGGGCGTGCGAGTTTCGCCCGTAGGTTCTCAATGACCGGGCGGCGAAAGCAGTCGTCGAGGTGGTCATTGACGATTCCGTCTGCCTGCATCAGGGCGTAACAGGTCGTCGGGCCGACGAACTTCCAGCCCAACTTTTTCAGGGCCTTGCTCATAGCTGTCGATGCTGGGGTCGTAGCCATCGCCATCAGCGCTTCGTGATCCATGACCTTTGGCCGGTCGGCATCATCGGGTTCGAAGCTCCAGAAGAACGCGGCCAGGCTGCCGTATTCATCGACGGTTTCGATGGCGGCCTGGGCGTTGTTGATCGTCGCTTCGATCTTGCCTCGATGACGGATGATGCCTGCGTCGAGGACCAGGCGTTCCACGTCGCCCGAGCCGAACACAGCCACCTTCTCGAAGTCGAAGTCAGCGAACGCTGCTCGGAAATTTTCTCGCTTGCGAAGAATCGTCAGCCAGGAGAGCCCCGACTGGAAGCCTTCGAGACACATCTTCTCGTAGAGACGGGTGTCGCTCGAAACAGGGACTCCCCACTCCTCATCGTGGTATGTGGTGTAGTCCTCGTAGCCGCCGCCCCATCTACACGCCAACAGTCCGTCGGGTCGATCTTCAAGTCCAGCAGCAGCCACAGGTGGAACCTACCCTGGCGCTGCCCACCCTCGGCGAACAGCGGGGTGGGCGGCGGCAGGGTCAAGTCGCGGCCCAATCGAGCAGGGTGCTTCGGCTGAGGCCGAACCGTTCGTGACCAAATCCGAGTCCGGCAGCCTCGATGATCTGCGATGCGGAGCATCCGTGCGTGTCGGCGAGGGTCAACCCGGAGAACTCGCCCGCTTCCGAAACAAACTCGCCTGATGCTGTGGTGCCGTAGCGGTTCGACTTGAGGCTCGGGGCCTGGTCCGCCTGGCCAGCGAGAGTTCCCGGCCAGAGGTCGCTGAGCTGAGACCCGTGAGTTGAGCCAGGTGGTACAGCAATCGGGTCCCTCTCAGTATCACCAACCGTCACGCCAAATCGAAGGTCAGGGCGACCGTCATCTCATTCCGTGGTCAGGCCGAGGCAATGGGCCAGGTTGGCGGCGGGGTGGCTCTTGGCCTCGTCGCCGAGTTCACGACCGTGCCAACAGCACTCATCATCGCAGCAATCTTGCTCTCGATCGCCGCTCTGCCCTACGCCCTCATCCGTCTCCAAAACGAACCCAGCGCGGGAAACAACACCTGATGTCGTTTCCCGCGCCAAATTGCAGAGAGCCAGAGCTCAAACAGTGCCTACTTAGACAGTGCCTCCTCAGACAGTGCCTCCTCAGACAGTGCGACCGAGGAAGGCGGCGAGCTGATCAGCGTTGGTGGCGCCTTCTGGAGCCTGCTGTTCGGAACCGAACGGAGCGCCTTCAGGACCGCGGAAAGAGTCCTGAATCGCGGCGCGGGACTGGGCGAGGATGCCGGCGGCAAGCTCGGGGTTGAGGTCGGTGCTCTGGCCGGTGGCCTTGGCAACGTCCCAGCCGTGCTGGAAGGTATCGGTGGCGGCGAGGCCCATAAATGCCGCTCCGGGCATTTCGCCGAACGGAAGAGTGTACGTCTTCTCAAGGGCACCTTCGGCACCGAAGGCTTCGAGCAGCTTGGCGCTGGCGGCATCGAACTCTGCGACATAGTCGCCAGCGGCATAGTCGACCTCTTCGCCCGGAGGCATGCCGGTCAGACCTGCCAGGAAGAAGTTCTGGGCGCCAACGATGTGGTTGACCAAACCAGCAACGTCCCAAGATGCACAAGGTGTCGCGGCGCTCATCTGATCGGCCTTGATGTTGGTGAGGGTTTCGCGGGTGGCGGCGCAGGCCATTTGGAGCGGCTGGGTAGACAAGACGAGTCTCCTGTGAGATCGGGGGGGTGAGATCCTGAACATAGTCCGGGGGTGTCCCACTAATACAGGGGTGTCATGATTCGAACTATGAGTGACACACCTGCACCCGATGACCTGCAGCGCATGCTCGACGAACGCGCGTGCGAACGGATCGTTTCCGTCTATTGCCACCTCGTTGATTTCGGGGACGCCCCAGCCATAGCCGACTTGTTCACCGACGATGGCGAGTGGACCTCGGCCGAAGTGAACATGATCGGCAAGGACGAGATCCGAGCAGGATTTACGCGGCGCCAAACAGTCACCCGACGCCAGTCACGCCATCTCTGCACGAACGTGGTGATCACCGTCGAAGGAGAAGATGCCACCGGGGTCAGCTACCTCGTCAACTACCGCCACGACTCACCGAGCGGAACAGCAGAGTTGCCCGCACCTGCCGATAATCCGAAGTATGTCGGCGAGTATCACGATCGTTTCGTCAGAACGGGCGACGGCTGGAAGTTGACCTCTCGCCACTTCGACATCACATTCCTGCGACCGTCAGCCCGATAAGCGCTCAGCCGACTTGGCGAAGCTCCGACGAAGCAGCATTGTCACCGCGGCCCGCAATACGAGCGTGCAGTTCATTGATCTTCGTGCTTCCGGTCGTCTCGCACATTGACGGCACGAACGCGTGCATCATGCAGGCAAATCCGGCGGAGACCAGCTCGCGGCCGATGCCCGACGCCACCTTGAAGTGCTCAAGGTAGGTCTCGTCGACCGAAGCTGGGTGCTGGGTGAAACGCTGCTGAATGCCCATACCTCCACCGTAGAGAGAACCGCGCACAACGTGTTTGTTATCTTCGCGAGGTTTTGTTCGGTTCGGCGAAAATCATCTCGACTTTCGACCCAGCCTTGCCATATTATTCCAATGTGGACTTAGTTGATCGGGAAATTCTGCAATTGCTCCAAGAGGACGCCTCGATGTCCGCGCGCGAGCTCGGCGAGCGCGTCGGATTGACCGCCACGCCGTGCTGGCGCCGAGTGCAGAACCTTGAGAAGACCGGAATCATTAGCCGCAGGGTTGCTCTTCTGGAGCCCAGCGCACTGAACCTCGATGTGACGGCGCTGGTCCAGATCCGCACTAACGACCACTCGGCTCGGTGGCTCGCCGGGTTCCAGGCCGCCATCTCCGACTTTCCGGAGATTGTTGAAGCAACCCGCACCAGCGGCGAGACCGACTACATGTTGCGGGTCGTCGTGCCGGACATCTCGGCCTACGACAACTTCTACAAACGCCTCATCGATCGGGTGGATCTATACGACGTGCGTTCGGTGTTCGTCATGGAAGAACTGAAACGAACCACAGCACTTCCGCTCGACTACACCATCTTCTCGCCTGGGTAGCCGGAGCAGTTCTGGCTTCTCGCCTGGGTAGCCGGAGCAGTTCTGGTTTATGCGAGAACGAGAACCTCAACAATCCGGTCCACGGCAGCCTGCGCACGGGCAATCAGCCCTTCCTCGTCGGCGCTCGAGATCGGATGTTCAATGATGGCGAAGGGGTGATCGGGCACACCCTGAACCCGCGCCATCGCCTCGGCAGCATCAACAAAGGCGGTCGTCATGACCGACACAGCGGGCACACCTTGGCGGTCCGCAATCACAGCGTCGTGCAAACTGCACGACGAGCAACTGCCTCAATCACCTACCCCGCTGAGCACTGCATCCCACCCCATGGCCTCGGCCATCAGCTCGTCCTCAGCAGGCGCGCTGTAGTTGCCTTTGATGCGTCGGACCACTTCGGCGACCTGGTGCTGCTCACGCAAGATGCGCTCGACGTGGTCGTAGAACGGGCGGGTGTTCTCCTTGCCGTTCGAAATCACCCCAACAGTCGTGCCAGCGAGCGTCGCCAGCCTGGGGGCTGGCTCGCTACCAACCTTGCGATCCTCATGACTCGGGTCAAGCACGACCCAACCGGACTCAGACATTGCCTGCCTAGACATCTATGACACCTCGCAATCGACACAGGCCCCGACTGCAACCGTCGAGGCTCGACTCTTCGTTCCCAACCATGGCGGGATCACCGAGGCGAATCCGCCAGCCGGTCCCCCTGCGGCGACGATCATCAGATCATCGGGCGAACCCAGCGCTGCGTACTCCCGCTCCGCTCGGTCTTTCACTACAGAACCCTTGCCGACTTCGGCCCACTGACCTCGCTTGACGCGAGCCCGCTCGAACACACATTCTTGGATGTCGGCCTTCGACCACCCTGCAGTGATGAACGATGCTCTCAGCTGGGGCGGCAGGATCACCGTGTAGTTGCCGGCCCAGATCGAGTAGTTGAGCTGGTTCGCTCGCATCTCCGCAGCGACGGTTTCGCAGATCTCTCGCGGATCGGTCGTCCACTCGTTCATGATCTGGCGGGGTGCCATGGACGCAATGGCGGTCACCGCCGATACATAGGGGTCACCGAGGCGTTCGGTCGCGAGAGATTCCCACGGCGATCCTTCTTCGTCCTCGGCCACGCAGTAACTGAACTTCCCAGGATGACCGAGGGTCGAGCGATCGATCTCGCCTGGCCGAACATCGAGCACGTTGATCAGCGCCAGGCGGATCGCTCGGCCAATGGCAGCCGATGCCCGGTCGGAGTTGCCGAGCACATTGAAGTCAGTGGTCATCCCAAGTTCGCGACGGACCGGTCCGTTGACGATCAACAGCACCGCGCAACCGCCGGTGGACGCGGTCGCGCCATGAAGCAAGAACTCTTCCTGAAGCATCGCCGTCATCGCGGTGACCACTACCGGGAAGTGCATCGGCAGACAGCCAGCCATGACAGCGTTGATCGCAAGCTTCTCGGCGGTGATCGCCCTGGCCCGGACTGGCTCGATCCCGACGAGATGATCGGCAGGCAGCATCGCCCAGTCGAGACAGCCCTGCACCGCATCCGGGGTCGGCGGCACGATCGGCAAGCCGTCGGTCCATCCACGCGAGTGATAGAGCTCCTGGAGCTCGGCAAAACTGTCAGCGTTGAGGCGGGAAGACCGAAGGCTCATCGAACTCTGACTCTACTGCCGACGATCTCAGCCGCCGTTTCTCCCCGTGAACGAACCGACAACTCCTTCGGGAACACCAGCAGGCGTCAACGCCGGTGTCGGGTCGGTCTCGAGCCCAGTCTGGCGGTGCGACAGATCGCTCGTACGGTCGACAAGGAGGGCGCTCGTGAGCGAGGCACCAAGGATCACAACTACCGCAGTCGCAAAGATTCGCCGTCGCCACCGACGGCGCTCCGTCTCCGGAAGCGCGGACGGCAGGTCGGCTTGTTCCGGAAGCGCTTGTTCCGGAAGCGCTTGTTCCGGAAGCAAGGTCACTTCGGGAAGGTCTGGTGAGAATCGACGCAGCATCAACCTCCGGTTCTAGTCCATGCTGAGTGCCTACTTATCGCCAGCCCAGCTCAGACAGCGGGTCGCCAGGGGGACACATGCGCGCAGGACTTATCACCGGCAAGGGAACGCTCGAACTCAAGGAGTTCGACGACCCGACTCCCGACGATGATGAGGTGGTGGTCGAAGTGCAGCGTTGTGGAATCTGCGGCAGCGACGTTCATGCCTACGTCGAAGGGTGGGCATACGCGTCAGGGGTCTGCGGACACGAATGGGTCGGGCACGTCGCGATGGCCGGTAAGGACGTGACCAACGTGAGCGAGGGCGACCTCGTCACCGGCGGGCTCGCTCCGGGATGCGGTGCCTGCCCCGAGTGCCGGGCGGATCTCCCGACCTACTGCCGAACAGCAAAACGCCACTACTGGGGTGACCTCACCCCGAAGTGGGGCGGCTTTGCTCCGATGATGAAGCTGCGCGGCGAGCGCTGCATCTCGATCCAATCCGACATGCCCTTCGATGACGCCGCGCTGATCGAACCCGCCAGCGTGGCGATGCACGCGGTGAGGCGCAGCAAGCTCCGGGTGGGTGACGTAGTTGTCGTTCTCGGCGCAGGTCCAATCGGGCTCTTCACCGCCCAATGCGCCCGGATCGCGGGGGCTGGTCACGTCATCGTGGTCGAGCCCGACGAGGCTCGACGAGCACTGGCCGTTTCGCTTGGAGCCGATGTCGCCGTCGAGCCTGGACCACCAGCCCAGGAAGCCATCCGGTCAACTGCGGGCGACCTTCGGGCCGACATCGCGTTCGACTGTGCGGGCATTCCCCAGACGATCCAGCAGGCTGCTGACATGGTTCGCTACGGAGGCTCGGTGTGCATCGTCGGGGTCACTGGTGGTGACGCCAGCATCTCCCCGATGAAATGGATGACGAAGGAGATCTCGGTCGACACATCGATCGTGTTCTCGCTCGACGAGATGAAGATCGTCGCCGACATGGTCTACGACGGCCGTCTCCAAGTGGCACCGCTACACCAAGGAACCGTCACCCTCGATGGGCTCGCCGGCGCCGTCGACGACCTCGCCAACAAACGCTCAACGGCAGTAAAGATCCTGGTCGACCCCACCGCCGGTTGACCCGGATTCAGGTCACAACCCAGCGAGCTCAGGGCTGGCTTCGCTGGCGAAGAGATCAGCTGCGTTCGAAGAGGTTGGCAACGCCGCCAAGTACCGAGCTTTCGCCGTCGGTCTTGCCGAACGATCCGCTCGACATGACCCGATCCACCACCCGCGAGAACGGCAGGAACTGCAACCAGACCCAACCGGTGCCCCGGATCGTCTCAAGGAACAAACTTTCGCCACCGAAGACCATCGACTTCAAGTTGCCGGCTCGCTCGATGTCGCACTGCAGCTAAGGCTGCAGAGCGACGAGGCAGCCAGTATCGACCCTGACCTTCTCGTTGTTGAGGTACATGGCCTTGATCGAGCCGCCAGTGTGCAGGAAGACCTTGCCGACACCCGTGATGCGCTGAACAATGAAGCCCTCACCGCCGAAGAAGCCAGCTCCGATCTTGCGTTGGAACGCAATGTCGAGCTTGATTCCCATGGCTGCACAGAGGAACCCATCGCTCTACACGATGATTTCGCCACCGATCTCATCGAGGTCGATCGGGATAATCTTGCCGGGATAGTAGGCCGCGAATCCGGCCCGAACCTTGCCCGGGTTTTCGGAGTTCGTGAAGTGGGTCAGGAAAATCGACTCACCAGTGATGGCCCGCTTGCCAGCCGATTTGAGCTTGCCCCAGATGCCGTAGTCGGGTTGTGAACCGTCGCCCATCTTGGTTTCGAAGGTGATGCCATCTTCGAGGAACATCATTGTTCCGCCCTCGCCGATGACTGTCTCACCCGTGTCGAGTTCGATCTCGACGTATTGCAGATCGTCGCCGAAGACCTCGTAGTCGACTTCGTGGCTTTGTTATGCGGGCATGGTTCAGACTGCGCCAGCCGCTAGAAGGTCCCCGCCGACCGGAATCTTGCTGAGATCAATCTTGTAAAGATCAGCGACGTTGTTGCAGAGGATGTCGAGGCTCTGCTCGGGCGTTAGGTTCGCAGCGTGCTCGTCGAGCAGTTCCTGGCTCCAGGGCCACGTGCTGTCGCTGTGAGGGAAGTCGTTAGCCCACAGCAACCGCTTGTGGTTCATGTCGTTGACCATCTTAAACGCGACCCAGTCGTCTTGGAACGTTGTGTAGATGTTCTCGCTGAAGTACTCACTCGGCAGCTTCGACAGCTCCTGGCCTGGTGGGAGCCAGTAACGGTGTCGGTTGTAGGCGTGATCCATGCGGTACATGAAGTGAGGAACCCAGCCAGCGTCGGCCTCGACACACACGACACGCAGCTCCGGGTGACGCTCGAACACGCCACCGAATACCAGGGTGCCCATGATGTCTTGATTGGCCCGGATGATGGTCATGAACGCGTTGGCCTTGGGGCCGCGTGGGCGGCCGGAATCGCGTGTGGTGAGGATGTGCCATGACAAGGGGAAGTCGAGATCGATTGCGGTCTGCCAGAACGGATCCCACTGTGGATCGTCATAGTCGAAGTCGGTGGCGGGATCGCCGGGCATCATGACCCCGCGTAGGCCAGCTTCTTTCATCGCGGTGATGTCGTTGATGCCTTCTTGGACTGAACGGAGTGGAGTCTGTCCAATGGCGAGCAACCGATCGGTGTCGACCGAGCAGTAGTCGCTGATCCAACGGTTGTAGGCGTCCATCGTCGCCTTCTTGTAGTCGGCGTCGGGATGGTTGCAGAGCACCATGCCAACGGAGGGATAGATCACCTCGGCCGACACGCCGTCCTTGTCCTGGTCAGCGAGGCGGTAATCGGAGTCCCAGCCGCTACGCGGGATGTCGGCCCACTTGGCCTTTGGGTTCAGTTCGTGCGCCTGCTGCCCGGCGGCTGCGATGAGGCCCATGTTGATGGTGCGCTTCATGCCGTCGATGACGTAAATATCGCCCTTGTCTTCAGTCTCGACGACGTGTGGCGCAATGTGGCGCCACTTCGGGTCGATGTAGTCCGTGTAAGTGTTCGGCGCTTCGGCAATGTGCGAATCGGCCGAGATGATCGGATGGTCAACTTCCATGATGATCCCCTACTTCCCACCAGCAGAGTAGTCACCCCACAGACTCCCTGTTAGATCAAAGCTGGCGGACAACCCAGGGTGAACGGGGAGCGAGTGCCAGCAAGGACCAGTGCAACGACCTGACTGGATGACTCGCCTAGGCGAACCTGAACACCTGCTCGTGTTGTGCGGAGCAACGTTGCTGGTCATGGCCGGCCAGGGCGTCGTCTGCCCGCTGATTCCTCGCTACGCAGCCGAGTTCGGAGTCGGTGCTGCGGCGGCCGGCTTCATGCTGTCGGTGTTCGCTCTCGCTCGCCTGATGCTGAACTTTCCGGCCGGGATGATCGGTTCAGGCTTCGCAGCCAACATCTGGACCCTGCTGCTGTGGCGTTTCGTCGCGGGCGCTGACTCAGCGCTCTACATGAGTGGGGCCCTGATCTACCTCATCGACATCGCCCGCCCAGACGGAAGCGAACGGAATTCCGGCCGCAGGCGCCCTCCGAGGTTTCATCCTCTCCAAACGATTCGGAGCGCTAGCCCTAGTGACGGCAACCATCTTCATGACCAGAGCGGGCACCCGAGGAACACTCGTTTCTCTGTACTCCGCAGGTCCGCGACTGAACTGGGGTGAAGCGACGCTCGGCAGCCTTTTCACGCTGACTGGCGTCCTTACCCTCTTCACCCTGATGCCAGCAGCGCGTGGGTCGGACCGGCTCGGGCGCAGGGCCGTGATCGTGTTCTCGGGAGTCACCGCTGGAATCGGCACCCTGCTGATCGCCCAGAGCACGGGCAGCGCCTTGTTCATCGCCGGCAACCTCGTGATGACAATTGGGACTGGAACAGCCGGGCCCGCACCGGCAGCGTTCGTCGCCGATATCGCTCCACCACATGTCAGAGGCAAATGCGTCGCTGCCTATCGATCCGCCGGCGACGTCGGCTTCATCCTCGGACCGCCACTCCTCGGATGGCTTGCTGACAACAGCAGCAACGCCACCGCCTTTCGGGCGGCGGCGCTTCTGGTCGCCGGTTCGGCGATCTTGTTCTACTGGGTCACCCGAAACGAGCCGTCCGCAGGGCGCCAGACCAAGATGGTCTGAGGTCAAGTTGGCCACGCAGTGTCAACGCCCCGGACCCAACGGTTGTTCACCACGATGGTCGAAACTTCTCGTCGGGAGCGTTCGAATGACGCGGTAAAACCAGGGCTCAACCGGACTGATGCCAGACTCGCACCCATGACACATCGCGTTGGCATCATCGGCCTCGGCACAGTTGGCGCTCGGTTCGTTGAGCAGTTCACATTGCACCCCGAGTTCGAGTTGGTCGCCGCCTGGGACGCCGACCCAGAAGCCTGTCTTGAGCACGCCCAAGACGTCACGATCGCTGCCAACGCCGCCGAAGTCATCGCGCTCGCGGACGTGGTCTACATCGCGGTTCCCCCACTGTTCCACCGCCAATATGTGCAGGACTGCCTCACCGCCAACACAGCGATCTTCTGCGAAAAGCCGCTGGGTATCGATCTCGATGAGAGCCGAACCCTCGTCGCCGCCGTGGAGACGAGCGGACTTCCAGCGGGTGTGAACTTCGTCTTCAGCGCTGCGCCCTCGGCCACCGAACTCCAGGCTTCAGTCGCGGCCCGAAATCTCGGCGACGTGCTTCGCGGCGATATCAGGCTCCACTTCGCCAAGTGGCCGCGTGCTTGGCACACCAGAGCTCAGTGGTTGACCACTCGCGCCCAAGGCGGCTGGATTCGCGAGGTGCTTTCCCATTTCCTCTTCGTCGCCGGACGAGCCCTTGGACCATTGACCTTGCGGACCGCGGACGTCCACTTCCCTGATGGCCCAGGCGGAACGCTGTCGGAGGATTCAGCCACCGCACGTTTCGACGCCACCGATACCCCGGTCGTAATGATCGGTACCAGCGGCGGAGATGGGCCTGACGTCATCGATTTCACCGTGCGAGGCACAGAAGGATCGATGCGGATCTGGGACTGGTATCACCTACACCGCACCGACGGTGGCGGCTGGACGGATGTGTTCGCAGCCGATAGCCAGGCCCTCGCGTCAGCGGCGTTTGCAGCCCAGCTCGATCAGCTCAGCCTGATGCTGGAGGGACAGCCGCACGGAATCGCTACGTTCCGCGAGGCGCTCAACGTGCAGGAACTCGTTGAGGACATGCTGAACATTTCGGGTTCCGACGTCGAGGGCAACTGACTCATGAGCCCCGATCGCTCGGCTCGGTGGAGTCCTACGTCGGCAATCGCGGCTGGATCGGTGTTTGATGACAACACCGACTGGACCGAAATAGGTGAACTGGTCGAAGACAGCTTCAGAGCTATCGCCCCGCGGAAGGTCTCACGACTGCTGAACACTGGACCTCTAGAGAATTAGCGAGGCCACACCACAGGAGTGCGGTCTGTGCTGTAGGGCTGGCCGTTCTCCAACTCAGGGATCGCCAACGGTGCGGCCATTCCGTCCTCATAGAGATAGGTCGCGCCTTCGCCGATGTAACGAACCGTGTAACCCCGTCGGCGGCGATCGGCGCGAAAATTCGGACCAGCTCCGTGTACCGCCATGGCGTGGAACGCTATGACGTCGCCTGGTTGCATGTCCCACGACAAGATCCGGTGTTTGTCGCGCTCGGCCTCGATATCAAGCATGTCTTCATAGTTGGCGTTATGGGTGTAGGAGGTCTGCCCTGGGCCGAACGGCTCAGGCTGGAACCATCGATCCCACTTGTGGGAGCCAGCGACGAACTCGAGGGCACCCGAGTCAAGGGTCACCTCGTCGAGCGCCAACCAGAACGACATGACCTGCCAACCTCGAACCGGCCAGTACGGCTGGTCGTTGTGCCATCTGGTGGGAGCGGCAGTTGCTGCTTCCTTCACGAATAGCTGGTCGTAGAGAATGCGGACTTCTTCCGCTCGTAACAGCTCAGCCGCCAAGGCCGGAAGCGGCGACTCGAAACAGTAGGCAGCGAACTCCGGGTCGTTCTCCCACAAACGAAGGTTGCCGTGAAAGGTGCCCCCGTCGACTTGGTAGCCATGAAAGAAGGGCCCTGGGTTGACAATGTCGCGTTCGATGGCCGCGTCGACCCTGGCGAGCCAGTCAGACGAGACGACCCCGGGGAGCATCACTGCCCCGTCGGCTTCGTATTGGTCGACAACGTTGCTGCGGAGGTGATCGGTAATTGCCAAGGTTTTCCCCTGGAATCAGTAGATGCGGGAGCTGCCGTCGCCGGCGCCGCCCTCCCGTGCTGTCTTCAAATCGCGTGCGCTGTGGACGCCAACCGCCACTGCATCGCCGGAGACGGTTTGCATCCGGAAACCCTTGTCTCGGCGATCGGCGGCGAGTGATGACGTGGAGTGGATCCCGGCGGGGATTCCAGCGTCGGTGCATTTGCCGACGATGGTCTCAAGGGTGTCGCGGTAGCCGGGGTTGTCCTCGCTGTAACCAGGGCCGTAGCCGTAGCTGATCGAGAGATCGGCGGGACCGACATACACCGCGTCGATGCCTTCGATCGAGAGGATCTCGTCGAGAGACTCGACTGCCTGCTTGGTTTCAATCATCGGGATACAAGCGGTGATGTCGTTGGCCCGGTCGAAGTAGCCGGCGCCTTCACGGGCACCAATCATGATCGGGCCGAAGCTGCGTGCGCCGATCGGCGGGTACTTCACTGCGTTCACGGCCGCCTGGGCCTCTTCGGGCGAGTTGACCATCGGGATGATGACGCCGCGGGCGCCAGCATCCAACATGCGGCCAATGATGCCTGGCTCGTTCCATGGCGCCCGGATGATCGGCGTGCCCTTGCCCCCAAGTTCGATCGCCTGAATCATCGCGACGGCGATCTGATAGTCGGCACAACCGTGCTGCATGTCCACGCATACATAGTCGAACCCGGTTCGCGCGCAGATCTCAGCGGCGTGAGTGGTCGGCATCGATAGCCACGTACCGAGGGTTTCGCCGCCAGCGGCCCAGGTTTCCATCATCGTGTTGGGCATCAGAATTTCCCCATCATTCTCGCCGTCCGAACGGTCGTCGAGTCGAACCTTAGCCCCGGTAGCGTGGGCACCACATGGCCATCCTGCTCGCCATCCTCACGTCGGCCTCGTGGGGCACCGGCGACTTTCTGGGTGGCATGGCCTCGAAACGCCAATCAACCATGCAGGTGGCCGTTGGAGTCCAGCTCATCGGGGCGATCGGGCTCGGCCTCGCGATGCCGTTTTTCGGAGCTGAGTTCGCCTGGCGAGACATGCTCATTGGAGCGACCGCAGGAGCTGCGGGCCTCATGGGCCTCGTCTTGTTGTACCGGGGCCTTGCCCGCGGCCCAATGGCAGTGGTCGCCCCGCTGACCGCTCTCATGTCGGCGGTTGTGCCCGCTGGCTGGAGCATTATCAACAGTGAACGGCCGAGCCTGGTCCTGTCGATTGGTCTACTTCTCGGTCTGGCATCGATAGCGATGATCAGCAAGGAGCCCCGCCTAACGACAGACCGCCAGATCACCGGCGAAGTCGTCGGCGAGGCCATCGCTGCCGGTGTCGGGTTCGGGCTGTTTCTGGTCATCATGAGCGAAACGGCCGAAGCTGCTGCGCCATGGCCCGTGTTCGCGGCGCGGGTGTTTGCCGTGCTCACCCTGGCGATTGCGGCGTTGCTCACCAAAACAAGCGTGGTGCCATCCGAGGCCTACGCCACGATCGTCGCCTCAGGCGTGTTCGACACCGCGGCAAACGTCCTGTTCCTCTTCGCTCTCGAACATGGCTCGCTAGCGCCAGTGGCTGTGCTGAGCAGCCTGTACCCGGTGATGACCGTGATCCTCGCCCGCATGGTGCTTCAGGAGCGGCTGGATCGACCAAAGCTGATCGGTCTCGGCTTAGCCCTGATCGCTGTAGGGATGATCGCCGGAGGCTGACAAGCCACTATTTCTGCAAACCTCGTTTCTGAAGACCCTGCAGCCGTTCGACGGCTTCGTCTAGCACGGCGAACTGCTTGCAGAACGTGAACCGCACCAGCCGTTTTCCCTCGTCCTTGTTGTCGTAGAACACCACGTTCGGCACGGCCACTACACCCACCTTCTCCGGCAGCGACCAGCAGAACTCAAGCCCGTCATCGGTTCCGAACGGGGTGATGTCTGTGGTCACGAAGTAGGTGCCCGCAGGCTCGAACACTTCAAAACCCGCGCTGCGCAACCCTGCGGAGAGCCGATCACGTTTCGCCCGCATGTCGTCGACGAAGCCCTCGTAGTAGTCGTCGCCGAGGCGCAGCCCAGCGGCAATAGCGAACTGGAATGGCCCGCCACTCACGTACGTCAAGAACTGCTTTGCTGTTCGAACTGCCGCCGTGAGTTCTGGAGAAGCGCAGACCCAGCCGATCTTCCAACCAGTGAACGAGAACGTCTTGCCACCGGACGAGATGGTGATCGTGCGGTCTCTCATTCCAGGGAGCGACGCCATAGGAATGTGTTGGCCGTCGAACACCAGGTGTTCGTACACCTCATCGGTCACCACGATCAGGTCACGCTCGATAGCGACCTTGGCGATGAAGTCCATCTCGGCACGGCTGAACACTTTGCCCGTGGGGTTGTGCGGGGTGTTGAGAAGAATCAGGCGAGTCTTCGGAGTGATGGCTCGAAGAAACTCTTCCTCATCGAACGCATAATTTGGGGGGCGAAGGGTGACGACCTTCTTGACTGCCCCTGCCATAGAGATCGCCGCGCCGTACAGGTCGTACCAGGGCTCGAAGGTCACCACTTCGTCGCCGGTCTCGCACAGGGCGAGGATCGTCGCGGCCAAGGCTTCGCTGGCTCCAGCGGTAACGAGCACTTCGGTATCTGGGTCGTAGGTGAGGTCGTAGAACCGCTTCTGGTGTTCGGTAATGGCCTCACGAAGTGGTGCCACGCCGATGCCAGGTGGGTACTGATTGCCCAGACCAGACCTGATTGCCTCGACTGCTGCGTCCGCGACCTCAACCGGCCCGTCGGTGTCGGGGAAACCCTGTCCGAGGTTCACCGCGCCGGTGCGCAGGGCCAACGCCGACATCTCGGCGAAAATCGTGGCGCCGAAGCCTTGAAGTCGGGCGTTCAGATACGGGATTCGCTGGGTCACCCCGGTCATCGTAGGGCACGTTGACTGCGGGCTCTGCTCTAATGAATCCATGATGACGCCCCTGAACGCCCACGTGCCAGACCGCTATGACGCGGCCTCGATCGATCTGGCGTCACTCGACGGAGTGCTCTCTACCACTCGCTCGGTCCGACTACGGCTCGACCTCGATCGAGAGCTCGACAATGAGCTGATCCTCGACTGCATCGATCTTGCCGAACAAGCACCGGGCGGCGGCAACCAATCCAGCCGCAGGTGGTTAATCATCCGCGAGCCTGGCCAGAAGCAGGCGATCGCTGATCTCTACATGGAGGCGGCAGGCCGCTGGATGGTCGAAGCTCGCGACCAGCTCGAAGGCAGCGACAACCCGAACGCCCCCACCATGCGTTCAGCCGCTCATCTAGCCGAGCGCCTGGCAGACGTCCCGGCGATTGTTATCCCGTGCATTTGGGGACGCCATGACAACAGCAAGAAGCCTGGCCTTTTCGATTCGGTGATCCAATCAGCCTGGAGTTTCTGCCTCGCAGCGCGGGGCAGAGGTTTAGCCACGGCCTGGACTTCGGCGATCCTCCAGAAGGAAGACGACCTGCGCGACCTGCTCGACATCCCCGACGATGTCACGCCGATCGCTCTGTTGCCCGTGGCCTGGTCCAAAGGAACCGACTACGCCGCTGTTCCCCGTCGCAGGGCTGCCGAAATCGCCTACTTCGACGGCTGGGGCCGAACCTACGAACAGCGGAACGACTCTGAGGCTCGATCGATGTCGGAGGGCCCAGGGGCCAGCGTGGAGATCGACGTCGATGCATCGGCCAGTGCCGTCTGGGATCTCATTAACGACATCAACATCTCGGCGCGATTCTCTGAAGAGTTCCAAGGAGCAGAATTCGTCGAGGGGTTCGATGCACCCGCTGCAGGAGTTCAGTTCGTCGGCACCAATCAGCATCCAGCCATCGGCGACTGGCAGACGACGTCGACAATCACAGAACACGAACCCGAACTGCGGTTCGGTTGGGCTGTAGGCGAGTCCGAAGCCGACGCAGCTGCTCGGTGGCGCTACGAAATCGACGTCCTCCACGGTCAGCGCTGTCGCCTACGCCAGACGGTTCGCCTCGGACCAGGTCCGTCAGGACTGACGACAGCAATTGAAACAATGCCCGACAAACAAGCCCGCATCCTGGCTCGGCGCCAAGAGGAGCACCTGGCGAATATGCAACGCTGCGTCGAGGGCATCAAGATGCTCGCCGAGAACGTCGAACGAAGGCCGCCCGACCTAACCTGACGCACGTGACGATGACTGGCCGCTGGGCGCCAAGCCCGACAGGCGACCTCCACATCGGGAATCTCCGGACCGGCTTACTCGCGTGGCTGTTCGCTCGATCGACCGGAGGAAGGTTCCTCTGGCGGTTCGAGGATCTCGACATCACCTCAAAACCGGAGTTTCGCGAGTCTCAACTTCGCGACTTCGACCTGCTCGGGCTCACGTGGGATGGCGAAGCCATGTCGCAAAGCGATCGGCTCGAGGTGTACGCCGACGTTCTGTCCAACCTGATAGGTGACGGACATACCTATGAGTGTTTCTGCAGCCGGCGCGAGATTCGCGAAGCGCCGACTGCCCCACACACGCATCTCCCCGACGGCGCTTACCCGGGAACATGTCGCAGCCTGACCGCCAGCGAACGGTCAGACCGGGCCGCCACCGGCCGACCTCCGGCGTTGAGACTGCGTGCCGATGAAGCGGTGGTCACTGTGCCCGATCTACAACTCGGCGACTACACCGGCGTGGTGGACGACGTCGTGCTGCGTCGTGGCGACGGCACACCCGCGTACAACCTTGTGGTCGTCATCGACGACGACGCCCAGGGCGTGACCCAGGTGGTCAGAGGCGACGATCTGCTGCCGTCGACACCGCGACAGGTGCATCTCACAAGGCTGCTCAATCTCACAGTGCCCGAGTACGCCCATGTTCCATTGGTTGTCGCGAGCGACGGCCGTCGGTTGGCAAAAAGATTCGGAGCAGTGACCATGGCCGATCGCATCGCCCTCGGCGAAACGCCGCTCGATGTACTCAACACCATGCTTCGCAGCCTCGGGCTCGCCGAAGTCGCCCACATCGATGAGCTTCACGACGTGGCAGCTGTGTTCGATCGCTCAAGGCTGCCGCGCGAACCGTGGGAGTACCACCCCACCGGCTAACGCCAGGGTTCAACGATGATTTTGGCGTGGGCTTCTGGGTCAGCCAGGTCTCGGAAAGCTTGGGGAACCCCATCAACGCCAACCCGACCCGTGATCATCTGCTCGACCGCGAGTTCGCCTTCAGCAATTCCTCGCAGAGTGTCAGCGAACTCGGGCGCGCTATAGCCCAGCACAAACTGCAGGTTCAGTTCCTTACCAATGCCGGTGAGCGGGCGGATGAGGTCTTGCTGCATACATACCCCGACCACCACGACTCGGGTGTCTCGCATCGCGCCTTCCATAACGGCATCGAGCACACCGGGCACGCCGACACACTCAAAGATCAGACCGGGGCGTGGATGGGGGCCCGTTATACGAATCATCGGATCGTCGCGGTCGGCATCGTCGGGCCAAGCAACGTCCTGCCAGCGGTCATAGGGCGACTGGTCGGAAGGATCGATGATCTCGTCGGCACCAAGAGCTTCAGCCAACGCTCGGTGTCGGGGAGAGAAATCGGCGGCGATGATCGGGCCAAGGCCCTTCTGCTTCAATGCAGCGATCACCGCGAGACCGACCGGACCACACCCGACCACCAAGACGACGTCATCCTTGGTTGCATTGGCCTTCTCCACCGCGTGGCGGCCTACGGCCATGGGTTCCGTCATTGCTGCCAGTTCTGGAGCAAGGCCGTTGGGAACCGGCAACGCGAGCATCTCACTCAAGATCAGAAGTTCGCCGTAACCGCCGGGAAGATCGTTGGCGAATCCAACGGCGACTGGGCGGCCGCTATGAATGGCCATTGGGATCGAAGTAACCAGATCTCCCTCAGACAACCTGCCGGTAGCGCCTGGGCCGAGCTCGAGCACTTCGACACAGAATTCGTGCCCCATGACCACGTCGCGGTCAAGGTCAAAACTCAACCCCCCGACCCCGCCCTTTTTCTGCTGCGCAACCATCAGGTCGCCGTGTTCTACGGCGTGAAGATCGGAGCCGCAGATGCCGCACGCCATCACCCGCCCGAGCAATTGACCGGGGCCAGGCACCGGCGCCGCTACCTCGTCGACCACCATCTGACCAGAACGCAAAACCGCTGCTCTCATGGGTCTGGTGTAGCACGACGCTGTGCCCCCTGCCGCCGCGCCAAGCGTCAGCAGCTCGGCCAGTAGCTGAGGGCACGCTCCTCGGGGCCAGGCACACGTCGGTTCGACAACATGTTGAGATCGGATGCAAGGATCCGGCGTGTGTCGGCCGGGTCGATCATTTCGTCGATGCGCATGGTTCCAGCGGCTGTATACGGATCGGTGGCCTCGCCAACTTCCTGAACCAGACGCACCCGTTCGGCTTCTCGTTCGTCGGGGTCGCTGATACGTGCCAGCTTCGATCCGAACGCGACGTTGACCCCAACCTCGGGGTCCATGAAACCAATCTCAGCACCTGGCCAGCAGTACACGCCGTGAGACGGCATCAGGCTGCCGTTCATTGCTTGCCACGCGAGCCCAAAGGCCTTGCGGATGCAGACCGTGAGCGTCGGTGTTGTTGCATTCTGCATGGCCTGCATCATCCGCATGCCCCAATGCAACATCAGGTCGTGTTCGACCCGCTCGCCCACCATGAAACCGGGAACATCCACGAGGAAGATGACGGGGATGTTGAACGAGTCGCACACGGTCAACATGCGAATGATCTTGTGGCACGCCTGGGGATCGAGGGTGCCGGCCTGGAACATGGGGTTGTTGGCAACAACTCCCACCGAGTGTCCGTCGAGCCGAGCCATCGCACACACGACGTTCCTCGCATATGCGGGCTGCAGCTCCAGAACCGTGTCGGGATCCATGATGCGGGCCACGAGCGTGCGCATGTCGTAACCGCGGGTCCGGCGGGTGGGCACGATCTCAGCAATGCCAGGATCGGGGTCCAGGTTTCCTGTCGATTCAACCCGTGGAGCTTGCTCCCAGGCATTGCTCGGGAGATACGAAAGCCAGGCTCGAACGGCCTCGTATGCCTCTTCGTCGGTATCGACCCCAAGGTCGATCTGGCCCGTCTTCTTGGCATGTACGTCGACGCCGCCAACGTCTTCGAACGAGATCACCTCACCCGTTGCGATCTCGAACACCTTCGGCGAAGTCACCGCCAGGCACGACCCTCGGACCATCACGACATAGTCGGACAACGCCGACACAAACGACGATCCACCGAACGACTGGCCGGTGATGACCGTCGCCATCGGCACCTGATGACGGCGCCGTGCCATGTCGAAAAGTTCGCCTGGTTCGGAGATGCCTTCGGAGCCCATGAGATCGGGGATTCGCCCGCCACCGGTCTCACCAAAGTGAACAATCGGTATTCCCATGGCCAGGGCGCGGTCGAAGAGGCGGCCTTCTTTACGGGTGCCCACGATGGAGCTCGAGCCGCGCAGAACTGTGATGTCGTCGCCGAACACTGCAACGGGCCGGCCATCGACGTTGCCGTGGCCGCCAATCTTGCCATCGCCAGGCGTGGAGTCCCGAAGCTCTGGACGAAGCGATCGGCTGAACGTGCCGATCTCACGGAACGTACCGTCATCGACGAACCCGTCGATGTGTTCGCGAACGGTTCGATCGCCTTCGGCGGCCATCTTGGCGACCTTGTCGGCGCCTCCCATCTCGGTGCGAATGATCTCCGCACGTCGGTGGAGGTCTGCGACCTTCTCTTCGTGTGTCATGTTTCCCCTGTGGTTCGGTCCTCGTGGAAACTACCCGCGCCGTAGCCTGCGGTTCACGCCACACGAAACATGGAGCAAACATGCCTCGACTTGGTCAAGTCAGCAGCACCGACGCCCATCCGTTCGCCCAGGCCGTCTATGGCTCCATCTTCGGAGACCGAGACCCGGTCGCTGAGCCGGGTACCGCTACAGGAACGCCGGGTGATTGGTGGACCGTCTTTGCCCTGGTCCCCGATGCATTCGACCACACCACCGCAGGATTCCAGTTCTATCGATCGTCTGACCGCGAGCTGTCTGCGTTTCACCGCGAGCTCGGCCAGCTGCGGATTGGATGGAACGTCGGAAGTCGCTTCGTGTTCAGCCAACACTGCAAAGCAGCACGCGACGCCGGGTTTACTGAGGAACAAGTCCAAGCTGTGCCGAACTGGTCGATCGCCGACTGCTGGGAACCGGCCGATCGGGCGCTGCTCGCGTACGCCGATTGTCTGAGCCTCCAGAACGGCCGCACTCCGGACGCCCTCTTCGATGAACTCCACCGCCACTTTTCCGATGTAGAGATACTCGAATTTACTTACGTGACCTGTACCTATGCGATGCACGCCACGATGAGCAGAGCCTTGAAGCTCGAATACGACAACATCGACGAGACCGTCGTCGAGATCCCAACGCCAGGCAGCGACGGTCCAACAGGCCTCGACGTGATGGGCATTATTGATACGGACAGTTGATACGGACAGTTAGTCTCACACCTCATGCCGCTGGACTTCGATCAACGGGTGTTGGATTTCGCCGCAGGTGTAAAGGCCTCCGGACCGGTGGCCCGCCTTGCCTCGCCGATCAGCCAGCCGTGCACGATGGAACAGATCACGGAGCCTGTGTTCGACAAGTGGGTCCACCGGTTGGGTGCTGGCGGCGGCCCGAACCGCAAGGTCTGGGAGTGGGCTTACATCTGCGAAGTTCTGGAGCAGCAGGCGATCCGCCTCAACCGCCCCATGAACATGTTGGGTTTCGGTGTCGGCCGTGAACCCATCGTCGGTTGGTTTGCGTCACAGGGACACAACATCACCGCGACTGACCTCCCAGCGACCGCGAGCGAGACCGACTTCTGGGACTCCTCAGATCAACACGCTGCAAACGCAGACATGCTCGACATGTTCAACCTGTGCCCGCGTGATGAGCTCGAACGGCGAGTCACGTTCACCCCGGTTGACATGCGTTCGGTTCCGCTGCGGCTTCGAGGGTTCGACGCAGTCTGGTCGTCGTGCGCCTTCGAGCACCTCGGAAGCCTCGATGCAGGACTCCAGTTCGTGCGCGAGTCTCTGAGCTGTCTCGCCCCAGATGGCGTTGGTGTACACACGACCGAGTTCAACGTGAGCTCGACAACCGACACCATCGATCTCGGGCCCGTGGTGCTGTATCGCCAATCAGACCTCGAAGAGTTTTCGGTGAAGGCTCGCCGCGCCGGGTACGCCAACACGACGACCTACAACTTGGGCGACGATCCGGACAACGCCCTGGTCGACCGGCCGCCCTATTCCGTCCAACATCTCCGAGTGCTTTCGGGTGGCTACGTCACAACGTCCTTCGGGTTCACGTTCCAAAACGAGAACACCGCGTCGCGCCAACGCACAGAGTTGACCCGACGAACCATCTCGCAATCGATCTCGAGAATCCGAGCGTTTGCCGGCCAGGGTCGACGTGGCATCCGAAGGCGGTTGGCGAGAACCTGACGAGAGGACCGCTTGAGTCAGGCCGGGACAATCACACCGTGCACCGGCGGAGGCTCCGAACTGTTCCCAGCCATCGAGTTGAGAAGGTCGCCTGCCTCCTCAAGGCCGACGACCCTTCGGGTCAGCAGATCGAACGGGAACTTGCGGGTGGCGAGCAGCTCGAGGGCTTGGCGGTACACCGGGGCATCAACTCCCAGGGTGCCCATAATCGTGAGTTCTTTGTACATGATGGCGTCAGGATTCAAGCCAGGCGTCTCGCGCGAACCTCGCACCCCAGCGAACACCAGACGAGCGCCAACGGCGGCCACACGAACAGCCTGCCCGAACGCGGCTGGCGCGTTGGCGGTGACGTCGACGACCACATCGGCGAGCCGACCCCCCGTGGCGGCTCGCAGCTCCTTTGCAAGATCGTTCGTCGCCACGTCGACGACGAGGTCGGCACCGAAAGCAGAGGCAAGTTCGAGCCGTGGGTGGTCTCGGTCGCCGTAGCCGGTCACCATGACAAAGTCGGCCCCGGCCTCCTTGGCTGCGGCGACCGCGCACAATCCTCTGATGCCCGGGCCCAGGACCGCAACGATGTCGCCTGGTCCGGTCCCTGGGACTTCAACCCCCCACTTGATGCCAGCACCAAGCGGATTGAATAGCGTTGCCTCGACCGGATCAAGCACGTCGGGAACCGGCAGGACCAGCGAGTCGGGTGAGAGATAGTGATGGGTCGCATAACCCCCGAAGAGAGCGGGACGAGTGGCAGAGGACTTCAGCCCGTAGATGTCGGTCTGTCCGTGTTCGCTGCAGCGTCGATACTTCCCTGCGACACATGCTTCGCACACCCGGCACGATTGCCAGCACTCAAGGGCGACTCGATCACCGACCGAAACTCCCCATCGCTCGGCTGCCTCTGGCCCGATGTCTTCGATGATGCCCACGGATTCGTGACCCGGAATGATCGGATACGGAGCCGACATCGAGCCGGTGTACAGCT
Source organism: Candidatus Poriferisodalaceae bacterium (assembly GCA_047618365.1). GTDB lineage: Bacteria > Actinomycetota > Acidimicrobiia > Acidimicrobiales > Poriferisodalaceae > JBLHLM01. The sequence goes on along the minus strand of JBLHLM010000001.1, from coordinate 16,021 downwards.
CGTGATCGGTCCCGCACAAACCGCAGGCTTCGACCCTGAGGATCGCATCGTCGACTCCCACATCGGGCACCTCGAAGGACTCAACTTGTAGGTCCCGTGGTGCGTACAAAACAGCTGCGCGTGCGTTCATCTTTGCCCCCTGGTGCCAGCGTAGGGCCAGAGCTGCAAGACTTCCTGCGGGGATACAACCGATCTTCACGACTACCGGGGGAAACAATGGTCGATCAGCTGTCACCGGAACTTCGCGAACTCAAAGACAGAATGCGATCGTTCGTCAACGACGTTGTCATCCCAACTGAGCCCGTTCTCATGCGTGAGGACGAGACGAGCGAAAGCACCGCTGCCGACCTGAAACGACTCGGCAAAGAAGCTGGACTCTGGGCCCTTGGCCACCCTGCCGAGATCGGTGGAGGCGGCCTGCCGTTCATGGACTTCGTGTACCTCAACGAAGTCATCGGCCGATCCCATTGGGGCCAATGGGCAGTCGGCAGCCTCTCGATGCAGGATTCGATCATGCTGCATCTCTACGCCAGCGATGAGCAACGCAACCGCTTCCTCACTCCCCTCGTCGCTGGAGACATCTACCCCTCGGTGGGTCTCACCGAACCCGAGGTCGCTGGGTCAGACCCAACTCTCATGCAGGCTTCGGCGATACTCGACGGAGACGAATGGGTGATCAACGGCCACAAGTGGTTCACGTCGGGCGCCAACAAGGCCGCGTTCACCACGGTCTTCGCGATCACCGAACACGACGCCGAGAAGCACGCCAAGTTCAGCTCCATCATCGTCCCCACTGACACCGCCGGTTACGACATCGTCCGGGTAGTGCCGACGATGGGACACACCGGCGGCAATCACTGTGAAGTGAACTACAACGACGTTCGTGTGCCCTACGAGAATCTGCTCGGCGATCGAGGCCAAGGGTTCCACATAGCCCAAAAGCGGCTGGGCCCGGGAAGAATTTTCCATTGCATGCGCTGGTTGGGCCAGGCCGAGCGAGCCTTCGAACTCATGTGTGAACGGGCCAAGACTCGTTTTGCCCATGGTAGCTACCTGGCGGACAAGGGCGATATTCAGGCCATGATCGCCGAATCGGCAGCTGAGATTCAGGCGTGTCGGATGATGACCCTCGACGCCGCCCGAGCCATCGACAGCGGTAGCGAAGCTCGGACAGAGATCAGCCTCATCAAGTTTTACGGAGCCCGCATGCTCCACAACGTGATCGACCGAGCCATTCAGGTGCACGGCGCGATGGGCGTCACGAGCGATACGCCGCTCGAGTTCATGTATCGCGAAGCGCGCTACGCCCGCCTCTACGACGGGCCCGACGAAGTGCATCGTATGGTCGTCGCTCGCAAGCTGGTGCGCGATCCCTACGAAGGCGTGCCCTGGGCCTAGCGCGAGGCCAGAGCTCCTAGGTTTCAGCCGATCATTTCCGCGCTGTTGAGGTGGAGAGCTTGAGCAGCGTGGCGATTGGCCATCGCCATGAACATCTCGTCGCCGCGATTCGTTTGGCCAACGATGATTGAGGCGCCCACAGCCATCAGGAATCCGCTGTACGCGTATCGCCGGTAGTTCTCCCAGCACTCAGCCAGGGTGACATGCGATGCAGCGGGGTATTTGATCAGTTCCGAGTGGTAGCGCTCGACCATCTGTTCGTCGACGGCTTCCCGATCGGCGGGAAACATGCCAGCGCCTAGAAAATACGCAACGTCGTTGGCGCCATGGCTGTGTCCGGGCGTCTGCCAATCGACGATCACGAGCGGCCTATCCATCGAAGAGCCCGGGGCGGCGAACATCATGTTGTCGAGCCGGTAATCGCCGTGGGTGATGGTGGTTGCCCGTGGGGCATTCTCGAACCAATCGCGCACCCTAGGTATGAGCTGGTCACCGGCTTCGCGCGCTTCGGCTGACAGGCGGTCGCCGTATCGCTCAACGAACATCGGATACAGCATCTGCAAGCCCTCGGTTGCAGCTCCAACGGTGTCGGCGTTGCGCCGCGACAACCACTCGATGTCATGGAGGGATTCATCGCCCCACCTCGGTCCATGAAGCCGGGCGGCCTCGACCACGGCGCGTTCGGCGTGGGCTGCGGAACACCCGGCGAGCTGGTCGCCTTGTTCTCGTGGGGCCAGATCCTCCATCACGACTACGACGTTCGCTGTGCCGGACTCGATGTCGACGTGAAATGCGTGTGGATGACAGATGTCGACCGTGTGGGCAACGTCACGGTAGAACGCAACCTCTCGCTCATAGGTCAGAGTGTCGACGCCGGTCTGGCGACTCTGCGCGTCGAGCGAAGCAAGCTTCACGACCACCGAAGTTGGCAGTTCCTCAGTCGACTCTGACCATTCCAGCGCATAGCGGAAGTTGGCCCCAACCTGTCCGGTACCTATCTGTTGCGCTGTGAAGGCGACGACTTCGCCGTCCAATCCAAGAGCGGACGTCAACCACGAGGAATCGATGTCGGCAGGTCCAGACGGCAAAGGTGTCACTGAACGATCATGCCCGAGATTGCCCGGCTAGGCGCGGCGTCGACCGATGCCATGGCACGCTCATCACATGAGACTCGGTGCATCCCTCCCGTTTACAGACCCCAGCGGTGGCCCGTTGGTCGGATCCACGATCGCTGACGCCTCCCGCCGCCTCGCGGGTGAGGGTTTCGAATCGATCTGGACCTTCGATGCGATCGGTCGCGGCATTGCCCTCCCTGACCCTCTAATCGCCCTGGCCGTCGCTGCCACCGTCACCGATTCCGTGGACGTCGGAACGTGCATCCTTCAGGTGCCGCTCAGACGACCTGTCGAACTCGCTCATCGGATCATGACCACTCACCTGATCGCCGGAGATCGCCTGCAGCTCGGCGTGGGCGCTGGCAGCACCAAAGCTGACTTCGACGCCGTCGGCGTGCCCTTCGAGGAACGTCATCGCCGCTTCGCCGACGGTCTCGCAGACCTGAAGGTTGCGCTCGCGAATGAGGGCCCTGGAGATTCCCGACTGACCACGATGGCTGGATCGCTTCGGGTGCCAAGGCAACGCTCCCCGATGCGCGAGACGGCATCAACCGCTTCCGAGCTGCCGGTGGCAGCCGAGCCGTCATCACCAACATCGACGTCGATCTCACAGCAACCGACAACACGTTCGATCCCACCGGCCCCGTGCATCTTCGATGCAGTCCCGGGGAAGCGAGAGAACGACTTGCCATGCTCGACGAGCTCGGCTTCGACGACGTCGTGATCGTCACGAAGAACCATGCGAGCGACCACCTGCGGGCCATCCGAAAACTGGTCCGATGAGTCGGCCGGCGATTGTTTCGGCCGACGTCGATGCCGCCCACAAAGGGATCGCTGATCAGATTGTTCGCACGCCCACCACACACTCGCGGACCCTGTCGGCCATCACTGGCGCCGAAGTGTGGCTCAAGTTCGAGAACCACCAATACACGGCCTCGTTCAAAGACCGCGGCTCGCTGTGGCGACTGATGCAGCTCGACGAGAAGCAACGACAGGCTGGGGTGCTTGCTGTCAGCGCCGGAAACCATGCCCAGGGTGTCGCATACCACGCAACACGTTTGGGCATCCCAGCAACCATCGTTATGCCCCGTTTCACACCCAACGTGAAGGTGGCCAACACCATGGCCCTCGGCGCCGAGGTTGTTCTCGAAGGCGAAGACTTTCCGAGTGCCTTGGCCCACGCCTTGGAGATACAAGAAGTGAAAGGCCTCACCTTCGTCGCCCCTTACGACGACCCGGCAGTCATCGCCGGCCAGGGAACCGTCGCCATCGAGCTACTGGAAGACGGTCCCGAGTTCGACGCCGTTCTAGTACCCGTCGGCGGCGGCGGACTCATCGCCGGCATGGCAACCTCAATCGCTGCTCGCGCACCCGGCACTGAGGTGATTGGCGTGCAGGCAGACCGATGGACTGGCGCAACCGACGACTTCCACGGCGATATCCCTTCCAGCCTAGGCGGCCAGACCATCGCCGAAGGCATAGCTGTCGCTCAGCCTGGAGCGTTGACCATGCCGATCATCAAGGCTCTCGTCGACGACATGTTGTTGGTGTCCGAGGGCCGGATCGAAGAAGCCGTCGCCCTGCTCATCGAGATCGAAAAGACGGTCTGTGAGGGCGCCGGAGCGGCGGGCCTCGCTGCGCTCCTCGAACACCCCGATCGGTTCCAAGGACGCACGGTCGCACTCGTCCTGAGCGGCGGCAACATCGACTCGCTGCTCCTCTCCAACGTGTTGCAGCGCAGCCTCATCCGCACCGGCAGGCTGAGCCGCCTGATCATCAGCCTTCGCGACGTCCCCGGCGAGTTGGCTCGGGTGTCGATGATTGTCGGAAACGCTGGCGCCAACGTGGTCGAGGTGATTCACCAACGGATGTGGAGCGGCCTCGATGCCAAGGGAGCTGTGCTCGAGGTTGCGATCGAAACCAGAGACCGAGACCACGCCGACAGTGTCGTGAAGCAGCTGTCGAATGCCGGCTACGAAGTGGGGCGCAACACTTGACGGCCGACTGGTCGAGACTCTCTCTACTTTGGAAGAGGTGATGGCCCGGACAACAGAAACCAAAGTTTCGACAAGGGTGTGGGTCGCCGTTGCCTTGTCAGTGGCCCTTACAGCGAACCTTTTCCTCCCCTGGGCCATGAGCGCACGTCGACTCGGCGTCGGCGACTCAGCGATTGTCGACTGGATGTTGATTGGTTTCCTCATCATCCCGGTGCTGACGGCCTCGGCGTGGGTGCTGGCATCCGTTGGCCGCGAGCGACTGGCAGCATCAACGTGTCTCGTGCCAGCAGCCGTCGCTATTGTCTCTACGATCGGCGTCGCCAGGTCGCCGCTGGAGGCCCGCCTCAACATCAACAGGAGGATCGAAGAGTCGCTTGCTCCTCGGTGTCGGGCTGATTGCCCTGCTCGTCGCTGCCATCGCCGCCGGCTTCGCTCTAGGAGGCAGCGCCACCGCCAGTGGCGGAGCCTCAAGCCCTGAAGAAGCCGTCGACGAAATGATCGCGGCGATCGGCAACGAGGACATGATCTCAGCCGCAGAGCTGCTCTTGCCGTCCGAGCGAGAGACGATGATCGAACCGGTGATGGACATGATCGGTGAGTTACAGCGCCTCGAAGTGCTCGACCTCGACAGGGAGTTGTCAGCGATCCCGGGCATCGATCTCGAGTTCGAAAACATGACCTACGCCGCTTCCCCAATCAGGGACGACATGACGATGGTGTCGATCACCGGCGGCACCACCACGGTAGTCATCACCGCGACCGATGCTCCGTTGGGCCGCCTGGTCCTAGACCGTTTGCCAGCTGGCACCCTCGACCCCGAGCCGGTCGTTGAGACCGGGAACGCCACTGAGGACGGCAACGTCGAAGAAGGCATCATCGTGGTGGAGCGCGGCGGACGTTGGTTCGTCAGCCTCTGGTACACCGTTGCCGAAGCTGCCCGAACGCAGGCCGGCTACCCCCTTCCCGACCTCAACGACCGAATCCAGGCTCGTGGGGCTGAATCCGCAGAAGCAGCAGTCGAGGAGACGATCCAGAGCGGGCTGAGGTTCGACATTCGCCGCATGCTCGAGTTGCTGTCGCCGGACGAGGCTGAAGCCCTTCAGGACTACGCGCCGTTGTTCATCGCTGATGCTGAAGCGGCGTTCGCCGAAGCCGAACTCGCTGGATCCGGCGTCGAGATCGGGCTCGCCCGAATCGGGCTCGAATCGAAAGAGCACCGAGGCGGCCCGATGGTCACCATCCACGGCGGTCGCATCAACCTCACCAGCGACTAGGTCACGGCGTCAGTCGACTACATCGATGGCGTCGCCACCGCCGAGCTCGTCATGGCCGACGGCCGCATAGACGTGACCTACGAAGCCGAGTGTTTCATCCTGGTGGTGAGCAGTGAAAGCGACAGCGAAACCCAGAGCATCTGCACCGACGAAATCGACGAGCTCATGCGAGACGCGATCGGCGTCGACGCTCCAGATCTCAACATCTTCAGCCGGACGCCCGAGGTCGGCATCAAGACAGTCGAGAACGACGGTCTCTGGTACGTGTCGCCGATGGGAACAATGAACGACGCCCAGATCGAGCTCCTCAACGCAATCGACCAGGACAAGCTCGAGGCGCTGAGCGACTGGGCGACTGGGCGATTGAGGCCGGCGAGTCCAACTTCTGACCAAGGCGACGTCGCCAGAGGTAGGACGACCCGTACTCTGCCCGGAATGCGTCGAGTCCTGCTTCTAGCAACCTCCCTTGTTCTGTTCATCGCTGCCTGTTCGTCGAACTCCGACGGCGACGAGACCGTCGAGGCCGGGTCCAACTACACCAGCCAGTCTGTGGAAACAACAGCAGCGGCACCCACCACCGAAGCATCCGAGGGTTCGCCCCAGGGCACGCTCACTGACGCAGCCTCGGCACCGGTCACTGCTTCGGACGATGCTGGCAAACCAACGGTCACCATCACCGAACCAGGCGAGCCAGCTGATCTGATCCTGAGCGACACGACGGTCGGGACGGGACTCGCCGCTGCCCAAGGTGACCTCGCCGAAATCCATTATGTCGGCCTCTTGACCGACGGAACCGAATTCGACAACAGCTGGGACCGGGACGCGACGTTTATGGTGCCGGTCGGCACGGGTGCGGTGATTCCCGGCTTCGATCAGGGCCTGGTCGGCATGGCTGAGGGTGGCCGTCGAGTCGTCGTTATCCCGCCCAGTCTCGGCTACGGCGCTTCTGGCGCTGGCGCTGCCATTCCCGCTGACGCAACCCTCATCTTCGTCATCGACATGGTCAAAGTCTTCGACCTGGAGCGACCTGAGCCACCGACAGATGTAGCAGCACCCGACGGTCTCGAGATCACCGACATCACTGTTGGTTCTGGCCCCATGGTCGAGTCCGGCCAAACAGTCACCGTTCACTACATGGGCAGCCTCCTCGACGGCACGATCTTCGATACCTCCTGGGATCGTGGACAGCCGTTCACCACCCCCATCGGACAGGGACGAGTCATCCAAGGCTGGGACGAAGGCATCGTCGGCATGCAAGCCGGTGGCCGCCGAATACTGGTGATCCCGTCCGACCTCGCCTACGGCGAGACAGGTTCGGGCCCGGTCATCCAGCCGAACACCCCACTCGTGTTCATCGTCGATCTGCTTCAGGTTCGCTAGCTCGTCAACGCCCCAAGCGACGGGCCCGCTTGTTGATGGCCTGACGATCGCTCGTTTTCGGTGTCCCACCCCCGCCGTAAATTCGTGTCATGACGAACGGGGCGGGATTCAATCGAGAGGACGCAGACGCATCCAACGACACTGCCCTCGAAGCTGGTCGGGCCACTCGGCGGGTGAAACAAGCATCGGGCATCTCGACGCACTCGCCGAGGTAGCTACAGAACGTCGACAGGAAACCTTCGACCAATACGGCGACCTCCTCGTCAAAGCCGCACCCGGCACTCAAGTAGATGTTTACACCCAAGGTTGCCGCCACTTCGCGTCGCTCGCAGACGAACACTTAAGTGAACCATCGGCGCCACGCACCGCAGGCTCACTGTCGTTCATCTCCACCCTGTTTGGTGAAGCCGTGCTCTCCGGCTGTCTCGCCGCCAGCTTCCTCGGTAGTACCAGCCCCGCTGGAGTTGCTCGCCGGCGGCCCCCTCCCGACCCATCTTGCTGATCATTTGACCTGCGACGCCTCCATCCGCCGTCTCGTCGTTGATCCGAACGGGAACCCGCTCAACCTCGGACGATCCACAGCAGTTGTGTCGCCTTCACAACGCCACGCACTTGCCATTCGCGACCAAGGCTGCCTGTTCCCTCGAAACCCAACTCGACTATGGCGAGTTGTCAGGTACGAACAACTCGGTAAGCGAAGCGACGCTCACGATGGGGAAACCGAATCTCCGGTTCGCGGGCTCTCGAGCGCGTCACCGCCCGACGCCCCAATTCGGTTATGGCATTACGCTTGGGCGCTGACGTGGGCGACAGTACGGCGGACCATTGTTGGCGAGCGAACGCTAGGCCCGCCGGCTGAACCGCAGCTCTGATTTGGGGACACAGACATGAGCGACATCTGGAAATGGGACGCCACCACCACAGCGTTGCGGGTCAAAGCTGGTGAGGTCAGTGCTGTCGAGGTAGTCGATGCTCACCTAGCGCGCCTCGATGCTGTCAATCCCGGCGTCAACGCAGTGACGTTCGACGTTTCTGACGAGGCGCGCGCCGCTGCGATCGCTGCCGACGTTCGGCAGGCTTCGGGTGCGCCGACCGGTCCGTTGCACGGCGTTCCCATCACCATCAAGGAAAACATTGACGTCGCCGGGCAGCCGACACCGAACGGCCTTCCTGTCCTCGCCGACACCCTCGCTGTCGAAAATTCGCCGTTGGTGAACCACATGCTCAACGCCGGCGCAATCATCGTCGGACGCACCAACACACCCGAATTCAGCTACCGCTGGCACACCGACAATCCTCTGCGCGGCGAAACAAAGAATCCGTGGACATCGGAGCGAACCCCCGGCGGTTCCAGCGGCGGCGCAGCCTCCTCGCTTGCACTAGGCATCGGCGCCATCGCCCACGGCAACGACCTCGGCGGATCACTTCGGTACCCCGCTTACTGCTGCGGGCTTACGACCATTCGTCCGACCCTCGGTCGCGTGCCGTCCTGGAACAGCACTGCGCCAGTCGAGCGGACGATGTCGCTACAAGTCATGTCGACCCAAGGACCAATCGCCCGAAACGTACGAGACGCGCGACTTGGGCTTACGGTCATGGCTCAGCCCGACCCTCACGATCCCTGGCATGTTCCGCTGCCAGTCACCGGACCACGCGTCACCGGCCCGATCAAGGTCGCTGTCACCTACGGTCCTGTCGGCACGCCACCAGCACCTGAGGTGAAAGCGGCAGTCGATCAAGCAGCCGCACATCTCGCCGATGCGGGCTACATCGTTGAACACATCGATCCGCCGAACATCGACCTCATGGTCGAACGTTGGGCTCAGCTGCTCTGGGCAGAGACCCGCACGGGCATCGACTTCATGCGTCAGATCGGCAGCACCGACCTGATGAATGCCCTCGACTGGCAGATGAATGCCTTCGATCAGCTCGACATGGCTGGCTACGTCAGCGCTCTCGCCGAACGATCGGCGCATCTCAGAGCGTGGTCGATGTTCATGACCGAACATCCCCTCGTTTTGTCGCCAGTCTCGCAGGAGTTGCCGTTCACCCCTGGCGACGACGTTTTTAGCGAGGAGAGGCTATTGGAGATCTTCCCGACCCAAACGATGCTCATCGTGATGAACTACTTGGGCTTGCCAGCGGCTGCTGTTCCGACCGGTATGGCTGGCGACGGACCGATCGGGGTTCAGATCGCTGGTCCCCGGTTCCGTGAAGATCTCTGCCTCGACGGCGCAGCTGCGATAGAAGAACGAGTCGGACCAATCGTGCCAATTCTCTGGGAGCGAACATGACCACCATCCGCCGAGCTGCTCACTTCGTCCCTGGGGCGAACGAAAAGATGCTCGACAAGTCCCTAGCCACTGAGGCCGACGCGCTGATCCTCGACCTCGAGGATGCGGTCACTCCAGACAACAAGGACTCGGCTCGAACCACGGTGGCCGCGTGGCTACGCGACGTCGACTTCGGGCGCCAAGAGCGGGTGGTGAGAATGAACCCACTCGACACACCTTGGGGCATCGCCGACCTGGAAGAAACCATGGTCCATCCACCGGACTCCTATCTCGTTCCGAAGATCAACAATCGGGGTGAGATCGAACGGATCAGCGGAATCTTGACCCGCCTCGAAACCGAACACGGCCACGAGCTGAACAGCGTCAAGCTGCTGGTCCTCGGAACCGAAACACCGCAGGGCCTGCTGAACATCGCCACCCTCGCTGACCATCCGCGAGTGGATGCCCTGACGTGGGGTGCCGAAGATCTCGCCGCAGCGCTGGGCGCAAAGCGCAATCGCAACGATGACGGCTCGTACCTCGACGTGTTCGCCTACGCCAGGGTGATGTGTCTCCTTGGCGCGACCGCTTGGGAAGTTCAGCCGCTCGACACAGTCTTTGTCGATTTTCGCGACCCAGAAGGCCTTCGTGCCGAAAGCCTCGCCAGCGCAGCGATGGGCTTTACCGGAAAGATCACCATTCACCCCAGCCAGATCGACATCGTCAACGAAGCGTTTACGCCCTCCGACGCCGAGGTCGCCGAAGCCCGCGAGTTACTCGCCTTGTTTGAGGAAAACGCTGCAGCGGGTCGAATGGCGTTCAGCTTCAAGGGACAGATGGTCGACGTGCCACATCTGACTCAAGCCAGAAAGATCGTGGCCTTGGCGGAAAGCCTCGGCGTTACCTGATCTCCCAGACCGGCTGCCTAGTTCGGCTGGCGGGCCGAATATCCGAGGACCCACATCCGCTGCCCCTGTGTCTCGGGGACACGCATGCCGCGCGCCGCTGAGATCCGGTCCATGGCCACCTCAGGGTCGACACCTAGTTCAACCAGCACGCAGGCGGCGATCGTCGAAGCACGCCCAATGCCACCTCGGCAGTGCACCACGACGGATCTTTCGGCGCGCAGCAAGTCGGCCAGCTTTCGCACCGTCGCATCGGCGGCACCAGCATCTACAGGAACACCGAAGTCCGGCACGGGGTGATGCACAAATCCAATATCGACCGCCGCTAGCTCGGACCCTTCGTTGGCCAGTCCGATGCTGTCGGCTTCAGCTACCTCGAGGCACGAGGCAACAACCTCGACTCCTTCGGCCGCCATACGCTCCACCTCGGCGGTGATCGCCGACCCGCTAGGGGCGGGTGACGTTGCCAGCCGGCCGACAGGCGTGTCGATCCAATGCAGTCGCATCAGTCGGAAGCCAGCACGCTGGCACGTCGCTGCAACTCGTCCATGTTGGACACCAGCAACTCAGTCCAGTCCTTGAGTTCTGACCGGGTAACTCTTCTGCCGTCCTGCCCCGGAGGGTCCATGGGTGCGCCGACGACGATGGCCACCTGAACCTTCTTGGGGATCTTGGTCCCGGTCGGCATGGCATGTTCGGTGCCAATGATGCCGACCGGCACTACCGGGACTCGGGCCTTGCCCGCCAGCCATGCGGTGCCGTCGAACACTTCGCCAACTGCGTCTCCCTGTTGGCGGGTGCCCTCTGGAAACACCAGCATGAGGCTCCCGTCGTCGAGCAGGCCCTTGGCAGCCCGCATCGCGTCGAGGTCAGCGGCGCCACGTCGCACTGGGAACGATCCGACAGCGGTCATGAACCACGCCGCTGGCTTGTTCTTGAATAGCGATTCCTTACCGAGATATCGGACCCAACGTTTACTCAGCGACCCGACGAGAGGACCGTCGAGATTGGATCGATGTACGGGAGCCATGATGAACGCTCCGTCGATATTCAGGTGCTCGACACCCTCTGTTCGCAAAGAGAACCGCCGGAACAGCACGGTGCGAACGAAGAGGCGAATCATGCGCCAGACCAGCACACCGAGGAAGCCCTGGGGCCCGAACCACTTTGCCATCTACGCCATCCTAGGCAATGAAGTCGCGTCCCTCATCTAACAACGCTCGCCACAGCTCTTCAGCGACAGTCTCGACTGCGAGCCATTCCTTGAACACTCGACCGGCAGGAGCGAACGAGAGCCCGTCGCCAGCCGCGATGAGCTCGATGACACGCTCGCTTGGCAGCTTCACGATGAGTTGGTCGGTCTTGTGGAAAACCATGGCCACGAACTCGCCCTCCGCCCGAAGGCAGCGAGTGCCCATTATCGTTCCCTCTTTCGCAGCACCGGCGGCGATGAGTTCATCGTCGAGCATCCAGAACAGCTTCGACGTGTCGGTCTCAGGGTTAAACGCTTCGGTACTCGCTTGAGGCCTTCGCCGGCAACGTCGACGTCGGGATGTGCTGTTCGGATGTCATCGATCGCGGCTGCGAGAACAGCACCCGTCTGGGCGGAGTCAACAAGTGATCGCCAACGATCCAGCGACTTCGGGTCAAACATGGCGCCAGATGCATACCCACAGTGAGCTGCTGAGAACCGAACTCTCAAGGTCGGAGCCGTCTTCTTCGGGGCGCCTTCCCAGAAGTTGACCATCAGATGATCTTTGTACGGGCTGGCGGTGGGGTTGAAGCGCAGATCGTTGTTGATCGGCGAGATACTGCCGTTCGTCTTTGGTTGCACCTCGATGCGGGGGGAGATCTGCTCTCGTAGCAACTCGCCAAGAGCTGAGGTGAATGCCTTCAACGGCTCGAGAACAAGGGCCTGATAGGTCTTGCGGTTTTCGTCGAACGAGAGCTTGTTTCGTGTTGGTAGTCGCGCCAGCAGGTCAAGCCCTTCTGCTGAGAACCCCGCAAACTCAGACATCACAATCCCTTTGCCCAGACGTGGTCGAACTCGTCCTACTCTTGCATGACGAACACGTTGGGGAGTTTTCGACATGCCGGTTCCAACAGCAATGGTGGGCGACACCGTTCCATCGATGGTCCACCAGGTCGACGCCAGGTGGACAATGGCCTATGCGGCTGCGCTAGGCGACACGCACCCGTGCTACTTCGACACCACTTCGCCGGAGGGAGTTGTTGCGCATCCGCTCTTTTCGGTGTGCCCCGAGTGGCCAGTCATCGTGTCGAGTCGATCAGCCGGAGACAAATGGGGCATCGCTCCTCAAGAGTCACGGCAGTCCGTGCATGCAGTTCACGACGTAGTGGTCCATCGCCTCGCCCGACCTGGCGACGAACTCACGACCTCCCTCGCCTACGTCGGCGTGGAGAAGAAGCGTCCTGGAGCATTCGTCACGTTGCGACTGGAAACCGTCGACCAGCACGGAAATCCCGTCGCCACTACCGAACAGGGCGGGATGTACCTCGGGGTCGACACCACAGGCGACGACCGCCCGGCGACACCGACGACCCCTGCGCCTCAGCTGCCGGCTGCGAGCGAGACGCCCATCGAGGTTGTCAGCGTGCCCATTGCCCAGGGTGCAGCGCACACCTACACGGAATCGGCGCGCATTTGGAACCCGATCCACACCGACGCTCAAGTCGCCAAGGACGCTGGACTCCCAGGCATTATTCTGCACGGCACAGCGACCCTGGCCCTCGGCGTGTCGAAGGTTCTGAACCTCGTCACAGACGGCGATCCACGCCGAGTACGCCGAATCAGTTGTCGGTTCGGGGCCATGGTGTTGATGCCCTCGACGGTCCAGGTGCGGCTACTCGGCAGACACAATCTTGCTGACGGCACTGAAGCGATCCAGTTCGACGTGAGGAACGAAGCCGGCGGGCCCGCTGTCGATGTCGGTGTTGTGATTCTCGCCCCCTGAAACAGCGCTGGGCCGGCCCTACACCGAACAGCGCTACACCCAGCCAATGCTCGGTCGACTGACTGACCGATGTCTCTTGTTCGACTGTCTCGCGTCATGCGTGGCGCGCTTGCATTGATCGGAGTGCTCTTCGTCGCGGGAGCCTTCGCGTCGCAGGCAAGCGGGACCAACCAGTTGCGCAGCAGCGTCCCGCTCGCTGGCGGTGAAGCTATCGGCCCCATGACATCGGCGACGCTCGAGTTCAGCGAGTTGATGGTGGCAAGCCAGCTCGTCATCACCGTGACCGCCAGCGAGCCAGACATCAACGGCAAGATTCGACGTGCCCACGAGCGGACTGTGTCCGGGTCCATTGCCAGGTTGACCTTTCAACCTGCGCTCGAACCCGGCAACTACCGCATCGACTGGTCCATCCGAGCCCAAGCGGGCACGACCAACGGCAGCGTTTCGTTCGACGTGATCGACCTCGGGATGAGAGCCCCAGAGCAGATGGTCAGCGGACTGGCCATGGACAACACTCCAACGGACGACAGCGAAGTCGAAGATGCGGCTGATGCGCCGTTGGACTCCCCACTGAAATCCCAGCTCAGCAACGCGACGCGCCGCATCAACACTGAGGCCCAGCCGGAGCGACTTCGTGAGGTCGGTCGGTTGGTGACCAATATCGGCAGCATGCTGGCGATCGGTGCGATGGCCCACCTCGCATGGTTCATGCGAGGTAGCGCTTCCGAGATTCTTCGGCTCATTCGCTGGATCCGAATCTGCGCCGTCGCATCCCTTGTCGGAGTCACACTAGAACGAGTCGGCCGAATCGTCGGCGATGACTTCAGCTGGGAGGCGGCTCGCTCCGCTGCAACCTGGACCGGCACGATTTCTGATCAGCCGGTCTCGTTGGTATTGGCCACGGTTGGGGCGCTGGCGATGACGACGATCAGCGGCAAGGCGGGTCTGTATCCAATTCTGACGGCGACCAGCCTTTCGCCTGATCGTTCGAATCGCCGTCCAGTTTCATTCGGAGATCCGGTTGCCGTGGGAGGTCCGGCCCGCTCGCCTCGCCTGCCACGTCCCATTCAGGCTGCGGTCCTGGACCGGCCCGATGTGTGGGCCTTTCATCCACGTGGCTCCATCGCTCCGGCGGTCGGCGCCGTTTTCCTTCTCGTAAGCCTGGCTGCCCAGAGCAACGCCCTCGATAGAGGTCCGCTGCCCACCTTCCTCGCTGCAGGTCACCTGGTCGCGATCGCCGCTTGGCTCGGTGGCACGGTGAGCATGCTTCTCGTCTTGACCCATCGACTCGTCAACGGCTCCCCTGTCCGGCTTCAGACCCTGCTCGCCAATGGCGGCCAGCTCACGATCGCTGGCCTTTTCGGCACGATCGCCACTGGAGCGGCACTCTCCATGAGTGACGAACTTCTCATCAACGACCGTCTACTCGACGGCAAGATTGCTGCCGTCGCAACGGCAGTCATGTTATGGCTCTTGGGTCGAGCCATCGTTGCGCCAAAGGCCCAAAGCGGGCGACCGTGGGTCATCGCCACTGGACGAACCATCGTGACGTTCGAAGTCGCGCTGCTACTCGCAGCAATGGTCGCCACGGCCGCTGCCACTGTTTAGGCAAACACTGTTTAGGCAAACACTGTTTAGGCAAACACTGTTTAGGCTGGCCTCAGCCGACATATTCAGCGAAGTGCGCCAAGGTGCGCCCGAGGGCTGTTGCTGCAGCATCCTCATCGAATCCGCCGCGAGCATCACAGTTGAATCCGTGACCGGCGCCGTCGTACACGTGGACGGCCACGTGAGGATGTGCTCCTGCGATGGCATCGACGTCGGTGAGCGGGATGCCGTGATCCTCCTCGCCAAAGTGGAGGATCAGCGGCGCTTCGGGACGGGACTCGAGGTGCGGCATGATCTGCCCGCCGTAGTAACCCGAAGCCGCTGCAATCTTTTTCGGGAGTCGAGCTGCGGCGACGTAGCAGATGGATCCGCCCCAGCAGTACCCGACAATGCCGACCTTCTGTGCGCCGTTGGGGCCCATCGCTGCAGCGTCCACGGCCGCCTCGACGTCGAGCATCACTGTGTCCATAGACATGGCGAAGGCGAGCGTCTTGCCCTTCTCCACCCCATCAGCGTCGTAGTCCAATTCGACTCCAGCTTCGGTTCGGTCGAACAATGCCGGCGCGATCGCTACGTAGCCCTCCTGGGCGTAGCAGTCGGCAACGCTGCGGATATGGGCGTTGACGCCGAAGATCTCTTGGATCACCACGACGGCGCCGCGGGGTGTCCCTGCTGGCTTTGCTTTGTAGGCAGAAAAGTTGGTGCCGTCGGATGCGCTGAGGTTGATCGTGGTTCCCATGTGATTCCTTAGCTCAGTCCCATGTATCGACGGGCATTGTCATACACGACTTGGTCGCGCCGGTCAGCACGGCCGATCCGTTCGAAACTCTCGTCGAGCTCGGCAAGCGCACCCGGGTAGGTGCAGTCGTAGTGGGGATAGTCGCTACCCCACACAACCGTGTGCCCGAGACCCATGTCGTCGAGCTGGGCGAACGCTTCTCCTTCGCCGGCCTCCATGGTGACGAAACACTGTTCGCTCCAAATCTCGGTGGGTTCGCGTTGGAGTCGTGGCACTAGGTGCCCCATCGATTCCTTGTGCTCGTCGAGTCGATCGAGCCAATAAGGAAGCCAGCCGAGGCCTGATTCGAAGAAGCCG